>CAVXCW010000018.1:0-17285 GCA_963760325.1 uncultured Gammaproteobacteria bacterium | reverse complement strand
CGGTAAAGGCAAACCTAACGAAAGTTAGCGACGCAAAGCCACGGGTCCTCGCCTCCTCCGCGACGCCTTCTGCGACGCCACGCAGGACCCAAGATCGCCGGGCTGCCGAGCCGGAGATTTGAGATGGTCGAGGAGGTGCCTGCAATGCGTAAGTCATTATTCTACTTGGTACTTTTTCTGGTGGGCTGCGGTGGTGACGGTGGCGGATTTGCACCTCCGACAGCTGCGCGCGTAGCGGGTCAGGATGTGCCAGAAATTTCCAATCTGACGCTATCGCCGGATACGGTCATGGTCATGGAGGGCAACGGCAGCGTGGTTGTTACGGCTCAGATTGATTTCCGGGATGCCGGACTGGATATTCAGACTCTGTGGGTAGAGATTTTTGGTGGCACCCGTCTTAGTTTTCCTGTAACTCAGTCCACGGAATCGGAAACCTTGATTGAGCAATTCGCAATGTCGACGGAAAAAGTCGGCGCGTTCAATATTGATGTCTGGGTGATGGATACAGCCGGCAATAGCTCGAATCACCTGGGTAAGGAATTTGACGTTGTCGGCATCGCCGACACTGATGAATGGACGAGCCGTTTGACGGGACTGCCATTCGTTCTGAATGATGTTCTCTGGGATGGTGGCAGGTTTATCGTGGTTGGCGACCGCGGGGTAATTCTGACGTCCGATGACGGCATCGACTGGGTGGAGCGAGAATCCTTTACCGATGTCGACCTAAATGCTGTCGCGTCTCACGGATCAGATATCGTTGCTGTTGGCTTCGATACGACGGTGCTGCTATCGACCGATAACGGCGAAAACTGGAGCATCAAGCACAGCGGGAACCGCGTCCGCCTGGCGGCAGTTGCCGTCAATTCATCGCAATTTGTTGCAGGTGGCATGGACCTGGAGACGGGTGACGCATTCATCATGAGGTCGGTAGATCGCGGTGATACCTGGACGGTTGTCGACTCGTTGCCGCAATCCGGGCATTTCGTTACCGATCTTGTCTACGTGAACGGGCTCTTTGTGGCCGCGACCGACGTATTCAGCTCGGCGAGCGATGCTCGGGTATTGGTTTCGCTCGACGGCAAGGTTTGGCACGACATCATCATCCGGGATGAGGCCGCTGCGTCTTACGCGATCCTGCATGACGGCAACCGGTTCATCGTTGCCGGCAGCGACAGTGCGGTCTTTGTGTCGGCGGATGGTTATAACTGGGCGGAATTGCAGACGCCGGTCCAACAGGTTACCTATTTGAGCGCCGCTTGGAACGGTTCGAAACTGGTAGTGGCCGGTGGAATCACATGGTGGTACTGGTGGTTGGGGCCACCCACCTTCGAACGACCTGTCGGTATATCGAGCATCGATGGCGGTGCAACTTGGGCGATCGTCGATATCGACGGCTATTACGAAAGTCGCGGCATGGCGTGGGGTAACGGGCGCTTCGTTTCGGTCGGGCAATCGACGTCGATTTCTGGAGAAGGCGCGATCTACACGTCAGACTGAAGCGTCAGTGATGGTGTTTTCGCCACTGATTCCGACTGGTCCGTATTGCGTGCGAACAATTTATGAGTGCAATACTGATCATCCTGGCTGTTGTTCTGGCAGTGCTTGCCGGCGCGATTATTTTCTGGACAAATGACCGGTGTAAGCGCCTTCGAAACCTGAATGAAGCTCCGAACTAAGGGTTAGCGAATTGCCGCTACACTCAACCAAGTAGTCTCCCTCGTTGTGTATTGGCCGGTCCATACTTTCGCCGATCGCCTGCCAGTTGCCGCCACGTTCCCGAAACACGTTTATATTGACCTTCGACTCGAATCTGACGGCCATGCCATGATTCGGGCCCTTTAATTGAAAGCGACCCTCTGCGGTCCCGGTATATACGGCCCGCATAACCTGGCTTATTCCCGGCAATTCCATGCGCCTTATCCACTTCATAGTTTTCATAACTAATCCGCGCACGTCCGTCATCTGAAAACTCGAACTCGTATCCACCGCCGATGACCTCATCTTTCGCCGCGTCAGTTTTCGGCGTCACGCTTTCCTTACCAGACGCCCAGACGCCGATCAGGCATAGAGTTTCTGGTCTCCCGGTTATTCATACTATTTTTCATTGGCCGTGATCTCCGATGCGGTCAGGCGCGGAAGAAACCTCCTCGGTCGCACGGTCAGGCAGCAGCCACGGTTCGTTTTGCACTCGCAGCATGGCTTCCATTCGACTGCCGACATTAAGCTTTGCGAGCACCGACGATACGTGGTGTTCGACGGTTCGCTGCGAACGAGCCAGGGCTTCCGAAATATCACGGTTGGTCGCGCCGTCTGCCAACAGCGCCAGAATGTCCTGCTCACGTCGCGTTAGTCCCAGTGGATGGTTTTTCGCAGCGCCGTAAGGGCCGCGCCGGGCTCGGGGCATGTGCTTGGCATGCCCGAGCGAGCGTGCGAGATTTCTGCCTTTGGTCGCCGCCGCTTTGGCGCCCGCCTTTTCAAACAGCTTTATCGCTCTGGCAAGATTGTCGGCGGTTTGCTCGGTCTTCGCGTTCATCAGGCTGACCGCGGCGTGGTAGGGAGAGTCAAGCTTCTCCCACGCATCCGCCGCTGCTCCGACGTCGCCCTGGATTTCACGAGCAAACGGCTCGGGCAATTCGACATGAAATGCGTCCGGCAACTCGAAGTCCAATCGCCATGCCCAAACAACGGCTTCACCGATATTCCACGGGTGCATCTGGTCGACCCCGAGTTTCACGAGATTGTCGAGATGCTCAAGCCCCAATTCGGGCGCGTTATGCAACCAGGCAGCCTCGATCAATCCGAAGCGGGCCGGAACGATGTACTGTGGTTCGTCAGTCGCAATCGCATCCTGCAGCGCCCTGGACGCAAGCTCCCGACCATTGGGGTTACCGCAGCGCAGCCGAACCTTGGCAAGGACAATCAGCGCCGGTAACTTCATGAGCAGCGTCAGCCGATCGAGTTTCAGAACACCCTGCGCGATGGTCTCGGCATCGCGCAACCGTCCTTGCTCCATTCGCAGCTGCGCCAGACGACCGACCAGATAATGTGTCCACGAGTCGAGGTCATGATGCGTGTCGAACGCAATGCCATCGCTGATGATGCGCTCAGCCAGTTCGAAATTCCTGAAGTCGACGCCATACTCGGCGAGGTTTGTATACACCCTGGCAGCGTGCTCATGTTGTCCCGCTTGCAGCGCCAATGCGAGGCTCTCTTCGAGTAGTTCGATACCCTCCGGTTTGTCACGAAATATCAGCGCGGTGCCGATATTGTTGAGCGCGTGAACCCTGACTTCGTCGTCGTTGAACTTCGCCGCAAGTTCGAGTGCCCTGTGTCCCCATTCGACCGCTTCGTCCATCTGGTCGTTGAGCATGTGCAGCTGCGACCGAAGGCTGTATGCCATAGCTCGTTCCGATGACGGCGGAGTGCTCTCCAGAACCCGCACGGCTTCATCCGCAAAATGACTCGCCTCGGCCGCCTCGCCGCGATACCAGTGCAGCCGCGACAGCCAGCGCAAGTTGTCGCCGACCTTGTCCATACGACCCAGCGCGCGCCACAGCGTAATCGCGTGTCGTCGTGCTTCCAGGACCTCATCGTTGATGCGCAGTGCGAGCCCCGCCTCATACGCCCAGTCTTCGTATAGCTGCGCGGCGTCCTCAGGCTCGGCTTCGTCAATAAATCGTAGCGCCGTTGCGAGGTGCGCGGCCGCTTCGCGGTGCGCGCCAACCGAGGCGGCTGCCGTCGCGGCTTGAGGCGCATACAGAAGGACTTTCTTCGCATCCAGGGCGCCGCTGGCGTGATGCACTAGCTGGTCCAGAGTTGGCTCTGTTTCTGCGGTGGCGAGCAAGGCGTCCAGCACGCGCGCGTGAATCGATTTTTGCTTTGTAGTAGATACTCTCGACAGAGTGGCAAGTCGAGCAAGTTCATGGCGAAAGCGAAGCGTGCGGTTTACATCCTGCATCAGCAAGGTTCGCCCGACGCAGGCCATCGCCAGTGTCTCGGCGTTCTCACCGAACAACGGCTGCAGAACGTGTCGCGGCACTGAGCCGGGCATTACGCTGATCGTCTCCAGGAATTCACGTTCAGCGATTGCCAGCCTGTTAAGTCGTGAACTGACCGCGTCCTTTACCGAGGCTGGTATGGATTGGTGAAAGTCCTCCCTGCACGCCAGTAATTCGGTGACGAAGAACGGATTGCCGCCAGTAATATCATAGATCTCCTTATCGTCAACCCCCGATGGAGCACTAAGCGCGTTGACACCGTCGGGCGTCAGCGGCGAGAGATCAATGCGGTTCGTACAAGATGGCGGTAACTCGCCGAGAACCTGTGTCAATGGATGGTCCGTCGAGATTTCGTCGCTCCTGAAGCTCATCACCAACAGGCTGCGCAGCATCGAGATACGCCGACCGATGTACTTCAAGAAATCCAGAGTGGCATGGTCGGCCCAGTGCACGTCCTCGAATACCAGAATAGTCGGGTCGCGCGACGTCTCTATTTGTCGCAACACGGCGGCAAATAGTTGAGAGGATTGCCCGCCGTCGGCAAGCAGCTGTCTTACCTCGTCACCAAGCGCGTGGGCCATGTCATGAATCGGTCCGAGTGCACGCGGCGTGAACAGTGCGTCGCAGCCACCCCAGATAACGGTATGGCCTGCGCCGACTCGTAGCCGCATTTCCTCCAGAACTGAAGTCTTGCCGATGCCTGCTTCGCCACCCACAAGCGCGATGGCGCCGCGCCCGTCAGCGGCGCTGTTCGCGAGCTCGCTTAGTTCCTGAAGCGGTTGTTCCCTTTCGATTAGCACCGAGTCGTTCTGTCACCAAAACTTGCGTCTGAAACACCAGCTGTGTGCATGGTTATCACTTGCCGGTCCCTACGACAAGTGGCCGTGTCCACGCCAGAATGGCCCGTATCGACTCGCAAATATAGGCATGCGAGGTATCAACGCCATGCTCTTGCGGGGTTTCGCTTGCCATTGGTGCCCAACACAGCGTTAAGGAAATGGCTCGAAAAATAGGTATGCCTACCCGAAATTTGGGCGTGATTACGGAAGTGCGGGGGTCGGAAGCTACCTATTCTGGAACTCAGCAAGCGCTCACAACCCAAAAATCAGGAGATCTAGCATGCGCACTCTCATCCTGGCATTGATATCAACTCTACTGGCACTGCCGGCAAACGCAGTCCCCGTTGAGGAATACCTGGAAAAGTTCGGTATCGATAAGAACGCGTCATTTAGCGGGACGCGCCATATGGAAATGAAAGAAGGCCAAATCGACTCGTTTGTCCGGCAGGCGCCGGGGAAGATGCGCATGGAAATGAGCACCGCCGGCATGTCCGCTGTCATTATCACGCGACAGGATACGGGCAAGAACTACATGCTGATGCCGTCGATGAGCATGTACCGGGAAATGGACATCAAGGGACTGCAAGAAGCGGGCAACTCCGACGTCGACTTTACGGAAGCGAGTAAAGTCGGCCGGGAAGCGATCAACGGATTCGATTGCACGAAGTACAAGGCGAAGTTTAAAGACAAGCAGGGCGGCAAGGGCGGCGGCTACTACTGGGTAAGCGATGAAGGCATCCTGATGAAAGTCGACATGATCTACCAGAGTCGCAAACAGAAGGGACAACGCATGGTTTTCGTGATGCGCGACGTCCAGATTGGTCCCCAGGACCCGAGCCAATTCGAAGTGCCGGCGAACTATTCCAAGATGGGTTTCGGCAGCATGATGGGGCAGATGGGCCAGAATTCACAACCACAGGGCAACAACGGTCAGCAATACGAAGAGCCCGGACTGGATGAGCAGATCGGCGACGTCGTGGAGGACGAGACGGAGCAGGCCGTCGTCGATGAGGCCAGAAACTCCGTCCGCAAAGGACTTAGTAAGCTGTTCAAGAATTGATGTCCACCATGAGTGCCAGGAATACGGTCCGCTCGCTGCTCGGCATCGCCGCGGCGGGCCTGCTGATCAGTCCTCTGCCCGCTGCGTCTGCGCAAACCATCTGCACGGAATTAATTCCGGGTCCCGATGGATCGATACCCATGGATGAACGCGAAAGCGAACGGCAAGTTCAGGCACGCATAAAGCCCGGCTTCATTGCCGAGGGCGACAAGCTGGCGGGTGAGGGCAAACTGGCTGCAGCGGTGGAAGCCTATACCGGCGTCTTCGGAGGCCATTGGTATGCAGGATTTTACGCCGACAACAGGCGGTGCCTGTCGATGGATTTCTACCAGGGAGCTGCAGACAAACTGCGTGTCGTGGCATCCGAGCTTGCCGAACAGCGCAGGACCCAGGGCCATCTACTCGACGAATCGCACGAATACGGTGGCGACATTCAACGTGGCGCCCTGAGGCTCTACCTGGCTAGCAATCAGTACGACCTTTTCGTCAATCACGCAATTTCGTATGCGGAGAGTGAGCTGCTGCAGCGAGATATTGAGAGCGCACTCGTTAGTCTTGTCGAGAATCGTCTTGATGAACTTGAGCGCACGCGTCAAATAGGCACTGAAGCCCACAATAGGCAGTACGTCAATGATCTGACGCCACTGCTTGACGAAGAACTTGCGGCTTTCGACACGTTAGCCAGGTTCGAAGAGCAACTCAGGGCGCATCTCGTGCCGCTGTATCCGAAAGTCACCGACCACTGGCTGGCCGAAGAGTCACGGCACTTCGACGAGTTCGACAAAACCGATGGCGCCATTCCGAAAGGGATGCTGCATGGTCAGGCGACAGGCGCTCTTGAGGCGGGCATTCGTCGCCTTGCCAGGCACCCGCAACAGGTCGCGCGTTTAAAGGCTCGCGCAAATGTTCGCGGCGAGGCGTTAATGAAAATGGCCAGCGCGGACGCCGGAGGTGAGGCGCTAATGGGATTGATGATGAAAGACTACTATGCGTACGGCCGTGACTACTTCGAAATCGCGGGCAACCAGGAGCAGTACGCAAAGGCCGATCGACTGTCAGAAGAGCGGCAAGAATCGTCGACGAAAAAGATGGAAGCGTCACTACGGACCGATCTCGAAAAGATGCAGAAATCCAACGAAGAGCAATCGGAATTTCAGAATGAAACCGACGATATGGCGGCGGAATTTGGCTTCGATCTGGTGGAATAGCGTGAGCGCAATGCCTGAAAAACGGGTAGTCGGCCTGCAAGGGCTGATCTTTGCTGCATTCGCTATGGTCCTCGCGGCATGCGGTACTGATGCGGGATCAGCGGATAACGTTGGCAAAGCCGCAGCGCCCACCGCGTCGTCGAGCGTCGAAGTGCTGGGCGAGATTACGGCCGCACTAAACGGTGAGCAACGGACCTGGTACGTGACGCGCGAATACAAGGCCGGTCGCTGGATTACAGAAAGCGATCAGAGCTTTCTCGGTACCGGCACGGTGTTTTTTTCCGGCCACGTTAGCAAGGACAATGCCACCAACCCGATCGATCTGCTCGTGATTACGGCGAGTGTGAATGACTCCGGCGACGGCGCCACCGTGCAGAGCGCAAAGATCATGTTCGCAGGTCAGGAACTGTGGAAGGGGCGGTATGGATCAGAGTACGGCGGCGAAGCAGTCGTTACGTTTGACACGATCAGCAACTCGGGCGGAGAGACTCGCCTCAAGGGAAGGTTCAGTGGGAAACTACCCTACAAGGACAACTCCAGCGCCGATCCCGACGTGAGTAATATCGTTACCCTCGAGAGGGGCGAATTCGACGTCAACCTGATTTTGTCGGAATAGCCGATCGATGCACGCCGCGGTCCAATCCACTCCCGAAGTTGACCCGGCACAATGCGACCGGGAAGTGCAGTCCGATCTTGTACTCAAGTTGATCAATGTCGCTGATATGGAGGCCGGTCTGGGCAAAGACGCCGAAGCCACTCGTACTTACTACAGCATCTTTCAGCCCGGCCTGTACGGCGATTCTGTCTTCGGGCTTCGTCGAGTAGCGCCGATAGAACTCTACACACAAGCAGCGAGGAAGCTAAGGGTGGTTGCGAGCCGATACGCAGTAAAGCTCGTTACAAGCCGCTGCTTCCTTGCGGGTGATTCGACCAGTGGCATCGTCGGCGTTCCACGCGGCGCTCTGAATCTCTACCTGATCAGCAATCAGTTTGATGTCTTCGCAGAGTTCGCGCTCCACTACGCAGCAGAGGAATTCGGAAGACGAGATATCAAGCGCTTCCTGATGTCATCGGTTCGGGCACGACTCAATCATCTGAAGAACGTGCAGGACTGTGCGACACTGCTCGACGAGGAGCAAGACGCCTTTTCAAGGCTAGCTGACTTCGAGGCGAGGCTTCACGCACATCTTGCGCCGCTCCGGCAAAGACAGGCAGATAAGCACACACCATGTGTGAGCGCCCCGGGCTCGCCTGATGAGCTGAGGTATGCTCGAACAACAATCGGGATGTCATAGAGGAACCTTCATGATGCAGGAAACGTTATCCAGAGGCATTTTGCTGCTCGTCTTATCCGCTTGGTTACCTTCTGCGATGGCGCTGGATCCGGAAGCGTGCCAGGAGCGCCTCAAGTCCGTCGACGAGCGTATAGCGTCCGGCAAATATTCCGCGCAGAACGTGCAAATGGCCCAACAGATGCGCGACAGTATCATGCAGTCCTGCGCCTATCTCGACGACGCGACTATCGGCCAGATGATGGAGGGCTTTGAGAACCTGTTGCCGACCAGATCGGAGGCTGAACGCCAGGCTGACAAAGACGCCAAGCGCGCTGAGCGCGCCGCACAGCGAGATATTCAACGCGCGGAGTTGGAAGTCAGGCGCGAAGAGCGCGCGGATCGCGAGCGCAGAGAAGCTGCGGTCAAACCGCTGCCGGTCAGCGAAGTGCTCAAGCGACCACCCACCGCTAAATCCTCGGGAGGCGAATTTGTTGATCGCGATGACGGGATGTATTACGCGGAAATCTATGACTGGGATCTATACCAGGACAAAGTGCGTGTCCTTTACGTGACGAATCCATCTCGCGATCAATTTGTCCGGGATCGTCGACAACACTATATCTATGTAATCGAGGCCGATGCTAACGGTAGCAGTCGCTCAGCACGACGTGACCGGCGAGCCGACAGACAGAATCGCCGCAGCCGGCCTGCGCCGCGGTCACGATGAGGTGGTTCTTCAGCACGTCGTCGCCGGGACCGCGGGTGAGGCAGGAGATGTTGAGCGTTGGTCAATTTCAGGCCAGAAGAAGCTGTCGTCAGTCAGCGCGCCATCGGTGCAACCATTTCGATTGAGCACGAACGATGGCAACGTGTTGTTCGTTTCTGGCATAGATTCACATGGAAAAGATACGTCTGTTTCGTGGATGAAAGTATCGCTTGAGGGAAAGGTACTGGCGCGAGGAACTCGTGAGTCAGGTATCAGCAAGCTTTCGACTTCGAACTGGTTTCACACGCCAAACGGCGGTGGTGGATTCGTCATATTTGAACTTGCGAATACGGAAAATGGTATCGAAGAGCGAGCTTGCACCGATCGCGCGACGCGTCGGGACCCGTAAAATTACCGCCGTGGTCGGGCAGTGAGAAGCGACTATTGGTGACGAGCAACGGCGCGACACCTGCGTGGGAATCACCGGCGATTGCGAGAACGTTCATGTGGCTTGGCCTGTCTGAACGTAGGTTGATCACCACTTGGAAGAGGCAGGCAGAGCTGCCCGGGATCATGGAGGAAACAGAACGTGACCATGGGGCGAAGTATTACGGCTCGGGAACAATGCTGTCGTGTCTATTGCCGACGGTCATGGAGTATTGGTTCAGAACAACTATCGCAACAGAGAGTAGTCTCCTGTGCATGGGAGCTGGTTGTACGAATATGCGATCAATGGCGATGTTCGCAGAACCTATCTGAATCCTGCGGCGGAGCATCTGGAGTCCAATTTCCAGTTTCTCGCCTCGTCCTACCGGAATTCGGTGTTCTTGTACGGTCGAGGTTCGTCATCGTATGTGGTTCAACTTGACAAGGATCGCCGTATTGCCGCTTACGGACAGGCGCTAATTGGCCAAAGAACTACCCCTGCCGGAATGGTCGCCGGTGATGATGGCGTGTGGGTGTTAGGGACCGGCAAAACCGATGATGGGCTGCAGAAAATCTGGCTGGAGCGCATCGACTTCTAAACAGTTATAGGGCCCCTTCCATAAATTCGTCCGCGTTGATTTTATCGGGACTATTCGGATAGCTCCTTGACATTGGATGCCCAGTTTCTTCCCGGTTATTCGGCACAGACAGGTGTCTGGCCGTTTGTCTCAGGCGTGCGTGAGTTTTACGTCACTCAGTGCTGCAGTGACGCGTTTACTGTGGGTTGCCCGTGCGCTGGTCACCGTAGTGAACTACACCATCCTCGTCGACCCACTTGTTGACTCCGGGAGACTGCGTTGGGTCCGCTCGCGAGCCGCCCGAGTTGACCGAAAAGCTCCCCGCCTTGTACTTGCCCTGGAATGTGTCGACGTCCTTGCCAGTGATTTCACGTACCGCCTTTTCGAGCTTCGCGTAATTCGCGTCTTTTTTGTAGGCGAACGTCCTCGTTGCACCCACTGACGATTGCAGGTTGCTGTAGACCCGTGTACCGGGTGGCGCATTGACCTCTTGATCGTTGTAACCGAACAGCAGGATATGATCGACGAATACGCCGCGGGGGATGACGGTCCACTTGACTGGTTCGTACGCCGTCAGCACGAGCACGGCCCTGCCAGACCCACCGACGTTGATAGTCACCTGCCCCTGTACATTTTCCCGAAACCCTCGCTTTTTGCCGTTCGGCAACTTGCCCTCGTAGACACCAACCACATGCACCTTGGTGTCGTCCGAAAGTTCACCAAGGGCCGACTTCGGGAGTGTTGCGCCTTGAGCGCGCAAGTCATCAAGGGCTTCCTGCGCGCTCTTGACGTTCGCGAGCGCGCCGTCGGCAAGACTCTCCATGTTGTCGAAACCCTCGCTGCTCGTCGCGACACGGATGGACGTGAGTGTCGTGCCGTCGCCTATGAATAAGGTATTGGAGTTTTCGGCCAACGCAATGCCGGGGCCGGCGGTCCTGGCGTCGTCGTAGATACGCTTGGACAGGCCGGCCTCGACGTCAATCGCCACGACGCGACCCTTTGCGCCGCGAGTGGCAGCATTGCCCGACAGAAACAATACGTCGTTCCTGTCTGTTATCGCGACGGAGCCGACGTAGCGAAGTTCGCCGAGTGTTCCCGACACACGGCTCATTTCCGGAATGATCCAGCGGCCGATCACACCCGAGAGCGTCACCGATGTCAGGTGCAGTCCGTCCGACGACAACGCAAGCGCTACCACAGGTTTTCTTGGCTCGACGGCCGTCGCACGTCCCACCTCGTCAAGTTCAATCCCGTCGGGTTTCTGTTCGATAGCGTAGGTGACGATTTCTGCGCTCTTTTTACCGACGACGACGTAGTCGTCATTGACGGCAATCGCCGATGTGCTGCCTGTTGCCATAAGCACCGGTCGCTTTCGTTTCGTTTCCAGATCCATAACGACCAGACGCCGAGCACCGATGACCATGTGCCGACTCCCCGCCAGAAAAGCGAACGGTGCATCTCTCTGCTCGACGTTGGTGTCGAACAAGAAGTCACCTGTCTCTGCGTCCCAGAATCGCACGAGCATATCGCTCTGCGAGCCCGTGGCTAGTATTCTGCCGTTAGGCGAAACCGCGATACGGGTATTGGTGCGTTCGGCTGCATCCACACCCCAGGTCTTTTTACCGCTCGATGCCTCGACACCGTAGATATTGCGGCCACCTGCGATGACCAGCTGATCCATATGTTCGATAACGTGCATCGCCTGTACGAGCCCGGGGGACTGCGCTGCTTCATAGTTGGGTTCGATTGATCCCGGCGACGTTCGTAGTACCGGCTCCGCCGCAAGCAACTTGAAGTGCCGATCGCGCAGGCGCGGCATTATCTGTGCATCGCTGTCGCGCCGACACTCGATCACGATCAACATGGCCTCGTCACGGCTCGTGGCCAGTTCGGCCGACGCTGCGCAATGCTGTTCGCGTTGTGTCAGCCACTGCTGTTGTTTGCCTTCGAGTTCTTCGAACTCGGCCGGCGGCATTAGTTCGGCCAGGCGGCGAAGTTCCCGGCGCATTTCCGCTGATACCGGGGCGCCGGTCGGTGGCAGCGTATCGGCGGCCTTTTTCGGTGCGGGCGCCTCAGTCACTGCCGACTTGTCGGTCTCGTCATCTGCCTCGGGATCGGCGGAGCACCCGGCAAGCGCCAGGCTTGTAATGCCAAGCACCGCGAGCAGAGAAAGCGATTTGCGGTTAGCAGCGGCCATAGAATTCAATGCTAGCGTACCGCGGCGAAAAAAGACGATGTAATTCCGAGACTTAGCTCACGATTCGAGAACAGGAACGCGGCTGTCAGACATCAACGCTGCTTTTTCTTGCGGGGCTTCGGCATTGGAAGCTCCTGTTCCGTGCGACGAATGAGTTCCGTGAGCCACTCGGTATCGTCGATCCCGTCTTCAACGAGAAAGAAATTCTTCGAGCCCTCATAGGCTGGCGCTTCAGTAATTTCGCCGATGTACGCGCGGCCGGCCTCGGTAGGTTTGACAAACAACTGGTTGTCGCAAATCAGCGCAACGACCTTGCCTTTCGAGTACAGCGTGGTGCCGCCAAACATGTGCCGGTACGACACGTCGCACGCAGCGTCGATTTGGTCACACACGTACTGGATGAAATCAGGTTCATTCGGCATGTCGTTTACTGGCCAGCGTCACTTTGCGGCCGTCGTTCCATTGCAGCACCGAGATCGTCAGCGCCGGCAGCATCGTGACCGAGACGATGGCTGCACCGAGTATGCCGAACAGTACGATCGCGCCCACGCCGCGATACAGCTCCGTCCCGGCACCGGGAATGAAAACGAGCGGAGACAGTCCGCAGATCGTCGTCAGCGTCGACATCGCGATGGGCCGCAGGCGGGATGCGACGGCCTCGCGGACCGCGTCGATGGCCGACAGCTTGCCTTCTTTCATATGCTGCATCGCGCGGTCGACGATCAGTATCGGGTTATTGACCACCGTCCCCATCAGGATGAGGAAGCCAAGCATCGAGATCATGTCGAAGGGCTGGTGCAGGCTGCCCAGACCCAGCCACTCCAGCGCACTGCCGACCAGGTTCAGGAACGTCAGTCCGACGATACCGCCCGCGATGCCGAGCGGGATCGTTGTCATGATCAGCAACGGGTAACCCCAGTGCTTGAGAATCGCAACCAGCAACAGGAACACGATGATCAGCGCGACCGGCAGATTGGCCGCGAGCGCTGCTTTGGTCGCATCGAGCTGGTCGCTGGCACCGGAAATATCGACATTGACACTCGCCGGCAATGCACCGGTTTCTCTCAGGTACGCAACCACGTCGTTGCGAACAGTCTCTACGCCCACTTCAAGGGGAATCGACGCCGGCGGTATGATATTCAGTGTCACGGTTCTCTGGCCGTTGATACGGCGGATCGAGTTAGTGTCGACCGTCTCGTGAATGGTTGCGATGGCATCCAGTGGCAGGATGCTGCCTTGCGGCGTGTAGATCGGTAGTCCGCCGAGGTTGTCGACATCCGCCTCGCCGCCGGTGGTGCCGTAGAGATACATATCGATCTTGTCATCAGACTCGAAGTACTCGTCAACAAATGCACCGTCCGTCAATGCAGCGACCGTGTAGCCAACATCGCTCGCCGTCAGGCCGAGCTCCGCCGCGCGCGCCCAGTCAGGTTGAACTTCGAGCATGGGTTGCGACAATGACAGCGATGACGGGCTGGTCTGGATCCGGGGGTTGCCGAAAACCTCCTCTGCGCGACGATACGTCGCCAGCGCCGCCTCGTAGATAACACCCAGGTTCGGACCGGAAACGTCAAGGTTAATGCTGCGCGTCCCGCCATCGTTGCTGGAGATAATCGAACCGCGGGCGGCGAACGCACGCATCCCCGGATACTCGCGGTACTTCTCTGTTATCGCATCCATCAGCTCATCGATATCGGCGCGCCTCACGGGCTCCGATATGATGCGAAAGCCGCTGGCCGATATTCTCGTGTTCAAATACTTGATCGCCGGTACATCGCTTTCGCCGCTATCGAAGCGGTCCGGATCATCGTCAACGAATTGCATGAAATAATCCTGCACTTCGAGACCGATCTCTTTCATTGTCTCCAGGTTGTAGCCAGGCGGCGCACTCATCGATGCGAACGTCTTTGGCTCTTCGCCCTCTGGCAGGTACTCAGCCGGCGGCGTAAGCAACAGGATTACGGCGATGCTGGCTATCACCGTAGCGGCGATCGTCACCCTGCGCCGTTGGCGCGTAGCGATGAGGCCGTCGATAGTTGACAGCAGCCGTTCCCGGAGCGCGCTCTCCGTGTGCGAGCGGTGCTCTGTGCCAAACGACAATCGCGCGCTGGCTGTTGGTATCAGCGTGATAGCCACCAGCATCGACGCGAGTATCGACGCTGAGATAGCAATGGCCACGTCCGAATAAAGCTGGCCCGCTTCTTCGCGTATGAACAACACGGGCAGGAATACCAGAATCGTTGTCAGCGTTGAGGCCAGCACGGCGGTCCAGACACTTTGCACACCTTCGACAGCCGCCCGGAAGCGATCGAGACCCTGTCTCCGTTTCAGCTCGATACTTTCGATGACGACGATACTGTTATCGAGGGTCATGCCGATCGCAAAAGCGACCCCGGCCAGCGAGATAACATTGATCGTGCGCCCCGCCGCGAGCAGTCCGATGAACGCAGCGATCGTGCAGACGGGAATGCCCAGCACGCCAACGGCTGTTGCACTGACTGACCTCAAGAACAGGAACATCACGGCGGTTGCGAAAAATGCGCCCAGCGCCAGGTTCAGCCAGACGTTGCGAATAGAGGCCTCGACGTAACCGGCATCCTCCGCGATTAGCTGCATCTGCATGCCGGCAGGCTGCAGCACGTCCTGATTCACTCGCTCAACTGCGTCGAGCATCGCGTACTTGATATCGATAACGTTCGAGCCAGCCTCGCGATTGATTGACGCAAACAGTATCGGCCTGGCATTGAAATAGGCGTAGCTCTGTATCCTCGAATGGTCCAACTCGATGTCGGCAATATCACCCAGGCGAATCAGCGAATCACCGCGTCGATCGACGATCATGTCATGCAGCGCTTCAACGGAATCGAATCGGCCAACGGTGCGGAGAAGATAGCGGCGCTTGCCACCGTCTATTTCACCGCCGGAGACATCACGATTGCGAGCCCTGATCGCATTGCGGACGTCGAGAATGGTGAGCTGGCGATCGGCAAGGCGTGTCGGGTCCAGCAGGATTCTGATTTGCCGTTCTGCGCCGCCGGATACATTGACTTGTGATACGCCGGGCACACCGGACAGACGCGTGCGCACGTTGTCGACGATAAAGTCGCGCATCATTATCATGTCGACGTTGCGCGGGTTGCCAGGCAACGGTGCGATTGCAAAATACATAAACGAGTTGGCCGAGAACGAATTGGCAAATACTCGCGGCTCATCGACGTTTTCGGGGTAGGACGGCACCTGGTTTAGTGCATTGTTCACTTCGATCAGCGTTTGCGTCATATCAACGCCGAACGGAAAGTCGAGCTCGATCACCGCGCTGCCACTGGACGCAGACGATTCGAGCCGTTGCATGTTGGGCAGGGTGCGAAGGTACTCCTCCTGTTCGATGAGGATTTCCTTTTCAACGTCCTGCGGTGTTGCGCCGGGCCAGGACGTCTGGATTGAGACCGTTCGGACTTCGAGGTCCGGGATCATTTGCACCGGTACGCGAAACGCGGCCAGGACACCGAGCACCGTGATGATCAGTGCTGCCACTGTCATCAGGATGCCGTTCCTTACGATGGCTTCAAACACGGCTAGCGATTTCCGTCCAGGATCGATACCGTTTGGTCTTCCTGCAGCGTTTCGTTACCACGGACCACAACGACATCGCCGTCTGAGAGCCCGTTTACGATTTCGACGACGCCGTCGAACTCAAAGCCTGTGGACACGACCTGCTCACGAACGACGTGCAGATCAGCTTCGGTGTCGACAACCCAGACCGTCACGCGACCGTCCGGAAAACGCAAAATCGCGTCCCTGGAAACGGCAACGCCGCTGCGACCGACGTCGATGTTGAGTTTGCCGCGGGCCGACATGCCCGGCGTAATCCTGAGCGGTCCATCGGCGTCAGTGGTGTCCGCAAGAACCCTGACCAGAAATGTCCGCGCGCTCGGATCTTTGACGGGCACGATCGTATCGATATGCCCTGACACCGGTCGTTCCGGCAAGGCATCGAGTGTGATTTCGACGGGGGTGTCGGGCGATAAAGCGACGAAGTTATCCTGCCCGACACGAAAGTCGAATCGCAGGTTGTCTGTTGCCACCAACTCGAGCAGCCCGTCGCCGGGATTGACCCACTCACCCAGCTCAGCGTGGCGTTCACTGATGACTCCTGCGAACGGAGCCTTGAGCGTATGTCGTTCGACGATAGCCTGTTGCTCGCGCGCTGCGGCCTGCGACGCCACAAGCGCGGCCTCGTCGCTCGATACCTCAGCTCGAAGCGATTCAATTTGCGTGCGCGCGATGCCCCGCTGGGTACCGACTTCTTCTGCCTCGGTGAAACGTCGCCTGGCATCTGCAACGGCAGTTTCACGCTGTCGCACCTCGGCAAGGGCGCGTTCGAGCGCGAGTTGTGCCAATTCGGCATCCAGTTTCAGCAGTGCTTCACCGGTCTTAACGCGATGGCCCTCATCAATAGTCAGCTCCGCGACGAGCCCGGCGACTGCCGTGGATAACACCGCCGTACGGGGAGACGTCACTGTGCCGGTTACGTTGATCTGCCTGACGATGGAGCGGTTCGAGACAGCTTCGACCTGCACCGGTACCTGAGCTGCAGCGACAACCGACAAGAGCATCAGGAAAAGTGCAGCGGCGGCGCGATGATGAACTGACATAAAGCCTCTCAAATGACAAACGATATTTACCACCATGTTCATTTCTTGTGTGCCGCGCATTCCGGGTAGCTCGACATACTGGCTTCCGCGATCATCACCGCGCAGCCAATAATGCGCAAACAGTACCAGACGAGCTCCGGTAGCGGATAGTGGGGTTGTGATGCTACGGAGATCAGGAATCAACCGAATACCAGCCCTGCACACCCAGAAACGAGCTGATCCCGCCGCTCCGTTCGGTGTGCGGGAAATTCGCGTGTATCAGCTGTGCATCGTTATGCACAGTGATGCAACAGAAGCAAGGGGCGCTAAAAATGTTGGGGACAGTCCCTAAGGGACTGTCCCCA
>CAVXCW010000017.1:0-39579 GCA_963760325.1 uncultured Gammaproteobacteria bacterium | reverse complement strand
AAATTCAGGTCGCCAACCTCATCACCTGGGGTATCGAGCACCAGAATATAAATGCCCATCACAATGAGAAACAACCCGAAGCCCTTTTTCAGCTTGTCCTGAGGCATGCGTCTTGCGATCTTCGCGCCCCCGAAGCTGCCAACAATACCCAGCACAGTGACTATCATCAGTGTCTGCCAGTCGAGTTCGAGGTTCTGCGTATCGAGCACGTCCAGGTATTTGTAAAACCCGCTGTAAGATTTTAGAGCAATGATAACAAGACTGGTTGCAACCGCCCTATGGATCGCGAGCCCGCCGAGCAACACCAACGCTGGCACAATGAGGAAGCCACCTCCTACACCTACGAGCCCGGTGATAACGCCGACCAACAAACCGTCGGTCGCGATTTTCCACGTCTCACGTGGCGCATGAACCTCATCCGTTAGTTTGACCGGGCGCAACATCATGTACGAGGCGAGCAACATGACCAACGAGAAGAACGTCAGTTGCACAATCCCGGGAACAAATGCTGCAATTAGCGCGCCCAGATAGGTTCCTATCATCCCGGGAGTGCCGAAAACAAGAACATTGTGCCAGTCAACCAGCCCTGCTCTTACGTACTGAAAGCTTCCGGCTAAAGCGATAGTGCCAACGACAAACAACGACCCGGCGATCGCTACTTTCTCGTCCTGACCCAGCAGGTATACCAACACCGGGACCGTAATAATTGAACCGCCCGACCCCAACAGTCCGAGACTGAGTCCTATTGCTATTGCGCCCAGCAAGGCGAGCAGTGATGCAGCCATTACAGATCCCTAACTTCGCTCACTTACACGCCCGACCAGAATCAGTGCTTTCTCCCCTGGTTCATCGCAATGTTGCTTCCTGATCGGGAACGAAAAATGCACTTGTCAATACTCGACTATCAGCGTCCCGCACAGATCCCGGCACACTGATTATTGAACCAGATCTGCCTTGATCCAGATGCCTGTGTCGGCTCTGCTTTGGGTTGCGAAAGTGGTGCCAGTGGCGCTTTGAGCTCGCTCCAGTTGCTCGGTGACACCACCGATCAGCAACCACTCACCGACACGCCCGGTGATGGTGGTGCTAGCAGACTGGGTGTCGATGTTGCCACCACCTGTACTGCTCTGTGAGCTTTTGAACGGACTGACTTCCAGTATGACGTTGTCGCCACGGATGCGTGGGAGCACGTAGAAGCCGGTTAACGCATCCTTGTATTCGATAGCGCCCGCAAACCCCCTGCGTCCCGTCCAGGCGGCGCCGTGAAAATAAGGGATTCGTTCGCCTGTCTCTATGTACGCTTCGGTGCCTTCGGTGACACGCACCTGGTGTATCGGATTGTCTCTGAGACTCTTTTGCGTACTGATGCCGTTGATACTGGCGCTTCCCTTGGTAGTGCTGTAGGTGATGCTGCCACCGGCATCATCATTGTTGTCTCTTTCGTTTCCGACATCGACACTCGCATCGCCACTCTCGATTTGAATGTTAGCGCTAATACCAAGTTCACCAAGATCCCGGTCACTGCCCTGAAAAACGGACACCTGCAGTGTCTTTGCCGGGGTATCCAGAACGTCGACCATATTTCTTACGCGTGCCAGGGTTTCCGGTGACGATCGCAGGAAGATCTTGAACCCCTGACCCGATATCGCGTCATCCGCCCCCAGCATTGGTTCGACGATGGGTATCACTTCCTCCGCTGGGCGGTTCTTCAATTGTATGGTTGAAATGGAATCTGCCTGAACTGCGGATACCAGCAGCACCAGGCCAAGCAGCTTAAATAGTCGTTTCATAAGATATACAGTCTACTGCAACGAGGGTTTGCCTCGCCACGAGGGAAAATGGGGACATTCCTAATTGAGCGTATTAGGTACATTAAATTAGGAATGTCCCCATTTTCCCTCAATTAGGAATGTCCCCATTACCGAGCAGCGGCGACTCCTGCCGGGATTGCAATATGGCTAAAATCCCCCACCTTTGGCGGTAGTGGCAGTGCAGCATTGCGAGATTAAGGATTGAACATGGCCGATTCGCCTTTCATCATCGACGTCACCCAAGAGAACTACCAGCAGGTCATGGAGGCCTCGTCCGGGGTCCCGGTGCTGCTGGACTTCTGGGCCAGCTGGTGCCAACCGTGCCAGGTCCTGATGCCGATCCTCGCCAGGCTGGCCGAGGAATACCAGGGCAAATTCCTGCTGGGCAAATTGAATACCGAGGAGCAACAGGAGATCGCCGCGCAGTTCGGCATCCGCAGCATTCCGACCGTCAAGCTGTTCCGGGACGGCCAACCCGTGGACGAGTTCATGGGCGCATTGCCGGAGCAGGCAGTCCGGGAGTTCCTCGACCGGCACGTGGCGCGCGAGTCGGATGCGCAGGTAGCACTGGCGCGGGAACGCCTGCTCGCCGGAAGCGCCAACGACGCGATCGCCTTGTTGAACGAAGCCCGCCAGGCCGATCCGGACAACCCGCGGGTTGCACTGACCCTCGCCGAGGCGCAGGCGGCTATGGGCGACGTCGTCGCCGCCGAGGCGACGCTGGACAGCCTGCCTGCGAACGAGCAGGACAAGCCGGAAGTCGCCACCCTGCGCAGCCATCTGTACTTCGAGGGCCAGGTCGCTGGGGCCCCCGCCGCGACCGAACTCGAGGCCAGACTCGCGGCCGATCCGGGCGACACCCAAGCCCTTTACCAGCTGGCGCTGCGCAAAGTGATCGAGCAGGACTACGAGACAGCGATGGAACTGCTGCTGCAACTGATGCAGAAAGATCGCAGTTTCGGGGACGACGCCGGTCGCCGCGTGCTGTTGAAAGTGTTCGAACTGCTCGGTGACGACCCACGAGTTGGCGGGTATCGCAGACGCATGGCGGGCCTGTTGCACTGACTCGGCGAAACCGGTGACGCTAGTTACACTGAACCTACATCGACTCAGCCATCTCCCATATTTTCGTCGAGCGAGCACCTGAGCGACTGAAAATAAGGAGAGGTCGCTCGAGCTCGTCACAGATCTTCGCAAACGCCTCGGCGTCTTGCCTGGTGATCGATTTCGGATCGACTGGGAAATGCACGAAAGTCATCCCGAGTTCCTCCGCAACCTTTGCAAGATCCGCCGATGATGGCTGTCCCATCGACTCACCATCAGACCGGTTATTCATAATGCTGCGAACGCCCTGTTTGGCGGCCAGCCTCAAGTCATGTTCAAACAACTGCGCGGAAGCATAGACTTGGGGCGCCAGCTCAAGCACCCGCATCTGTAAGTAATCCTGCTTCAATCCCTCAACCTCACGTTTCGTCGCGAATTCATCGTGCGCTCGCCGTCGCGTTTGTCTCGCCAACGGCAATCACCACCTCATCAGCGCCCGCTTGCCGCGCTCGGAGACGGGGGGCGATCCCGTTCTTTATATTGTGCCCAACTGCAGTGTCTGGCTTGTTTGGCACACTACTGCATCAGCAGTTTGATGGACACACTCTACCGACACACGGGTTTTCAGTGAACAGATTTTGCGATCCAGCGTGACGCACGACAACCCAGGAGTACGCAATGGGTCGGATTTGCGACCCGGCGACGAGCACTTCCACGGCGATCGACCTGGCCCGTAGCCTGTCCGGGATCGAAGGCCTGAACATCGTGGATCCTGACTGACTGCCGCGGCTACGTGAGGTCCAGAGGAAGACCCTGGGCCTAGGATCCCGGTCCGCCCAGGCGGACGGCAGCATAGCTGATATAGATCAACAACAGGATTGCTGCTTCCGGTCCGCGCACACCCCGTCGCGTGACATAGAGGAACAACAGTACCAGCAGTGTCGAGACCAGTAACACCGGCAGGTCTACCAACAAGATGGCCGGCGGAATCATGAGTGGCGAGATGACAGCGGCAATACCCGGCACCAGCAATGTATCCAGCACGTTGCTGCCAACCAGGTTACCTACAGACAGGCCGCCGCGTTTCCGCAGGAGCGCTACGAACGAAACCGATAGCTCGGGCAGGCTGCTGCCCATGCCGATCACGATCGCGGACACGGCAATATTGCTGAGGCCCACTTCCCTTGCGAACTCGGCCGCGTGCACCACGGTCAGCTTGGCAGCTAACAGCAGAAGCGCAAGCCCGCACGCCAATAGCAGCCATGCCCGCCATGCGGGGATGTGCGCAACGGTTCCCCCGTCATCGTCAATCTCGACACGTCGCAGGATCAACACCGCCAGGTATGCGGCGTAATACATGATGAGCAGCACGCCCTCTAGCCGGGATATGCGGCCATCCAAGGAGAAGAGAAACACGGCGACAATGCCGCCAACCAGGAAGAATGTATTGCGCGGCAGAAACTTTCGCTGCATCGGCGGATAGCCGATGAAACCGGCAACGCCGAATACCAGCGCAAACTGCGCGATCGTGCTGCCGATGGCACTGCCGATGACAATGCCGGACAAATCTTCGCCGGCAAGGCTTCGGAAAGACGCATCGAAGGCCACGAACAGCTCCGGCAAATCCGTGCCGATCGCCAGTACGAGCATGCCGAAAAGTGCGTCCGAAACGCGATAGCGGTCGGCGAGCGACATCGCGCCCTTGATCAACGTCTCGGATCCAATCCAGAGTCCGGCGAGGCCGCAAATCAGTAACAGGAAATCAAGCATTCGGTTCTATGATTCTTCTAATCTTAGGCGGCGATCTTGTGGCCGTGGAACAACCTGTCCGCCGACTGCAGGATCTTCATTCTTAGTGGTTCGTCGTAATCCGGCCTGTCTGCGAAAAATTGTCGCACAGTCTCCACGGCGCTGTCCGATCTGTAGTTGCCAAGTGTCTCATCAAGTCAGCGCTGCGGGAAGAAGTCCCCGATCACCTGGATTACCTCCAGCAGCTCGCGGCTCGACTCATCGGACAGAGAAGCAAAAAACGCATCCCTTGCTGCAGGGTCCACAGACACAGCGAGCGCGAGAACCGGCTTTAGCCGGTTCGCAGTCAATCGAACCAAGTTCGTTGATACCGCGAACGCAACATTGAAAAAAAGTTCTGTTGAGGGGACACGCGGATTTTCAGATCGCGGAGGAATGGGGACAGTCCCTTAGGGACTGTCCCCAGCATTTTTAGCGCCCTTTGCTGAGTTTGCATCACTGTGCATAACGATGCGTACCGGGTATACACATTATTCACGCATCAAACGGGTGCCTCAAGGCATCATGATGTACTTCGGAACCGCCTGATTCACTAAACTAACCGGCAGTCGCCCCAAAACAATTTGCTTATTCGGTGTTCAGCGTTATCCGCTCGATAGACAGATCGAAACTCGACCCTGTGTCGTCACCATCGGCAGATATCCAGAGACCCAGAACGACAACCGGTTCCTCAAATTGATACACCATCTCGAATTCGTCGGGCGATTCGAGATAGGTAATGCGGGTCTCGTACAACAGGTCGTTCAGCGGATGTGTGCGGCGGCTCCCGAGCAGGTTCTGCTGCTGGGTCGTCGACAAGAAATTGATGCGTTCGACGCCCGTGCCTTTCGGAGCAAGCTTGAATAGCTGCTGGATCCAGTCGGCGGCGATGCGGCGCTGCAGCCAGTTCAAGGTGCGCTCACCGGCCTCGACGATTCCGAGTTTCAAAATAAAGTCATCCGCGCCGGCTTCACCCTGTACCGCGTCCTGCGGGATATTGAGTTGACCCGACCAGCGCGCTTTGACCGACAATGACATGACCGCCAGCGGTTCGTCGAGCTTGTAGATCAGCGGACTGGCCGACTTGTTGACCGAGATGTGCAGATTGCCGTCCACCACCGCTACGGTGTTGGCAGGGATACTCCTGAACGACAGTGAGGTCCATTGCTGCAGGTCCGAAACCGGTATCTCGGTCGCCGCTGCGACTGAACCCAGCATTGTCAGGACGCCCACGAGTGCCTTTTTCATGTTTTTTCCCTATAGTTTCCGCAGTGCGAATTTGTTGCGCCGGTTGAAGCAGTGACAGATGTCGCGCGAAAGGTTCCGGCAACACACCGAAACAGCCGCACAAAACCTCACTTTCGATTGTGGCCCGTGTTTGCTGAAATAATTGCTGCGTTCGGCGGGTCTGCTTACGACAGTCACCTTGCGACTGACGCTCGCGACCAATTTTCAAACAGTTTCTTAAACACGACAGGCTTGAATATGGTTCCTATCGCCTCGCTGCAACTTCGGGTTAGCCGCCCCCTGGCGATACTAACGCTGATTGGCGCGCTTTTCGCCGCGCAATCTTCTCTTGCCGCCAGCGTCGACGTCGCCGTCTCGGACGCTGACGGAATGGCGGCGGTTGGCCAGGTCGTCATTTTGCGCAATTCGCTGACCGGTTTTGAGTCCAGCAACACCAGCAGCTCGTCAGGCCGCGCGCGCTTCGCCGGGGTGCCGGCGGGACCCGGCTACGTCGTGCTTGTCGATGGCATCGAACTTGCTGCCGACATCGGGCTGCACAGCAACGAGTCGCGCGCGGTCTCGGTCCGAATGATTGAGAATATTACGGTGACGGCGCGCGCGAACGCGATAGCCATCAATTCGCTGGACGCCGAAGTCAGCGCCAGTCTTGATCGCAACGATTTGCAGGCGCTGCCTATCGAGGCGCGTGACTTGTCGAGAGCTTTGATTCGGTTGCCCAACGTCGTGCCGTCTACTGGCTTCTTTCCGGAAGCGCCACCGGTTTCCATCAACGGTGCCAACGGCTTGTTCACGCAGTACCTGCTCGACGGACTCGACAACAACGAAAACTTTTTGGGCGGACCCAAGTTTCCGATATCCACGGGCTTTGCCTCCGACGTTACGGTGCTCGCCTCCTCTTACTCGGTGGAGTACGGCCGCACCGGCAACGGCGTGGTCAACGTGACCTCCCGCTCCGGCAGCAACGAGTGGTTTGGCGAAGCCTTCTACCTGGTGCGCCCCGGCGCTTCCGTCGACGCTGCCTCACCATTTGCCAGTCGAGATCTGTCCGGCAACGCCGTGCGCGATGGCTTTCGTCGCGACCAGGTCGGCTTCTCAATCGGTGGCCCGATCAAACGCGACCGCACTTTCTTCTATGTCAACGTCGAGTATACGAAGGACAACAAAGACAACTTGCTCTCTTCGCCAGCATTGGGGGTCAACGAGACCGTTGCGGGTGAAAACGAAACGCTACTGGCATCGGTCAAGCTGGATCATCGTCTCAACGACAGCTGGCGCCTTGCTTTTCGCGGCAACTACGGCGACGCAGACATCGAGCGCCAGGGTGGCGGGCTCGACGGCGGCGTGACATTTCCGTCAGCAGGCTCGACACAGCAGCGCAACTCGCTGCTGAGCGCGGTTTCCGCGATCTACGACAACGGCGCGTTTACATCGGAAACAAGCCTCGCCTACAGCCGCTTCAACTGGGACTACGCCCGACCGCGCGTCGGCAGCAGTCCTCAGGTCACGGTCGAGTCGCCGGACGGCCTGACCGCCGCGGTGCTGGGGCATCCGGGATTCAGCTTCGACGAGCGAGAGAATTCTGTGCAGCTGCAGCAGCGATTCACCTGGCTGACCGACCTCCACGCCTTCAAGTTCGGCGTGGATGGAATACGCTCCGACTTCAGCCTGGCGGGCGGCGGCAACCAGGCGGGCAATTACCGCGTGCGGCTAACGCAACCGGAGCTTGACCAGGTTCGCGCCCTCAATCTCGGTGCGGCCCTGGACGTCAACGACATTCCATCGACAGTCGCAGTTATCGGCTACGGCGTCGAGCTGCGGCCGGCCCGATTCGGTGACGAACAAAACCAGCTGGCGTTGTACTTTGAAGACCAGATCAGCCTGTCGCAGAATCTGACATTGACCGCGGGCCTGCGCTGGGACTACGACAGCCTGACAGAAGCGGGTTCAGGCTCGGCAGACCTCGACAATTTTGCGCCGCGACTGGCGCTAAACTATCGCGCTCGCGAACGCCTCGCCTTTCGTGGCGCCGCCGGCGTCTATTTCGAGCGTATTCCATACACGGTACTCTCAGATGCGCTGCAGCAGAATACGACAGCGGCGGCGTTTCGCGCACAGCTTGGCGCATTGGCCGATGCAGGCCTGCTGCCAGCGGACATCGATCCGGTGGGCGTGACATTCGACGGCAACCTGACCGTCAATCCGGCCTGTCCCGACGGCTATCTGCAATGTCCGACGCCTGCAGAGGTCGGCAACCTGCGCGACACGGCGATTTCCAATGAGCGCAGGATCCTGAACCCCGATGGCCTGGACAGTCCTTACACCGCGCAGCTCTCTGTGGGCGCTCAGTGGCAATTCAGTGAACAGTGGCTCGGCTACGCCGATCTGCTTTATTTTCGAGGTTACAACCAGCTCCGCCTGCGCGACCTCAATGCGCCGGCAGCGTTCACACCAGATCTCGCGGCATTGACCGATGCCAACGTAGCGGCCCTTCGCGCGCTGCCGAGCGACGCCGAGCGGCGCGTACTGGCCGAGTCAATGGGACTGATACGCAGCCAGTCGGCCGCAGATGCGACACGACCAGTAGCACCGGTTCCTGGAGGCGCGCGCCAGATCGTCGTGTCGGAAACGCGCGGCGAGTCGAGATACAAAGCGCTTAACCTGACGATCGAGAAACAGTCGGCCGGCGGCAGCTGGGGTCTGTTGGCGACCTACACACTGTCCGAATTGACCAACAACACTGACGACATCAACTTTCGTTCGGCCAACTCGAATCGTTTCGAGGAAGAATGGGGCCCCTCGGTCAACGATCGCCGGCACGTCATATCCACCGTGTTCTATTTCTATCCGCTGGACGCCGTTACGGTCGCTGTTGCCGGGCAGTTCGAGTCAGGACAGCCAATCAACCTGATTCCCGACGCCGGCATCTACGGCACGACCGACCTCAACGGCGATGGCGCATCGTTCGCCGACGCCTACCTCGGCAACTCGGACCGGGCTCCCGGCGTGTCGCGAAACTCCGAACGCTTATCATGGTCCGCTACCGTCGACCTGAGTCTGCGCTACCAACCGCGGCTCGGCGATGGCCAGCTCGAGTTCTCGGCCGACGTGTTCAACCTGTTCAATCGAGAAAACCTGTCGGGCTTCGCAAACTCCGCGACGCAGTCGAATCAGATCCAGGTTTTCGGACAGCCGTTCACGCGGCGCAATGCCGGCGCACCGCGCCAGTTTCAGTTCGGCATGCGCTATCTTTTTTGATGCGTTTACGACGACACGCTGAACACCTCGCTGCCGGCTGCCTCGCGGCTGTCTTATTAGCCGCGGGCAGCGCCGCGGCAGAACAGGGTAACTGGCCAGCCGTTGTCGCCGAAGCCAGGGGACAAACCGTTTACTTTAATGCCTGGGGCGGCGATCTCACGATCAATCGCTATCTCGAATGGGCCGCAGACCGGCTGCGTGAAGACCACGACATTGAGCTGCGACACGTCAAGGTCACCGACATTGCCGAAGCCGTGGCGCGAGTTCGCGCAGAGCGCGCTGCGGGACGGGACGAGAACGGTTCCATTGACCTGCTCTGGATCAACGGCGAGAACTTCGCTGCCCTGCAGAGCGCCGGACTACTTCATGGCCCCTGGGTGTCAGAGGTCCCCAATGCGTCTTACGTGGACTGGGAAGGTAACCCCACCACCCTGATCGACGGTACCATCGCGACGGACGGATTCGAACTGCCGTGGGGAACGGCGGCGCTGACATTTTTTTTCGACAAGAGCCAGGTCTCGCCGCCTCCGGCAAATCCCGCGACGCTGCTGCGCTGGATCGCGGATCATCCGGGCCGATTCAGCTACCCGCAGCCACCAGCGTTCCTGGGCAGCGCATTCCTGAAACAGCTGCTGCTCCTGCTCGTGGATGACACGGGGCGTCTGCAGCAACCAGCCGGCGATGATTTCGGCAAGGTGACGGAACCGCTTTGGACATGGCTCGACCAGGCGCATCCGCGCATGTGGCGTCGGGGCCGTCTCTTTCCGCTGAGCGGACCCGCGCAGCGCGATTTGCTGGCTGTCGGCGAACTCGACTGGATGCTTTCCTACAATCCTTCCGAGGCCAGCAGAGCTATTCGTAATGGTGATTTACACGAGGGCATCGGCGCATTGCATTTTGAAGGCGGCGCACTGGCAAACAGCCACTTTCTGGCCATCCCTTACAATTCCAGCGCTACCGCCGGCGCACGCGTCGCAGCGAACTACCTGCTGTCGCCAGAGGCGCAGGTGCGCAAGGCCGATGAACAACATTGGGGCGATCCAAGTGTGCTGGATTTCGGCAAGCTCGACACTGACGATCAGCAGGCATTCAGTGCCCTGCAGATTGGCACCGCGACACCGCCAGCGGCGAAACGCTATTTACCCGAGCCACATCCCAGTTGGACAACCGCTCTCGAGCAAGCCTGGCTCGAGCGCTACGTGCGTTAGATGATGCGTCGGCCTGCAATAGTCATCCTGGTTGCGGTGTCAGCAGTTCCGACAATCGCCGGGCTCGCCGCGGCACTGTGGTTTGGTGTCGACGCGGGCGCATTCTCGCGGGTGCTCGGTACACCCGGTGTCGGCCTGTCCATCGCGTCTTCGATCTGGAGCGGCTCAATCGCGACCGTCGTTTCGCTGATGCTCGCGCACCTCGCGGTGGGCCTGGCCGTTAGCGGCGGCTGGCGGACGAGACTGAACGCAATCACACTGCCGCTGCTCGCAATGCCGCATCTCGCGGTTGGCATCGGCCTTGCGCTGCTGCTGGCTCCGTCCGGCGTGTTAATGCGGCTGTTGTCCCCGTGGGCGACCGGTTTCGAACTGCCGCCCGACTGGCTCACGGTGCAGGATCCCGCGGCGCTCTCACTGATTGCGGGCCTCGTGCTGAAAGAAACGTGTTTCCTGATCATGGCGCTGATGGCAGCGCTCGCACAGGTGCCGTCCGCGCGCCTGCAGCTGCAGGCGCAAACGCTCGGCTACGGCCCCCTGAAATCATGGCTGATCGCCGTCGCGCCGCTGCTGCAACGACAGATTCGACTGCCGCTGGCCGCCGTACTGGTGTTTGGCATCAGCAACGTCGAGCTCGCGATTCCGCTTGGGCCCGGGCTGCCACCGACTTTTTCAGTGCTGCTATGGCGCTGGTTTACCGATCCCGAACCGCTGATTCACTCGCAGGCTTACGCGGGTACCTTGCTATTGCTGCTTGTAACAGCGGCGACGGTAATCGCCGCTGCGACAGTCAGCAATCTGGCACGCTATGCTCTGCGTAGTTCGGCGCAGGGCGGCCGGCGGCACAGCGATGACCGGTTTGCGCAGGGAGTCATAAAGGCCACGCTTGTCATGCTATGGACGGTTGGCGCTCTTGCAATCGTTTCCATTGTGCTGCGTTCGGCGGCGGGAGCATGGCGTTTTCCGGCATTGCTGCCTGCCGGCGACTGGTTGTCCCGATGGAACGACGTGCTGCCGACTGCCGGTAACGCAGCGGCCATCACGGTGGCGCTGGCGACCGCGACAGCGCTGGTGGGGCTGGCACTGGTGCTGCCGGCGGCCGAGCAGTGCAGACACGATGGCCGAATACGCGCTACGGTTGGCGCGTGGCTATTCCTGCCGTTGCTAGTGCCGCAAATGACATTTCTTTTCGGAGTCCAGGTATTGCTCGTTCGAATGAACATCGACGGAACATTCGTGGCCGTACTCTGGAGCCACCTGTTGTTTGCGCTTCCGTATCTTTGGGGCTTGCTGGCGCCGGCGCGCGCCGCGATCGATCCGCGCTACCGGCAGGTTGCTGCAACGCTCGGCGCGTCACCTTCAAGAGCCTGGCTTGCCATAACGGTACCGCTGCTCGCTCGCTCGGGGCTGCTGGCGCTGGCGCTTGCATTTTCGGTGAGCATTGCGCTTTATCTGCCCACCCTGTTTGCCGGTGCGGGCCGATTTGCAACAGCCGCCACCGAGGCTGCCGCGGCCGCGGGATCCGGCAACCTGCGACTCGCGTCGGTGCACGCATTGCTTCTGGCCGTCTTGCCATTGCTCGCGTTCGCCGGCGCCTTCGCAAGCGGCTCCTGGCTGTTCCGGCGTCGACAGGGTGTGCCACGTTGAAACCGCTGCAACTCGATCAGGTTGTTCTCAGTGTCGACGGCGCGGCTTTGTTCGAGCCACTCAGCTTCAGCGTCTTGCCCGGCACCGTGACGTCGCTGCTCGGGCCGAGCGGCTCCGGAAAATCGAGTTTGCTCGCTTATTTGTGCGGCATACTGCCGCCGGCCATTACGGCAAGCGGCGCGATCCGCATTGGTGACGAAAACCTTGCCCGACTGCCAACGGAAAAGCGCAGACTGGGCCTGCTCTTTCAGGATCCGCTGCTGTTTCCTCACCTGGATGTCGCCGATAACCTGCTGTTCGGCCTGAGTGGCGGTGGTTCGCGGGCAGAGCGGCGCCGTCGTGTTGACGAGGCATTGGCCTCCGTTGGTCTCGACGGGTTTGCCGACCGTGACCCCGCCACGCTGTCAGGGGGTCAGCAAGCGCGCGTCGCTTTGCTGCGCGTTTTGCTGGCAGAGCCTCGTGCGTTGCTGCTCGATGAACCGTTCAGCTCGCTCGATGACGATAACCGCGAACGCGTACGCAAGCTCGTTTTTGACGAAGCGCATCGCCGCAAACTGCCGACGCTGCTGGTAACGCACGATGAACAGGACGTTGTGGCCGCGGGCGGTGCGGTCATTAATCTGTCCGGACCAGACGAAGACAAGAAGGAATAAGGTCCCATGCTCGACACTGTCATGCGACCTTTGATCAACCGACCGCTCAATAGCGCGGGTCGTTTTCTTGCGCGTCGCGGTGTCGGCGCCAATGCGGTGACGTTGGCCGGGCTCGTCATTGGGCTGCTGGCCGCGCTTGCCATCGGTACCGGGTACTTTGCTTTGGCGTTTGCACTGATTGTTGTCAATCGCGTCACTGACGGACTTGACGGCGCCGTCGCGCGCGCCTCAACACCGACGGACAGAGGCGGCTATCTCGATATTGTCGTCGACTACGTTTTTTACGGAAGCATCCCGTTCGCATTTGCCGTTATCGATCCTGCGCACAACGCGATCCCCGCCGCAGCGCTTCTGGCCGGATTCTGCCTGACCTGCGCGAGCTTCCTGACGTTTGCGACGATCGCCGCAAAGCGCGGACTGGAAACGGAGACGCATGGCAAGAAGTCGTTTTTTTATTCTTCCGGTCTCGTCGAGGGTACGGAGACCATCGCATTTTTTCTCGCCATGACGGCGATGCCGCAGTGGTTTCCGGTCCTGGCCTGGGTTTTCGCTGCGCTCTGCGTGCTAACGGCCATACAACGATCGGCGCTCGCCATGAAGGTATTCTAAAGCTTTGTAATGGGCGTGCCGACGCTGCATGCTAGTGGGTCAATTAATAGAAATAAAAGCAGTCATGGCCCGGTCTGCTTGTCCTGAGCACTGACAGTCTTGTCGACCTAAAACGGAGCGCTGCTTTGAGTACTAATCGGATTCGCCTTGTCCTCGTTGCGATTTTGGCGGCTGCCATTGCCGCCTTCTACGCGTTCGACCTGCAGCAGTACCTGTCGCTCGCCGAACTGAAACAGCAGCGGGACGCGTTGGCGGCACTCGCGGAATCCCGCCCGATCCTCATGGTCGGCGGCTACTCTGTTGCCTACGTGCTCATGGCCGCCTTGTCGCTTCCGGGTGCAGCAATCATGACGCTCGCAGGCGGCGCCGTGTTTGGTCTGACCACCGGCACCATCGCCGTCTCCTTCGCGAGCAGCGTCGGGGCGACGCTCGCATTCCTCGCGGCACGCTTCCTGTTTCACGACAGCGTGCAGCGACGCTTCAAAGACCGGCTCAAGGGTCTTAACGAAGGCGTAAAGCGCGACGGCGCTTTTTACCTGCTATCGCTGCGGCTGGTACCGATCTTTCCGTTTTTCGTGATCAACCTCGTCGCGGCGCTGACGCCGCTGCGGACCTGGACCTTTTACTGGGTCAGCCAGATCGGCATGCTTCCGGCAACAATCGTGTATGTGAACGCGGGAACACAGCTCGGCCAGGTTTCGTCGCCTGGCGACATCCTGTCGCCTTCGCTGATTGGCGCCTTCGCGCTGCTCGCCGCGCTGCCGATACTGATGCGCTGGGGGCTCGGCTGGCTACAGTCGAGACGCATTCGCGCGCGCTTCGATCAGCCAAAGCGTTTCGACTACAACCTCCTCGTTATCGGCGCCGGCTCTGCCGGTCTCGTTACCTCGTATATCGCGGCGGCGATCAAGGCGAAGGTAGCGCTCATCGAGCGAGACAAGATGGGCGGCGAATGCCTCAACACGGGCTGCGTGCCAAGCAAGGCATTGCTCCGTTCCGCCCATCTGCTGGCCGAGGCACGCGACAGCAAGAAACTCGGCATACGCAAGATGGAGGCCGAATTTGATTTCGCTGACGTCATGCAGCGTGTGCACAAGGTTATCGCGGACATTGCTCCGCATGATTCGGTCGAGCGCTACGAGCAATTGGGCGTTGAGTGCATCGCCGGCACGGCCAAGGTCGTGTCCCCCTGGGAGGTCGAGGTGAACGGTCAGCGAATGTCAGCACGGTCGATCGTTGTCGCGACCGGCTCGAAGCCCGTTGTTCCCGGCATACCCGGGCTCGACAAAATCGACTACCGTACCAGCGACAACCTTTGGTCGCTGACGGCGTTACCGGAGAAACTGGTGGTGCTGGGCGGCGGACCGATTGGCTGCGAGCTGACTCAGGCATTCAGTCGCCTCGGCAGCAACGTGACCGTCGTGGAGATGGCGTCGCAGCTGCTGGGCCGGGAAGACGAGGACGCATCGTTGGCCGTGCTGCAATCGCTACGCGATCGCGACGGCGTGAACGTGGCGCTGTCGACCAAAGCCGTACGTTTCGAGGGCAGCGGTACCGAGGGCACGCTGGTCGGCGAGCAGGACGGTCAGGAAGTTCGCTACGACTTCGACTGCCTGCTGCTTGCGCTGGGCCGTCGTGCCAACACAGGCACCGCCGGCCTGAAAGAGCTCGGCGTCGAGCTCGACAAGAATGGCACCGTGTCGACCGACCCGTTTCTGCGTACCAATTACCCGAGCATCTCGGTTTGTGGCGACGTCGCCGGACCCTACCAGTTTACGCACGTAGCGGCCCATCAGGCCTGGTTCGCGGCGGTCAACTCCCTGCTGCGGCCGTTCTGGTCATTCCGCGCCGACTACAGCGTCATCCCGTGGTGCACGTTTACCGATCCGGAAGTGGCACGCGTCGGTCTCTCGGAGCGTGAAGCACGGGAACAGGCGATCGAAGTAGAGGTCACACGGTATGGCATAGACGATCTCGATCGCGCGATCACCGACAGCGAAGCACACGGTTTCGTTAAGGTGTTAACGCCGCCGGGTAGCGACAAGATTCTTGGTGCCACCATCGTCGGCGCGCACGCCGGCGAGCTGATAGCGGAGTTTGTTCTTGCGATGAAACACGACCTGGGCCTCAACAAACTGCTGGGTACCATCCACATCTACCCGACGATGATGGAGGCCAACAAATATGCCGCCGGACAATGGAAGCGCGCCAACGCGCCGGAGAAGCTCCTTCAGATCGTAAGCCGGTTCTTCGCGTGGCGTCGTGGCCGGCCGCCAGCGAACAGCAGCCGCTGACCATGTCTGCCTGGCTCCTCGGTCACGAAGCAGAGGTGCGGCTGGCCGCGTTCCTGTCACTGTTCGCCATGTTTATTATCTTGCAACGCGTCCATCCATTGCGCAGCATGCCGGGGGGCTGGCGTCGGAGCGCGACGAACATGGCGCTGGTTGTCATCGACACGGTGATACTTCGCGTAGCGTTTCCGCTGCTTGCGTTCGACCTCGCCGTTAATCTCGACGCAGCCGGCGACGGTTGGTTGCGTGGCTTGCCGACTGCCGTTGGCGTCGTTGCCGGCGTTTTGCTGCTCGATGTTGCTATCTACTGGCAACACAGGATCCTGCACGTCGTGCCGTTTCTCTGGCGCCTGCACCGGGTCCACCATGCAGATACGGGATTCGACGTCACTACCGGCGTGCGCTTTCATCCGCTCGAGATTGTCCTGTCGATGGGCATCAAACTCGGGCTGATCGCCGCGCTCGGAATACCGGCTCTCGCCGTGCTTATTTTCGAGCTGGCGCTGAGCGCCGGCTCGCTGTTCACGCACGCCAATGTCGCTTTGCCACCGCGATTTGAACACGCGCTGCGCTGGATATTTGTTACGCCCGACATGCACCGCATCCACCATTCTGTGCACCGGGAAGAAACGAACAGCAACTTCGGGTTTCACCTGTCCGTATGGGATCGAATTTTTCGTAGCTATCGCGATCAGCCTCGCGACGGACAGAAAACGATGTCGATCGGCCTGCACGAGTTTCGCGATCCACGTGAGCAGACGCTGTGGGCGCTGTTGCTCAACCCGTTCCGATAGGGAAAAGCGCAAAATGTATCCGCTCCCTTTTTTCAGTAGTTGACCAGCCGCCTCGCTCGCCGCTGTAGCCACGGACGAATACGCAGGAATCCGTGGTACAGCCGTTCGAGAACCCAGAGCACTGGCCTGAATCGGGCCAATAATCCCAATGGTCTTAGCACGGGAATGGCGCGCCACATTGCTGCGAACGCGGCCGCACCCGATACGACGGGCTCACCACGCTCCTGCGCGTGGAAGCGTTCGAGCAGTGTTTGTGTGTCGATCGGGCAGCCGGTGGCCGCTTTTATGTCGATAAAGTCGATGGCTTCGCGGCGGTCGAGCCGCCGCATGAGACTGATCTCCCGGATACACAATGGGCAGTCACTGTCGTACCAGACAGTGACATCAACGGACGACTTTTCGGCAGCGTCATTCATAATTAAGGCTCATCATTCCAGTCGGTTAGTCGTAGCTCAGCTCACGCGTCTTGCCCCAGAAAACGCGATACGCAAATACCGTGTAACCAAGAATTGCAGGAACAGTGATCAGTACACCCCAAAGCACGAACTGCAATGACTTGGTCGCGCTGGCCGCATCCCAGATGCTGATCCGGTCCAGCACCAGGTAGGGAAACAGGCTGTAGCCAAGACCGGCAAACGCAAGCAGGAAGATTGACACGGCAAACGCAAACGGCAGCCACTCATGGTGGTCACCGTTTCTTGCGAGCTTGCCCAGTTTGAAGTGGCAGGCGAGTATCAGCGCAATCGAAACGGCGGGAATTTGCGACAGGAATATAAACTGCGGAAACGTGAACCACTTGTCGAATACCCGAGTACTGATCAGCGGCGTTGCGATCGACACTGCGGCGATGCCGCCTGCCGTGAGCCATAGCGCACGCCGCGCCCACTGCACCGCTTTCTTCTGCAGCGCGTGCTCGCTTTTCATGATCAGCCAGGTTGCACCCAGCAAACCGTAGCCGGCTGCAACGCTGATGGCGATCAGAGTCGAGAACGCGTATGCCGCGAAAGACTGCTCGAAGCCAGTAATGTAGTGGCCGAGCATAAAGCCCTGCGACAGGCTCGCGAGCAAAGAGCCAGCAAAAAACGCCTGGTTCCAGAGCGGTTTGTGCGGCTCGCGCGCCTTGACGCGAAAGTCGAACGCTACACCGCGAAGCGTCAAGCCAACCAGCATCGCTGCTACCGGCAGATACAATGACGTCAATATGACGCCGTGCGCCATCGGAAACGCGATCAACAGGATACCGACCCCCAATACGAGCCAGGTTTCGTTGGCGTCCCAGAAGGGTCCGATCGACGCGATCATCAGGTCTTTCTCCTTGTCGTCTGCGCCATTAAGCAGCATCCCAACGCCGAGGTCATAGCCATCGAGCAGGACATAGATCAGCATCGCCAGCGCCATGAGGCCAGCAAAAACAACCGGTAGCCAGAAGTCCATATTCACGCTCCTGCCGGCTGCAGTGGGTTATCAAGCCGAGTGCGTTCGCGCGGCACGTGGCCGGCGGCGGCCTGCGCAGCGAGGTAAAAGACCACTGACACATAGGCGATCAGCAAGCTTACGTATAGCAGCAGATAGGTCACCAACGACACCGCGATCGGTCCGGCAGTAACGGGTCCAACTGCTTCCGCGGTCTTCAGGACACCCTGGACAAGCCACGGTTGGCGGCCCGTTTCACTGACATACCAACCAGCCACCGTTGCGACCCAGCCCGAGAACGTCATGCCCACGAGCGCGCGTGCGAGCCACGTTGGCGCCTCTCGGCCCTTGCGCATAACCCAGATGGAGGTCCATGAAACGGCTAACATCAACAGTCCGACACCTATCATGATGCGAAAGCCGAAGAACACCGGTTTCACGGGCGGGTGCACGCCCTCGAAACTGTTGAGGCCGCGCACCAGGCCGTTGAGCTCGTGCGTCAGAATCAGGCTCGCGCCGTTCGGGATCGCCATTTCGAAACGGTTTTCTCGCTTCGTCTCATCGGGCCATGCGAACAGCAACAGCGGTGCGCCCTCGGTGTCTTCCCAGAGACCCTCCATCGCAGCGACCTTCGCCGGCTGGTGTTCGAGTGTGTTGAGGCCGTGCAGGTCACCGGCAATGATCTGTACCGGGATAAGGAACGCGGCAACCCAGATCGCGACGCGCATCGCGACACGATTAGCTTTCGTACGATCACCGCGCAGCTGGCGGAACGCGGACAGCCCGGCGACAACAAACGCGGCCGTGAGACCGGTCGCGAGCATCATGTGCGTAATGCGGTACGGCATCGATGGGTTGAAAATGACATCGATCCAGCTCAGCACATGCGCCTGGCCGTCGCGCATCTCGAATCCCGCCGGCGTCTGCATCCAGGAGTTGAGTGCGAGGATCCAGAACGCGGAAAGCGATGTGCCGATCGCAACCATCCAGGTTGAGAGCGTATGCACACGATTACTCACGCGGCTGCGACCGAACAACATGATGCCGAGGAAAGTCGCCTCCAGGAAAAAGGCCGTCAGTACTTCGTAGCCCAACAGTGGACCCGCAACGTTGCCGACGGTTTCCATGAAGCCTGGCCAGTTTGTGCCGAACTGGAAGCTCATCGTGATGCCACTGACGACGCCCAGGGCGAAGGTCAGTGCAAAAACCTTAACCCAGAAACGATACGCCTGACCCCAGTGCGTTTCTCCCGTGCGGTTCTGCTTCGTTTTGAAATAGACGAGCAGCCACGCCAGTCCCATCGTGATAGTTGGGAACAGAATGTGAAACGTTATGTTGGCGGCAAACTGCACTCTCGCAAGAGCCAGGGCTTCCATGTCGGTACTCCTTTACGCGTCGGCTTTTTCAGTGGCATGTGTTTTGCTGCCACGAGGTTTAAGCAGCTTCTGTATCTTGCGGCCGAGCTTCAGCAGGCGAATCAGGGTGCGCTGCGGCAAGCTGTTCATGTCATCGACCCAGTTGTTGAGCATCTCGATGAGGTCGTGCATCTCGCGCAGGCGCTCCTGTGCGTAGCGGTCGTTCTCCGAGACAGGCTCCGCCATCAGCGTTTCGCGCAGCATCGAAAGCGTCGGGTCGACCTCGCGGCGGCGGCGCTCTTCGGCGAGGATGCGAAACAGTTCCCATACGTCTTTTGAGGTCGTCCAGTACTCGCGCCGGTCGCCGGGCACGCTGGCCGGCTGTACCAGGCGCCAGGTCTTGAGCTCCTTCAGCCCCATGCTGACGTTGGAGCGGGAGATGTTGAGAGTCTCGGCGATCTCGTCGGCGTTCATCGCCTGCGGCGAGACATACAAGAGACCGCACATCTGGCCGAGGGTACGATTCAGGCCCCAGCGGGACCCCATCTCGCCGATGTGCATGACAAAGCGCTGGACGTATGGAGACATAGTTCAATACTTTCAGGAATTATTGAAATTAGACTCAGTCTAAATGAAGAGTTCCCGAAATCACTTGGTCTCAGCCGTTTTCGAACGTCGATTCCGGGCGATATTGGGTCCCGATGCCCGGGACTGATGCCTCGCCCAGGTAAGCGGGGGGTCTGCCGGACTCCTGCCGTTGAAATGCTGCGCCAAAGGGCACCGTAGGAAAATTTGGGACAATCGATGTCGATCGGAATGAAACGCCGGCTTTGCCAGCTCGCACTACGTGCGTCTGTCGGCACAATGCGCCGCGGATGAAGCACCGACACACGGATTTTCGGTGAACGGATTTCGCGATCCGACGTAACCTGAGATAACCCAAACGCGCGTTTACCGGTGAATTCCTGGCTTGGTAGGTTGCCCTGTGCGACGGGAGGTGGTTTGGGTTTGGGCACCAAAGTGCGCACTACGATTCGGATCCGATAGATACAGGCGCCAGTCAGACAACACCATAGGCAACCATCGCATTCGCAACCTTTATAAAACCGGCGACGTTTGCGCCTTTCACGTAATCAATATGGTCACTATCTTTCTGCGCTCCATATTCGACACATTGCTCGTGAATGTTGCGCATAATTTCCCGAAGCGACTGGTGCACTTCATCCGCATCCCAGGTTTTGCGAATGCTGTTCTGGCTCATCTCGAGCCCCGATATCGCAACGCCTCCTGCGTTAGCGGCCTTGCTTGGCGCGAACAGGATACCCGCGGCAACGAATTTCTCTACGCCTTTCTGTTCCACCGGCATATTGGCCCCTTCCGCGACTGCAACACACCCATTGCTGATTAGGAGATCTGCATCCGCCAAACTGAGCTCGTTCTGCGTGGCACATGGAAAAACCAAATCACCGGGAACGCGCCATGGCCGCTCATCCACGAAAAACGGGACACCATATTCTTCCGCGTACTCAGAAATCCTGCCTCGTCGATTAACCTTCAAGTCGATTATGTATTTGAGCTTATCTGCGTCTACGCCGTCCTTGTCATAAACGAAACCTGACGAATCGGACATCGTTACAACAACACCCCCGAGGTCAATAATCTTTTCCGCTGTGTACGTAGAGACATTGCCTGATCCTGAGACCAGGCATGTTTTTCCTTCGATGTGGTCTCCGCGGCGCGACAGCATGTCCTCCATCATGTAGACCACGCCGTATCCGGTCGCCTCCTTGCGAATCGGGCTACCGCCAAACTCTAAACCCTTACCGGTCACCACTCCCGAAAACCGATTAGTCAATCGTTTGTATTGGCCGAATAGATAGCCAATCTCGCGGGCCCCAACACCGATATCGCCCGCGGGGACGTCGATGTCGTCGCCGATATGTCGAAAGAGCTCCGTCATAAACGACTGACAGAAGCGCATTATCTCGTTGTCCGACTTACCCTTGGGGTTAAAGTCAGAGCCGCCCTTGCCACCACCGAGCGGCAGACCAGTCAGGCTGTTCTTGAACGTTTGCTCGAACGCAAGGAACTTCAATATGCTCTGGTTGACGCTCGAATCGAACCGGAGCCCGCCTTTGTACGGCCCAATTGCATTGCTATTCTGAACGCGATAACCGCGATTGACCCTGATGTTTCCCTGGTCGTCCTGCCAACACACTCGGAATGTAACGATTCGATCCGGTTCCGCAATTCGGCGGAGGATCTGCATTTCGTGGTAGATTTCCTTGTCACTAATGAAGTCGAAAACGTTCGAGGCGACCTCATACACGGCTTGATGAAACTCCGTCTCTCCCGGGTTTCGGCGCCGTAGTCCGGCCATAAATTGATCTATGTTTACATGATCTGAAATAGCCATCATTCACCTAGAATCAGTGCTTTCAATTTCGCAAACGTCCCGGTCTGCTCACCGCCCTTATGAAAGTAAAGCCGATCGCCGGTTTTTAGCTGACTGATGCGCTCGTCTATTTGCTTCACTTTGTCCGTCAGCGCGCCAACCTGAGTGTTCAAATTCGCCAGTTCACTCGCATATTCTTGTTTTTCCTCCGCGTCTCTCGATATGGCTTCGGTTGATTCCATTACCTGTGCCGTCATGAAACCGAGCTCAGTATTCAATTGCCCCATATCAGCAGTGAACTTCGTTGCGCGCGCAAGTATCTCGAGCATTGATTCATCCTTGGCCTCGAGGTAACAATGAATTACGAGATCCAGATCCAGTAACACCGCCTTGCATAGGGCTCCGATAATTGGACTTGCGTCGAGGCCCTCTTTCGCCGCCGACACCGAGATATGCTGAACGAACTGGACCAGCATCTTGCTGTAGCCACCAATGTACCAATTCGGTGTCAGGCCAACTCGAGCATGGGCCCGTCCGATCCGTTCGGCCTTGTCAAAGTAGGCGCTTTTAAATTTGCCATCAAAAAGCGTTTGAAGCCAATGGTCCTTTTGTGCCGCTCGCGCCCGTTTAGTGGATTCTTCATCGGCAAAAACCCGCTTTACCTGCGGTTCGTCTAATAGGTGTGAGTAGAATTCCCCAAGCATCCGGTCCAGTTCGGGCTCAAGGAGTTGCTTGGCATTGCGTAACTCTTCGATGACCTCCTGATCGATCTCCAGGAATCGAAGGCGCTCTTCAATCATTTCGGTATTTGGCATGGCGATACCCTGACTTTCACCGATTATTATCTACACGTTTCAAAGGCCCAAAAGGTTCCGATCGCGAAGCGGCGCGAAGGGTGAGGATCGGTGTCAGCGGCTCCGATCCGAGCCCGGCCAGGCCGGGCGACAGACGCCGAAGGCGAGGCAGCTCAGCTGCCGTTCAATCAAGTCGAATCGGATCTGCCCAGGTTCCCCTATAGATAAGATGTTCATCATGGATGGTCTTGACAAACTTGCCATAGGAGATTTCTGTTCCGGCGTACAGTCCAAGTAGCGGGCTCTCATCAGGAATGACATAGCTGTCCGTCAGCGCCTGATCTTTCAAAGTAGAGTCAACAGTCCATCGTCTTCTCTCTCCTCTCGACCATCCAATGTGAGTCGAATAGAGGTAACGCACTTCTTCCGCAAGGGTAAAGAGCGAATTATTCTCGAGCTTGATCTCAACGCTTACCTGCTGACCCTCTTCGAGATTCTTTAATGGGGTCGTGATTGTGAGTTTCGGCCATTCCACCTCCTTGTCCGCTGTCAGAACGATGATGCTCTCCAGTTTAATCAATTCTTGATCCTTGTCGTAAAATTCAAAAATAAGTTCGCGGTCGCTCAGACCGTCGCCCGGAAAGGAGATCGAGTCTTCGAGGTAGTTGTTCGCAATATCTTCTCGCGAGTAAAGAATACGATCCTGGTAAACAACCCTGATGCTTGTGACATCATCCTGCAAGAATATCTCCAGCGGAATTTCGTTCTTGTAAAACGTCTGGTTTCTCGGCGAGCTTATCAGCGCATTGTTGTACTGCTTCATCGCGTGCCAAACTGGACGGGGATAGCCGACGGTATCCTTAAGGTCGCGATATCCCCAGAAGCCGAACCACTCCTCGGGAGTGTCGTCATGTTTGGCTGGCTCCTTGCCCTTCCACCACCCGTCTGCATAATAAAACGGGCAAGCTCCTGCGGCGCCGGCATCGAGCAACTGACGGTAGTACCAAGGTAACATCTGCATCTGAGCCAACAATGTGTTGCCGCCGTAACGTGCTTCTCCCTGCTCGCGGGAAACAGACAGACCAAACTCAGTAAGCAGCAACGGCTTACCCTGCCCATTCATCTGTGGGAGGATTCGGCTCGCATTCGCAAATCCATGCGTATAGTTGAAGCCATCGTAATCGTAAGCGTTGTATCCATACACATCAAAGAGATTCATGTCGACGAACTCGGTAATCGCCGAGTTGCCGCTGATGGTGACCGGAATGCCCGGATGTTCCTGGTGAATTAGATTTCTGATCTTTGTCCACAAGTCGACAGTCGCCTGAGCACCCACGTTTCGAATGTGCTGCGGCATCGGCTCGTTCATGATGATGTAGGTAATGACGGAGTCATAATTTTTTGAGTACGCCAGCACATTTCCTACGATGTCCATAAAGCGATCGACAACCTCTGGGTCGGAGAAATCTTCTTCAGGATTGATGCCAATCCCCAGGACAACCTTCAACCCGGACGCCTGCACCACTTTTAGCTCTTCTTCGGAAAGCTCAGACCAAGTACGAATCGCATTAAAACCTGCCTTTTTGATGGCATCGATATCGCTTTTTACTCGCTCGGGTTCAGATCTCCTCTTTACGTATGGGTTCTGGCCAGGTCTGGCGCCGATCTCATACCCTAAAGCGTTGACAAAAAACTTTTGTCCATCAATGTAGTACCAGCCGTCTTTGATCTCGAGACGGGATTTGGAGGCTGTCTCATTCGCTTGTGATTCCGCGTGGGACAGTGCGCCAGCAAAAACAAACTCAACTATCAATAGAGCTAGCAGACAGCTTTTTTTCATTCTGAGACTCCAAAGGAAGGCAAGCAGATCGACACTTTTTGGCTCCGATTGATCGGAAAGAAATCAATACATCGTGCGGTTCGTCGACCGACTGGTGCCGGCGTCTTATGACGGGTTCTTGTGGCGCGCATCAGTTTTACCCCAACTGGTTCGACCGCGCCAAGAATTAAGCTATTGCAGGGCGCAATATTACCTCAAGCAACACGCCGATTTTCAGAACGCCGGCGGAAGCCCCTGGGCTATATTTATCATGCGCGAAATGGGGACATCCCTATTTTAGCGTATCAGTACATTGAATTAGGAATGTCCCCAGCACCCCGAATCTTGGCACACGTCTGAACTGGGAAGGGTATATAGTTCCGGTACTGTCACCGGGCCAGCAATCAGCCCGGAATTGGGGAAAATTAAAATGAGAAAATATATCAAGGGAGCAGTTTTGCTCCAGAGTTGCCTGCTGCTGGCCATTACGGGCACGGCGCAAGCAGCGGACGAGCCTGTGGAATCGTATGTTTACGGGACCTACCTTGTCTGCGATGTGACCCGACAAGAGCGCGCGGACGAAATTTATATGGCGCTCGATAAGCCGCTTTATGCCGCGGCAGTGGCCGATGGCAGTATCACGAGCTACGGCCTCTATGCGCACCAGACCGGTGGCAAGTGGCGTCGCCTGACGTTCTCGACAGCGCCAACGATCCAGGCGCTGCTGAACGCGCAGACGAAGATCGGCGACCAGGCCGAAGCCAAAAACAAGAAGCTCGGCGACGAGTTCGGCGAGATCTGCAGTTCACATGATGACTATATCTGGAGAAGCGTTGCCGGCAATGCGGGCACAGCGGCGCCCGGCAGCGCTGCATTCTCCACCTACTATGTCTGCGACAGCCGCGAAGTGCAGGCCGATGCGGTCGTCACGCAGGTCTTCGCACCGGTCTACGACAAGATGGTTGCTGACGGCAAGTTGACGTCCTGGGGATACCTGGAGCACATCGTCGGCGGCCGATTCCGGCGACTTGCAACGATGACTGCGCCAGACATGAATTCGCTAATGACGGCCCGCGCCGACATCAACGAGGCGCTGATGGATAATGCGCTCGGTGACACGTTCTCCGAGATCTGCGACTCGCACGACGATTATATGTGGGAAGTGAAGGCCGCCGGCACTCGCTAAAAGCTTGCGGTTTGCGAACGGACGAAGCCCGGCACTGGCCGGGCTTTTTTTGAGCGCGACGCCGAGCAAGCCAGTGGCTCTGGCATGGACCGAGCGTTGATTTTGCTCAGCGCTTCGCTCCCCATTTACTATCTACCTAGCTCTTCGCGGACCAGGTCAGCCAATTGCTGCTGGCCAAAGCTGGGTAACGGCCGGCCATTGACAAAGTATTCCGGCGTCGCGCTGACTTTCAGGAGTATGGCGTCTTTCTTGTCCTGTTCAATGCGCAGCAGTACTTCCATAGCATCCATGTCGACCATCAGCTGCTCCATGTTCAAGCCCACACCCGCGATGGCTGGCCCGATTCTGTCGGGCTGAACAGTATGGTGCTGTGTCCACTGATGTTGCGATGCCAGCAGAGCTTCCAGCGTCTGCCAGTACTTGTCTTGTTTTCGGCTCGCTTCCAGGATTCTGACCGCGTAGTCAGCGCCGGTATGGAATGCGACATGGCGAATCGAAAGACGGATCTCGCCCGGCACCTCAGCCACCCACTGTTTGACCATTGGATAAAACAGGGCACAGGTTTCGCACGCTGGATCGAGAAACTCCACGATGTGCACCTTGGCACCCGGGTCGCCAAGCGTCGGCGAATGTTGGCTCGCGAGGGCTGCCTGGCGCGCTGCCGCCTCAGCTTGCAAAGACTCAGCGCTGTCACTTTCGTACAAGAACACCGCTGCCACGAGGCCAAGCACCAGAACCGCGGCGGCAACAGCGACGAGACTCGTTCGACTGATGCGGTTCTCACCGTTCACTCGCTTGCTTCGGGTCTTTCGACTCATAGGGATTCTTGTCCTTCTAACCTTCGTGACGTTTACTTGCGACGGCCCTCAGACGGCAAGGGGCGGGTCATGATAAATACAGCCGCAGCGCTCAAGACGACAATCTGACTGACGATGATCCATAACCGCGCGCCGAACAGCCACGTGATCACCGGTGTCATCACGATAACAATGATCGCAATCCGTTTCTCTTTGCGGTCAATGCTGCCGTCGCGGTGCCAGTTGTTGATCAGCGGCCCGAAGGACCGGTGCTCTCGCAACCAGTTATTCAGCCGCGCCGAGGAACGGGCGAACGCGAAGGCAGCGATCAGCAGGAACGGCGTCGTCGGCAACAACGGCAATACTACACCGACGGCGCCTATGGCGACCGACGTCAGGCCCACCAGCAGCCAAAGAACTCTGATTCCAGTATCCACGCTGGCAGTTCATCACACAGAGACCGGCACCGACAAGTCCGGCAGGTATCGCACCATCATCGAATAGCCACTTTCCCGGACCCATTTTGAAGTGATGGCCGACGTGATAGAAGCACATTGCCAGACAGGTTGAACGTCTTTCTAACTTGTACGGCGGACCGATATGCGTTGTCCAAGCAGACAGCCCTTGACGGGAATAGTTTTGTTTCGAGAGGATCATCCGCGCCGACAGATCCAGGCGCTATAATCCAAAGCCTCTACAGACAGAATACAGGAGCCGTCGAAACATCATGCCTGCCGACATCTTCAAAGTTATTGCCCGGTTCGAGAATGCCGAAGGCCGGCCATTTACCGGATCTGCATACAAGGTAACGCTGCTCGATCGAGACCGCCTGCTCGATGACAAACTGGGCTCGACCACTCTCAGCAAGGATGGCACCGCTGAATTCCTGTTTTCGGCGGCGGACATTCTCTCCATCGACTCCGTCGGCGAACGGACGCCTGATCTCTATTTCGTCATCACCGAGAACGGCAATGAGGTCTTCCGTTCCGAGATCTTTCCCGAAGTCGAATTCGACGCGCCTGATCTCGTCACCGGCCGACAGGAAAACGTAACCAGGGAATTCGGGCCCTTCCGTGTAACCGGGCAGATAGACCCGTGGATTGAACGCTGATTCACGCGACGGGGCGGGTTGGGATTGACTCGGGTATTCGGTCGAGCACGCGCATCGCCGTGGTGGTATTGATGCTCACTGGTACGAGTGTCATAGCAGACACCCAGGTCCACCGTTGCTTGCTAGAGGATGGCACGATCGCCTTTCAGGAAAAGCCGTGCCCCGAGTCCGCTGTGCATGTCGACAACGGCAGCGAAGCCGGCGAGAGTCACACCGAAAACGGTACAGCCGCTGCTGACGATGACGCCTTCGACTTCGTCAATCCCTTCGACAAACCCGCAAACCCGCCGACGCCCGCCGAACCAACGCTACCCGAACCGCTGTCACAGGACCGCGCAGAGTGCGAGAAGACGACACGGGATGCGATCGATGCAATTGATCTCGAGATGCGAGGGAATGCCTATACGAAGGAACAGGGCGAGGAGTACCTTGCGGAGCTACTCGCATTGACGCAGCAGTTGCGTACCTGCAAGCAGCTGTAGCACTGTTCCAGATCGGTGAAAGCTGCTGCAGTTTATTGACAGCGAAAATGACAGCTCACAATTGCCCGTAACAGGATTGGTCGGTCGGCAGCCCGTTCGCCCAAATCTGCGGAACTCGATTGCCGTCCAAGAATGGTGGCAAGGGGCGGAGCGGTTCGCGAAGCGAACCAAGACAGCATAGCGGCCGTTCCATTGGCTGGCGTGCGGAACTTTTCTACCTTCAGGCCATATGTAGTATGTTGGCACCCTGCCACTCTCGCTGTTTCGCGTACGGGGGCTTGATCAAAACTAAAAGGGACCCGGTAATGAGAAAACGATACTTGAGGAACATGCTGGTTGTAATGTTGCTAGCAATGGTAGCGACGCCAGCGTCTAGCGAGGTGTTGAATTATAACTTCCTGGAAGCTACGCCGATTGGTAGTTGGCAGCTGAGGGAAGACACAACCACCGATCATAAAGGCAGGCAAACTGTTGCAGAAACGCGTTCATCGCTAGTGGGAGAAGAAACGCGTGACGGCGAAAAACACTACTGGATAGAAATGGAGATGAATACGTTCAAAGTCAAAAAGGGCAAGCGCAAGCCATCAGGTGACACGATCATTTTCAAGTCGCTGGTGGCCGAGAGTGCCTTCAAGGACGACCCGGCGAATGCCGTGAATAACCTGCGCGCATTTGGCAAGGAAATCATTATGCAAACCGGCGACCAGGACCCAATCCGTATAACTGGTGCCGGTGGGATGGCAGAATCAATGATGCAGGCGATGGGAACTGAAATAAGCTATACGTATAATTTTGTTGGTGACGAGGATGTGACGGTTAAGGCCGGAAGCTTTCCAGCACACAAGATCCAGGGCACTGGCGCTGCTGAAATGAAAGTGATTTTCAAAAAGATTAGCGTGACCAGTAGCAACACGGCATGGCTTTCCGATCAAGTGCCCTTCGGTATGGTTAAGTCTGAGGGTGAATCTATCACCAACGGCAAAACGAGTACCCATAGCTCAGAATTGCTGGAGTATGGGGATTCGGGAGCGGTATCCCAGATCACAAAAACACCCGAGGAGTTACCGGCAATGCCAGATATGAAAGACATATTCAAGCAATAGGGAACCTTTCCCTTGATGGTGTGCTGCCAATGGCGAATTCGGCCAGAATCCTTTCTGACAATCCATAAGGAGATACTCGCCATCATCTAGTCGCGGCTCGCGATCCTGACACCATTGGTCACGCGGTCGCTCGGGTGCGCGACTACCCTTTCGCCGGCCTTGAGCCCTTCGCGGATCTCGGCAATGACGCCATTACGTTGCCCTGCCTTCACATGTCGAAGCCTTGCGCGACCATCCTCCTCGACGAACAGCGACCAGTTTTCGCCATCTCTGAACAACGCCGTCAATGGCACGGTCAGGATGTCGTCGGCATCCCACAGCACGACTCTCGATTCGACCTGGTAGCCGTGGCCGAGCCGCTCCCAGCCTTTGTCGCTCGCAAAATCAATGATCACATTGACGCGCTGCTCCTCGATGCCGAGCGCCGAGACCTTGAGGAAGCCGAACGGCTCAACGAGCCGTACCCGGCCTTCGAGTGGCTCCGCACCGCCCCAGTTGTCGATAACGACGCGTTGGCCAGCCCGGATCTTCACGGCATCCATCGACAGGTAATCGACGACGATTTCGAGGTTCCCGGGATCTCCGATCTGCATCAGCATGTCGCCCTCGCGAACGATGCGCTCGCTGCGATCCGCGATCTTCAGGATGCGGCCGCTAACCGGGGATGTGATCGGTATGCATTCGCAGTGTCCCGTGGAGCCTTGCGTCTGCAGCGGTGAGACAAGCTGCGCTCGGGCGAGTTCGAGTTCGAAATTTCTAACTTGCTGTGCGGCGCGGGCCGTGTCGAGTCCGGCGCGGCGTGCCTTGAAATCGCGTTCCGCGCTATCGAGGTCGCGCTTCGAGACGCTGCCCTCCACGATCAGTTCCTGCATGCGCGCGTATTCCGAACGCGCGAACTCGTACTGCGCTTGGGCGTCCTTGACGGCCGCTGCAGCCAGATCACGCGCGGCCTCCGCAGCCTGGATCGCGGCGCGTGCCTGCGCCTCGCTGCGCGGATCGAGAAAACTGGGATCTCCCGGTTCGATCAGCGCGAGCATCGTCTCGTTCGCCGTGACCGGATCGCCGACGTGCCTGTCGATGCGCTGCACTCGACCGGCCACCGGCGCCGACAACGTGTAGACATCATGCACGCGCGTCTCCCCCTCCTCGTCCAGCGTGACGACGAGTGGACCCGGTTGGACGTCGACCAGATCCACCGTGACCGGTCTGGGCATAAAACTCAACGTCAGGGCGATCACGATGATGCCAACGATGACGGTCCACATCAGAATTCGTTTAGCGTTCGCGGTCATTGTTTACTCCCGGGTCTTCAGGACCTCGATGAGGTCGAGGTGATCGAGGCGATGCCGCACAATCAGCGCCGATACCAGGGTTGCGGCAAGCGCGATGATTACGGACAGCCCGTAGGTCGAGGGCTCGATTTTCAGTGGAATGCGGAACAGCTCGGTATTGAACGATGCGGCCATGAGTTCCGAGAGGCCACGGCCCAGAAGGCAGCCGAGCGGCAACGCGATGGCGATCAATAGCCCGGTCTCGCCAAGCAGTATGTAAGAGATCTCGCCGCGGCTGAAGCCGAGCACGCGCAGTGTCGCAAGCTCGCGGCCGCGTTCCGAAAGCGCGATGCGGGCGCTGTTGTACGCGACACCGAAACCTAGCGCACACGCCAGGCTGGAGAACAGGGTGATAAAGACCATGAGGTGCTCGACGATAGTGCCGTAAAACGAGTCTATAGCGGCCTGGCGCAACATCACGGCCGACACCATCGGCAGCTCCTTGAGCCTGGCATAGAATTCTGCCTCGTATCGGCTGTCGATCAAGAGGTTCACGTACTCGGCACTTGGGCGTTCTTTCAGCAAGCGATTCAGTGCATCGATATGTATGAATGCCGGCATTGCGATATAGGTGTCGACCAGCCCGACGACCGGCAGGGCGATTTCCGGCCGTCGCCCCTCGAGGATCTCGAGCCAGACCCGATCACCGATCGACACACCGAGCTTGTCGGCGAGGACCGTGCCGAGCACCAAACCGTTGGGCGGCACCGGCACAACCTGCGCCGTGGCGTCGTCGAAGATCGGCTGCAACCAGGCGTCGCTCTTCAGACCCGTGAGTGAGCCGCGGTGCGTAAGCGACCCGACCGACAAGTCGGCACCGACGATGCGCATTGGCTCTACGGCGAGCACCCCTGGCAGGTGCTCGAAGTCGCGAACGATCGTATCGGACTGCGGCTCGGCGAGGCCTATCGTCGCGTCCTGGTGTTGGGCGTTAAAGAAGTAACTCTGTCCCAGGTAGTTCAACGAATCGTTCCATTGCAATGCGAGTACCAACAGGCCGACGGCTGCCGCGACGCCAAGTATGGTCATTGTCGAACGCGCCGGCGAACGCAGAATATTGCGCACGATTATGCGAGATCCCTGATCGAGCCAACGCGCCGCACGTGTATCCGACAGCCGTATGCGACGAAAAACGGCGGGTGCCGGTGGGTTCATGGCCTGTGCCGGCGGCAACCTGGCCGCACGCCGCACCGCACCCACCGAGCCCAGCAGCGCTGATGCGAGACTCACACTGACGGCGATCACAATGGCGGATGTACTCGGCCGGTATAGCAGCATCGGGAAACGGAAAAGGTCGGTGTACATTTGCGTGTTCATGCGGCCGAGCCAGGTGCCGGCCACGATTCCGATCAAGCTGCCGACGAAGACGATGCCGATAACGAACTTGGCGTAATGCAGGCCTACCTCGCGGCTTGAGTAGCCGAATGCTTTCATGAGACCGATCTGGCCGCGTTCCGTCGCAACGAGGCGCCCCAGCACCATGTTGGTCAGGAACGCAGAGATAACCAGGAAGATTGTCGGCAGTATCATCGACATGGTCCTGTTCTGCTCCATCTCGTTCATGACAAACCAGTTGGAGAGCTGGTCCTTGCGCGCAATCGCACCCACACCGCCGTAGCGCTCGAGAATGCGGTCAAGTTGTTGCATCACTTGCTCGGCGTTCGCGCCTCGCTCGAGATCGAGCGACACGCTGTTGAACGCGCCTTTAAGATCGTAGGCTGCTGCGAGCGTCTCGTGACTCATCCAGAGGATGCCGAAGCGCCGGTCGTCCGGCATCAATGCACCGGGGCCCAGCGCGTAAACAAACTCCGGCGAAAGTGCGGTACCGACGATGCGGAGTTCCCGGCGGTTACCGTTGATCACGGCAACTATTTGCTCACCGCTCGCAAGTTTGTGGGCCTCCGCGAACGGTTCGTTGAGTACCACCTCGTCTTCACCAGCATCATCGGGCAGGCGTCCGCTGCGAAGCACGAGCTGGTTCAGGACCGGCTGACGCCCCGCGGGCACGGACACGAACTGACCCATCACCGGCTCGGCGAAACCCTCTATATCAATGGTCGCAAAGCGCGACACACGCGTCTGCACGGTGCGCACTCCAGGAAGCGCGGCAATGCGTTGCTCGACGCTCTTGGGTGCGCGCTTGACCCAGGCAAAAACATCGCCAAAGCGATAACGCTCATAGTAAGCGGCCGTGGTTTCGTCGAGCGCCTCCAGCGTCGACAGCGACATGATGAGTGCCGCGATGCCCGCCGCGACGACCATGCCGATGGCCAGCACCTGGCCTCGCAGGTGCCAGAGGTCGCGCAGCACTTTGCGGTCCATCGCGCGCATTACCATGCCAACTCCGCGGCCTGGCGACGCGCCGCGTTCTCCTCGATGCTCGCAACCACGCCATCGGCAACGTGCAGTACCCGATCTGCCATCGAGCCAATGACCGTGTTATGGGTGATGACGGCCGTGGTGGTGCCGAGTTCGCGATTGACCTGGTCGATAGCTTCCAGCACCAGAATGCCGGTCTCGCTGTCAAGTGCGCCCGTTGGCTCGTCGCAAAGCAGAAGCTCCGGCTGCTTGGCGATGGCTCTGGCAATAGCGACCCGTTGTTGCTCACCACCGGAAAGCTGTGCCGGGAAATGATGCAGACGCTCGTCCAGACCGACAATGCCGAGGGCCTCGGCCGGATCAAGCGGACGTTCTGCGATCTCGGTGACCAGGGCAACGTTTTCCTCGGCCGTCAGGCTGGGTATCAAGTTGTAGAACTGGAAGACGAAGCCGACGTGATCGCGGCGGAAGCGGGTCAGCTCGCCCTCGTCGGCGCCCGTGAGTTCGTGATCGCGGAACCGGACAGTACCGGATGTCGCTGTATCCAAGCCGCCGATAATGTTCAGCAGCGTCGACTTGCCCGAACCGGACGGACCCAGTATGACGACGAGTTCGGCCTCGTACAGATCGAGATTGGCACCTCTCAGTGCGTGGACTTCGACCTCGCCCGTGCGGTAGATCTTCGTAAGGTCGCGAGCCGTTAACGTTGTGGTCACGGCAGCTCTCCTGCCAGGTAACTGCCATTGGGCCCGAGCTGCGGCGACAACTCAATCCGCAGAATCCCTCATGCGATTTCGGTTTGCTTGCCCGCCCGATAGAAGCGGATCGCCGAACAGATTGAGCATCGCCATGGCTTTTTCGGCGGACCAGAGCGTTGGCCGCCCGAACCTGACTCGCGAACTGGTACGCGCCGGAGCCGGTGGCAAGCTCGTATAGACGGGAGTCGCATTCACTGCTAACAAGCATGTTGCGGCCGCGGACTTCGGGTCGCTGGAGGATACAATGATGAACGGCATCGAGAACCTGTTCGAAAAGACAGTCGGCGAAATCGAACGTATGCTCAATTCGAAGACAGCCGTTGGCGATCCGATCGTAATCGAAGGCAACACACTCATCCCTCTCGTAAACGTCGGCTTCGGCTTTGGGGTCGGTAGTGGTGAGGGTACTGAGCCGAAGAAAGGCAGTGGTCATGGCGGCGGAACCGGCGGCGGTGGCGGCGTGAAACCGGTAGCAGTAGTCATCATCAATGCCGACGGGGTGCGCGTCGAGCCTATCAAGTCGGGCGCCACATCGGTATTTGAGAAAGTTGCTGAGACCGTCGGCAAGGTTGCGTCCGCGAAGGCCGGAGAAACCGCCCACTAGCGGATTGACCGTGTCGTGCTGACCGGATCTCTCATCTTCCTGCTGCTGGTCGTCAGTGTGTTGGCGATACCTGTCACGATGACCTATCGGCTGTCCTGGAAACAATCGTTTTCTGGCGACCTCAGGCTGCGTTGGGCATTCGGACTCATTCGTATTGGAACGTCCTCGGATCGGGCAAAATCGCAAACCGGTGACGCTGGCGCCGCCAAGCCGAAAGTCGGTCGATCTGGTCGTTCATCGGGTAGAAAGCTCAATGTCCTGGCCGCCATCCGTCGAAGGTCGTTTCGTCGCCGCATGATCGAATTTCTCTCGGACATCTGGTTCGCAGTGCACAAGACGAACGTCCGCCTGCATATCCGTCTGGGCCTGGGAGACCCTGCGGACACCGGGCAACTTTGGGCCTTTATCGGACCGATGACAGGAATGCTTGCCGGCATGACAGGGGTGGCTTTCGCAATGGAGCCTGAGTTCCTCGAATCCACATTCGAACTCGACAGCAGCGGAACCATACGGCTTGTTCCCTTACAGTTGGCTTATGTTGCCCTCATACTGCTGCTGTCGCCCGCATTCTGGCGCGGTGTTGTTCTAATGCGGGCACCGGGGTGACTGATGGCTTGGCTGCGCACAAAAACGATATTCGCCGATCAACGATTCACTGTCATCACGGTAGAGTCTGTCGAGCTTCGACAGGGCAGTACCGGTTATGGCCACCACCTGACTGCAAGTCTAGAGCCCGTCGCAGTGGTGGTGAAAGAACCCGACAATACGTACGCGGTTGATATAGAAGGAAAACCGGTCAGCATCGACATCCAACAGCTGGGCCCCGCAAGCACGCCGGCCAGGGCCAGCGGAATGAGATCGATCAGGCCGTTCAGCAGCTCAGCGGTCAGTGACGACTGAAGGAAGACAGCAGCGCTAAGAAAAGCGAGAGACCAAAGAACTCCGAAAAGCGATCCAAAGATCAGCCCTTTCACAACCCTCTTTCCGTCGAGTCGGTTCTGAATCGCGGCGAAAAACAGAAAGAGAAGTACTAGCTGTGCGATTCACTGGCATTCTTTCATTTTTCTCAGTCGTGAATCTAGCTGACAATCTGGCTCCGGGATGCGCCCTTTGGTCAGATCACAAAGTACAGAAACATCTCCCCAGAAAGGTGGTGACCTCTTCTCCGATATCTGCCCCGTGAACTTACTAGGATTTGCTGCATTGCAGATCACGGAAGTGCTAAGAATTCGTAGAGGCTGAGTGAGTACGATTGAGCGTCAAGGCTGCACGCGGGACACGCGGATTTTCAGAACGCTAGGTGTTTGATACTGTTCTTATTTATCAACCGGTTTCTGCGCGGGGCTGATATTCGGTTGATTCCTGATCTCCGCAGCATCACAACCCCACTATCCGCTAGCGAAGCTCGTCTGGTACTGTTTGCGCATTATTGGCTGGGCGGCGATGATCGCGGAAGCCAGTATGTCGAGCTACCCGGAATGCGCGGCACAGAAGAAACGAACATGGTGGTAAATATCGTTTGTCATTTGAGAGGCTTTATGTCAGTTCATCATCGCGCCGCCGCTGCACTTTTCGTGATGCTCTTGTCGGTTGTCGCTGCAGCTCAGGTACCGGTGCAGGTCGAAGCTGTCTCGAACCGCTCCATCGTCAGGCAGATCAACGTAACCGGCACAGTGACGTCACCCCGTACCGCGGTGTTATCCACGGCAGTCGCCGGGCTCATCGCGGAGCTGACTATTGATGAGGGCCATCGCGTTACAGCCGGTGAAGCACTGCTGAAACTGGATGCCGAGTTGGCACAACTCGCGCTCGAACGCGCCCTTGCCGAGGTGCGACAGCGTGAAACTGCCGTTGCAGATGCCAGGCGACGTTTCACCGAGGCAGAAGAAGTCGGTACCCAGCGGGGCATCGCGCGCACGCAAATCGAATCGCTTCGAGCTGAGGTATCGAGCGACGAGGCCGCGCTTGTGGCGTCGCAGGCCGCAGCGCGCGAGCAACAGGCTATCGTCGAACGACATACGCTCAAGGCTCCGTTCGCAGGAGTCATCAGTGAACGCCACACTGAGCTGGGTGAGTGGGTCAATCCCGGCGATGGGCTGCTCGAGTTGGTGGCAACAGACAACCTGCGATTCGACTTTCGTGTTGGGCAAGATAACTTCGTCGCGTTATCGCCCGACACCCCCGTCGAAATCACACTCGATGCCTTGCCGGAACGACCGGTGTCGGGTCATATCGATACGATCGTGCCCGTCAAAGACCCGAGCGCGCGGACATTCCTGGTCAGGGTTCTTGCGGACACCACTGACGCCGAGGTACCCCTCAAGATTACGCCGGGCATGTCGGCCCGCGGCAAACTCAACATCGATGTCGGTCGCAGCGGCGTTGCCGTATCCAGGGACGCGATTCTGCGTTTTCCGGACGGTCGCGTGACGGTCTGGGTTGTCGACACCGAAGCTGATCTGCACGTCGTTCGTGAGCAGGTCGTGTCCACAGGCTTTGAGTTCGACGGCGTCGTCGAAATCGTAAACGGGCTGTCAGATGGCGATGTCGTTGTGGTCCGTGGTAACGAAACGCTGCAGGAAGACCAAACGGTATCGATCCTGGATCGAAATCGCTAGCCGTGTTTGAAGCCATCGTAAGGAACGGCATCCTGATGACGGTGGCAGCACTGATCATCACGGTGCTCGGTGTCCTGGCCGCGTTTCGCGTACCGGTGCAAATGATCCCGGACCTCGAAGTCCGAACGGTCTCAATCCAGACGTCCTGGCCCGGCGCAACACCGCAGGACGTTGAAAAGGAAATCCTCATCGAACAGGAGGAGTACCTTCGCACTCTGCCCAACATGCAACGGCTCGAATCGTCGGCGTCCAGTGGCAGCGCGGTGATCGAGCTCGACTTCCCGTTCGGCGTTGATATGACGCAAACGCTGATCGAAGTGAACAATGCACTAAACCAAGTGCCGTCCTACCCCGAAAACGTCGATGAGCCGCGAGTATTTGCCAATTCGTTCTCGGCCAACTCGTTTATGTATTTTGCAATCGCACCGTTGCCTGGCAACCCGCGCAACGTCGACATGATAATGATGCGCGACTTTATCGTCGACAACGTGCGCACGCGTCTGTCCGGTGTGCCCGGCGTATCACAAGTCAATGTATCCGGCGGCGCAGAACGGCAAATCAAAATCCTGCTGGACCCGACACGCCTTGCCGATCGCCAGCTCACCATTCTCGACGTCCGCAATGCGATCAGGGCTCGCAATCGTGATGTCTCCGGCGGTGAAATAGACGGTGGCAAGCGCCGCTATCTTCTCCGCACCGTTGGCCGATTCGATTCCGTTGAAGCGCTGCATGACATGATCGTCGATCGACGCGGTGATTCGCTGATTCGCCTGGGTGATATTGCCGACATCGAGTTGGACCATTCGAGGATACAGAGCTACGCCTATTTCAATGCCAGGCCGATACTGTTTGCGTCAATCAATCGCGAGGCTGGCTCGAACGTTATCGATATCAAGTACGCGATGCTCGACGCAGTTGAGCGAGTGAATCAGGACGTGCTGCAGCCTGCCGGCATGCAGATGCAGCTAATCGCGGAGGATGCCGGTTACGTCGAGGCCTCTATTCGCAACGTCTGGCTGAACCTGGCGCTGGGCGCATTTTTCGCAACCGCCGTAATGTTCCTGTTCTTGAGGTCAGTCAGTGCAACAGCCGTTGGCGTGCTGGGCATTCCCGTCTGCACTATCGCTGCGTTCATCGGACTGCTTGCGGCGGGGCGCACGATCAATGTTATCTCGCTGGCCGGAGTCGCTTTTGCAATCGGCATGACCCTCGATAACAGTATCGTCGTCATCGAAAGTATCGAGCTGAAACGGAGACAGGGTCTCGATCGCTTCCGGGCGGCTGTCGAAGGTGTGCAAAGTGTCTGGACCGCCGTGCTGGCCTCAACGCTGACAACGATTCTGGTATTCCTGCCCGTGTTGTTCATACGCGAAGAAGCGGGCCAGCTTTATTCGGACGTGGCCATTGCTATCTCAGCGTCGATACTCGCGTCGATGCTGGTGGCTATCACGCTGATACCAACAGCCAGCGCGCGATTGTCGTTTGGCACAGAGCACCGCTCGCACACGGAGAGCGCGCTCCGGGAACGGCTGCTGTCAACTATCGACGGCCTCATCGCTACGCGCCAACGGCGCAGGGTGACGATCGCCGCTACGGTGATAGCCAGCATCGCCGTAATCCTGTTGCTTACGCCGCCGGCTGAGTACCTGCCAGAGGGCGAAGAGCCAAAGACGTTCGCATCGATGAGTGCGCCGCCTGGCTACAACCTGGAGACAATGAAAGAGATCGGTCTCGAAGTGCAGGATTATTTCATGCAATTCGTTGACGATGATCCGGATCGCTTCGATAGCGGCGAAAGCGATGTACCGGCGATCAAGTATTTGAACACGAGAATATCGGCCAGCGGCTTTCGCATCATATCGGAGCCCGTGAGGCGCGCCGATATCGATGAGCTGATGGATGCGATAACAGAGAAGTACCGCGAGTATCCGGGGATGCGTGCGTTCGCCGCCCGCGGTTCGATTATCTCCAGCAACGATGGCGGGACGCGCAGCATTAACCTTGACGTTTCCGGTCCGAACCTGGGTGTTATCTACGAGGCGGCGCTGGCGACGTATCGTCGCGCAGAGGAGGTTTTCGGCAACCCCCGGATCCAGACCAGCCCGTCATCGCTTGCATTGTCGCAACCCATGCTCGAAGTTCAACCTGACTGGGCGCGCGCGGCGGAGCTCGGCCTGACGGCGAGTGATGTTGGCTACACGGTCGCTGCATTGACGGACGGTGCGTTTGTTGACGAGTACTTCGAGTCTGATGACAAGATCGATATGTATCTCTACGGCACCACCGGCGGCGAGGCGGATGTCGACAACCTCGGCGGACTACCGATCTACACGCCGCAAGGCAGCATCCTGCCACTGGATGCCATCGCAACCATTCACGAGACGGTCGACACTAACTCGATCCGCCGTATCAACGGCCAGAGAACCGTGACACTGAATATCATACCGCCGGCGTCGATTCCCCTTGAAGTGGGCGTAGAGACTGTTCGCAACGACGTGGTTGCGTACCTGAGAGAAACCGGTGCATTGCCGGCGAGTGTCAATGTCGATATTTCCGGTGCCAGCGACCAGCTCGATGCGACCAAAGCAGCGCTCGCGGCCAATCTGCCGGTCGCGCTGATCATCGTGTTCCTGTTGCTGGTTGCGATTCTCAAGCACTGGGGTTACCCGTTGCTGATCATGACAACGATCCCGCTCGGCATCGCGGGCGGTATCGTCGGACTGACGTTCCTGAACCTGGTCGGCAGTGCGCTGGAGTGGCTGGGCCTGGGCAGCCTGCACCAGCCCTTCGACATGATCTCGATGCTCGGCTTCCTCATCCTGATGGGGACGGTGGTCAATAACCCGATACTGATCGTCGACCGCGCGATGCAGCATATGAAAGAAGGCAAGCTGTCGGCCATCGACGCGGTCCGCGAGGCCGTCGCATCCCGCCTGCGGCCCATCGCGATGTCGACGCTGACGACGATCTGCGGACTGTCTCCGCTCGTTTTCATTCCCGGTGCCGGGACGGAGCTGTATCGCGGCGTGGGCGCGATCGTACTGTTCGGCATACTCGGTGCAGCCATCGTCTCGGTCACGATGCTGCCGGCGCTGACGATCTCGGTGCTGCAATGGAACGACGGCCGCAAAGTGACGCTGGCCAGTAAA
>CAVXCW010000016.1:0-146023 GCA_963760325.1 uncultured Gammaproteobacteria bacterium | reverse complement strand
TCTCCTGAGTACAGGTGGCAACGCACGAAGTGAGGCTTTTCCGCCGTACCGGTATTTATTTTCTTCGGCACAACATCCTTGCACTGCGCCATGGCCTCCGGGCAGCGCGGGTGAAACGGGCAGCCGCTCGGTGGATGCATGGGCGATGGCACGTCTCCACCTAGTACAATACGGCTCGACTTGCGTCTGACATCCGGCACCGGGATAGCCGACATCAGAGCACGCGTGTAGGGGTGCTTCGCGCCACGATAGAGGTCCTCACTCGAGGCGAACTCGACGAGTTGCCCGAGGTACATCACACCAACGTCGTCGCTGACGTGCTGGATGACAGCAAGGTCGTGGGAGATAAACAGGAACGAGATACCGTGCTCGCGCTGCAGGCGCGCGATGACATTGAGAACCTGCGACTGCACGGATACATCCAACGCGGATACGGGCTCATCCGCAACAATGAAGCTCGGATTCAGCGCCAGCGCACGCGCAATACCGATGCGTTGCCGCTGCCCCCCTGAGAACTCGTGTGGATAGCGTGACAAAGCCTGCTTACGCAGTCCGACGATATCGAGCAGCTCATCGACCTTCCTGCGCCGTTCCGTCGGTGTACCGATGCCATGCACATCGAGTGGCTCGCGAATGGTGTCGCCGACCAGGCGGCGCGGACTTAGCGAGGCATAGGGATCCTGATAGATAATTTGCATCTCGCGGCGCTTGGCTTTGAGCTCGTTCTTCGACAGTCCGATCAGGCTTTCACCGTTCAGTAGCACGTCGCCGCCGGTAGGTTCGGTGAGCCTCAGTACGGCGCGTCCCAAGGTCGACTTGCCGCAGCCGGATTCGCCTACAAGGCCAAGGGTGCGCTCGCGCTGCAGTTCGAAACTGACGCCATCGACGGCCCTCACGTAGGTCTGAACTCGATGCAACAGTCCGCCCCGAACCGGGAAGTACTTCTCGAGATCGACGACTTTGAGCAGGGGTTCCGACACGTATCTGTCCTTAGTCCAGTGGGTGGAAACAGGCCACGTCGCCTCGCGCCCTGGCCCCTGCGCTAAGCGCCGGCCGTTGCAGACGGCACTCGTCAGTAACCCGCGTACACCGGTCCGCGAAACGGCAGCCAGGCGGCAGGTGCATCAGGTCCGGAACCATTCCCGGAATGATCGGAAGCTCGGCGAGCTTTTCTTCGCGCAGCTTCGGTATCGAATCCAGTAACCCTCGCGAATATGGGTGCCGCGGATTTTCGAAAAGCGACACGATGTCGGCACGTTCAATCACTTCCCCACAATACATGACGAGCGCGCGCTGGCAGGTTTCAGCGACGACGCCAAGATCGTGCGTGATCAATATGACTGCCATGCGAAATTCGTCCTGCAACTTCACGATCTGCTCAAGCACTTGCGCCTGCGTCGTAACATCCAGCGCGGTCGTCGGTTCGTCGGCGATAAGCAGTTTCGGGTTGCAAGATAGCGCCATCGCGATCATGGCGCGCTGCCGCATTCCGCCCGACATTTCGTGCGGGTATTCGTCGATGCGCTTGTGTGGAACCGGAATGCCAACCTTGGACAGCATCTCGATCGCGTCGATCTTTGCCTGCTTGCGCGTGAGCTTGCGGTGCCGTCGTAGTACGTCGACCATCTGCGTGCCAACCGTTAACACCGGATTCAGCGCCGTCATCGGCTCCTGAAATATCATCGAGATCTCGTCGCCGCGCAGCGACTGCATCTCTTGCTCAGACAGCTTGGTCAGGTCGCGCTCCTGCAACAGGATCTCGCCGCTCACAATACGGCCCGGTGGCGACGGAATCAGGCGCAGCAGGGAAAGCCCGGTCACGGTCTTGCCACAGCCGGATTCGCCGACAATGCCCAGCGTTTCATTCGGGTAGACGTCAAAACTGATGCCATCGACGGCGCGCACCGGCCCGTAGCGTGTTGTGAACTCGATGGCCAGATTGCGGACGCTGAGCAGTGGCTGATCGTCGCGCTCGCTCATCACTCGGCCACCTTTTTAGGATCCAGCGCGTCTTGCAACGCGTCTGAGAACATATTGAACGCCATGACAAGGACGAACAGGAACAATGACGCCCACGCAAAGTTATTGAAGAACCCGGCCAGAACTTCGATTGTCGACTCGGAGATCATCAGACCCCAGCTGACGCCGTCCTGCACGCCGAGACCCAGGAAGCTCAGGATCACCTCGGACTTGATCGCCGCAACGAACACGATCGTCGCCTGCACGAGCAGGATGTGGAAGGTGTTCGGCACGATGTGGCGGAAGATGATCGTGACTTGTGGCACGCCGATGGCACGCGACGCCTCGACAAACTCGAAGTTGCGCAGTTTGATGACCTCGCCACGCACGAGCCGGCCTGTCGTCGTCCAGAATGTCGACACCATCGCGACGTGCATAGCCCACGGGTTACCTTTCAACGCAAACGCGACCGCAGCGACGAACAGGTAAAACGGAATAGAGTCCAGTACGCCCTTCAGCCAAAGTATGATCGCGTCGATCCAGGTGCCACTGAAAAAGCCGGCCAGAGCGCCCAGCAGCGCGCCGAGAAATGTAGAAAGCACCGCGACGATCAGGCCGATTTCGAACGCAGTTTTGGTGCTGTAGAGACTGCGCTGGAAGATGTCCTGACCGATGATATTCGTGCCGAACCAGTGTTCGGCACTCATTGCGCCCCACTTTGGACCTTCGACGTCGCTCCATTCGGTGCCCCACAAGCCGAACCAGACGCCGAGGGCGGCGACGAAGTAGACCACTACGATACCGAGGCCCAGCATGCCCGTACGGTCACGGCTGAATTTGTAAAGTGCCTTGCCCCAAATGGACTCGTGATGATCGTTCGCAACCGAGGCCGGTGTCTTGTCGTCACCCGGCAGTTGGCTGATCGATTCGCCCGCGGTACTCATTTCAGTGACACCCTGGGATCGACGGCCCGGTACATGATGTCCGTCAATAGCAGCGTGATCACGAATAGCACCGCCGTTAGCCCGACGACCGCCTTCAGTACGGGTTGGTCGCCCGTCGTGATGGCATCGAAGGTGACCTTGCCGACACCCGGAATACCAAAGTAGCTCTCGATCAGCAGGCTCCCGCTGACAATGACGAGCGGGATCGAGAACATGATGCGCGTAATAATCGGAATCGCAGAATTCTTGAGGATGTGCTTGTACAACAACTTACCGGGACGAATACCGAAAGCGCGCGCGGTGCGCACGTGATCGCGCGTCATCTCCTCGACGATGACGGCGCGGTAGAAGCGCGTGTTATAGCCGAGCGCGACGAAAACCGACGCCAACGTGGGCACGGTCACGTACATGACATAGTCGTATAAATTGTGCACGTTCCAGCCACGCACCGGGAACAGGTTCAATCCGTAACTCGATGACAGCAGAATCTGAAACGCGATGATCACGATCAGGAAGCTGATGCTCATGCCGACGACCGAGAAGCCCATGATGGCCTTGTCAATCCAGCCGCTGCGGTGATACGCGGCGACCAGTGCCAACAATACGCCGAGCAGGTTACCGAGTATGAAGCCGGGCGTTACCAACGCCAGCGAAATCGGAATTGATCGGATCAGCATCGCGCTAACCGGCTCGCCGGACGAGTCGGACAGCCCGAAATCGAGCGTGGCCAATTCTTTCAAATATTCCGCGTAACGCACGAGGAAAGGCCGGTCGTACCCGAGCTCCTTGCGGACCTCGGTAATCTGCTCCGGCGTCGGATTCTTGCCGAGCATCTCGAAGGTCAAGTCGGGTCCGAAATACACCATCAGCACGAAGCTGACAAACGTTACGCCGAGGACCAGTGGAATACCACCGATGAGTTTGCGGATAGCGTACTTTGCGACGTCCATCGCTCAGTTGTTCCCGTCAACAATGTCGACAAAACGGAGGAAGAAACCGCTCACGATCTCGCGATCCGGCATTGCGATAACATTTTTGTGCCACAGATAGATGCGCGTTCGTGAAAGGCCCGCGATAGCGACGCAGTCATCGATTATCATCTGGTTCATGCGCCGATAAATTTCGGTGCGCTCGGGCGACGGCAACATGACAGCGGATTGTTCGTAGAGCCGGTCGTACTCCGGGTTTTTGTAATTCGCATCATTCGAGCCCGGTGAGCCGTTGGGCCCGTAGAATAACTGCAGCGTGTTCTCGGCATCGGGATAATCCAGATTCCAACCCTTGGCGACGATCGGCAGGCGACTGTTGGATGTATCCTTAACGAAATCGCCGAAAGTCGCGTACTGTTTCAGCACGACCTTTTCGGACGGATAGCCAATCTTTTTCATGAATCCGCGAAACTGCTCATAAAACATGCGGGAAATGACGCCAGCCGTCGAGCCGTAGACGATGTCGGGCATGTTGTCGTCTGTCCAGCCATTGTTGGCGAGCAGCCTCTTCGCGCCGTCGATGTCGAGCGTAATGCTTTCCTCAGAGAGGTCGGGATCAAATTCCGGCACGGCAGGCGTGATGATGCCGGGAAATACGCGCCCAAGACCGAAATAGAAGCTCTCGTTACGCCGCTCCCAGTCAAATCCCTTGATAATGGCGCAGCGCAGCGCCTTGTTGCGCCGCTCCTGTTCGGGGTCGTCGTTATAACCGAACGTCGGGAAGTCCATATTGAAAGTTACGAACACGAAGCCCGACTCAACGCCGTGACGCATATGGTACTGCTCGCTGATCTCGGGCTTGGCGACAACAGGGTCCTTCGACGCCAGGATATTGTCGTACTGTTCGTTCGGCACCGTTAGATACTGTATTTCGTTACCCTTCGTGAAGGAATTCCAGCGCGCCGCGTTTTCCGAGATGAAGTTGATCTCCAGGCGATCGATAAATGGCGGCGATCGGCCATGAATAGCCTCGACGCCGGCATAGGACTGCGTCTCGGGATCGTAGCCTTCCGCCCAGATATCCACTGGCTCCTGGCGGAACTTCGCGTTCTTCTCGTAGACGATGCGCGCCGAATCGTAGGAGGTGACTTTGAATGGGCCGGAGCCGACCGGGTGCGACCCGAACTCGCGGCCATAGGTTTCTACAGCCTCGCGCGGCACGATCGCCGCATAACCCTGTGCCAATGTGTAGACGAGTTGCGGGTAAGGTTTGATCAGTCGAAATTCGATCGTGTAACGATCGAATGCGCGCAGACCCTCGACCGGCTGGTCGTAGTCCGATCCAGCATCTTTCCACGCGTCCAGGCCGACGATACGCCCTTGCCACAGCCAGGCGCCGCGTGGCCGCTGCGACGTGTCGAAATGCCGCTTGATGCTGTAGACAAAGTCCTCGGCTACCACTTCCCGGCCGACGCCATCCGCAAATGCCGGATCGTCGATGAAGTGCACACCTTGCTTGATGCGAATGCGGTAGACGAGGCCATCGTCTGAGATTTCAGGCATGCCAGCAGCGAGGTTTACCGTAACCGCGTAGGGCCGCGCAAGGTACTTGAAGCGGTATAGCGTATCGTAAGCATTCAGGACGACCGCATTCGCATAGACGTTCGATGCCTGCACCGGATCGATCGTCGACGGTGCGCCATCCATCGAGGACTTGAACACCTTCATTTCGGGTGCAATATCGCCGCCGATCGTGGCCGCCGCCTGCTGTTCTTGCGCGCAGCCAACCAGCGTCAGCAAGATGCTGACGAGCAAGAGTAAGCGCACGTTAGGCGGCATAGATTCTCTTATAGCTGATTCCGCGAACCGCAGAAGCTAGCACTTCGTGGCACGGGAAGACACCCGCAACGTGAATATTGACGGTATCGAGCGCCGCAACCCGTGTCAGTCCGAAGGTCAAAGCTCGCGCTCCATCACGAGAACGTCGAGACCCCTGTAGCAAACCTGCTCTGTACGCTGCCATCCCAGCTTCAGGTATAGACCGCCATCGAGACGTTCCGTTTGAATGTGAAGTACGTCGACGCCAAGGACGCGTGCGCTATTAATAACCGCATCGATCAGGCGCGCAGCAACGCCTTTACCACGATGTTCCGGAACGACAAAAACGCCGCCCAACCAATGCTCTTTTTCGGGATAGATTGTCATCTCCCGGTACTTGAGTTCCGCCGATCCGATTACCTCATCGCCCATGACAGCCAGCACAACGAGCGGAATAGCATCGCGATTCATCGATGCAGAGAGCCTGGCGGCAATTTTTTCCGGCGTTGCCGCCGGGTTTAGGTGGCCCCACTCGCCGAAATACCATTCCGCCACCAGCGGTACAGCATCGGGCCTGTCGGCCAACTTTTGGAACCGCAAGGATTTCATACGTCATCTCCACCGCTTGAACAACGAGGCCGCGCAATGGCGTCTCACCACCCATTCAACAAGCTCCATCGGCTTTGATCGTAACAAATCGCTCGATCGTCAACGATTTCAGCGCGCCATCACCCGACCAGGAAAAGCGGCCTTCGAGTTCGACATGGACAGGCTTACCCCGGCCGCCAGCGCTACGATATTGATGCCGAAACCGTGCGAAATCGCCGCCTTTACTGACAGGGGCCACGAAGCCCGTCAAGCATTCTGTGAACGATGCGCTATCGTCGATCATACGCATCGTTCCCGCCATTCTGATCGTTGCGGAAAAGTCGGTTATTTCGGGGTCGCGGGTCAGTCGATACTCGAGATCTGAATCGGTTTCCATCAGAAGCGTGTCCCGGTCCAGGCGCACAAACGTGCGCGTTGGACCAACCCCCCTGAGTTCGATCCCGCGATCGTCGGCGATTGAGCTCCAGCGGCCGAGATTGTATGCATCCGTTGCCTCGTGAGCATCGTCCGACGGATATCGCTGCCTGAAAAAGTAGCGGCCATCGGAACGCACCCAGAGGGTTGACGCAATACCGGGGCAGCCCTCGCACGGAAACACCCCTGTATAAGCGCCGGGTAACGTCGCTGCCGGGAACTCCGCAGGAGGGTCGCTATCCGGATCGTCGCCGCAACCGCCGACCAGGACAATGACGACAAATATGAGGAGGCGGTTCAAAGACATCGATGCGTACTATCACTCTTCCATTTGCCACGGTACCAACGGTCAATTGCTCATCTGCAGCATGCCGCCGAGGCGCTCCTCGATGATCGAGTTTGCCTGATCCATGATCCGGTCGATTAGTTCTTTGACCGTCGGTACGTCATTGATCAGCCCGGCAACCATTCCGCAGGACCAAACGCCGGCGTCCATGTCGCCGTCGAGCATGATGCGCGGGTAAACGCCCGCAACTTCGTCAATAATGTCCTCGAACTTGAGCTTGTCACCAAGTTGCTTTTCCTTTTCAAGCAATCTCTCAACTGCCGTGTTATTCAGGACACGTTCGGTATTACGCAAAGGACGCATCACTAGCCGCGTATCCAGCTCTGATGCGTTGACAATCGCCTGTTTGACGTTTTCGTGCACTGGCGCTTCCTTGGTCGCGATGAATCGGGTACCCATGTTCATGCCCTCCGCGCCCATCGCGAGTGATGCCACCAGCGACCGCCCATCCGCTTGCCCACCCGAGGACACAAACGGAATCTCGAGTTCATCTGCAGCACGGGGCAGCAGGATCATGTTCGGTATATCATCTTCGCCGGGGTGCCCGCCGCATTCGAAACCGTCGACACTGGCGGCATCGCAGCCGATCTTCTGCGCTTTCAGAGCATGACGAACGGATGTGCATTTGTGTATGACCTTAATCCCGGCGTCCTTCAGGTACGGCAATACCTGCGACGGATTGTTGCCTGCCGTTTCAACGACCGTGACACCGCCGTCGATAATCGATTTGATGAGCGCAGGATAGTCGGGCGCATTGACGGTCGGCAGAAACGTCACGTTGACGCCGAAGGGCTTATCCGTCATGTCCTTGCAACGCGCTATCTCATTTGCAAGGTCAGCTGGTGTTTTTTGCGTGAGGCCGGTAATGATGCCGAGTCCCCCTGCATTCGATACCGCGGCCGCCAATTCGGCAAAACCGACATAGTGCATGCCGCCTTGGATAATCGGGTGCTGGATACCCAGCATTTCCGTTATTCGTGTTCTCACCTAAGTTATCCCTTCGTTGCCCAAGATAAGCAGGTCGGATCAATTCGCGCTGGTCGCTTGGCGCCCGACATGACTCCCAGATTTAGATGATACTCGCCGTCCGATTCCGTGCCACTGAATATTGGCCTTAAAGGCCTTTGATAATTTGCATCTACACGACGGCTTGAGCGTGCCCAGGCGGTCCGACGACTCATCTTTGACGCGTAACAACTCGCCTGAATAAAAAAAGCATTCACGAGTCTCCGCGGAGGGATTCAAAGAGAGCCGGACGGTCTGGCGGAGAGGGTGGGATTCACGCTTGCCTTCGGCTTCGCGTGCTCACATGCGCCTCCGGCGCTGTGTGAGTCGAACAGGGTCCTCTTCCTCAACCACACTCGGCGAGAAAACGAAAAGGCCCCACAAGGGGGCCTTTTCATTTTCTGGCGGAGAGGGTGGGATTCGAACCCACGGTACGGGAGAACCGTACACCTGATTTCGAATCAGGCCCATTCGACCACTCTGGCACCTCTCCGATGATCATCCCTGTGGGGCAGCGGATTGTACGCAATGGCTGTCAAGTTGGCCAGAACTAGTCGATGTCTGGACTCTCCTCTTCGAAACCCTCGACTTTGCGGTAAAGAACATAAGAGTAGATCACGGGAACCAGCGCAACGACGACGATTGAACCAATCAGCCACGCCTCAGGGAACCGAATAAAGGCGTTAAGGAACATGAAGAAACCAATCAAAACGAATATCCATCCACCCAGTCTATGCGTGCGACTCCACACCTCATCACTGGCGAGCGTCCATGGAGTTCGAATGCCGATGAAGAAATTCTTTCGTACTTTTCCGAGATAATTCCCCAGCACGATGAACAGAACACCGATGCCGGCATAAATCATCTCGTTCATATGTATGTTGCGTCCACTGGCTGCCAGCAAGACCAGTAGGGCAACAGCCGACATGAACCCGACCATTGTGACCGTGAAGATGTTGACTACGACGGTAAACTGATCCGTACGGAATCCTCTTCGGCGAGATAATGGGAATGAGCTTCATTATGAGAAAGACGAAGACTGCTGCCAGCGGCATGACGAGCACACCCCAAGGTTTGGGCGTGTAGTCATCGACTTCACCCTCGAAATTCCAGTGCGTCGGAATCTGCTCCGGCAAAGACGGATAGAGGTAGGCGGCCACTGCGATAGTGATCGCGATGAATATCAGACAAAGCACGTTGGTGCGCATAGTAGTCATTGGGTCTTACTCCCGTCATCGTCATGTTCCTGGCGACTAGTCGCCTGGAGAAAAAAGATCAAGCAACATTGCCATCGCTTCCTGCAACACCGTCGCATTTAACGAATACACAATGTGTTGGCCGCGCCTCTCGGTGCGCACCAGATCTGCTGCTTTCAGAATATTGAAATGATGTGACAAGGAAGGTTTCGAGATCGGAAACGCGGCGGCGATGTCGCCCGCGGTCTCTGAGCCCCCCTGCAGTCGCTTCAGAATCGCGCGCCTTGTCGGATCGGCGAGGGCCTTGAACACGGGTTGTTGTGCGGATGACATTTATATATTTAGACAATTATCGAAATTAAAAGTCAAGCTCAGAGTTACCCCAGGCGACTCTTCGCTGAATTTCCTCGTCGGTCTAGGGTAGCCTTTGAAAGATGCGCGTCTTGCTTATCATGATACTGGCGGGGTTGATCGGGACGTGTTCGTCTGCGCCATCTATCCTCGAGCAGGTCCTCGAAACGGGCGAGCTTCGCGTCGTCACGCGAGACAGTCCAACCTCATTCACAATTGGACCCAACGGACCGTCCGGCCCCGAATACGATCTTGCGCAGGCCTTCGCCGATGAACTCGGCGTTGAACTCGTCATCGAACCCGTCGACAGCGTGTCTGAGATTGTCCCAAAGATCGTGTCGGGGGATGCGCACATGGCAGCAGCGGGTCTGTCGATTACCGAGTCTCGCCGCGAATATCTCAATTTCGGTCATCCTTACAAATCGGTCGACGTCCATCTTATTTATAAGCTCGGGACTGGCAAGCCGCGATCTGTCGAAGATATTCTTGCTCGTTCCATCGAGGTTGTCGCCAGCAGTAGCCATGTTGATTTGCTCACGTCTCTACAAACGGTCTACCCGGAACTTTCCTGGGTAGAGAACGCTGACGTCGAATTCGCTGACCTGCTTGCCAAGGTCGCGATGGACGACATTGACCTGACGGTCGCGGACAGCCCCGACTTCAATATCCAACGACATTTTTACCCCGATCTGCGCGTCGCATTGGATCTGGAGATCGGCGACCCGGTTGCATGGGCTTTTCCCAAGGGCACGGGAGACTCACTGCTGGCGCGCGCCGACGACTTCCTGATCCACGCCCGCCGCACGGGCGTACTCGCGCGCGTGCAGGATCGCTACTTCGGTCATACCAGGAAATTCGATTACGTCGGTACACGAAACTTCATTCGACACTACGAGAAGCGCCTGCCCCGCTATCGCCTGATGTTCGAACAAGCCGGACGCCGATGGGGCGTGGATTGGCGGCTGCTTGCCGCGATTGGGTACCAGGAATCGCACTGGCGCGCACAAGCCGTATCACCAACCGGGGTGCGCGGCATCATGATGCTAACCAAGGCAACCGCTGACTACCTGAGGATAGAAGACCGCATGGATCCGGAGAGCAGCATCTTTGGTGGCGCACGCTACTTCGTGCGACAGACGGAACGCGTTGCCGACAGCGTCGGCGAACCCGATCGAACCTGGATGGCATTGGCAGCGTACAACGTCGGTTTCAACCATATTAAAGATGCGCGAATGATTACCGAATGGGAGGGAGGTAACCCCGACTCCTGGATTGACCTGCGCAAAGCGTTGCCTCTGCTGGCACAACGCAAATGGTATTCACGCGTGCCATACGGTTATGCGCGCGGGTGGGAACCGGTACTGTACGTCAACAACATCCGCGCCTACTACAATATTCTGAAATGGCTGACGGCAAACGAGGAAATTCCGGGAGACAACGAGCTGGAGGAGCAGCTGGACCAGGAACTGGACGAACAGCTGGAGCTCTTCGATCTGCCGGAATCCGATGCGCCGGAAGAGTCGGCATAGCTCGACTAGCGACGTGACAGAAAAAACGCTTTGAGAAGTGCCCCGCACTCGTCGGCCAGCAAGCCTCCGTTAATTTCAAAACGATGGTTGAGCGCCTTCGAATCGGACAGATCCACAACACTGCCGAGCGCTCCGGCCTTGTGGTCGTAAGCACCAAATACCACGCGACCGATGCGTGCCTGCGCAATAGCTCCGACACACATGACGCAAGGCTCAAGCGTCACGAATAGCGTCGCATTCGGAAGTCGGTGATTACCATACGATTGCGATGCGTGTCATACGCGCCAAAAACCACGCGTGCGATGCGCGCCTGCACCATAGCCCCAACGCACATAACGCAAGGCTCAAGCGTCACGTATAACGTCGCATTCGGAAGTCGGTGATTGCCATGCGTTTGCGCTGCAGCCCGCAGCGCAACGACTTCGGCATGGCCGCTGGGATCGGCATCGCTGATCGTACGATTGTATCCCGTCGCTACAACTTCGCCATCAATAACTACTGCGGCACCGACCGGAACTTCTCCGACACTCTCAGCAAGGCCAGCCTGCTCCAGAGCTGCGCGCATTCCGGCAATATCCTGTTCCGAGTAACTCATGGCAATGAAAGCCTGAAGCTCGGCAGCGATGCGTCTCTCGGCGCACAGTAGACGTCGATCTCACCGGTCGCCTCGAACCCCAATTTCCGTAACACGCTCATTGAGGCCGCATTGTCCTTGGCGCAGTGAGCGATTACTCGAAGATCAGCCAGACTCTCCCGGCCGTATCGCAGCAGTTCCGTTGCCGCTTCCAGAGCGAGGCCTTTACCCCAATATTCTTGTGCCAACCAGTAGCCAAGCTCGTATAGGCCATCATCGGTGTAACGCAAGCCAACTCCGCCGATCAATACGTCATTCATGAAAATCGAGAGCTGTATACTTGGGCTCTCTTCATTGATGCTCTCGTTGACGATCTGTACCCACTGCTCTGCGTCGGAAACCGTGTACGGATACGGGACGTTGGAGAGCCACTTCACCACGTCGTAATCGTTTAGAAGTTCAGCCAACGCAAGGCTATCGCCACTCCGGGGCAGTCTGAGGAGTAGTCTTTTGGTGCGGAGTTCGATCATCTGCGGGCAGCCGTACGTTGGCTCTCAATATATCTGCAGCTTGAAACTACACCCATTCGATTGACGAGTTAACGATAATTCCGATTCACGAATATTGCATCAAACTGCAGCATCCGGCCTGTGTCCGGGCTTGAAAAGCCAGGCTCTACGTCCCAAAGATCAAAACCATGCGCATCAAGATAATCAAAAAAGTAAGGATACAATTTAGAACCTTCATAGAGTGGCGTTATCGACAACTCTAATTGGACACCCACAAAGGACTCCAATTTATTCTCGATTCCTGCCAATACATGGTGTCCAAAATCAACGACGTACGAGACAAGGACTACTCCCACTCGATTGTGGCCGGCGGTTTACCGGAAATATCGTAGGTTACGCGCGAGATGCCGTCGACTTCGTTAATGATTCGCAATGACACATGTTCGAGGAAATCGTAGGGCAGACGCGCCCAGCGCGCGGTCATGAAATCGATGGTCTCAACGGCGCGCAACGCAATAACGTAATCATAGCGACGCCCGTCGCCCATCACGCCGACCGACCGAACAGGCAGGAATACGGCAAATGCCTGGCTGGTCTTGTCATAGAGGTCGTGCTTGTAGAGCTCTTCGATGAAGATGTCGTCGGCAAACTGCAATTTTTCAACGAAATGGCGCTTCACTTCACCAAGCACCCGGACACCCAGGCCCGGACCGGGGAATGGATGGCGGAGCACCATTTCCCGCGGCAAGCCCAGCTCCATACCGATTTTGCGAACCTCGTCTTTGAACAGCTCGCGTAAAGGTTCGACGAGTGACATGCGCATATGCTCGGGGAGTCCACCCACATTGTGATGCGACTTGATCACGTGCGCTTTGCCGGTCTTGCTGCCCGCTGACTCGATAACATCGGGATAGATCGTGCCCTGAGCCAGCCAGTGAACGTCCTCGAGTTTGCTCGCCTCTTCTTCAAACACCTCGATGAACTGGCCGCCGATGATCTTGCGCTTCTCTTCCGGATCCGAAACGCCGTCGAGCGCGCGGAAGAATCGTTCAGCCGCGTGTACACGTATCACGTTGACGCCGAGGTGCTCAGCGAACAACTCCATCACCTTGTCGCCCTCGTGATGACGCAACAAGCCGTGATCGACGAATACGCAGGTCAGCTGATCACCAATTGCCTCATGCAACAGTGCTGCAACAACGGAGGAATCGACGCCGCCAGAGAGCCCCAGCAAGACTTTGCCATCGCCGACCTGTTCGCGCACGGTGTCGATCGCATTTTTGACGATATTTTCGGGCGTCCAGTCCCCGGCGCATGCACAAATATCGTGAACGAAACGGCGGATCATTTCCTGACCCTGCGGTGTATGCGTTACCTCCGGATGAAACTGCACACCGTAGAAGTGTCGAGTCGCATCTTCCATCGCAGCTAACGGCGAATTGCGGCTGCTTGCAGTCGACACAAATCCCGGCGGTAAGGATTCCACGCGATCGCCGTGGCTCATCCAGACTTTCAACAGGGGCTCATCGTCCGTATCGCTTAAACCGCCAAACAGCGCGGAGTCGCCCGGCGAAATCTCGGCGTAGCCGAACTCGCGGTGAATGGACGCCTCCACTTTTCCACCAAGCTCGGCGGCCATGGTCTGCATGCCGTAGCAAATGCCGAGCACCGGGACGCCCAGCTCAAACACCGAATGCGAGACTTTCGGTGGATCGTCGAGATTGACGGATTCAGGGCCACCCGACAGCACAACGCCACGCGGCCCAAAAGCCGCGATGTCGTCGTCAGACATATCCCAGGGGTGAATCTCCGAATACACCCCGCACTCGCGCACACGGCGAGCGATCAACTGCGTGTACTGGCCGCCGAAGTCCAGAATCAGCAGTTTGTCGGCGTGAATATCGGTTTGCATACGCTTAGTTCTTGACGCGATAGTTCGGCGCTTCTTTGGTTATGGTCACATCGTGCACATGACTTTCAGTCATGCCCGCACCCGTGATTCGTACGAACTTCGGTTTGGTGCGCATCTCTTCGATGCTGGCACAGCCGGTGTAGCCCATGGCGGCACGCACGCCACCCATCAGCTGGTGCACGATCGCGACCATTCCGCCTTTGTACGCCACGCGCCCCTCGATGCCTTCGGGCACGAGCTTCTCGAGTTCTTCGGTCGCATCCTGGAAGTAGCGGTCCGACGATCCGTGCGATTGGCCCATAGCCCCCACTGAACCCATGCCGCGGTAGGACTTGTAAGAACGGCCCTGGAAAAGCTCGACCTCACCGGGCGACTCTTCGGTACCGGCGAACAGTCCGCCGATCATTACCGAGTACGCACCTGCGACAAGCGCCTTGGAGATATCACCGGAATAACGAATACCGCCGTCGGCGATCAGCGGCACGCCAGACTTGCGCAACGCCTCCGCGACCTCGGCGACAGCTGAGATCTGTGGCACGCCGACGCCCGCAACGACACGCGTCGTGCAGATTGAACCGGGACCGATGCCGACTTTGACACCGTCAGCGCCGGCATCAATGAGCGCCTCAGCCGCATCTGCCGTCACGATGTTGCCACCGATGACCTGGATATCCGGATGCGCCGATTTGACACGACGCACGCGGTCAAGCACACCCTTCGAAAAACCGTGTGACGTATCGACGACAACCAGATCGACGCCAGCCTCGACGAGAGCTGCCACGCGGTCGTCCGTGTCGTAACCCGTGCCGACCGCGGCGCCCACTCGAAGCGCGCCGCTACCGTCTTTGCAGGCGAGCGGAAAATCCTTGGCCTTCTGGAAGTCTTTGGCCGTGATCATGCCCTTCAGTTCGAAATCGTCACCGACCACCAGCACCTTTTCGATGCGGAACTGGTGTAACAACGACAGGACCTCTTCCTCGTCCGCACCCTCGCGAACCGTCACGAGCCGATCCTGCGGCGTCATCACCGTCGAGACGGGCGCATCCAGCTGCGTTTCGAAGCGCAGGTCGCGATGCGTCACGATACCGACGGTTCGCTCGCCTTCGACGACCGGTACGCCGGATATACCCATCGCGCGCGTCAGTTCGATGACCTCGCGAATCGTCATGTCGCTCGTGACCGTGATCGGGTTACGCACCATTCCGGATTCGAACTTCTTGACCATGCGCACCTGTCGCGCCTGCTCCTCGACAGCCATGTTCTTGTGAATCACGCCCAAGCCACCTTCCTGGGCCAGCGCGATTGCGAGCCGCGACTCGGTTACGGTGTCCATTGCGGCGGACAGCAGTGGAATACTTAGCCGGATTTCCCGAGTCAAAGCGGTGCTGAGATCGACCTCCCGTGGCAAAACCTCGGAATATCCGGGCTGCAGGAGGACGTCGTCAAAAGTGAGAGCTTCCTTGGCGATTCGCATGGAGGGTACTTCGTAAGGTCTGCGGATAAACGATCAATTGTACGCGCGCGCGATTTGCGCGTAAACGATGTATGGGAACGATATACTCATAAAATGCCCGCCGAAGCCGCCATCTCTGTCAGCCAACTCAACCGGCGCGCCAAGACCCTGCTGGAACAGGGTATGGAGAGGCTCTGGGTCGAAGGCGAGATCTCCAACCTGTCGCGACCCGCGTCAGGGCACATCTATTTCAGCCTCAAGGACGACACCGCACAGGTCAGCGCGGCCTGGTTCCGCCAGCGGCAGCGCGGCCCAGCCGCCGCCTTCAAGAACGGCAATCGCGTGCTCGCCTTTGGGCGTGTCAGCATTTACGAAGCCCGGGGAAACTACCAGCTCATCGTAGAGCAGATGGAGCCGGCCGGCGAAGGCGTCTTGAAACGTCGTTTCGAAGCGTTGAAGAAGAAACTGTTGTCCGAAGGGCTCTTTGATGCAGATCGAAAGCAGGCGTTGCCCGCCCTCCCCGAACGAATTGGTGTCATCACCTCGCCAAGTGGCGCCGCCATACGAGACATACTCAGCATACTCGGCAGGCGCTTCCCGGCCATACCGGTCGTCATATACCCCGCCGCCGTGCAGGGTGACGCGGCACCCGGTGAACTGATCGAAGCACTCGAAACCGCCGTACGGCGCGATGAATGCGACGTACTGATCATCGGCCGGGGCGGAGGTTCACTGGAAGACCTCTGGGCTTTCAATGATGAGCAGCTTGCGCGCGCGATCGCCGAGTGTCCGCTACCGGTCATCAGCGCAATCGGACATGAAGTGGATTTCACCATTGCCGACTTCGTCGCCGACGTCCGGGCACCGACACCCTCCGGCGCTGCGGAGATCGTCGTGCCCAGTCAGCACGACTGGCAGCGTCGTATCGCGACACTTGCCTTGCGCATCGGCCGAATCGGCCAGCGAGCCGTCGAGGATCGCAGCCAACGGATGGACTGGCTTGGCCGACGGCTGCTCGCCGCCAGCCCGGCCGCCACGCTGCGTCGCCAGCGAGATAGCCTGCGCGAAAACCGCGTGCGGCTTTCCTCCGCAACGCGCCAGCAGCTGCTAGCCACAGTTAATCAGTTGCAGCGTATTCGTGGTGAGCTGATGCAGCTGTCACCTGCGATTTCGGTACAGCGCACTATCGGCCGACTCGCGGAACTGCGACAACGACTGGCGACGGTCACCCGCACTCTCGTGTCGACGGCCGAACATCGCACTGCACTGCTGGGACGTGCGTTGCATTCTGTGAGCCCGCTCGCAACCTTGGATCGAGGCTATTCCATCGTTGTCGATGCGAAAACGGACAAGGTGTTGTTGCACGCGAGCGACGTCAGCAAGGGCGACGATATCCGCGCGCGATTATCCAGGGGTGCACTAATCGCGACCGTCAAGAAGGTCATCGGAAGTGATTAGGCCAATCGGCGCGCTATGGTCTTGGGCATTGGTGGCGTTGCTAATGCCGGGCATTCAGGCATACGCAGAACCGGCGCATTCGCCCTGGCCCGGTGGCATCGCGATCGTCGACGTCGGCAGCGCAGACCAGCCGCCACCCAATGCGTCGTTCAACGACAAGCCCCTGCTGCTGATGATGCGGGACGGTCGGTGGCATGCCGTGGCCGGTATCCCACTCGACACGGATTCCGACGCATTGTCGATCCGCGTCGGTGATGACGACAGGGCGATTGAGCTGGTTCCACGCGCCTACCGCGAACAGCGACTTACAGTAAAGAACAAGAGTTACGTGACACCAGGGCAGCAACAACTTGATCGTATCGGCGCGGAACGCAAGATCATTGATGCGGCGTTGAACCGTTTCCGGGTATCCACAGCGACGGGCATCGAACTGGCAGCGCCGGTCGACGGGCCACGAAGCTCGAGTTTTGGTTTACGCCGTTTCTTCAATGAACAGCCACGTGCTCCGCACAAGGGAATGGACATTGCCGCTGCGGAAGGCGAACCCATTCGCGCGCCTCGCCGCGGCGTCATAGCGGCAACCGGTGATTATTTCTTCAATGGCAAAACGGTGATCATTGATCACGGTCAGGGTTTCGTGACGATGTACTGCCACCTGAGCGACATTGCGGTCAAAGAAGGTCAGGCCGTGGTTACGGGAGAATTGGTCGGTGCCGTCGGCGCGACCGGTCGCGTAACGGGCCCGCACCTGCACTTCGGGACTTACCTGAATGGTACCGCGGTGGATCCCGCTATTCTTTTGCCGCAGAACTAGTGCCCGGCGGGCAGGCGTCGAAGAACTCGCACATCACCGGCCGGAACGCATCCATTTCCACCAGGAATGAATCGTGGCCGCGAATACAGTCCAGCTCCACCAGCCTCGAGTCCGGACAAGCTTGCGCAAAACCGGCCGCTAACTCCCGTTGCTGCTCTATGGGAAACAAAATATCGGTGCGCACGCCGATGACCAGGGTTCGTTCAAGGTTCAGTCGCTTGAATCCTGCCTGCAAAGATCCCCCGTACTCCGCAAGGTCAAATAGATCGGAGGCGTGCGACAGGTACAGGTAGCAGTTGGGATCAAATGCTCCGGTGAATTTGTTGGCGTGGCTTTCGAGATAGGACTCCACCGAAAACTCGGCAACAAACTGATCCTCGATGCGAGCATGAGTAGTCGATCGTTCGCGTCCGAAACGCTGCGCCCATTCTTCGGCGGAACGATAGGTAATCATGCCAAGTTTTCTTGCGAGTCGCTGTCCCGTGATTGGCGGTTTGCCCGGCTTGTAGTTGCCTTTCTTCCACTTCGGATCCGAGCGAATCATCTCGCGCTGCAACGAGCGCACCGCAATCGAGAAGGGCTGCGCGCGTGTAGCCGCGGAGATTGACACAAACGCGCGTGTCGACTCAGGATGACGCACGCAGAGCGCGAGGCCACTCATGCCACCCATGGAACTACCGACAACCGTATGCAAGCATTCGATGCCGAGATGTTTCACGACCAGCCAGGCCGACTCCGCAACGTCTTCCAGCGTCAGCACCGGAAAGCTCAGTCGATACGGTTCTCCGGTCGCGGGATTGACTGAGGCCGGGCCCGTCGAGCCAAAACAACTCCCCAGTGAATTGACGCAAATGACGAAGTAGCGATCGGTATCGATTGGCAGTCCCGAACCAATCATGTCTTCCCACCAGCCAGGCGTCGGGTCTTCGGCAGACGAGGTTGCGTGCGCGGACGGCGAAAGGCCCGTAAATATCAAGACGGCATTGTCTTTGGCAGCGTTGAGTTCACCCCAGGTCTCGTAGACCAGTGTCGGCGACTCGATAAAGCCCGCCCTGTGCATTCTGAACGGACCCTCAAACGTGACACTTTTTCTCGCCGTGCTCATAACGGGCTCCCTCTTGCGTCCCAGTATAGCCTTGCCGCTATTTCTTGACGCGTTTCATCAGCCGTTTGCGACTTCGTTCCTGACGGGGCGTCAGCTTGTTTCGCTTGCCTTTGAAAGGGTTATCGCTGGTCTTGAACGACAATCTCACCGGCGTGCCTTTCAGCTTGAAGGCCTTGCGGAAGCGATTGATCAGGTAACGGCGGTACGATTCCGGCAACTTGTCGGTCTGATTGCCGTGTATCACGATCACGGGTGGATTGCGGCCACCCTGATGCGCGTATCGCAAGCGTATGCGTCGACCTCGCACCATAGGTGGCGCGTGTTCCATTACCGCACTTTCCAGCTCACGCGTAAGCTCTGTCGTGGAAAGATCGCTCGTCGCGGCGCGGTAGGCTCGCTCGACCGCCGGCAACAAGTCACCCACGGCCGTGCCATGAAGTGCAGAGATTGTCATCCGCTCCGCGAAATCGAGGAAGGGCAGTCGACGGTCCAGTTCGTCGCGTATTCGTTTGCGCTCGTACGCTGACAAGCCATCCCATTTATTGGTCACCACGACGAGTGCCCTGCCCCGCTCCAGCACGAGCCCGAGCAGACTGACGTCCTGCTCGGTCACGCCATCCTGCGCATCAAGCACCGCGATAACAACCTGCGCCTGCTCGATTGCCTGCAGCGCTTTGATAATGCTGAACTTCTCGATTGCCTCATGCACTCTGGACTTTCGTCGGATGCCCGCCGTGTCGATCAGAACGTATTTCCGATCGTTGCGTTCAAACGGCACCGCAACGCTGTCCCGCGTCGTACCTGGCTGGTCAAAAACAACAAGCCGCTCTTCGCCGAGCAGCCGATTCACCAGCGTCGACTTGCCCACGTTGGGTCGCCCAATCACCGCAATGCGCAATTCTGAATCGTCGTCGTCGACAACTTCGTCGGGAACCGTTTCATCGAAAGCGCCCAGCACATCCTCCATCAGCGCCGCGATGCGGTCGCCGTGCGCGGCAGAAATCGCGATCGGTTCGCCAAGACCGAGCCCGTGAAACTCACCGCTGGCGATCGCGGCATCGAGACCTTCGGCCTTGTTAACCGCCAACCAGGTTTTCTTGGCGTGCTTTCTTGCGAGTGAGGCGACATGCTCATCTGCGGCCGTCAGCCCGCTACGACCGTCAACCAGGATGATTGCCGCATCGGCTTCTTGAAGTGCCCGGACCGTCTGACCGACCATCGCCTCTCCGATACCGACTTCACCGCCAGCAACGCCACCGGTGTCGATAACGAGGTAGGGAATGGGGCCCAGCTTGCCAAAGCCGTATTGGCGGTCTCTGGTCAGTCCGGGATAGTCGGCAACGAGTGCATCACGCGAGCGCGTAAGGCGATTGAATAACGTCGATTTTCCAACATTGGGCCGGCCTATCAGGGCGATCACAGGAAGCATGGGCTTGCACCTTCACCGCGGCGGGTCAGGACTCGTCAACTGAGATGTCGGGAGCCTGTCGTTTCGGTCGTTCATCAACAACTTTGTAGGCCGCAAGGACGCCAGAGTCATTCTGGACATACAGACGGTTCGCGACCGCTACCGGGGCGTTGGAAATAGCCGATCCGCCGAGCTTTATGCGCGCGACTGGTGTGCCATTCAGATTGCTAAAGAAATGGATGTACCCATCGAGGTCGCCAACCGCTACCGTCGTATTAAACGGAATCGGCAGAGTCGGTTCGCGGCGCAGAAGGTCGTTATTGCGCCAGGCCTCAATTCCATCGCGTTTCGCCAACGCGACGAGCTCGCCGTCTGCAGAGGCCGTGTACACGCTGCTCCAGTCTGCAGACACCCCTACGTAAGAAGAGACCTCTCGACTCCAGAGCACCTGACCAGACTCCGCAGCCACCGACGCGAGTCGACCCTGGTAACCGGACGCATACACATCCTGGCCAACGACGGCTATCGAGCCGTCTATATCCGAAAGGCGATCAAGGTCCGAACGACCTTTCGGTGGCGACAGCAAAGACTCCCAAATCACGTCACCGCTATCCAGATCGGCTGCAACCAGTCGGCCATTGTCAAAGCCACCGATTATAGTCTTGCCGACGAGAACGGGAACTGCAGATCCTCGCATGGTCAGGGATGGCGTGGATTGCTCCAACGACCACAGTTGCCGTCCGTCATAGACCGAGATCGCACGCATGCGATTATCGATCGTCTGCAGAATGATCGACTCACCACTGATGATCGGACGTGCCAGCGACTCACCGTCCATGTCGATTCGCCAGTACTCGGCGCCCGTGTCCGCGTCGAGGACAATCGCGACTCCGTTTCGTGCGACAACAACAACGCGGTCCTCACCTACACCGGGCCCTGCGGATAATTCGGTATCCAGCTTGACCCGCCAAACCTGCTTGCCGGTTTCCGGATCAAACGCCGCAACGACACCGTTATAACCAGCCGCGTAAATACGACGTCCGTCACCCACCGGCCGCAAAGCGACGCGAAGAAACTCGGCTTTGCCGCCGAGCTTGGCACTCCACAAACGCTTTACTTTCAGGGTCGGCGAAAAGTCGACCAACTCTTTCGGCTCAAGTTCTTCGTCCTTGTCACCGAATATTCCACAGGACGCGAGTAACGGCATTGCCGCCAATGCCGCTGTCAGGACGACCAGGCGCCAAGTCTTGTTCACTCGACAACCTCGTCCACGGCATCGGGCTCGCTCGTCTCCACCGCATCGTCCGCGGCCGGCACGGCGACCGCCTCGGCGTCGGGCGTGGACTCACCGACCGGAACTTCGGGCAAATCCAGCACTTTCCACTGCACCAACTGCTGATCGACCGTGCCTTGAGACAGAGGATCAAGCAGCACAGCCTGATAAGCGGCCTGCGCGTCGGCAATACGGCCAAGTGCGTGGTAAGCATCTCCGAGAGCCTCACCGTAAACAGCCGCGAACGCCGGTGTGTCCTGTCCTTCCAGGAGATCGACGACTTCCTGCGGTTTATCCTGGTACAGCAGTATTCTCGCAAGCCGCAAGCGCGCCACCTGCTTGAGCTCCTCGCTTGCAGCACCGTTGAGAAGTCGGTTCAATGCGTCGGTCGCATCCTGGTCGCGATTGTTGTCCATATACAGCCGCGCGATTGCGAGTTTCGCCTGTGCTGAGTAGGTCGTATTGGCAAACGTCGTGCCCAGTTGATCCGCAACGACTTCAGCCTGCTCAAGATTGCCGTCCACGACATAGCTCGTCAGCGACTCGTACAATGCCGATGCTTCAAGCTGTTCCTTTAGCTTGCTGCTCTTGTAGTAATTGACACCGAACAATAGCAGCGCTCCTGCAGCGATACCCACGATTACGTAGCCGCCATACTCCGACCACCAGCTGCGCATCTGTTCGATCTGTTCTTTTTCCGAAAGTAAGTCGTCCACAAAACTGCCTTTTTTTCTGCGCGCCGGACTCCGCCGTCGCTTAGTTCAACCTGGTTCCAAGCGTCGCGGCGAGTTCATCCAGCGCAACGCTCTCCTGTTCCTCATTGTTTCGCAACGGCTTGATCCCGATGCGGTCCTCACTCAGTTCCTGCTCACCCAGAATCAACGCATAAACAGCGTTGCTCTTATCGGCTCGCTTCATTTGCGATTTGAAGCTGCCGCCACCCAGGTTCATCTCGATGCGGATCCCCGCGATCTTGTCACGCAGCTCTTCGGCCAGCGCGAACGCCCGCGCCTGCGTCCCTTGTCCAACAGCCGCGATATAAACATCTGCATACTGCACGGGCGCCTCACCACCACAAGCTTCGAACAGCGCAACGAAACGCTCGATACCCATTGCCCAGCCAATCGCAGGTGTCGACCGACCGCCGAGCTTCTCGACCAATCCGTCGTATCGACCGCCCGAGCAAACAGCGCCCTGCGCGCCCAATGCGTCGGTCACCCACTCGAACACTGTCCGCGAATAGTAATCCAGCCCGCGCACGAGGCGCGGATTGATCGTGTACCCGACATTAGCGGCGCCCAGCAATGCCGTTAGACCCTCAAAGTGCTCGGCCGACGCCTCATCGAGGTAGTCGAGCATGACCGGCGCAGCTTCGATGATGACCTGCATATCCGGGTTCTTGCTATCGAGAATTCTGAGCGGATTTTGCTCGAGGCGGCGAATACTATCCTCATCCAGCTGACTTTTCACGCTGTTGAAGTACTCGACCAGCGCCTCTCGATAGCGTAGTCGCGATTCAGGCATGCCCAGGGAGTTGATTTGCAGCTCGATCCGCGAAATGCCGAGGCGCTGCCACAGGCGAGCACTCATAACGATGAGCTCCGCGTCGACGTCCGGGCCATCGTAGCCCAGCGCTTCGACATCAAACTGGTGAAACTGCCGGTAGCGCCCTTTTTGCGGTTTTTCGTAGCGGAACATAGGGCCTGCAGTCCAGAGCTTTTGCCGTTGGTTGTGCAGCAAGCCGTTGGTCATGCCGGCCCGAACCACGCTCGCCGTGGCCTCGGGGCGCAGCGTCAGGCTTTCGCCGTTACGATCCAGAAAGGTGTACATCTCTTTCTCGACGATGTCTGTGACCTCGCCGATCGACCGTTGAAACAGCTCCGTGTACTCCAGAATCGGCAGACGGATTTCTGAATAGCCGTACGACTGTACGATTTCCCGAACGACCGACTCCAGGTACCGCCAGGTTCCCGAGACCTCGGGCAGGATATCGTTCATTCCACGAATGGCTCTTGGTTTCACGTGTTTTTCCGAGATCTTCCGGTGTGCCGGCTCAAGTGCCTGTGATGGTCAGCCGGGCCGTGCGGCCACGTCTTTCTTCGGCGGCAATCGCGCGCTCGATGCCATTAACTCGCATGAGGACATTGTCGGCGTTGCCAAACAGCACGTTGAAGGGAGCCTCGCCGCTCAATTCGACGGTCCTGCCATCCTTGCCGAGGCCAAAAAACAGGCGGCGCCCCCCCGCATCGCTTATCTCCGTCCAGCAATCGCCCGTGTAAGTTAGCAACATTCGCATCTGACCGTCGACGAGTGCCGGCATTTGTTCAGCTTCCGCAGCCGATGCCTCGGGTTCCGGTTTCTCACGTGCTGATTCCAACACAGCGGAATCGTCGGTCCCGACGTCGGTTGCCTGCTTGTTCGGGGACCGGTTCAGGTTCCGTCGACGCTTCCTCCCCTATCAAATCGAGCTGCGGCTCATCGGTCACCGTCGGCTCGGACGTGAACCACCAATAGGCCGTGGCGACAACGATCAGTACAACGATGACAGCGATCCAGGGTCCGGGCGACATCTCCCGTCGTGCGCGCCGCCGCGACGAAACCAGTGGCGGCATGCCGCCCGCCCGGTTTAGCTGATAGTAGTCAGCCATGACATCGCTCTCGTCGACGGCAACCAACTGCGCGTATTTTCGAAGGTGGCCTTTTGCAAATACCGGAGCGCCGAGCACGTCGAACTCATTGCGCTCGAGTGCGCGAACCTTGGGCTCGTCCAGGTGCAGCTCCTTCGCGATCTCCTGCACCGAAATCTGCTGCTCACGACGAGCAGCCGCCAGGCGCTCGCCACCCACCGGACCTTGCGGCTCATCCGGCGGTGTTTCCTCCTCAGGTTTGTCCGTCGCGTCGCTCATGCTATCCGGCTTCCAGCACCTTTTTTGCTTCCGGTGACGCAGGAAAATCACGAATCAACTGGTTCTCGTACTCGATCTTCTCGCGATCATTGCCCAGCTTCTCTTCAATCTGTGCGCCCAGGAACAGAACGCCGGCCGTCGTCTTATTGCCCACCGTGAAACGCTGCAGGAACGCTCGAGACCCGAGGTAGTCTTCTTGTCGATACTTCAGCAGGCACATCTGCAGCAGGGCATCGGAAAAATTCGTCTTGCGATCAAGCGCCTGCCGGAAAAACTTCTCGGCGGCAGCGAAATCGGGTTTTTGCAGCATACAGATACCGGCATTTGTGAGAGTGACTTCGCTGTCGTCGTTTTCAGGGTGATCTGCGGCTATACCAAAATGTTTTTCTGCCCTGTCGAAATCCCGCTGATTACACAGAAATACCGCGTACGTGTTTTGCACCTCGAAGTTTCGCGGGTCCAGGCGAACCGCTTCCTCATAAGCCTCGGTTGCGAGACGCAATTTGTCCAACGCTTCGTAGGTCATTCCAAGCGTCGAGTGCGCAACTGCGTTCTTTGGTTGCAGCTTAATCGACAACAACAACCTGTCGCGTGCCAGGTCGTACTTACCATTCTGGTAATAGCGTGCACCCAGCTGATAATTCAGCTCTGCCGCGTCAACGTTATCGGCTTCTATCGGCACGCTGCCCGTCGTTGTCGAGATGCACCCTGCCAGCAGCAGAAGACAGATCGTTCCCGGCAGAAGAAATTTACTCCTGTTCATGCTGATGCCATTCCTATGTTTGTCTTGCCTGATTTTTTCTTCGTAATACTCTTTTGACCCAGCGGCGTTCGAATCCGGTCACTCACTCTTCCGGCGAGCTGACCACAAGCCGCATCGATATCGTCGCCACGCGTCTTTCGCGTTGTGGCTACGAGACCCCGATGCCGAAGTCGGTCCTGAAAATGTCGAATCGTATCCGCTGATGATCGCTTGAAACGTGTTCCCGGAAAGGGATTGAACGGAATCAGGTTTATCTTTGCGGGCTTGCCTTGCAACAGCTCGAGCAAGCTGATCGGCGTTCGCCAGTGAATCGTTAACGCCGCGCAACATGACGTACTCAAATGTAATGAACCGATTGGCATGCTTGGCAGCGTAAGCCCAGCAAGCATCCAGCAGTGTCGCTATCGGATACAGTTTGTTGACCGGCACAATGTCGTCGCGAAGTTTGTCATCAGGCGCGTGCAGTGAGACTGCGAGCGACACGTTGCAGTCATCACCGAGTTTTTCAATGAGCGGCACGAGACCAGAGGTGCTGAGAGTCACACGGCGACGTGACAAGCCAAATGCCAGGTCGGACACGAGCAATTCAAGGGCCGGCACCACGTTACGATAGTTCGCCAGCGGCTCACCCATGCCCATGAATACGACATTTGTCACCGCACTATCGCCGTTTTCCCGGCGCGGCAGCTCCTGAATGGCGTGCCAAACCTGGCCGATGATCTCGGCGCTGCTCAGGTTTCGATTAAAACCCTGCGCCCCTGTCGCACAAAACGCGCAATCGAGCGCACACCCGACCTGTGACGAAATGCAAAGGGTGCCGCGACCGGGCTCCGGGATAAAGACGGTCTCAACCGCTTGCCCCGCGCCACTGGCAAACAGCCATTTGACCGTGCCGTCAACTGAATCATGTCGCGACTGAACCGTCGGTCTCGTGACGTGAGCCTCTGCCTTCAGCCGCTCGCGCGACACTTTGGAAAGATCCGTCATATCGTCGAAGCACGTAACGCCACGCCGATAAATCCATTGCAACACCTGACGCGCGCGAAACGGTTTTTCGCCACGCGTAACGAAGAACCGCTCAAGCTCGGTCGGCGATAGTCCGAGCAGATTCGTTTTGGTTGCGATGGATGACATGGCCGTGGATCCGCTTAGCGGGTCCTTGGGCAAACGCCGTCGTCGCCAAAAAAGTAAGCGATTTCGACCGCGGCCGTCTCCGCCGCATCGGAACCGTGCACGACGTTCTCTTCGATGCTCGCCGCGAAGTCCGCGCGAATGGTACCCGGATCGGCATCGGCCGGGTTGGTCGCTCCCATGATCTCGCGGTTCTTGGCGATCGCATCTTCGCCGCTGAGCGCCTGCACCATGACCGGACCCGAGGTCATATAAGCCACCAGGTCATTGAAGAACGGGCGCTCCTTGTGCACGGCGTAGAAGCCCTGCGCCTGCTCTTTGGTCAAATGCATCATGCGTGCGGCGACGATTTGCAGCCCGGACTTCTCAAAGCGGCTGTAGATCTCTCCGATCAGGTTCTTTTGCACGCCATCGGGTTTAATGATGGACAGCGTCTGTTCAACGGCCATGTATTGCTTCCTTTGTTGCTGTTCTTAAGAGTGGTGATCAGCGTCCGGCGATTCTGCCGGACGAATAGATGCGAACCGTTAATTGTACTATGGCGCTTTCAGACGTTGAAGCTCTCGCCGCAGCCACATTCGCCGGTGATATTGGGGTTCCGGAAGCTGAAGGCCTCATTCAGGCCGTTCTTGACGAAGTCCACTTCGGTACCGTCGATCAACTGCAGCGCCTCGGGATCCACAACCACTTTTACGCCCTTGTCCTCGAAAACGACGTCGGAATCATCGACTTCGTCGGCATAGTTGATGACATAGGAATAGCCGGAACAGCCGGTTTGCGTCACGCCCAGCCGCAGGCCTATTCCCGCGCCGCGCTGCTCGAGGTGGTTTCGGACGCGCTGTGCGGCCGAGTCCGTTAGCGAAATCGCCATGTTGTGTCTCTCAGTTGATTACGACTATTGAGGTGCAGAATCGCTGCAAAGAACTCGCCCGAGCGACCGCACCGCATCTTCTAGGACAAGTATACGTCCGGTTTTCTCCACAGGTACAGACAGAATGCGCATTATGTCCGACGCCTGAAAGCCGCTGAACGACTGAACCGGCCGGCCCTCGTATTCCACGCAGAAGCACTCGCAGGCGGCGATCACGTGTGGGCAGCCCCAGGCCCGGAACCTGAGCGCCCGTATACGCCCGTCTTGCTGCGTTGCCGCCAGCCGCAGGCGGACGCCCTGTTCGGCGATTTCCACGGTGATGGCATCCGCCAAATCGCCGGCATGAGGCGCCTTGGAGAAGTAATCACGGACCACCGGGCTGTATGGATCGCTGCTCAAGCGGCCGCTCCCGGCGCCAAATCGCGCAGGCGCGCCACGGCTTCGCGATAACGCCGAGCCGCGATTTCGACGTCTTCCCGCCGGGTCGGCCGCCCGAGACTGAAGCGAATCGCGCTTTGCGCGAGGAGATCACTGCGCCCCAGCGCGCGCAGTACGTAAGAGGGTTCCTGGCTCTGCGAATTGCAGGCCGAGCCGGTCGCGACACAAATGGGTTCCAACTCGAGCAGCAAACTCTCGCCTTCCACGTTGTCGACGGAGACGTTGAGGATGCCGGGAAAGCCTCCCTCGAGATCGCCGTTAACGAGCACGCCGGCAATATCGCGAATACCCGCCCAAAGCGTGTCGCGCAGTTCGACAAGGTGACGGAGGTCAGAATCGATACTGGATGCCGCGATTTCGGCAGCGAGACCCAATCCGCAGATAAGATCGGCCGGTAGCGTACCCGGTCGGATCTGCCGCTGTTGCCCGCCGCCGAATAAGATCGGTTCAACATGGCAACCCGGTCGATCGGCAAGATACAGAGCACCGATACCTTTCGGGCCATAGAATTTGTGCCCCGTTAACGATAGGAGGTCGACCGGCAGCGCCTGCAGATCGATCGGAATCTTGCCGACCGCCTGTGCCGCGTCCACGTGGAACAGCACGTCGTGCTCACGACAGACGGAGCCAATCGCCTCGATATCCTGAATCACACCGGTCTCGTTGTTGACGTACATGATCGATGCCAGCTGCGTGTCGGCGCGCAGCGCGGCGGCGAATGTGGCCGGATCCAAATACCCGTTCTCGTCCGGCTCGAGCCAGGTCACTTCGAAGCCGTGTTTCTCGAGCATTCGAAACACGTCGGTCACTGCTTTGTGCTCGGTCGGCATGGTCACGAGGTGTTTGCCGCGATGCGCACGATATCGGGCGCCGCCTGCAATACCCAGGTTGTCCGACTCGGTCGCACCCGAGGTCCAGATCAACGTTTTCGGATCGACATTCAGCAGCGCCGAGAGCTGACTCGCGGCGTGCGCGATACCCGCTCGGCTTTCGCGCCCCGCAATGTGGTTCGACGAGGGATTCGCGAACAGCGTATGGCGACAGTCGAGGAGGTAATCGGCCACGCGCGGGTCTATGGGCGTTGATGCAGCATAGTCGAGGTAAATGAGGTCGTCGTTCATTCGTCTGCTTGTCTTGCCCGATCAATAGCGGTGAGTATGCCGCGAAGTATGTTCACCTCGTTCTTGTCGGGTCGTGCGCGGATAAACAGTCGCCGTAAACGACGCATAAGATGTCTTGGATTTTGCGGATCCAAAAAATGAATACCCTGGAGAACCCGCTCGAGGTGCGTGTAATAGTGTTCCATCTCGTCTGACGTGGCGGGCGGTGCCTCACTCTCGTAGCGCAGGACCTGCATCCAGCAGGCGCGCCACACGAAGTTCGTAGGTAAGCACCTGAACAGCCATTGCAACATTCAAGGAGCTAAACCCCGGAGCCGTCGGTATTGTCAGCAGCGTATTGCACAGATCCAGGTCATCGTTGTGCAGCCCGGTCTTCTCAGGCCCGAACACTGCCGCCACCTTGCCATTCTCGCTTTCATTGATCATTCTCTCCGCGCAATCACGTGGCCCCATGCTCGGCCAGCTGATAGTCCGTCGATCGCGCGCTCGCGCCGGCGACGTAGACGCACTCGGACAGTGCATCAGCGAGTGTCGTTCACGACCACGGCATTATCGAGAATATCGGTCGCGCCCGACGCACGCGCCGTTGCCTCATCGTGCGGGAAAAACCGCGGATTGACGAGTGCCAGGTCGCTTAGCCCCATGTTCTTCATCGCGCGCGCAACCGCCCCTATGTTTCCGGGGTGAGTGGTTCCGACCAGTACGATTCGTATCGACATGCAGTGTGTCCGCTCCTTTGACGACAGATACCTGAAAGTCCGGTATTCTAGCGCCCCGACGGCCCGCCCCGACAGTCCTTGTGAGACAACGGCAACGGATCGGCGCAGTTCTTTGACATTGACGGAATCGTTTCATGCACGCACTACTCAACGTAGCGGTAATGGCGGCGCGGCGCGCTGGTGCCGTATTGATCAGAAACCTCGTGAAGCTCGAAAAGCTAAAAGTCGAACAAAAGGGCCACAACGATTACGTCAGCGAAGCCGACCGCGCCGCTGAGCGCGCGATCATCGATGTCGTCCAGAAGCATTACCCAGAGCACGCGATTCTCGCCGAAGAGTCCGGCTCACAGGGCGATCCGAGCTCGGACACCGTCTGGATAATTGATCCGCTCGACGGCACGACCAACTACCTGCACGGATTTCCGGTATTTGCCGATCTCGATCGGCGTACAGGTGAACGGTCGTATGGCACATGCGGTCGTCTACGACCCGCTGCGCCAGGAGCTCTTTACCGCGACCCGCGGTGCCGGCGCGCAGCTCGACGAGCACAAGATTCGTGTGAGTGGCCGAAAAGAGCTCGAGCACGCCCTGATTGGCACGGGATTCCCTTTTCGCCAGGCCGACAGCAAGATGGAGCCCTATCTGGCCATGCTCGGCAAAGTCGTGGCAAACACCGCTGGCGTTCGCCGGCCGGGCGCGGCCGCCCTCGATCTCTGCTACGTTGCCGCGGGACGGCTGGACGCATTCTGGGAAACAGGTCTCGCGCCCTGGGACGTGGCGGCAGGTGCGCTGATCATCCGGGAAGCGGGCGGCATCGTGAGTGGACTCGATGGCGGCGAAAACTACCTGGATTCGGGGCACATACTCTGCGGCACCCCGAAGATCTACAGTGATCTCGCCAAATTATGCGCCAGCGAAATCAAGGCCATTCTGCAAAAGCCCTAGCCAATCCAAGCGGTCTGGCGACCGCCGCTTTCGCTTCGCGCGCTGGGGCGCGCTCCTACAAATACACGACGGGGCCGCGACACCGCGTTCCGGGTCCCTGTAGGAGGCCGCCTCCCCATAAAGGGGACAATGCCGAGCGGCCGACAATCCAAGCGGTCTGGCGACCGCCGCTTTCGCTTCGCGCGCTGGGGCGCGCTCCTACAAATACACGACGGGGCCGCGACACCGCGTTCCGGGTCCCTGTAGGAGGCCGCCTCCCCATAAAGGGGACAATGCCAGCGGCCGACAACCCAGGCGGTCTGGCGAGCGAGACAGGGACGTCGAGCTAGGTTTAGCGAGAGGAGCTCCCGGATCGGGGCCCCTTGCATGGGTTGTTGGGTGGTGGGCTACGGAAGATCGTCGATTAACGTGGGATCTTTGACCGGCTCGATCAGGTCCTGCGCATTGACGTCCAGCGCCAGTGCCGTCGCACTCGCCGTGTAGATCGACGAATATGTACCGACAATAATGCCGACAATCAGCGCAATCGAGAACGGTGCGATCGACTCGCCACCCAGGACCAGCAGAGCAACCAACACGAGCAAGGTCGTGAGACCTGTAATCAAGGTGCGCGCCAACATTTCGTTGATCGACGTATTCATCGCCTCTTCGGCGGAAACGCCTCTCAACGTAAAGAAGTTCTCGCGAATACGGTCAAACGCGACGACGGTGTCATTCAGCGAATAACCGATTACCGCCAAAACGGCCGCAACAACCGTCAGATCAAACGGCAAGCCGAACACCGAGAAGAACCCGACGGTGACGATCGCGTCATGCGCAAGTGCGGCCACCGCCCCTGCGGAGAACTTCCACTGAAAGCGAATCATGACGTACATGAAAATCATGAGGAGCGCGATAACCAGCGCCAATGCACCGCGCTCGGCGAGTTCGCTGCCGACCTGGGCGCTGACGAATTCGACGCGCCGCAATTCGACTGACTCACCGCTGGCCTGCAATATCTGCCGCAGCTGCTCACGAACTTCATCAGCCTCACTGCCGGGCTGCGGCGGCAGACGAACGAGCACGTCGGTATCCCGTCCGAAACGCTGTACCTGAGCATCGGTGAAACCGGCCGCCCCGAGGTTGCTACGAATCTCGTCGAGATTCGCAGCCTGCGGATAACCCACTTCCAGTAGAATGCCGCCCGTAAAATCGATGCCGAACTCCAGACCACGTGTTGCAAGCGACACGAGAGATGCGATGACGAACAAGGCCGAAATCGAAAGGGCAATTCTCCGGCGTGTCACGCTGAGGAAATCGAAGGTCGTTGTCTTTTTGATGATTCTCATTGTTCGACTTCCCTCAAACCGGTATCGACGTTAGCTTGCGCCCGCCGAACACGATATTAACAACCGCGCGCGTGCCCACAATCGCTGTGAACATCGAGGTGATGATGCCGAGCATCAACGTGATGGCGAATCCCTTGATTGGCCCGGTGCCGACACCGAACAAGACGATTGCAGCGATCAGCGTCGTAATGTTGGCATCCGTAATCGATGACAGCGCTTTTTCGTAGCCCGAATTAATCGCGTTCTGCGGAGAGGCGCCTGACGAAATCTCTTCGCGTATTCGTTCAAATATGAGCACGTTGGCATCAACCGCCATACCGACCGTCAGCACGATTCCCGCGATACCAGGTAACGTGAGCGACGCTTGCAGGAACGAAAGCATTGCAACGATAAAGACAAGGTTCGAAAACAGTGCGAGGTTGGCGATCAGTCCAAAGGCTTTGTAGTAAATCGCCATGAACACGATCACAGCGAGAAAGCCGATCTTGATAGCGTTGAAACCGCGATCGATATTGTCCTGACCAAGGCTGGGACCGATCGTCCGTTCGTCGATTTTGTAGACCGGCGCTGCCAACGCACCGGCGCGCAGCAACAACGCGAGATCACGAGCTTCTATCGGTGTCAGCCCTGTGATTTGAAAACTATTCTTGAACACACCGCGAATCGTAGCCGTGTTAATCACTTCCTCGATTTTGACAGTGCGCTGCTCCTCGACGCCGTTACGCACGACGGTTTCGCGCCGTGTTTCAATAAAAACCGACGACATCGGTTTGTTCAGGTTCTCCATCGTCGTCTGCAGCATGCGTTCGCCACCCGCGGAATCGAGCGTGATGAATACCGCGGGCTGGCCTTCGCTGAAACCGGATTTTGCGTCGATAATCTGGTCGCCTGACGCAATCACCTTGCGTTTCAATACTTGCGCCGGCTCATCGCCACGCCCCGGGTAGCGCCGCGAGCCGGGCTCGTCACCCGACAGATCGACGAGGCGAAATTCCAGCGTCGCCGTGGCCGTCAATATTTTATTTAGCTGATTAGGATCCTGCACGCCGGGAAGTTGCACGACGATTCGATCGGTGCCCTGCCGTTGTACCAGCGGCTCTGCAACGCCGAGCTGATTTACACGATTCCGTAACGTGGTCAGGTTCTGGTCGATAGCAAAATCCTGACGCGCCTGGATCTGCGCCTCGGTCATACGTACTGTCAGCGACTTGCCGTCGGCACCGTCCTCGACATACACGTCAGGATCCGCGCGTTGAATAATCTCGCGTGCGGCCTGCATATCCTCCGCGCTGCTTACGCGAATCGTGATCAACTGATCGTTCAGGTTGACGCGGTGGCGAATTTTGGCTTCGCGAAGACGGTCGGCAAAATCCTGTTGATACAACCTCAATCGGCTTTCGACGGCCGTATTCATATCCACTTCGAGCAAAACGTAAACGCCGCCCCGTCAAGTCGAGGCCAAGACTCATCGGGCTCAAGCCCAGGTCACGAACCCACTTGGGCAGCTTCGGCGTCAGCGTTGTCGCTATATTGGCTTCGCGAGCATACTGCTCGCGCAATCGTTGGCCGGCCAACTCCTGGTCTTCCGTCGATTCGAAACGTATGACGACCCGCCCATCCTGCATATACGATGCTTCCGGCGTGATGCCGGCGCCTTCGACCACGCGCACAAACTCACCGAGCTTTGCATCGTCGAACGCGGACCCGTCGTTATTTGCGATCTGTACAGCCTCTACGCTGCCGTAAATATTGGGTAACGCGAGCAGGCAACCGGCCATGAAAATGACGAGAATCAGCGTGTTAAGCCACCAGGAGAATTTATTCATTAGTATTGCGACGTCGCCGTTCAGGCTTCGTCGTAGGTCCCTTTCGGCACAACGAGTGACACGCTGCTCTTCTGAATCTTTATTTCGGTATTGTCGCCGATCTTGACAACCGCGTAGTGTTCGCTCACTGCGGTGATCTTGCCGAGGATGCCTCCTGCAGTAAGTATTTCATCACCGGCCGACAGGCCTGCGACGAGTGCCGCATGGGCTTTTTGCTTTTTTTGTTGCGGTCGAATCAGCAGGAAATAGAATGCGCCGAACATCAGCACCATCATGATGATGAAGCTGGTCGAGTCGCCCTGTGACGCGCCCTGCGCGTAGGCGTTTTGAATGAAGAAATCCATTAGATATCCAAGAGTTTGTGTATGACGTTTTGTGGGCGGCCGGGAGGATGTCCCGAAAACAAGCGCGGTATTATGGCATAAGCGCAGGAACTGGGGGTGACTTCATCAATACCGGGTCTCCGATGCCTGCAAACCTCATTTGCCGTACGCTGCACGCAGCGACGCTGCCAGCTCCAGGAGATTTCCCGCAGCAATTGCATGCCTGATATCTATCATAAGCCTCTGATAATAATGAAGATTATGAATTGTCGCGAGACGTGGTCCCAGCATCTCGCCACATTGCGCGAGGTGCCGAAGGTAGGACAGGCTGTAATTTCTACAGGTGTAGCACTCGCACGCCGGATCAGGCGGCGAGGTGTCGTCACGGTAGCGAGCATGCCGAAACTTGACGGTACCGCGTGACGTGAAGAGCTGGCCATTCCTCGCGTGGCGTGTGGGTATGACACAGTCGAACATGTCGACGCCACGCAGCACGGCCTCGGCGATATCGACGGGTGTACCCACTCCCATCAGGTATCGCGGCGCAATTTCGGGCATGCGTGGCATCAGCCCATCAAGGACGGCATGGCGCTCGTCTTCAGGTTCACCGACCGCCAGCCCCCCGATCGCATAACCATCGAATCCGATCTCGACAAGTCCGTCGAGCGACTGCTGCCTGAGACCGTCGTAGATACCGCCTTGAACAATGCCAAACAATGCTTCACCGCGTTCTGGCTCGTCGTTCTTCAGTTCGTCGAATCGCCGCCGACTGCGCATCGCCCAGCGCAACGACAGCTGCATCGACTCTCGTGCTTCAGTCTCGGTCGCCGGGTACGGTGTGCATTCGTCGAAGATCATCGTGACGTCCGCATTGAGATCGTGTTGCACCTCGATGGACTTTTCCGGCGTCAGAAATACGGCATCGCCATTGACCGGCGACTGAAAACGTACGCCATCTTCCGAGAGCTTGCGCATGGCCGCGAGCGAGAACACCTGGAATCCGCCCGAATCCGTCAGTATCGGTTTGTGCCAGTTCATGAACTCGTGCAAGCCACCGTGTTTGCGGACGATATCGGTACCTGGCCTTAGCATCAGGTGAAACGTATTGCCGAGAATAATCTCGGCGCCATCCGCCGCCACTTCTTCGGGCGTTACGCTTTTGACCGTGCCGTAGGTTCCCACGGGCATGAATGCGGGCGTCTGTACCTCGCCGCGACGAAATTCGAGCGTGCCGCAGCGCGCCGCGTCCGACCGCTTGGTGACCGTGAACTTCACGCTTGGCTACCAGGGGCAAGAAACATGGCGTCACCGTAACTAAAGAATCGATACTTCTCACGTACGGCATGGCGGTACGCCGTCAAGATTCGTTGCGTTCCCGCGAAAGCGGACACCAGCATTAACAGCGATGACTTCGGCAGGTGAAAATTGGTGATCATCGCGTCTACCGAACGGAATTTGTAACCGGGCAGAATAAAGATATCCGTCTCGCCCGAAAAGGGACGCAGCTCGCCGGACGCCGACGCAGATTCCAGCGCTCGTACCGTCGTAGTCCCGACCGCGATGACACGCCCGCCCGCCGCGCGCGTCGCATGCACGGCGTCGCAGCACTGCTGACTCACCTCAAACCGCTCACTGTGTAGCCGATTCTCCGCTATCTGTTCTTCACGCAGCGACTGAAACGTCCCGGCACCGACATGCAAGGTAACCCAACCATGAATCGCGCCGGCAGCCAGCGTCTCTTGAAGCATCGCATCGTCAAAGTGCAGACCTGCCGTTGGCGCGGCAACAGCACCCGAATCCTTGGCATAGACGGTTTGATATCGCTCTATGTCTGCCGCGCCCGCCGAGCGATTCAGATACGGCGGCAAAGGTACTTTCCCGTGTGCATCGAGGAACGGCATGATGTCGACCGAGAATGTCAGGGCAAACAACTCACCGTCCCGCGCCGACACCACGGCCTCCGCCTCACCATCGAGCGTCAGTATGCTACCGGCTTTCGGTGACTTGCTCGCTCGGACGTGAGCAAGTGCCGTACGCTTACCCGTGACACGTTCAACAAGAATTTCCGCTCGACCACCTGTCTCCTTCACGGCGTCAAGGCGCGCTTTGATGACGCGGGTGTCGTTGAGGACCAGCAGGTCTCCGGGACGCAACAAGCCTGGCAGGTCGGCAAACAGTCGATCTTCGATCGCATCCGCCACGGTCAGCAGCCGGCTGTCGCGGCGCTCCGTGGCTGGATACTGCGCGATCAGCTCGTCGGGAAGGTCGTAGTCGAAATCCGAAATAAGCATGGGCGCGCATGGTAGCAAAGCCATGCGCGCCCATGTGATTCCTGAGATGAGCCAAGCAGCATGGAGTCGCTTTTCGTCAGGTTCGGGTCGTCTCTATGACGGGCTCGGGCGCTTTGGGTGGTAACGGCGCCCTCGCGGGCCGAATTGCTCGCTCCCGGTCGAACAACGCCCCATGCTGATCCGCCGGAATCTCGACTTCGAGCGTGCGTGTCTTCTTATCCCTCATAATGCCAAGCTTCAATTTCTCGCCGCTCTGGTAGGAACTCAAAATGCGCATGGCATGTCGCGCATCCTTGGGTTCACGGCCATCGATGCTCTGAATCACATCGCCGTCCTGCAGCTCAAAACCACCGGACCTGGGTGCGCTGATTACCAGGAGCCCGCGGTCGGTTCCAAAATAGCGGCCGAGTCCTTCGTTAAGCTCAACCAATTCCAGCTCGCCGAGTCCTGTACCGGCCCACGGAAAACCGAACTCCATCTTGAACTTCTCAACAATACCCGGCGCGTGAGGCGCGTTCGGCACATTCGGCATAGTGATATGGGGACCACCGTCTCCTCGCCAGACGAACGAGCGGTGCTCGACGGCTCTCGGCTCTACCTCCACCGAACCCACTTTGCCATCACGAAGGTATTCGACCTTTAGTACGTCGCCCTCTTCGACACCCTCCATGAAATCGAGCAACCGTTTGTTGGCCAGGTCGGCATTATCGGCACTGAGCGACTCATCGTTCACTGCCGTCATTACATCGCCTGCTCGCAGTCCGGCGTCGCTAGCGGCACTGCCGGGCGTTACGCCCATTATCGCCACGCCTTCAACTGGCCCCGTTCGCTGCTCGCCGTTTATTGTGACGCCCAGCCGCGGTTTATCGGAGAACTCGAATCGCCTCTCGATCTGCGCCATACGTGGCAGGCGCTCACTGGTAATCTCCGCGATTTGGCGCGCCGCTTCTGCCAGGCGTTCCTCCGCTTCCATCAGTCTCTGATCCACTTCGGCTTCTCTGGCTTCGGCTTCGCGCAGGGCTTTCTCTTCATCGTTCTGCGCAAGGGCTTGACCTGCGAACAGCAGGACCGCCGCGATCGGTATAACGATTTTCAACAGCTTCATCTGTCACTACTCCTGGATTAGAAAGCTGCTCGTTGCGCTTGCGCGTAACGCAACTGCAGCAGTGAATTCATCAACCGGACACGTTCTCGCCAGAAAAGTGTCCTGTCGTTGGACGTCATTTGCACGTTAGGGTCGTTCAACTGGTAATCAATAGCGGCAATGCGGTCTTCAAGGTCGGAGATCGTTGCAACGGTGCTGGCCCGCATTACACGCGGCTCATCCGGCAATGAACGCAAATCACTTTCAAGTTGCCGCGACTGCACCATCAGTGTCTGCAATGTCGAGACTTCCATCGTGTTGGTGGGCAGGTTCTGCGGAACGGTGATCCCCGGATCGGCGGGCGAGCGTATCAGACCGGGCAGCATGACAGCGACCAGCAACGCCGCGGCCGCCAGCCCGGTGGCGCCAAACCAAAAGCGTCGACTCGTCGAGCCAGACTGTCGGAACAGCCCCTCGGCCTCGAGCCTGTTCGCGAATCCTGTGCCAGACAGAACGCGGCGGCATTGTGTCGGCAAGCTCCCTGAGCCCGCGCTGCAACGCCCTGCGTTCATTCGCTGTTAACGCGCAGATCATTTCTTCATCCTTTTGGTCACTGCTCATCTCAGTAGCTCCTGACAACCGCCCCTTCGGGCTGTGTATTGTTGTCTGTGACTTCGAGCAAGGGTCGCAATCGAAGGTAGGCTCGCGATAACTGCGACTTCGAAAAACTTTCGGTCTTGCCCATGAGTCCCGCGATTTCTTTGTGCGTGAATCCTTCGACGTCGTGCAACCAGACAACCGCCCGCGCGACGTCGGGCAGACTGGCAAGTGCGGCGTCGAGATCCATCGCATCGTCCGGATGACCCGAAACGCCGTGATTTCCGACGGCTCCCTCAGTTACATCGTGCCAATCATCGGCCAGCGACTGGCTGCGCTTGGTCCACGCCGAGCGCAGGAACATCAGCGCCTTGCTTACGGCAATGCGGCGGATCCAGCTACCCAGCGATGCCTCGCCTCGGAACCCGGCGATCGATCGCATGACCTCGATAAACGTCTCTTGAACCAGGTCCTCGGCGTGTGCCGGCACCTTCGTAAATCGCAAACCGATCGAGTACACGGGCGTCGCAAACGCGCGATAGATAATCTCGTGTGCCCGCGCATCTCCCTGGGCAGCGCGCTTGACGATGCCTGGATCGATCCGAATGTCCGCAAACTTACTCATATCTCAAGTCTTAGATGCATCCACAGCGCAAAGGGTCGCACACGCGCGCATCCGCGCATATACTGTGCGCCTTTCGGGCGGGGCAAGCTGTTTATGGACCCGTCCTGCAAAGCATGCCGGGATGGCGGAACTGGTAGACGCGCCGGATTCAAAATCCGGTTTCTGAAAGGAAGTGGGGGTTCGATTCCCCCTCCCGGCACCACTTTGGAACACGATGAAATACTGCTCAGACTGTGGTGGTCCTGTCAGCCGACGGACGCCAGAAAAAGACACGCATGAACGCTGGGTCTGCGATGACTGCGACAGGGTGCATTACCAGAATCCGCTAATCGTGGTGGGGTGCGTTGCCGAGCGAAATGGCAAGGTTTTGCTGTGTAGACGGGCCATCGAGCCACGCCACGGCTACTGGACTGTGCCCGCGGGCTTCATGGAACTCGGTGAGACCATCGCCGGGGGCGCCGCTCGCGAGACCCTCGAGGAGGCCTGCGCCACCGTTGATCTCGGGCATTTGTTCGCCTCTGTCGATGTCATCGACGCAGGACAGGTGCATTTGTTCTTTTCGGGAACGCTCGTCAGTGACTACGGTGTCGGTGAGGAAAGCCTGGAAGTTGCGCTATTCAGCGAGGATGAGATCCCGTGGGACGAACTCGCGTTTCAGAGCGGCAAATTCGCGCTTAAGAAGTACTTTGAAGATCGCGGTGCGAACAACGGCGTGCATTTTCACGAGCTGCGACGCTCGCGATCATAGTCAGCGTCAGTCGGACGCAGTCTGCTGCAGGCGCGCGCCGAGTTGTGCCGGAGGCACGTAGCCGCCGATCAGGGTTCCATCTTCGAGCACGATCGCTGGCGTGCCGCTAAGCCCAATGTCCTGACCGATTCTGTAGTGGTTGCTGATAGCCGCGACGTCATCACACTGTGACGTTTCGAATCCGCGGTCCTGTTTTGCCGCCGTTAGCGCCTGGTTGCGATCCTTCGCACACCAAACTTCCTCCGACTTGCTCCAAGACCTGGACGCCGGGCCGTTTCGTGGGTACAGCATGTAACGAACCTGGATTCCTTGGTCGAGGTACTCGTCAATCTGGCTATGCAACTTGCGGCAGTAAGTGCAGTCGATGTCGGTGAACACGGTTACCTTATATTTGACCTCGGCCGGCGAAAAGACGATCGCATCGTCGTCAGCCAGAGCGCCGATCAGGTCGCGGCGCGCGCCGTTTCGACTTTGCTCGGTCAAATTAACTTGAGAATCGAGATCGATGATATCGCCCTGCAGCAGGTAGCGCCCATTCGCCGAAACATAGGCGACGATTGAGCCCTGCTGAATCGTGTACCAGCCGTCGATCGGGCTCGAATTGATGTTTTCCGGCTCGATTGACTCAAACAAGGCGGTCATTCTGGCCCGCACCTCTTCGAGCGCGGCGTCTTCGGCCCAGGCATTTGCGGCAGACAAAAACACCACTAACGCGGCTGTCAGCAGTTTCAACCCAACTCTATGATTACGACTCATTACACACATTCCTGAAGGGGCGCTGGCCCGATTTGAGCGTGAACTCAGGTAGTGGACCCCGATTCTCGCCCGCGGTTCCGTCTGGTCCTGCAAGTCTAACAAACGCACCCGTCGCTAGCGCGTTTTGTCATGCCGACAGGGATCAACCGCGGGGATGATGCTCGCCGTGCAGCTCTTTGAGCCGCTCGCGGGCTACATGTGTATAGATCTGAGTCGTAGACAGGTCGCTGTGGCCCAGAAGCATCTGCACGACCCTCAGGTCCGCACCCCGATTTAGAAGGTGGGTGGCGAATGCGTGACGCAAGCTGTGAGGCGACATTTTCTGGCGTATTCCAGCTTTCTCGGCATAGCGCTTAATGATGTGCCAGAAAGCCTGGCGCGTCATGCGATCACCGCGACGTGTAGGAAACAGGTAGTCGGTCTGGCGCTCCAGCAAGATTTCCATGCGCGGACCCTCGAGGAATTCCTGGAGCCATCGCTGCGACTCCTCGCCCAACGGTATGAGGCGCTCACGATCTCCCTTGCCGACGATACGCAGAACGCCCTGATTAAAGTTGACCTGCGACTGCCGCAGATTGATCAGCTCGGACACCCGCAGGCCCGTGGCATACAGAAGCTCGAGCATGGCCCGATCGCGATGGCCAAGGGGCTCGTCGGTATTCGGTGCATTGAGCAACGAGTCGACCTCGTCCTCGGAAAGCGACTTCGGCAAGGAACGACCGATGCGCGGCATCTCGATGTCGGCCGTTGGGTCGGAGCCACGCATACCTTCGCGCAAGATGTAACGGAAAAAACGACGGAAGCTCGACAGCTGCCGGGCGGTAGACCGGGGTTTTGCGCCACTTTCGACGCGCTTCGCGATGAAGTCGAGCAAGTCCGACTTGTCGGCCATTTCAATTGATTTGTCGATCTCGGACAAACCGCGACCGAGTGTCATCAGGTCGGCACGATACGCGCCCAGCGTGTTCTTCGAAAGACCACGTTCCATCCAAATAGCGTCAAGAAAACGGTCGACAAGCTCTTCCGAGCGTTGCACCATTTCGGTTTCCGGCGTACCTGTCTTATTACTACTGCCCATAACGTCCAACTTGTTTGTCGCGCAATCCTTTGCTGCGAAACTCATGCTTGTCCCAACGGCGCCAGCAGACTGTTAGCATACGCGGATCCGTTTATCGGATCTTTGTATCAGTCGCGCCGGGCAGACAAACCGAGGTATCGCCAAGCGACGGATATTCCAAGGATTCTGAGTATGCTGGCGATGCACGAAGACCCGGCGTGACCGCTGTCACAGATTAATGAAGGCGTTAACATAAAGTGAACTGGGTCACACGCAGCCTGCACACGCTCTGGGGACTACTCGCCTGGCTGTCGTTCGCCGTGGCTGTTGTCTTCGCACTGCTCGTGGCTATTTTCGTTCCCGGCAAGGAACGAAGACAGCGGCTGGCTGCCCTCGCCTGCAAATCGATATTCGTAATGCCCGGCATCAAGGTCAACGCCGTCGGTCTCGAGAACCTCCCCGCCGAAAGCTGCGTCGTCGTCGCGAACCACGCCAGTTACATCGACGGTTTGCTGCTCAAAGGATACCTTCCCGCTCGTTTCAGTTTTGTGATCAAGGGCGAAATGCGGGACATTCCCGTGGCCCATTTTCTGCTGCGTCGTGCCGGCGCGAAGTTCGTCGAGCGCAACAAGCACGCCGGCAGTGCACGTGACGCGCGGCAAATCGTCAAAGCAGCCCAGGGCGGAGAAACGCTCGCGTTCTTCCCTGAGGGCACCTTTCGCAAGGAACCCGGCGTCGGCCATTTCAGGGCGGGCGCTTTCGTCGCGGCAGTGCGGGGCAACATGCCGGTCGTACCTGTTGCGATTAGTGGCACGCGCCATATGTTGCCATCCGGTCGGGTATTGCCGCGTCGGATCGCGCTGAGATTCGAGGTATTGCCCCCGATTGAGCCCGGTGATCCGGACTTCAAAGACAGCCGCACACTCGCCGAGACGGCCCGGCAACGTATCGTCGACGTGCTTGATGAGCCGGCACTTCTGGACGACACAGGCGATCTGGCAACCTCCAAATCTAACTGATCGATAGTATTGCGCGACGACAAATAATGCAGGAAAGTAGTGTCCCTCAATCGCTTTCTGATGCCCAGTCACCTGGAGACAAGCCATGAGCATTGACCCCGTAGTAATCGTTGCGGCCAGGCGCACGCCCATCGGCGCATTCCAGGGCGCGCTCGGCGGTGCGACAGCGCCGCAGCTCGGAGCGACCGCAATCCGGGCTGCAATTACGGACGCCGGAATTGACGCCGCCGATATCGACCAGGTCTTGATGGGTTGCGTATTGGCAGCAGGCCTCGGGCAAGCGCCCGCTCGACAGGCGTCACTCGGCGCCGGCATTCCTGAAGAGCGTGCCCTGCACGACGATCAACAAGATGTGCGGCTCCGGCATGGAATCGATCATCCTCGGCTACGACAGGATCCGGGCGGGAAGCGCCGCGATTATCGTCGCCGGCGGCGTCGAATCCATGAGCAACGCGCCCTACCTGTTGCCCAAGGCGCGCGAAGGCTACCGAATGGGACACCAGGAAGTGCTCGATCACATGTTCTACGACGGCCTGCAAGACCCCTATGAAGGCCAGATGATGGGTCATTTTGCGCAGGTCACAGCCGACAAGTATGCATTTACGCGCGAGGAAATGGACGCGTACGCGATCGAGTCTGTCAATCGTGCGCAGCGCGCCGTCGCCGAGGGCACGTTTGCAGGTGAGATAGCGCCGGTCACGATCAGCGGCCGCCGTGGTGACGTCACGGTTCCGGACGACGAAACTCCGGGCAAGGTCAGCGTTGAGAAGATCCCGACGCTTCGACCCGCATTCCGAAAGGACGGTACGGTGACAGCGGCGACGTCTTCATCGATTTCCGATGGCGCTGCCGCGGTCATACTCATGCTCGAGTCGGAAGCAACCAAGCGCGGCCTCGTGCCGCTGGCGAGGATCATCGCCCACTCAGCATTCGCGCAAGCGCCAGCCTGGTTTACGACAGCACCGATATTCGCAGTGAAGAACCTTCAGGACAAATTGGGCTGGACCCCCGACGACGTCGACCTCTACGAGATCAATGAGGCCTTTGCCGTCGTAACGATGGCCGCGATTCGTGACGTCGGTCTCGATCATTCGAAAGTCAATGTAAATGGCGGCGCCTGCGCATTGGGCCACCCAATCGGCGCAACCGGCTGCCGTATTACCGTGACCTTATTGCACGCGCTCCGCGCCCGCGGTCGAAAGCGCGGTATCGCAACTCAATGCATCGGCGGCGGTGAGGCCACCGCTATCGCTCTGGAAATCCAATAAAGGGGAAAATCAATGCATTTAGGCAGCGCCAAAGCCGTCGTTACGGGCGGCGCGTCCGGACTGGGTCTTGCAACTGCAGAGCGCGTCGTTGACGCGGGCGGCCGTGTCGTACTTCTCGATATCAACGCTGATCACGGCGAAGCAGCTGCCGCAAAGCTCGGAGCAAATGCCCGGTATGTAAAGACAGATGTGTCGAACGAAGATTCAGTCAAAGCCGCCATCAAGGCCGCTGACGATTTCATGGGCGGCATTACGCTCGCGGTGAATTGTGCCGGTATTGCGACTGCCGGACGTACGCTGGGTCGAGAGGGCCCCTGGCCCGCGGAAAATTTCAACCGGGTTATCCAAGTCAACCTCGTCGGCTCATACAACGTCACCAAAGAAGCGGCGGCCGTCATGCAGCTCAACGATCCCAATGAAAACGGCGAGCGAGGCGTGGTCATCAGCACCGCGTCGATTGCGGCATTCGAGGGCCAGATCGGGCAAGCCGCGTATTCGGCGTCGAAAGGCGGCGTGGTTGGCATGATGCTGCCCCTCGCCAGGGAATTCGCGCAGTTTGGTATTCGCGTCAACACCATCGCACCTGGCATTTTCATGACCCCCATGATGGCCGGCATGCCTGAGGAGGTTCAGGCGTCGCTTGGCAAGCAGATACCGTTTCCGCCACGCCTCGGCCGACCCGAGGAGTACGCCGATGTGGCAGCATTTATTTACGGTAATGCGATGGTTAACGGCGAGACGATCCGCGTCGACGGCGCGATCCGCATGCAGCCCAAGTAAGACACCACCCTCTTCCCTCCCACCTATCCGGGGCAGGGGCGCCGAGAGGGGAGTTCCTCTCGCTTAACCTCGCTCGGCGTCCTGCCTCGCTCGCATCGGGCTCCGCTTGCTTTGGCGTCCCTGCGTCGCTGTGCTTCGCACGACGCGAGAGGAACCCCCCAACCGGCGCCCTCAGATCACCGATCGCCTGCGCTTGGCTCGTGGACGAGATGTTTGTTGGCGAGACATCAGGCGAGCGTCAGCGAGACAGTCCGCCAACAAAGCATGTCGGCCGCGGGCCTTGCCGATTAAGACAGTTTGTGGGAGGGCCGCAGTCGTTACATATTCGCGTAGTTGGGTCCGCCGCCGCCTTCGGGCACATCCCAGATGATGTTCTGCCGCGGATCCTTTATCTCGCATGTCTTGCAATGCACACAGTTCTGCGCGTTGATCTGAAAACGCGGCTCCCCGCCCTCTTCCACGATTTCGTAGACGCCGGCCGGACAATAGCGCTGCGCCGGTTCATCGTAGTTCGGTAAGTTGAATGCGATCGGCACCGACTCGTCTTTCAGCTTGAGGTGCGAGGGCTGATCCTCTTCGTGATTGGTGCTCGACAAGAACACGGACGAGAGCTTGTCGAAGGTAATAACACCATCCGGCTTCGGATAATCGATCGGCTTTGCGTCAGACGCCTTGGCAAGCGACGCATGATCCGCGTCTCTGTTGTGCCAGGTAAACGGTAGCTTGCCGAAGAAAATATTCTGGTCGACAAACGCGAACGCCGCGCCCCAGAACACGCCGAGTTTGTGCAATCCGGGTCCGAAATTGCGACCCGTGTGCAGCTCTTTGTGTACCCAGGAGTTATTTACGCTGGTCTCGAAATCCGCGAGTTCCGACTGGCCCGTATCGCCTGCGGCCAGCGCTTTGTGAATACTCTCCGCCGCAAGCATGCCGGTCTTGATCGCCGTATGCGCACCCTTGATCTTCACGCCATTGAGGAAACCGGCTCCGCAACCCACCAGCATGCCGCCCGGGAACGCCAGTTTTGGCAACGACTGCAGCCCCCCCTTGTTAACGGCTCGCGCACCGTAAGCCACGCGCTTGCCGCCGTCGAGATAGGTTCGGATCCTGGGGTGCAGTTTCCACCGCTGAAATTCATCGAACGTCGACAGATGGGGGTTGCGGTAGTTCAGGGCGATAATCAGACCCAGAAAGACCTTGTTGTTGGCCGCATGGTAGAGGAAACCACCGCCCTCGGTATGGTTATCGAGCGGCCATCCGGTCGTGTGAACCACGAGCCCTTCCCGGTGTTTTGAAGGATCGATTTCCCACACTTCCTTGATGCCGATCCCATAGTGCTGCGGGTCTGATTGCTCGCGCAGCTGAAAGCGCTCCATCACCTGTTCGCTGAGATTACCGCGGACGCCCTCGGCGAAAATCGTGTACTTGCCGGTGAGTTCGTAACCGGCCTGGTAGGACGCCTTTTTTTGGCCATCCTTGCCTCGCCCTAAGTCGCTGGTCGCGACGCCCCTGACTCGGCCGTCACTGTCGTACAGTACTTCCGAGGCCGCGAAGCCCGGAAATACGTTGACACCCATTGCCTCTGCCTGCTCGCCCAGCCACTGGCAGAGCTGGCCCAGGCTGATAATGTAATTGCCCTTGTTGTGCATCGGCCTGGGCAGGAACAAGCCCGGCACTCTTACCGCACCCGTGTCGCTCGTAAGGTAGTGCACGAGATCGCCGGTAACGGCGGTCTTGACCGGCGCGCCCTTTTGTTCCCAGTCTGGAAAAAGCTCGTCGAGACCCGTCGGCTCAAACACGTTGCCCGATAGAATGTGGGCCCCAATCTCGGATCCTTTCTCGACAACGACGACCGACAGGCCGTCATCGAGCTGCAACAATCGACAGGCGGCTGACAGCCCTGCCGGTCCGCCGCCAACGATAACGACGTCGAATTCCATTGATTCGCGTTCATTCGATTCCGACATTTCTGGCAGTTCTCCTGTTCCTGTTGTCCCGTATCTTAGCAGCCTCTATGGTGGCCCCCATATCGTCGAGGTAATCTTGCCGAGCGGCCACTTCTACGCAAATACAGGATTGAAGGTAGATTGAATATGCGCGAAGCCTATGAGGACAGCCTCAGTCGTGAAGGCCACATCGAGGACCCGGCGCAGGTGGAAGTCGTTGGTCAACTCGAGGACCTGCAGGCGCGCCTGACCGCGAGTCTTTCCGGCCTCGGCGGCTTTCGCGCGCTTTTCAAGCGCGGCCGTGATACGGAGCTAGCCGGCGTCCGTGGCCTGTATCTGTGGGGTGGTGTTGGACGAGGCAAGACGCTCCTCATGGATCTGTTTTTCGAGAGCCTGCCGGTCAAGGCAAAAAAGCGTGTTCATTTTCATCGCATGATGCACGAGGTGCATGACCGCCGGAATGCCCTCGGCAACGTCTCCGATCCGCTTGACAGGGTGGCCGCGGACATCGCGCGCAAAACGCGCGTGCTGTGCTTCGATGAGTTTTTCGTCAGTGATATCGGCGATGCGATGATACTCGGGCGCCTGCTGGATGGCCTGTTCAGGCGCGGGGTCACGCTTGTCGCTACCTCCAATTCGAAACCGGATGACTTGTACAAGGACGGGCTGCAACGGCAGCGATTCCTTCCGGCCATTGAGTTGCTGAAGCAGCACACCGAGGTCGTGCACCTGGACGGCGGTGTTGACTATCGCCTGAGGCTGCTCGAGAAGGCGGGAACCTATCTTTGCCCGGATAATGCTGACGCCGCAAATCGACTCGCGTTCTTTTTCGACGAGTCCGCATCCAGCGAAATCCGCTCCAATCCGAAGCTTGACATCAACGGTCGCAAAATTGCAGCGCACAAATGCGCCAAGGGTATCGCCTGGTTTCACTTCGAAGATATTTGTGACGGCCCCCGCAGCCAGGCCGATTACATCGAAATCGCCCGCTGGTACCCGTCCGTGATCGTTTCCGGGGTGCCAAGATTTGATACCGCGCTGGAAAATCAGGCGCGACGATTCATTGCGCTGGTCGACGAATTCTACGATCGGCGAGTCAAGCTGATTCTCTCCGCGGACGCCGATGTGAAATCGCTGTACCAGGGAGATCGCCTGGCGTTCGAATTCGATCGAACCATTAGCCGCCTGATCGAAATGCAATCCACAGAGTATCTCGCCCTGCCCCACCTCGCGTGATAGATTGGGCTCAATGACTGATGAGCTAATACTCGAAAACTTTTTGCCGTACCGGCTTGCGGTGTTGTCGCACACGATCAGCACAACCATTGCGCAGGTTTACGAGGAGCGCTTCAGCCTGTCGATCCCGGAATGGCGTGTCATCGCCATTCTCGGCCGCTACCCGGGTTTGTCTGCCGTGGAGGTCGCCGAGCGCACGGTAATGGACAAGGTCGCTGTCAGCCGTGCCGTAACCAAACTCCTCAAGAACGGCCGCATCGACGGGAGTTTGCAGATGCGGATCGCCGACGCTCAATCCTCAATCTGTCCGAAGAAGGGACGGCGGGTGCACGATGAGGTCGCGCCGCTCGCGCTTCAGTTCGAACGCGACCTGCTACAAGGACTGGATGACGACGACACAGCGAAGCTCGATGTCATCATGGACGCGTCTTTTGGCGCGCGCGCGTGCGCTGGACAAGGGCTGATCAGACTTTTTGCTTGCTGCCGATCTCGGTGCGAACGCGCAACAACTCCGGAAAGAATTCGATATCCAGCGCCTTCTTCAGAAATGGCACCCCGGACGAGCCGCCTGTACCGCGTTGATGACCGATAATCCGTTCGACGGTCTTCATGTGATGAAACCGCCAGAACTGGAAATTATTGCCGACATCGACCAGTGCTTCACACGCTTCGTAACGTTCCCAATGCAAAGACCGGTCGCCATAGATTTCGCCCAAGGTAGCGACAACCTCTGAATCCTCGTCCCTTACCTCGCTAAAGTCGCGATTGAGTACCCGCTCGGGTATCGACATGCCCTGTCGCGCAAGATGCATGAGAAATTCGTCATAGAGACTTGGAGATTCCAGCGCTTCCAGCAGTCGTGCATACCACTCGGGCTGATGCTTGTGAACGCTCAATGTTGAGCGACTCTTGTTGCCGAGCAGAAATTCGAGGATCCGATACTGCGCGGACTGGAACCCGGAAGCTTTGCCAAACACGTGCCGGAACTCCGCGTATTCACTGGGCGTGAGCGTGTCCAGGACCTTCCACTGGTTGTACATTTGATTCTGTATGTGCCGCACGCGGGCGAGGTTCTTGACAGCCGGGGCAAGCCGGTCGTTTCGCATGTGCCGAATTGCTCCTCCGATCTCGTGAATCGTGAGCTTGATCCAGAGCTCCGCGACCTGATGCTGAATGATAAATAGCATCTCGTCGTGGTGCGCCGGGTCGCTGAGGGGTGTCTGAGCGGATAGCAGCTTGTCCAGCTGCAGGTAGCCCGTGTAATCGTCGTCACGTGATAAATCCGTATAGATTGATTGTTCGAGTTCGCGTCTATTCATCTACGGTGATTTCCTGAGGGCGTCACAGGGATGCATTGTAGGCCATTTGAAGCACGATCCGCCGCTTTGGGAAAATTTGTTACTGATGCAATTACTGTATAATGCGATGCGCTTCCAGAGGGCCAACATAAGTACCTGCAGTACGCCAATTAGGCACCAACCTGTCAATCTTTCGGATCGGAGTACCCGGTCGGAGCAAATGCAGTGACATCAAACGAAAACCGTCGAGGCGGAGATATCCGGCAAGTGATTGTCGATACGATTATCTCATCGCGCGTGACCTCGCGCAGTCTCAAGAAACCGTCACAGATCAAGCGCTTCCTCAGGCAGTACTTTGCCAACGTCCCGGTTGAAGACCTGCAGGGCCGTTCAGAAGAGATCATGGCCCGTGTCGCGCTCGACCATCTCGAATTCGCGGCCAATCGTCGGAACGGCGAGGCACTGATCCGTATTTTTAACGCGACCGAGAAAGAGCACGGCTATGTCTCGGCGTACACATTTGTGGAAATGGCTAACGATGACATGCCATTTCTTGTCGACTCGGTCGCTGCGGCAATTAATCGCCATCACATGGCGGTTCACATCACGGTGCATCCGATCATCTCGGTCAAACGTGACCATAAAGGCCATATCACCGGAATCGCGAACGCGGATGACGATGACGCGAACTCCGAGTCGTTTATTCGATTTGCAATTGACCGCGAGACCGATGCCAGTGAACTCAAGCGCCTGCGCCAGGAAATCAGAAAGGTGCTCAAGGACGTCAGGCGAACCGTTCGTGACTGGGGCAAGATGCGCCAGCATATGCGCGATACAGCAGAGATGCTGGTCAATGGGCCGAAGGGCGTCGATCCGTTGCTGCGGTCTGAAAGCCAGGCACTGCTCAACTGGATGGCAGATGAACACTTTACCTTTCTGGGCTACCGCGAGTATTCGCTGTCGAAACGCGGCAAACGCATATTCCTGAACACGGTGAAAGGCTCGGGACTCGGTATTCTGAGCCAGGACGACCGCGGCACGACCGGCATTGAGCTCACCGCTGAAATGCGCCGCCTGACGCGTTCACGCGACTGGCTGATTCTGACCAAGGCGAATTCACGATCCACTGTACATCGGCCCGCGTTTCTCGATTACGTTGGCGTCAAGGTCTACGACGAGAACGGCAACGCCGTTGGGGAGCGGCGCTTTATCGGTCTGCTGACGTCGGTGGCTTACAGCGAGAGTCCAAGAAACATTCCGTTGTTGCGGCACAAGGTCCAAAAGATCTTTGAACGTGCGCATGTCGATGCGTCTGGACATCGCGGCAAGGCGCTCTTGCATATTATTGATACGTTTCCTCGCGAGGAGTTGTTTCAAAGCTCGGTGCAGGATCTCGCTCGGACGACCATCGGCATACTGAACCTGCAAGACCGCCAGCGCATCAAGTTCTTTCTTCGCCGAGACACGTTCAGGCGTTTCTTCTCATGTCTCGTATTTGTACCGCGTGAAAAATACACGACAGCGATCCGAAGGCGGATCGAGGCACTACTGACGGAGGCATTCGGCGGAAGTTCCGTCGACTCGTCGGTCCAGATTTCGGACTCCGCACTTGCACGAGTGCACATCATCGTGCGCACCCCCGTCGGAGAACGCCCGCGAATCAGCATTCATCACATCGAAGAGCAAATAGCGGATCTCGTGATTACCTGGGCTGACCGGCTACAAACCGACTTACTCGCGCGGTATGGCACCGACGAGGGTACCAGGCTTTATCGCGCCTACCGCGACGTGTTCCCGGCTGGTTTCCAGGAAGACACACAGCCGACGGAAGCGTGCTCGGACGTGCAGCAGATCGACTGCATGATACGCGATGAATCCGACCGCGCCGTAAACCTGTACATTCCTGAAGAGTCGGCGCCGGGTCACATGCATTTCATGGTGTACAGCCGTAACGAGCCTATCGCCTTATCGGAAGCACTGCCCGTGCTTGAGTACATGGGCGTTGACGTCTACACCGAGCGGCCATACGAAGTGAAGCTCGCATCCGGCGACGTTTTCTGGATTCAGGACTTTCATCTTCGCCATGAAAGTGGCGCAGCAGTGGATATCGACGCGGTCTCGGACCGTTTCCAGAACTGTTTCATGGCGGTGCTGCGCGGCGACGCCGAGAATGACGGCCTGAATCGCCTCGTTGTGAGCGCAGGCCTCGACTGGCGACAAACGGCGCTGTTGCGCTGCTATGCCAAACATATCCTGCAATTGGGTGTGCCATTTAGCCAGACGTATATGGAAGACGTGCTGGTCGCACATGCTGAACTCGCACGCACCCTGGTTAATCAGTTCGAGGTTCAATTTGATCCGGACTTGTCGAAGAAAAAACGTGCCGGCACACTGAAAGAAATTCTTGCTGCGGTCAGGCGCGGCGTCGCCAAGGCACGCAATGTCGACGAGGATCGCATTCTCACGGCCTTCGCCGGCGGTATTGATGCCACGTTGCGAAGCAACTACTTCCTGACTGTCGACGGTTCGATGCGCCGAAACCCTACATTTCGATCAAACTCGACCCGGCACGGCTTCCCGAGATTCCATTGCCCCGTCCGCGCTATGAAGTGTTCGTGTATGCGCCTGAGGTCGAGGGCGTGCATTTGCGAGGCGGCGAAATCGCACGAGGCGGGTTGCGATGGTCGGATCGACGCGAAGACTTTCGCACGGAGATTCTCGGGCTGATGAAAGCCCAGGTGGTCAAGAACACGGTCATCGTCCCAACAGGCGCCAAAGGCGGCTTTTTTCCGAAGCGCGCTCCGGTCGGCGACCGCGCTGCCATTCTGGAAAACGGCATTCATTGTTACAAGACATTCATCCGAGGGCTGCTCGACCTGACTGATAACGTCATCGATGGCGCAGTCGTTACGCCTGATCGCATCGTTCGCCGCGATGGCGACGACCCGTATCTCGTCGTAGCCGCGGACAAAGGCACCGCGACGTTCTCTGATATTGCTAACAGCATTTCCGCTGACTACGGGTTTTGGCTCGATGACGCGTTCGCCTCGGGCGGGTCAGCAGGATACGACCATAAGGGCATGGCCATTACCGCTCGCGGCGCGTGGGAGGCCGTCAAGCGGCATTTTCACGAACTTGGCGTTAACACGCAAAAAGAGCCCTTCACCGTAGCCGGCATTGGCGATATGGGCGGCGACGTATTCGGCAACGGCATGTTGCTCTCCAGGAAAATCAAGCTCGTGGCAGCGTTCAACCACCGCAACATTTTTCTGGACCCGGCACCTGATACCGCGGCGAGCTTCCGTGAGCGGCAACGGCTTTTCCGAAAACCGGGATCCACCTGGCAAGACTACAAGCCGGCGCTCATCTCGAAGGGTGGCGGGGTTTATTCGCGCCAGGACAAGACGATTCGTCTCAGCCCCGAGGTGCGCAGGCTTCTGGACATCGACGATCAATCGTTGCAGCCGGATGAGTTGATTCGGGCCATCCTGAAGATGCGGGTTGATCTGCTCTGGAACGGTGGCATTGGAACGTATGCGAAAGCGAGCACCGAAGGCCATTCGGATGTCGGTGACCGGACCAACGACACGGTGCGCGTCGATGCCGACGAATTGCGCTGCAAGGTTATTGGCGAGGGCGGCAACCTGGGATTCACGCAGCGCGCCCGCGTCGAGTTCAGCCTGCGAGGCGGCCGCATCAATACCGACTTCATCGACAATTCCGGTGGCGTCGATTGCTCCGACCGCGAGGTCAATATCAAGATACTGCTGGGCGACGTCGCCAAAAAGAAAGGTATGTCGCGCAAGAAACGCGACGAGCTGCTGGCTTCGATGACGAATGAGGTCGCCGATCTTGTGCTCAGGAACAACTACCTGCAGACCCAGGCAATCAGCATGAGCGAGTCGCTTTCTGCCGATCGCATCGATGAGACCGCACGTTTGATTACGGCGCTTGAGCAGACCGGCCTGCTGAACCGCGATCTCGAGTATTTGCCCAGCGAGTCCGAGATCGAAGATCGTCGTGCCCGCAAACAGGGCTTGACCCGGCCAGAACTCGCCGTTGTTCTCAGCTACGCAAAGATCGACCTCTACGATGGGCTTATCAAGTCGCAGGACACCCTCGAGGATTTCCTGAGAATTGACCCGCAGCGATATTTTCCGCCTGTCCTCAGGCGTCGGTATGCTGACCTCATCCCGACCCACCGGCTGAGCCGGCAGATACTCGCGACGCTCATCGCCAACGCGCTGGTCAATCGTATGGGACCGGCGTTCGTCAAACGCGTGCAGGTCGACACCGGTGCCAACGTAGTGACTATTGCTCGCGCGTATGAAGTCGCGCGAATTATCTGCCGCGCAATGCCGCTGTTGCGCGAGATAGAGTCACTCGATCACAAGGTTTCCGCCAGCGCACAGCTCGCGATGATGTTCGAGGTCAGCCGAACGCTTCGCCACGCCTGTTACTGGCTGATCGAACAATACGGTGACCAACTCGATATCGTAAAAGCCGTCGACCGTCTCAAGGAAAGAATGGCAAGTATTTACACTCGCTCGGGTACCTACCTTTCGAAAGCCAGCGGCAAGCGCAACGAAATAGCAGAGGCGGATTGGATTGCGATGGGCGTACCGAAGAACCTCGCGCACCGAATGTCGCTGCTATTGGTCACACGTGCGGCGGTCGATATTGCCGACGTTGCCGCAGAACGTAAGCGAGATGTTATTGATACTGCACGCATATACTCCGCCTTCAACGACGCCCTGGGTCTGCAATGGCTGCACAATTGCGCTGAGGACCTCAAAGTCAGTGGTCGCTGGCAGGCGATGGCGCGCAGCAATCTTCGCGATGAGTTTTACAGGATTCGCAGGGACATTGCGCTAGGGCTATTGACACGTCGCGGCAAATCGGACGGTCGCGTTGTTGCGAAGAAATGGCTGGCCAAGCACGAAGAAGAGGTCAGGCGTTTCCGCAGCATGACGGAAGAAATGAAGCTGCGTGGACATTTCGACTTTGCTACGCTGTCGGTGGCCGCACAGGAACTGCGCCACTTGACGTTAGGTTAGTGTCCTGTCCGATGTGTCGCATAGGACACTGGGAATGACGCGACTCTCATCGCCGAAAAATCGGAGAAGCAATGGCTGGCAAACTCATACTATGCCGTCACGGGCAGAGTGACTGGAATCTGAAAAACCTCTTCACGGGTTGGACGGACGTTGATCTGACCGAGAAAGGTATACAAGAAGGTATCGATGCAGGGAGGCTTTTGTCTGAGCTCGGCTTCGAGTTCGACATCGCCTATACGTCCGTGCTCAAGCGCGCGATTCGTACGTTGTGGCACATGCTCGACCAGATGGATCTCATGTGGATTCCGGTAATTCGCGATTGGCGGCTGAACGAACGTCACTACGGCGCATTGCAGGGCCTCAACAAAGCCGAAACGGCCGCCAAGTATGGTGATGAACAGGTGCACATCTGGCGCCGCAGCTACGATATCCCGCCGCCTCCCCTGGCCGACGATGACGAGCGTCATCCGTCCTGCGATCCGCGTTACAAAGGGATCGCCAATTTGCCGGGCACGGAATCGCTCAAGCTTACGCTGGAGCGCGTAATGCCGTGCTGGAACGAATTGATCGCACCAGACCTCAAGGCTGGCAAGAACGTTTTGGTTGCCGCGCACGGCAATAGCCTGCGCGCGCTCGTGAAGATGCTTGATGAAGTCTCTGACGAGGAGATTACCGGCTTCAATATTCCGACAGGAATACCACTGGCCTACGAACTGGATGACAACCTGAAACCCCTGTCGCGCGAGTTTCTGGGCGACCCGGAGGCAATAGCCAAAGCAGCAGCAGCGGTCGCGGCCCAGGGCAAAGCAAAGTGATCAGCGCGCTCGGCGAGCGCGTGCCTGTTCTTGAAGGTGGCGGGCATTTCGTCGCCGAGAGCGCCATGATTATCGGCAGCGTGCGCCTCAGGAATCAATCGAGCGTCTGGTTCAACTGCGTCCTGCGCGGTGACAACGACTGGCTCGACCTCGGCGAACGCAGCAATATCCAGGACGGTTGCATTGTGCATACCGATCCTGGCATCCCGGTAACAATCGGAGACGGCGTTACCGTCGGGCACAACGTGATGCTGCATGGCTGCACAATCGGAGACAATTCAGTCATCGGAATAGGCAGCACCTTGCTCAATGGGGCGACGATTGGACGCAATTGCATCGTCGGCGCAAATTCGCTCATCACGGAAAACAAGCAATTCGCGGATGGCACATTGATACTGGGCTCTCCCGCCAAGGTCATGCGCGAACTGAGTGACGAAGAGATAGCGAATAACGGCCGTTTGGCCGCTGTGTATGTCCGAAATTCGCAGCGCTTCAACGAGCAGCTGTCTTAGGATTGTTTGCGGGGATCGGAACGGGCCTTTTTGCGGCTCGGGTCAATCACCCGGATCAGGCCCTCCTGAGACGTGCTTGCGACGAGCTTGCCGCTTTGCGTGAATAGTTGACCCCTGGCGAAACCACGCGCACCCGACGCATTCGGACTGTCCATCGAGTACAACAACCACTCATCCATCCGGAATTCGCAATGAAACCAGAGTGCGTGATCGAGGCTGGCCATGATGACGTTGCGACGAGTCATCGACAAGCCATGCGGTAACGTCGAGGTTGCCAGCAGCTCGAAATCGGAGACATAGGCAAGCAGATTCTGATGCAGCGCGAAGTCATCGGGCAAGCGGTCAACGGCGCGCACCCAGACCTGCTTCTGCGCCGGCAGTTTTTCCCGGGCGTCGAGACTCACCGGATCGACGGGACGGAATTCAAAGGGACGCTTATCCGTCATGAATCGGCGCAACTTCATCGGAATGTTCTCGAGCACATCAGCCGCGACTTCCGTCAAATCCTTTAGACCGTCGGGCGGCGGAACATCGGGCATATCTCCCTGGTGCTCCAGTCCTTTTTCGGGGGTTTGAAACGATGCAGCGAGGTTTAGTATCGGACGTCCATGCTGTATCGCAACGACGCGTCTATTCGAAAAACTGCCGCCATCACGCGCCCGGTCAACGTCATAGATTATTGGTGCATTCACGTCCCCACGGCGCAAGAAATAGGCGTGCAACGAGTGTGCCACCCTCCCATTCACCGTGTGCTGTGCGGCTGACAAGGCCTGGCCGAGAACCTGACCACCGAAAACCTGCGGGCTGCCGAGGTCGCGGCTGTCACCACGAAATATGTTCTCCTCGATGCGCTCGAGTTTCAAAAGCGCGATCAGGTCCTTCAATACCGGATGCATTGGAGCTAGCCGGCGTCCGCAAGGCCACCGTCGACCGCGATACCCGTTCCACTGACAAAGACCGCGTCGTCGCTGGCCAGGAACAGTGCGACTTTGGCAATATCCACAGGCTCGCCAAGGCGGTGCGCCGCCGATCGACGAATACAGTAGTCTCTCAGCGCTTTGTCCTTGCGAAAAACTTCGCGACTATCCGGCGTCATAACGGCACCCGGCTGAATGTAATTGGCCGTAATCGAAAATGCGCCCGCTTCAGCAGCGAGTGCACGCGTCATGTCAGCAAGATCTCGCTCTGCGTAGGCGCTGGCAGCGTCGCCTTTCTGGCCAAAACAGCTGCGCAGGAAGCCGATGTTGATTATGCGGCCTTGCGGGCTTTTCTTAAGATACGGTAACGCCGCACGGTATGTGGCCAGGGTCAGCTCGGCTCTCGACTGCAACAAGCGCTCCAGGACTTCATCAATCTGGTCAAGAGGCGCGTCAGGCTGCAACCTGAAATCATTAACGAGGATGTCGATGCCAGCTAGTTCCTGCACCGCGTGCTCCGCCATCGCCGGCATGCCATCGACATCCGTCACTGCGGCCGACAGGCCCGTGATGCCCTTAACCCTGGCGTAATGTCGCTCAACGCCACTATTCTTCGTGTCGACCGCGACAACCGTCGCACCGTGCTTGGTCAGCGTTCGAGCGATCGCCTCGCCGATTCCGCCCGCTGCGTTCAACACGAGCGCGTTCAATCCGTAAAGACGTAATGGATCGCCCATGGTTATTCCTTAAGATTCGCTACCGGGTTCCAGCTCTAATCCGGGAATGCATAGTCTGCGAATTGCTTGCGCAATTCAATCTTCTTGATTTTTCCCGTCGCGGTATGCGGCAATTCGTCGACGAATGCGACGTCGTTTGGTATCCACCAATCGGCCACTTTGCCACGGAAGTACGCGAGCATGTCGTCTTTGCCGACATCCTGTCCCTCGGACCGCACCACGATCAGGAGTGGGCGCTCGGTCCATTTGGGATGCGCAACGCCAATCACGGCGGCCTCGGCGACGGCCGGATGACCCATAGCTGCGTTCTCGAGCGCGATGGAGCTGATCCACTCACCGCCCGACTTGATAACATCCTTGGTTCTATCGGTAATCGTCATGTAACCCTGATCGTCGATCGTCGCGACGTCACCCGTATCGAACCAGCCATCCTTGGTGTGTGTGCCGGCGCCCCCATCGAGCTTGAAGTAATCGCTGCATATCCAGGGGCCGCGTACCTGCAACGCGCCGTAAGCGACTCCATCCCACGGCAGTTCCTGCCCTTCATCATCGACAATGCGGAGTTCGCAGCCGAAGATGCCGCGCCCCGCCTTGGTCGCGAGGTCCAGTTTTTCCTCATCGGTCAGTGTTTCCAGTCCGGCTTTGATGGAGTTACAGGTGCCGAGCGGACTCATTTCAGTCATCCCCCAGCCCTGTCGAATCTCAACGTCGTGCTCGTCTCTAAACGCCTGGATCATCGAGCGCGGCACTGCGGCGCCACCGACAATCGAGCTGCGGAGCTTGTTCAGCCGTTTGCCCGCACTGGCGCAGTACTGCAGCAGGGCGAGCCAGACGGTCGGCACACCCAGTGCAATCGTGACGTCCTCCGATTCCATCAGCTCATAGAGCGCTTCTCCGTCCCCCATCTTCGGTCCGGGGAACACGAGCTTCGCGCCGACCATCAAAACCGAATACGGAATACCCCAGGCATTCACGTGAAACAAGGGCACGACCGGCAAGCACACTATCAAGGCTGGACAGGTTCATGAGGTCGGGACCGGGCGACGCATAGGCATGCAGCACCGTCGAGCGGTGATCGTAGAGCACACCTTTCGGGTCGCCGGTGGTGCCGGACGTGTAGCACAGCGCTGATGCCGTACGCTCGTCGAGTTCGGGCCAGCTGTAGTCGGAGGATTGCGCAGCAATAAGCGTCTCGTAACAGACAGCATTGGGTAGCGTTGTATCGGGCATATGCGCCTCGTCCGTCATGATGACGAAACCTTCAACGCCGCCGATTTGCGGCAACATCTTCTCCAGCAAGGGCACAAACATGACATCGGTAAAAATCCAGCGGTCTTCAGCATGATTGATAATGAATACGAGTTGTTCGGGAAACAGGCGTGGATTAATCGTGTGGCAGACGAAGCCCGCGCCGCTCACGGCGTAATAAACCTCGAGGTGGCGATAGTCGTTCCATGCGAGAGTCGCCACGCGGTCGCCGCGATTCAGGCCCAGTTTCTCGAGCGCGTTCGCCAGTTGCCTCGAGCGCCCTACCATCTCTCTGTAGGTGCAGCGATGACGTGGATTGTCCGCCGTGACGGAGACAATCTCGCGATCGCCGTGAAATTTCGCCGCATGCTCTGCGATCGAGGAAATAAGCAGAGGGGTGTTCATCATCAATCCGTGCATATCTTGTTCCTGTTTTACTGGCCCAAACCCATCGATGGACTCTTCGACGCACAGGCCCTGATCGAATCGGTACGATCCTTGGTATGCTGGGCGCATCAACCGGGCACCCGGCAGGATGGAAACCTGTTTTTCCCGGACTCCGAGCTTACCCAATCTTCGCCGCGTTGTGGCAGCTCTTTGGACAAAATTACCGTATCAGGCCGTCAGGAGCACAATGACTAACAACGGGATCATCAAGGTTGGGCTCGCGCAAATTGCGCCGGTCTGGCTCAATCGCGCCGAAACGCTCGAAAAGATCGTCACCTGGATCGAATCGGCCGCGGTCGAAAGCTGCCAGCTCGTCGCTATTCGGGGAAGCGCTCGCGCCAGGTTACCCGTTCTGGGTGGAGACGAACCGACGGCGCGAAATTTGAATCGGAATTGCAGAAATCGCTCTACGCGCATTATGTGACTCAGGCCATCTGTATCGAAGACGGCGATCTCGACGATATTCGTCGCGTGGCTCGTGAACGACGCATTGCCGTTTACCTCGGCATCATGGAACGGGCCGCTGACCGTGGTGGCCACAGCCTTTACTGTTCCATGGTTTATATTGATCAGCGCGGCACCATCGGCTCTGTGCATCGCAAGCTGATGCCAACGCATGAAGAACGGCTGGTGTGGGCGATCGGTGACGGCCACGGCCTGCGCACTCACAAACTCGGGCCATTCACCGTCGGGGGGCTCAACTGCTGGGAAAACTGGTTACCGCTGGTGCGCGCATCTCTGTACGCACAGGGCGAGGACCTGCACGTAGCGATTTGGCCAGGCAACGTACGAAACACCGAGGAGATCACGCGATTTATCGCGCGAGAAAGCCGATCGTTCGTCGTCTCTGTTTCGGGACTGATGCGCAAACAGGACATCGCCGCATCGCTGCCGCACGCCGAACTCCTGATTGAACGTGCCGATGAAATGATGGCAAACGGTGGATCCTGCGTGGCATCACCGACAGGTGAATGGTTGCTCGAACCGATGGTTAACGAAGAATCACTGCAAGTCGTCGAGCTTGACCACCAGCGGGTACTCGAAGAGCGCCACAGCCTGGACCCGGTCGGCCACTACTCTCGACCCGACGTTACTCACCTCGTTGTCAACCGCAAACGACAGACAACCGCCGAATTTACCGATTGATACCCCTCGCGACGTGGATTAGTGCGCGCGCGACGAGCAGCATCTTACTGGCCTATTTTTTCGGTGTTCCCGGGCCGACAAAAAACCAGACGATCAAGCCTACAAGCGGGAAGATCGCAACAATTAAGACCCAGATGATCTTCTTGACGGTATCGGCCGAGCTGTTGAAGATCTGCAAAGCGGCGTAAATAACCAATGCGAGGTGAATGATGCCCCAGATTCCCAGGTCGCCCATCCTGTTCTCCTTGAGTTGTCAGCAGGCTTTCGGTACGTCGTACCGCCTTATTGTAGCTCTCATTCGCCCGCTGCGCGGCTGCGGTTGCCTCGATCGAAGTCTATAGTGTAGGAAGAAGCACTAAAGCGAGCGCCGGATGACCAAACGATACGCGAACATTCTTGAGACCATTGGCAACACGCCGATCGTCAAACTCAATAAGCTTGCCCCGCCCAAGGTCAGCGTTTACGTCAAGGTCGAATCTTTTAATCCCATGGGTTCGGTAAAGGACCGACTCGCCCTCAGCGTTATCGAGCAGGCGGAAAAGGACGGCACACTGAGTCCCGGCCAGACCGTCATCGAGGCAACCAGCGGCAACACCGGCATCGGACTCGCGATGGTTTGTGCCCAGAAAGATTACCCACTGGTCGTAACCATGGCGGAAAATTTCAGCGTCGAGCGGCGCAGGATGATGCGTTTCCTTGGGGCAAAAGTCGTACTGACGCCGGCGGCACTCAAGGGCAGCGGCATGCTCGCCAAGGCCGTTGAACTTGCCGAGGAACACGGCTGGTTTCTCGTCCGCCAATTTGAGAATGAGGCGAACGCAGATGCGCACTCACGAACGACGGCGCCCGAGATCCTGGAGGCTTTCTCTGACACCCGGCTCGACTACTGGGTAACCGGTTTCGGCACTGGCGGTACGCTAAAAGGCGTGTCGCGAGTCCTCAAGAAAGCGAGCCCGGAAACAAAAATCATCGTATGCGAACCGGATAATTCACCTGTTCTGGGCAGCGGCATACCGCAAGAACGGCGCGCTGATGGCACGGCGGTGAACAGTCACCCCATGTTTCGACCGCACCTGATGCAAGGCTGGAGTCCTGACTTTATTCCGCACCTTACCGAAGACGCCGTCAATGCCGGCCTGATCGACGAAATCATCGGCATCGCGGGCGATGACGCGCTGCGACTGTCTCGGGCGCTCGCGCAGCAGGAAGGCATCTTCGTCGGAATATCCGGCGGTGCAACACTCGCCGGCGCTTTGGCTGTCGCCGACAAAGCCGAAGCAGGCGCGAACATTTTGTGCATGTTGCCTGACACGGGAGAGCGTTACCTGAGCACGCCGCTGTTTGAGGATGTCCCGGCGGATATGACCGAGGCAGAGCAGGAAATATCACGATCGACGCCGAACTATCGTTTCGATGCGCCGCCGCCGTCTCCGGCGCCGGAGAACGAAGAAGAAGCGCCGGACGCCGCGCCTGCTGACGCCGTCGAATTCCTGCGGGACGCGACCCACGACAAGGACAATCCCGTCGTGCTATTCGCCCTCGAGTGGTGCGAATTCTGCTGGTCGGTACGCAAGATGTTTGCACACTATGAAATACCCTACCGTTCGATAGACCTTGACTCTGTTGCCTACCAACAAGACGATATGGGAGGGAAAATCCGGGCGGCTATTCGCGAGCAGACCGGGCTCAAGACAATTCCCCAGATCTACGTTGGCGGCCAGCACGTCGGGGGTGCCACGGAAATGTTCGATGCTGCCAGGGACGGAACGATGGCGACTCTGCTCAGGGCGAACAACGTATCCTGGAACGAGGCGGCCGACGCGGATCCATACTCGTTCCTGCCGCAATGGCTGCACGCCCGATAATCGGAATCGCCGTCAGCGCTATTCGTCGAAGAAGTACATTCCAAGTGTTTCCGCGACGCAGGCCGGCTTGCGCGCCCCTTCCATCTCCAACCTGACTTCCGACGTCAATAGCAGTGCACCCGCCCGCTTTCGTGCCTGCAAGACCTTTGCCCTGGCACGCAGGCGCGATCCAACCGGTACCGGCGCATAGAAGCGGACCTTGTTCAGGCCAAAGTTGATCGCGCGTGCGAGATTTTGAACCTCGATGAAATTGCCGGTCAACGTAGGAATCAGCGCAATCGTCAGATAGCCGTGCGAGATCGTCTTGCCGTCGGGCATTTCCTTGGCGGCCCGCTCCGTATCCACGTGAATCCACTGATAATCACCGGTCGCTTCGGCAAACTGGTCAATGCGGTGCTGATCGATGACGACCCAGTCGGATAATCCGACTTCCTCGCCCTCGAGTTTCTTGGCATCCTCAATGGATTTAATCAATCGCACGCAGTGTCCCACTCCAGACCAACAGGTAGTGATACCTGATACACCAGCAATCTGCAATGGCGACGATTGTGTGAGGCCGTGCTCAGTGGCCGCCGTGATCAGCGCAACGTTCGCAGTTGACCCAGCCAGAATCGCCATCCACATAGTGTTCTTTTTTCCAGATCGGCAATCGGACCTTGAGTTCATCGATGATGTAGCGGCAGGCCTTGAACGCCTCGTCCCGATGCGCGGAGGCGACACCGACCCAAACAGCCAGTTCACCAATCTCGAGCAGGCCCGCTCGGTGCACACAACGGGCCTCGAGATACGGGAATCGTTGCTTCGCTTCCTCCAGCACCCGCTCACCCTCGGAAATCACGAGCGGCTCATAAGCCTCGTACTCCAGGCGTTCAACAGTCCGCCCTTCATTCACATTCCTGACCCAGCCTTCGAAACTGCAAAAACCACCGGCACCGTCATTTGCGAGCGAGTGCTTCAGACGCTCGGCATCGATCGGCTCGGAGGTAACTTCGATCATGTCAACCGCCGGCAACGGGGGGAAACAAGAGTACCGTGTCGCCATCACTGACGGCGGAAGACCAGTCCGCCATTTCGTCATTAATCGCAACTTTGCAATGGCCATTGGGCTCTTTGGATCCGTGTCGCAGGCGGGTCTGTTCGAAGACGTCCTTTGCCGTTTCGACGGTCAGGCTCAGCGTCTCTTCGCTGAGGCCCGCATGTTCGCGAAACATCGCGAAATAGCGCACGGTAATTGTTTTTTGAGTTCCCATCACGATGCGCCTCCGAGGACACTGCCCTGCAAATCATCGGGCGTATTGACGTTATCCAGGGAGCGTGGATTGGGCTGCTCAAGTAACAGCGAATCTGACCGAATCAGCATCTTGCGTGGGCAATGAACGCTATCCGCGACGAATCCCCTGACGATAGCCGCGCTGCCGGACGCGTACACGGCGCAAAGCGGTTCGGGAAGGCCATCATGACTGCTGGTATAGGCGGTAAACGGTTTTTCAACGGAACGATGCTCGAGCAGGTGGACAATTGTCTGTGCGTCGATATTGGGCAGATCGCAAGCCACGACCAGCCAGTCAACCTCGGGGTAACTGTCCATCGCGGAGAGAATACCGGCAACCGGCCCCATGTCCTGGTACCGGTCAACGATCTGTGTGAACTGGCTGCGCTCGGTCTCGTCTTGTTGATCAACTCGCGTAGAAACGAACACACGCTCAAGCAGCTCGTCGAGAAGGTGTACGACGTAAGCCAACTGCGATTCCCCGCCACGCCGAAGCCCGGCTTTGTCCCGTCCCATGCGACGGCTCTCTCCACCGGCCAGTACCAGCCCATACAGCGGCCTTTCCGCAGGGCGACTAGCCACGTCTGAAATCCCGTTTGCCGCCGGTCTTGGCCATCAATCGCGTTTCGCTGATCACGATGTCGTGTGACATCGCTTTGAGCATGTCGTAGACCGTCAATGCCGCGACGCTCGCGCCAGTCAGCGCCTCCATCTCAACACCCGTCTTGTGAAGTACTTTGCAGCGGCAGTCGATAACCGCATTATCACCTTCCATCGCTATCGTGATCTTGCAGTCATCAAGTCCGATCGGATGGCAAAAGGGAATCAGCTCGTGCGTCTTCTTGGCCGCCATAACGCCCGCGATAATCGCGGTCGCAAACACAGGTCCTTTCTTCGTGCCGATCTCTTCGCCGGAAATGTGCTGCACGATATCGCCCGGCAAGCGCACGACAGTCTGCGCGTGCGCCTCGCGAACGGTGGCCTTCTTGTCGCTGACATCGACCATCGTCGGTTGATTGTCTGCATCGATATGGCTGAGTTTGCTCAAGCTATCCCCCGATACGGTACATTTCGACTTTGCGCTGCATATGTGCTTCGGCCAGTTCGGGGCTGCGAAGTTCACTGTAGCGATCGGCGCGCTGCAACCAGATACGTGACAGGATATCGGTCAGCTCCTTTTCGTCGGCTTCGTTTCTCAACGATTCCCGCAGATCCGTTCCATGACTTGCAAACAGGCAGGTGTAGAGCACGCCATCCGCCGACAGGCGTGCGCGACTGCAGTCACCACAAAACGGCTCGGTCACCGACGAAATGAATCCGATCTCGCCCTGACCGTCCAGGTACTCATAGCGGCGCGCGACTTCACCGGAGTAGTTCTTGTCGACCCGTCGCAACGGCCAGCGTTGCGTGACCTGGTCAAGCAACTGCCGCGACGGAACAACCTGATCCATGCGCCAGCCGTTTCGATTACCGACGTCCATAAACTCAATCAACCTGACGACATGGTCGCTACCACGAAAATGATCGAGAAGATCCATGACAGTATGGTCATTCATGCCGCGCTCCACCACGACGTTGATTTTGATCGGCGAGAGACCGGCCCGTTCGGCCGCGGCAATACCTTCGAGGACTTTGTTGAGATCCCCGCGCCCGCCACTCATTCGCTGGAACACGGCTTCGTCGAGACTGTCGAGGCTGATGGTTACGCGGTGCAAACCGGCGTCAGCCAGTTTCCCGGCAATGGGTGCCAGCAGCATACCGTTCGTCGTCAGCGCAAGGTCGTCGATACCGGGCATCTTGGCGAGGCTTGCAACGAGACTGGTCAGGTTCCTGTCCAGCAGCGGCTCACCGCCGGTCAGACGAATCTTGCTGACACCGAGCCCAACGGCGGCACGAACCACTCTGAGTATTTCGTCGTAGGTCAGCCGCTGCTGCTTTTTCAGAAACGCATAATCCGCGTGAAATTCCGCCTCCGGCATACAGTAGGGGCAGCGAAAATTGCACTGGTCGAGTAGTGATATCCGCAAGTCATGCAATGGTCGACTCAGCGCATCCTTGATACCGGCATGGGCTGCGATCGGTTCTTCGTCTGGTTTTTCGGGCAAACTCATCGGGGCATTCTGCCCTAAGTTGGTGGTGTTACAAACCGCAACAGACGAAACCTACCAGGTTTGCTAAGCTCCGCGCGTTGCCATGAGGGGGTAAAATCGTATGAATGTTAATTTCAGCCCGGAGGAGTTCTCGTTCCAGGAGGAAATCAGAGCCTTCTTCCGCGACGAATATCCTGATGATATCCGCCAGCTGCGGGAATCCGGAGCCGAGCTTCGCCCGGAGGTACAAATTCGCTGGCAGCAATTGTTGCACGAAAAGGGTTGGGCTGGTGTTAACTGGCCCGTCGAGTATGGCGGCACAGGCTGGACACCGGTGCAAAAATATATTTTTGCCACCGAAGAGGCCAACGCCAACGCACCGCGGGTTGTGCCGTTCGGCTTGAGCATGGTTGGCCCGGTGATTTACACCTTTGGCAACGAACAACAGAAACAACGATTCCTGCCTGACATTCTTGCCAGCAAAGTCTGGTGGTGCCAGGGCTATTCGGAACCCGGATCGGGGTCCGACCTCGCGTCGTTAAAGACCCGCGCCGACCTGGTCGGCGACCATTTCGTCGTTAACGGCACCAAGACCTGGACCACGCTCGGTCAATTTGCCGACTGGATCTTCGTCCTGGCCAGGACAAACACCGACGTCGCGCGTCGACAGGAGGGTATCAGTTTCATCCTGATCGACATGCAAACCCCCGGCGTTTCAGTGAAGCCCATCGTGCTTCTCGATGGTGTTCCTGAAGTCAACGAGATTCATTTCGACAACGTAGAGGTACCGGTTGAAAACCTCGTCGGTGAGGAAGGCAAAGGCTGGACCTACGGAAAAGTGCTACTGCAACACGAGCGCGCAAACATCGCGGGAGTCGCGCGCTCACGTTATCGTAGTTCGACGTCTGCGCAAGCAAGTTGAAACCTCAGTAAGAGGCGCCGCGCCATTGGCCGGGGACAAGAACTTCATGCGCAGGCTGGCGGCCACCGAAGTGGAACTCAAAGCGCTGGAATACACGGAGTTGCGCACGCTGGCCGCGGTCGCGTCGGGCAAGGCACCCGGCCCTGAATCCTCTATTTTAAAAATCAAGGGCACCGAGATACAGCAGGCCATCGACATGCTGTACCTGCAGGCGGCCGGCTACTACGCGCTCCCTTATGTGCCTGACCAATACGAGCCCGACTTTGCCGGGGAGCCGATCGGCGATGGGCAAGAAACACAAGCCGCGTTGCGTTACTTTAACTTTCGAAAAGCATCGATCTACGGCGGTTCCAACGAAATTCAAAAAAATATCGTCGCCAAGCACGTACTTGGGCTTTGAGGTAAGACAATGGATTTTTCACTCAATGAAGTTCAGGAGATGTTGGCAGACAGCATCGATAAATTCATCGAAAACGAGTATGCCTTTGACACTCGACAGAAATACGCCGCGAGCGAGGCAGGCTACAGCAATGATGTCTGGAAGACGTTTGCAGAACTGGGCTGGACGGCGGTGCCGTTTGCCGAAGATGACGGTGGTTTCGACGGTGACCAGATCGACATCATGGTCATCATGCAGCGCTTGGGGCGTGGGCTCATCGTCGAACCCTATCTCGCCAACGTTATTCTCGCCGGCGGCATTTTGAAACGCGTGGCCGGCGCTGAACAAAAGCGACAGTGGCTGCACCCGATCATCGGCGGAGACCTTCAGGCTACGCTGGCGTTTGCCGAGCCCCAGGCCCGCTACGAGCTGGCGAATATCGCGACAACGGCATCGACGGTTGGGGGTAACTGGATCCTGAACGGTAGCAAGGGTTTTGTCCTGAATGGCGGTACGTCGGATCTGATCATCGTGCCAGCACGAACCGCGGGCGACCAATCTGATAGCACTGGCATCACGCTGTTCGCGGTGCCAACCGACGCAGATGGCTTGTTGCTCAATGCCTATCACACCGTCGATGGCCTGCGTGCGGCCGAGTTGACGCTTCATGATGTTCATGTCGATGGCGAAAGCGTCCTCGGAGACGTGGGCGCCGGCCTCGCCGCTCTCGAGGCGACGATCGATGACGCGACGCTGGCCATCTGTGCTGAAGGCGTGGGCATCATGCACGTACTGAAAGACAAGACGATCGAGTATTCGAAAGGCCGCTCGCAGTTCGGCGTGCCGATCGGCAGTTTTCAGGCTCTGCAACATCGCATGGTCGATATGCTGACCGCCTGCGAGCAGGCGCAGTCGCTGTTGCTCTGGGCGGCCATGACCTGTGCCGCGGGAGACGATCAGGCCAGGCGTGCAATCAGTTCGATCAAGTACCTGGTCGGCACGAGCGGCCAGAAACTCGGCGAAGAAGCCGTGCAGTTGCACGGCGGCATGGGCGTGACCTGGGATCTCGACGTCGCCCACTACTTCAAGCGGCTTACGGCTATCGGCCAGTTATTCGGCAACGCAGACTGGCATCTCGATAAGCTCGCTGCCTGACCACCTGTCGGGACGGCACATGTTTCCGCAGGCCATCGTCGATTTTTTTGCCACGAACCAGGAGCTGCTCTGGCTCACCACGCTGTTCGTTGACCTCGGCTGTACGGTTCTTCTTTACCGCTTGTTTGGCAAAGCAGGACTGCAGGTCGCGATAACCACCGCGATTATCCTGGCGAACCTGCAGGGCCCCAAGCTGACCGTGATATTCGGTCTGCAGACAAGTCTCGGAGTGATCTTCTATTCGAGCATTTTCTTCGCGACCGATGTGCTTAGCGAAAACTATGGCAAAGCGGCGGCAAACAAAGCGGTCCGCATGGGCTTTGTGGTGAGCGTCATCGTATTGGTCATGATGAGTCTTGCACTGCTTTACCTGCCCAGCGACAAGCCGGAGACTGCCGAATTTTCGGCCTCCATCCACAATGCGTTTTCAACCATCGTCAACTTCACGCCGCGATTCATTTTCGGATCGTTGCTCGCTTACTACGTCAGTCAACACTTCGATGTCTGGGCATTTCACAAGATCAAGTCGGTGACAGGCGACCGCTGGCTCTGGTTGCGCAACAACCTGTCTACCATGAGTTCACAGGTCGTCGATACGCTGATCTACTCGCTGGTTACATGGTGGGGCATCGTCGACCTCAGGACGGCACTTGCGCTCGGCGCAGCGAAGTACCTATTCAAAGTCGTGATTGCTATGATCGACACGGTGTTCTTGTATTGGGCAAGGCATAACTACCGTATACGCCATCCTGTTCCGCAGTCAGTCGGGTAATTCAATGAAACCATCGGGCGTCATCACCATCACGACCGATTTCGGCCACAAGGGTCCGTTCGCCGGAGTCATGAAGGGCGTGATCCTGAGCCGTTTCCCCGATGCACGAATAGTTGACCTGGCCCATGACATCCCGGCGCAATGGCCGCCCGAAGCCGGTTTTTGGGTGAGTCGATCCTATGCCTGGTTTCCCACCGGTACGGTACACATGGCGATCGTCGATCCCGGCGTCGGCACCGAACGTGACATTCTCATCGTCGAAGCGGACGGCCATGTCTTCATCGCCCCCGACAACGGTCTTTTGGGACAGCTACTCGACAGCGCCGAATCGCCGCGAGTTTTCAAGCTCCTCGACAGCAAAATCAAGCCCTTGCAGCTGCAGGCACCCAGCGCAACGTTTCATGGCCGCGATATCTTTGCACCGGTTGCTGCCGAGATTGCGGCCGGCCGCGTTTCGATCGATGAGGTCGGCGAACGAATCAGCAGCTGGACGCCAGGATGGCTCGACGAGCCGGAAACTGCGGCCGGCAAAATTAGCGGCGTGATTGTTACGATCGATGCCTTCGGCAACCTGATCAGCAATATCGACGAGAGTCTCCTGGACGGCTTTCGTGAACCCGTTGCCAACATCGGCGGTCACCAGATAGCAATGCTGCAAACCTATGGTCGAGCCAAACCCGGCGACCTGCTCGCGCTCGTCAATTCATTTGGTGTGGTTGAGGTAGCGAAGGCGGAAGGCAGTGCCGCGGAAGGTCTGGGCGCTGATCGAGGTGCCCCGCTCGTCATCACGGATGGCTATCGCACCTAGTGTCCTGTCCCGTTACTGCCTGCTGACTCTCGAAACTGCAGATCGCGACTGAAATACGTCGAACTTGCCCGACAGGACACTAGCCCTGCTGCTGCATCGCCTGCTTTTCAAGCTTGGCCCAGGAATCGCGTAACGTGACAATGCGGTTAAAGACACGCGCATCCGCCGAGTCATCTTTCTCATCCGGACAAAAATAGCCCAGACGCTCGAACTGCACGGTCTGGCCGGCCGCGAGATCGCCCAGAGCCGGCTCGAGCTTTGCGGCGACCGTCTCGAGTGACTGTCGATTGAGCACGCCGTGAATATCGCTAACCGCATTGGGATTGGCGACGGTAAACAGGCGATCGTAAAGGCGCACGTGCGCATCGACCGCATGCGGAATTGAAACCCAGTGGATCGTGCCTTTGACTTTGCGATCGCTGCTGCCCGTGCCGCTGCGCGTATCGGGATCGTAGCTGCAGTGAAGCTCAACAACGTCGCCAGCCTCGTTCTTGATGACTTTGTCACACTGAATAATGTAGCCAAAGCGCAAGCGCACCTCTCCGCCCGGTTTCAGTCGAAAGAACTTGCGCGGCGCCTCCTCCATAAAGTCGTCCTGCTCGATCATTAGTTCGCGCGAGAACGGCATTTCGCGAGTGCCGAGTTCCGGCCTGCCCGGGTGGTTCATCGCCTCCATCATTTCGACTTTGTCGTCGGGATAATTGGTCAGCACCACTTTGAGCGGCTTTAGTACGGCCATGCGGCGCTCCGCTACCTCGCCAAGCGTTTCCCGAACACAGTTCTCAAGGGAGCCCATCTCGATGAGTTTGTCTTTCTTTGTCACGCCAGCCCGCGTGACGAATTCGCGCAGCGCAGCGACAGGGTAACCGCGTCGTCGCATGCCCGCGATGGTCGGCATTCTCGGATCGTCCCACCCGGACACGATCCCTTCGTCAACCAGCGCGTTGAGCTTGCGTTTGCTCGTTACCGTAAAAGCAAGATTCAGACGGGAGAATTCGATCTGGCGCGGACGATGCGTCGGCTTCAGCTGGTCCAGAAACCAGTCATACAGCGGCCGGTGATCCTCGAATTCCAGCGTGCACAAGGAGTGCGTGATGTGTTCGTACGCGTCGGAAAGTCCGTGCGCAAAATCGTACATCGGATAGACGCACCACTCGTCGCCGGCATTCTGATGCGGAATATGACGAATCCGGTAGAGTGCCGGATCGCGCAGGTTCATATTGGGCGAACTCATGTCGATCCTGGCACGCAATACGTGTTCGCCATCAGCGAATTCGCCAGCACGCATGCGACGAAACAGGTCCAGATTTTCGTCAACGCTGCGGTCGCGATAGGGGCTGTTCCTGCCCGGCTCGGTCAAGGTGCCGCGATACTCGCGAATCTCATCGGCGCTGAGGCTATCGACATAGGCGCAGCCCATTTCGATAAGGCGACAGGCTGAGTCGTAAAGCTGTTCGAAATAATCGGATGCGTGAGTCAGCCGGTCTCCCCCAATCGAAACCGAGCCAGTGAACGTCCCGTTTGATCGCGTCGACGTACTCCTTGCTCTCCTTGCCCGGATTGGTGTCATCAAGTCGAAGGAAAGTCCGCCCGCCATTCTCGGCAGCAACTCCGAAATTCAGGCAAATAGACATGACGTGGCCGATATGCAGGTAGCCGTTTGGCTCCGGCGGAAAGCGCGTTACGATCTCGGCGTGCTTCCCCGACTGCAGGTCGTCATGAATAATCTGGCGGATAAAGTCCCGCGTCGGAGTCTCGCTCATCGATATTTTTCTTGCTGGTGGCGGTTGAGGCGGTATTGTACGCGAACTGCTCCAGTTCGCGTACAATACCGTGCCGGGCCGCCGGGCACCGCATAACTCTCATAAACAACTGTCCAGATCATGCCAAAAATCACCTTACCTGACGCCTCCGAGCGGCAACCTTCGATGCCGTAACGAATGGTGCCGAGATTGCCGCGAGCATTGGCAAGAGCCTGGCACGCGATGCCGTTGCCGTGCGCGTTGACGGCGCCCTTTGGGACCTGACTCGCGAAATAGATGCAGACGCTCGCGTCGAGATACTCACAAGAGATTCTGACGAGGGTCTCGAGCTGCTGCGTCATGATGCTGCCCACGTGCTGGCGGAAGCCGTCAAGGAACTGTGGCCGGATACCCAGGTGACGATCGGTCCGGCGATCGAAAATGGGTTCTACTATGACTTTGCGCGTGAAGAGGCGTTTACGGAAAGCGACCTGGAAACGATCGAAGCACGCATGAAAGACATCGTTGATCGCGACGAAGTCGTCAAGCGCGAGGTATGGGAACGAGACAAAGCCGCCGAGTTTTTTCGCAGCATCGGCGAAGAGTACAAAGCCGAGATCATCGAGAGCATTCCGTCGGATGAAGACCTGACGCTGTATCGTCAGGGCGAGTTCATCGACCTCTGTCGTGGACCGCACCTGCCGTCGACCGGCAAGCTCGGCAAGGCGTTCAAGCTCACGCATGTATCGGGCGCCTATTGGCGCGGCGATTCGAACAACGAGATGCTGCAACGCATCTACGGCACGGCCTGGTCGAACGATAAGGCTCTGCGCAAGTACCTGCACATGCTCGAGGAAGCAGAGAAACGCGATCACCGCCGCCTGGGCAGGGTCATGGACCTGTTCCATTTCCAGGAAGAAGCACCAGGCGCCGTATTCTGGCACGCGAACGGATGGTCTGTGTTCCAGTCGCTCATCGGGTACATGCGGCAAAAACAGAACGAAGCCGGTTACCAGGAGATCAACACCCCTGAAATTATGGCGAAAGTCGTTGTGGGAGAAGTCCGGCCACAACGCGGCCTTTGGCGACAACATGTTTACGTCAGAGACTGTCGATGGTCGCGTTTACGCCGTTAAGCCGATGAATTGCCCGGGTCACGTGCAAGTCTTCAAGCAGGGCATCACGAGTTACCGCGACCTGCCCGTGCGTCTTGCCGAGTTCGGCAAGTGCCATCGCTACGAGCCATCGGGCGCCCTTCACGGCATGATGCGCGTGCGTGCATTCACTCAGGACGATGCGCACATCTTCTGTACGCCGGAGCAGATCACTGATGAGTCGATTGCGGTCTGCAAACTCATTCTTGAAATCTACCGCGGTTTTGGATTTGACGACGTACGTATCAAATTTGCCGACCGGCCAGAAGTCCGCGTCGGAGAAGATGCCGTATGGGACCAGGCCGAGCAGGCCTTGCTCAAGGCGCTCGAGGTTGGCGGCCTCGAGTACACACACAATCCGGGCGAAGGTGCCTTCTACGGTCCGAAGCTCGAGTTCGTCCTGCGGGATGCCATCGGCCGCGACTGGCAGTGCGGCACGTTGCAGGTGGATCTCAACATGCCAGGTCGCCTCGGTGCGACCTATATCGGAGAGGACGGCAACAAGCACGTACCCGTCATGTTGCACCGCGCGATATTCGGTTCGCTCGAACGCTTCATGGGCATACTGATTGAACACCATGCCGGCAACCTGCCACTGTGGCTCGCACCACAGCAGGTCAAGGTACTTACCATTACGTCCGACGTCGACGACTATGCGGCCGAGATCGTCGCAGCATTGCGTGCTGCCGGGATTCGCGCCGACAGCGACGTCAGGAACGAAAAGATCTCTTACAAGGTCCGCGAACACAGTGTCGCCAAGGTTCCAGCGTTGTTTGCTATCGGCCAGCGGGAACTCGAAAACCGCAGCGTCGCGATCCGTCGGCTGGGTTCCAAGAAACAGCAGGTGCTGCCGCTGGACGAGGCGATTTCCGCCCTGAAGAGAGAGATCGATAGCCGCGGACTCGGTAGCTAGTCTCGTTTTCCCGGCCGCGGTTTTTTTGTTACTCGTGAAACCGAACCGCGGCGCGTCCTGAGGCGTTTCTTGATCGGGCCATTTCGTCAAACGTGACCTGCTGTCCAGTTTGCCTGTGCGGCGCGTCACAGATTCGATATTCTGTCCCCAAGTACCGACAAATACGCTCTGGCACGGGGATATAATCCTTCGACGCAAGGACTGCGCAATTAGACATAAGACATGAGGAGCAGGCGAAGTGCCACTGGATGGATTCAAAACCCAAATTTTGCTGCTGCATAGCGAGCAAAGCACACTCGACAACCTAAGCTCTGGGTTCGGCGACAGCTATACCGTGCATTGTGCGACCAGTGGCAGTGAAGCGCTTAATACGCTTGTGGATACGCCGATTAACGTAATCGTCACGGCGCAGGAGCTACCCGGCATGAGCGGCCTCGACGCGCTTCGCGAAGCGAAGAAACGCTCGCCAGATACGATCGGCATTCTGTTGGCTGGAAATGCCGACGACGGGCTGGAAGCGCTGGTCAGTGACAAAGAAGTATTCCAGGTAGTTCGCGGCAACGTCACTGCCGACTCCATCGCAAAGCTGGTCGAGAATGCAACGCAGCAAATGCGATTGATGACATTGGCTAACTCGGCCAATGACGCCGCCGCCGATGTCGACGAACCCGCCGAACATATTGTTATGGAGACGTCGGAGAATGGCTCGACGATCATCAGCGATGGCACCGGTCGCATGCCCATCCTGGACCCGACCAAAGTATCGGCAGTCTCGGCGGTCGGCTCACATTCTGTCGACCTGCTGGTCCTGACCAATGACAAAGAATTCCTCGCCACGATAAAAGATTCGTCGCGCGGCACGCACACGGTTCACTACGCAGACACACTGGCCCAGGCTGACAAGTTAATTCGCAAGCACAAGGTCGGCGTCGCTGTCGTCGACGCCGCGATGGTCGGCGAGAAGATCGAACAGCTGACGGCACATCTGCGCAAGGGATCGCCGCGGCTTGTGTCGATCGTGGCGGGCCGGCGTGATGACGGCGAAATGATGATGGACCTGATCAATCGCAGCAAGGTCTATCGCTTCTTATTGAAGCCGGTGTCGCCGGGTCGCGCGCGATTAGCGGTCGAGGCATCGGTCAAGCATCATCTTGAAGCTCCGGACGCCGCATTCCAAATGAAGCGCACAGCGCCGCCCGCGACGGCGATGCCGAAAGCAGAACCGCCCACCAAACAAGCACCCAAGGCCGCATCAAAGTCCGAGCCGAAGGTCGAGCAAGCGGCGGCATCGCAGACACTGGTCGCCGAGGACCCGCCATTAGGCTCCACCGGCTCATCCGAGGCCGAATCGATCAACGACGATGCGTTGTCAGAAGCGTTCGGCGGTGGCAATTCAAGCTTCGCCGAAACCGTGACCAATCTTTTTAATACGGTCAGCAAGAAAATCTCGAGCGACGAAGATCGGCAACCGCATCAGCTTGGATCGAAGCCCTCGAAATCCGATTCAGACATAGCAGCGGCATCATCCGACGGATCGTTCGTGAAATACCCCAAGATGCTCGGCCTTGGCGCAGCCGCGGTCATCGTAATTGCGGGCACGTTGTTCTGGTTCCTGAGTGGCCCTGATAATTCGGTTCCCGCCGTGGAGCCCGACGCTGAAACTCCTGCAATTACGGCGGCAGACGCTGACGCAAAGACCGAGGCATCGGCGACGAACGCTGATACGGATGCGACTGATGTCGATGCACTCGTCGACCAGGCACTCGTTGATGCCGAGCTGGCATTGCTGGAATCGCGTATCGATGATGCCAGCGCTGCGCTGCAGGTTGTCGGTGCTTCAGATCCCGACAACGCGCGTCTGCCTTTTCTGACCGCGCAGCTATCGCAAGTGCAGCTGCGCGTGCATCTGACTGATGCGCGCGAAGCGATTCGCGAGGCGCGTTTCGAAGATGCCATTACCGCGCTTGGAGCAGCGCGATCGCTGGGCCTCACGACAGTGTGGAAATCGACACCGTAGAGAACGAATTGACCGAGGCGCGCAGCGCCCAACAGGCTGACGACGTTTTGGCAATGGCCAATGCCCGCCTCGACGATGGCGACCTGCTCGCACCTCCCAATGACAATGCCCGATACTATTTTGAGCTGGCGCTGTCGAATGACCCGGAAAACGTGGCCGCGCGACAGGGCTTGAGCGTAATCGCCAGCAAATTGGCGTTGCAGGCCCGCTCGGAAACAGATAACGGCAATCTCGACGCGGCGGAAGGCCTGATTGTCGACGCGAACGCACTTGACCCCGACAATAGCGAGCTCGCCGCCGCAACCGCCGCACTTGCCGACAAGCGCGATACGATCGCCGAGGAGCGACGCCAGGCCGAGGCGCGGCGTCGCGCCGAGGAAGAAAAACAGGCCGCCGACGCGCGTGCCGCAGCGGAGCGAGAGGCCGAGAAAGAGCGTGAAGCAGCATTGGCCGCTACCATCGCATTGGCCGCTACCACGCAGCCTGTTGCAGAAGCTGTCGAGCTTCCCGCCGAAGAGCCAGCAAGCGAGAACACTGATGAAACGACGGCAAGCGAGGCAGCAGCCATCGATCAGAGTCTCGACTCGGTTCAGTCAGCGAATCCTGATGCCGACGCCACTGCCGATATGGATGAGACGCAGGCTGAAAAGACGGATGCAGATCGAATCCCCGAGCGCGGCATCGAATATGGCACCTACCGCAGTCAGCGCACTGAAACGTACCAAGTATGTGGCGCCGAAGTACCCACGCGCTGCACAACGCCGTAACCTCTCTGGTTGGGTCGATGTCGTGTTTACAGTCGACAGGGGTGGCCAGGTGAAAGCGGTCGAGGTTCGAAATTCGGAGCCCGGCGATACCTTTGTCGCTTCAGCCATCAGAGCGGTTGAGAAATGGGAATTCGAGCCAGTTATTGAAAATGGCGAAGTCGCCGAGAAGCGTGCCGCCGTTCGCCTTATGTTCGCCCTCGAGTAGCGACGCGCCCTGTCTCTGCGAGTTGATCGCGGGGCAACAAAAATCCTCCCAAACTGGATCGAATTTAAGAATCCCGCTAATCTAAGCGGGATTTCTTTTTGGGCGAACTTTGTGTCACAAGAAACCGAACAAAGCAACGATCGCCCGACGCGCAAACAACAGCAGCGTAGCGTCGTCACGCAACACAAGTTGCTTGATGCCGCTATCGAGGCATTTTCAGAGAATGGTTTCAAAGGCACGTCGACCCGAGACATTGCCGAGCGCGCGGGCGTTCATCATCCTCTGATTACCTATCACTTCAAGAACAAGGACCAGCTTTGGCGCGCGGCCGCGGACAAGATCTTTGTTGACTTCAAAGCTTCCTTGGCAAGAGCGCTCGAGGAAAATGCAGACACGTGCCCAAAAAAACGCATGGCATCGATCATCCGCACCTACGTCTACTATGCGAGGCAGCAACCTGCCCTACATAAGGTGTTGGTTCAGGAGGCCCATTTTCCGAATCCACGTCTGGACTGGCTGATCGAAACGCATCTCAGACCACTTTTTGATGCGACGTTTGTCATGATAGAGGAACTACAGCGCATCGGTGTTGCGCCGGCCGGCAACCCGAAACTACTCCTGAACATGATCCGCCTCTGTTCAGGGGGCCTGCTCGCGCTCGGTAACGAGCTTAAGAAATCCAGCGGTATCGACGTCGAGTCAACCGAGACGCTGGATGAAATTTCGGACCTGATCGTCACCGTATTCCTGCCGGGCGAAGTCGCCTCGACGGCCTGACCGGATGCGGCGCGGCGCATCAACCTGCGTTACCGGTCCGGGCGACAGGCAAACAAGTAAAGCATTTCCATCGCGAGATGGGTGGCCGCGAGCGCGGTAATTTCGCCGACATCGTACGAGGGTGCAACCTCGACCACGTCCATGCCAATAATATTGATGCCCTTGAGGCCGCGCAAAATCGACATCGCCTGGTGGCTCGTTAGCCCGCCGCAGACCGGCGTACCGGTACCCGGAGCAAAGCTCGGATCGAGGCAGTCGATATCAAACGACACGTAAACTGGCCTGTCACCGAGTGTCTTTCGCGCTGCCTCGATGACCGCTTCGATGCCGTGATCGTGAACCCACGGTGCGTCGAGCACTTCGAAACCCATGGTGTCCGGGTTGGTCGTGCGAAGACCAATCTGCACCGATGTCGCGGGATCAACGATGCCGTGCTTGGCCGCCCAATAGAACATCGTGCCATGATCGATACGATCATTCGTATCTGCCCAGGTATCACTGTGAGCATCGAAATGCAGGAGCGACAGCGGCGCGCCGAACTTACGCGCGTGGGCCTTGAGGACCGGATATGCGATAAAATGATCGCCGCCCAGGCTAAGCAGGCCGGGGCCTTCATTGATGATATTCCACGCATGCTCCTCGATTTCATCGGGCACTGTTTCGGGTCGCCCGAAATCGAACATGCAGTCGCCGACGTCCGCAACAGCCAGTTTGTCGAACGGGTCAAACTCCATGCCATACGGCTTTTCCCAGGCCATGATCGACGACGCATTGCGGATTGCGCGTGGTCCGAACCGTGCGCCCGGCCTGTTCGTCGTTGCCGTATCGAGCGGAATGCCGGTAACGGCCACGTCGACTCCCGTGAGGTCCCGCGTGTATTTGCGACGCATAAACGACGTGATACCGGCGTAGGTCGGCTCTGGCGTCGTGCCGTACAGACTATCGCGGGTAATCGCGTAGTCATTGTCATGCTTGTCCACCGGCTGTCTCCTTGTCCGTGTGTCAGGCCGATAGCGCTTTTCGCGACCGATCCAGCGCAACCCAGGTTTTCTCGATCAACTCGTCGGCTTCCGCGTGCGTGAGCACGAACGGTGGTGCACAAATAATCGTGTCGCCAACGGCACGCATACATACACCGTCTTCGATCAGAAAGTCGCGGAAAACCACGCCCGCACCGAGCTGTTCGTCGAACCGCTCAAACGGATCCTTGCTTTTTACAATCTCGAATGCGCCCATCAGACCAACCATTCGGGTATCGCCGACCAGCGGGTGCTCACCAAGTGCGCGCCATTTCTCCTGCAAGTACGGCCCGATGTCGTTCTTGATGCCCTCAACGAGATTCTCTTTTTGAATCAGCTTGATATTCGCGATGGCAACCGCGCATGCGACCGGGTGACCCGAATACGTGTAACCATGAAAGAACTCGCCGGCTTTCTCGATTAATACGTCCGCCACGCGGTCACTGACAAACACGCCGCCCAGCGGCAGGTACCCCGAGGTCACGCCTTTGGCAAACGTCATGAAATCCGGTCGCGTTCCAAAGTAGTCCGCGCCGAACCACTCGCCGAGACGCCCGAAGCCGGTGATGACCTCGTCCGAAATCAACAGGATTCCGTATTCGTCGCAGATGCGCTGGACTTCTGGCCAGTAACTGTCGGGCGGAACGATCACACCGCCCGCGCCCTGGATCGGCTCGCCGATGAACGCGGCGACTTTGTCCGGCCCGATTTCCTTTATCTTGTCTTCGATCGTGCGGGCGGCAGCCAGACCGAACTCGTCGGGTGACGAACGTTGATCGCTGCCGAACCAGTAAGGCTGATCGACATGCACGATACCGGGAATCGGTAACCCACTCTGCTTATGCATCGCCTTCATGCCACCCAGGCTCGCAGCGGCAACCGTGGAGCCATGATAGGCATTGTGGCGACTGATAATCGTATGGCGCCCAGGCTGGCCCATCAGGTCCCAGTAGGTGCGAACCATGCGCACGATCGTGTCGTTCGACTCGGATCCGGAGCCGGCGAAGAAAACGCGATTGAATTGCGGTGGACTGACTGATTGCAGTATCGACGCCAGCTCAATCGACGGCGGATGCGCACACTGGAAAAAGTTGTTGTAGTACGGCAGCTCTTTCATCTGCTCGGTCGCCGCGTCAATGAGCTCCTGACGACCGTATCCTGCGTTGACGCACCAAAGCCCCGACATACCGTCGAGAATCTTGTTGCCGTCCGCGTCAAATATGTAGACGCCTTCCGCTCGTGTGATAATTCGCGAACGCTTTTTGTGCAGGCTCTTGTGATCCGTGAACGGATGCAGATGATGCTCTTTGTCGAGTTCCTGCCAGTCCTCGCGGGACCGCTTCTCAATCGCTGCCATTGCTCACCTCATGCAGGCAGAGGCCTGCCAAAGTAAAATTCCGATTCACTCAATACTAACAACCCGTCCGACAGGCGTCCCTTGGGGACCACATGCTGAAACACCGGTCAGTAGTTCGAGGCTTTACGTTCAGACGTTGAACATCAGGATCTCGCGCTCATACGGCGTGATAATTTCCTGAAACTCGCGGTATTCCTCTTCTTTCAATGCCGTATAAAGGGTAACGAACTCGTCACCCAGTATGCTTCGCATGGCATTGCTGCCGCGCATTGCCTCGATCGCCGAGTAGATGTGACGATGTAGCTCGAACTCCCTGCCATAGGCACTACCGACCGTCGACTCTGTCGGCTTCAGGCCCTCGACCATGCCGAGGTAACCACAGGCAAGCGATGCCGCGATCACGAGGTAGGGATTCACGTCAGAACCTGCCAGGCGATTTTCGACGCGTCGCGCGTCCGCGCCGGAATCCGGCACACGCAATCCGACGGTGCGGTTATCGACGGCCCACGCAAGATTGACCGGCGACGAATCCGGATTCATGAACCGACGGTAAGAATTGACATACGGCGCAAAGACCAGCATCGCCTCAGGCATATAGCGTTGCAGGCCGCCAAGAAAACCATAAAACAGGTCACTCGCCGCACCGTCAGCGTTCGAGAAAATATTGTTGCCCTGCTTATCAACGACGCTCTGGTGAATGTGCAGCGCACTACCGGCCTCCTCCGCCATGGGCTTGGCAAGAAAAGTCGCGTGCATCTCGTGCTCGATCGCCGCTTCGCGAATGGTGCGCTTGAACAAGAAGACCTGGTCGGCATTGTCGAGCGCGTTGCCGTGTAGGAAGTTGATCTCAAACTGCGCCGGACCCATCTCCTGCGACAAGGTATCGATGCGAATACCCTGTGCCTCGCAGTACGCGTACACGTCATTAATGAACGGATCGAAATCGTTCATCGTGTCGATGCTGTAGGGCTGACGCGCAACTTCAGTCCAGCCGAGCCGTCCTTCCGGTGGCTCAGCCTCCTCATTGGGGTCCGAGTGAGGGCTCAGCAAGTAGAATTCGACTTCGGGTGCAACAACCGGTATCCAGCCGCGCGCCTCGTATTTCGCCAGGACATTCCTCAAAACGTTGCGTGGCGACTGCGCGACGGCCGAGCCGTCGCGGTGATAGCAGTCGACGAACACCGACGCCGCCGGGTCGGACGCCCACGGAACCGGACGTATCGTCGTCGGATCGGGGATAAGTAACATGTCCCGATCTTCGACGTTACTGGCATCGGCGATGTAGTCGCCAGAAATCGTCTGGGAGAATATGGCCTCGGGCATCTTCATTTCGCCCGAACCGAATTTGTCGGCCGGTATTACCTTGCCTCGAGCGGAGCCCGCCATGTCCGGCACGAACGCTTCTACATCCTCGATTTGTCGTTTTTTAAACCAGGATTGAAAAACCTCATCAGTACTCACATTACACCTGTCGCCGGCGCGCATGCAGTCTGCACGCGTCGCCAAACGCCTTGAAAATTGCTGTCGAAAATTCGTTTTCCGTAACCCGCCATTCGGGATGCCACTGAACTGCCAGAGCGAACCCCGGAACATCATCGACCCGAAATGCCTCGATCAGACCATCATCGGCGATGGCTTCTATGACTGACGCCATCGGCGAGCTTTGCCACACCCTGTGCGTGCAGGGAATTGACCATCATCTGATCGGATCCCGCCAGTTCGCGCAGCAAGCCTCCGTCGGCGAGATTCACCGGGTGCGAAGGACCGTATTGCTTGTCCAGCGGATCCGCCTTGTTTTCCAGGTGACTATGGTAGCCGGCTACTTCGTGCACCTTCTGATGCAGGGTCCCACCGAGTGCGACATTCAGCTCCTGAAAACCACGGCAAACCGCGAACAACGGTACGCCGGTCTCGAGCGCCCTCTTCGCAAGTGGCAATGTCACTGCATCGCGGTGCGGATCGTGCAAGGTGCCTTCCTCGCTTGGCTCGCCGTCGTAATGATGCGGTTCCACGTTCGAGTAGCTACCGGTCAGAAAGACACCGTCGAACCGTGAAAGCAGGTCATCGATGTCCACATCCTCCGGCATCACCGGGACGAGCAGTGGAAGCCCGTCGGAGCCCTTGATTAACGCATTCAGGTACTTCTCGCCCACCATCTGGAACGGATGCGGATCGATTACGCGCCGGTCCGCGGGCACACCAATCAGGGGTTTCGGGTCCATAAGAGCGCTTTAGTTCTTAGTGTTTGCGGCTGTAAATACTAGCATGGCCTACTGATCCCACTGACCAGGCTGCAGATGTTCTGCCGCCGCACAAAGCGTCGCGCCCAGACTTGCTCTCCGCGCCGCCGACAGGCGCTGCGTAGGGCCACAGATCGACAAAGCTCCGAGCACTTGCCCCATGCCACCGCGAACGACGGCAGCGACGCCCGAAAAACCGTCTTCCAGTTCGTCGACGGTCTCGGCGAAACCGCGTCGCCGAATCTCTCGAAGCTGCTCCAAAAAAAGTTTCCGCTCGGTAATCGTTCGTGATGTGAGTGAGGCCAGTTGCTCGCCGAGCCGTTCCACGCCCTGCTCATCGAAAGCGATCAGGGCTTTGCCGGTGGACGTCGCATGCATCGGCCAACGTGTGCCGATATTTCCGGCCGCGCCGACAAAGTGGCCGCCGCTGACCTCATCGAGAATCAACATCGTGTTGTCCATGGGCACTTCAAGCGTCGCGGTCTCACCGGTTTCCTTGGCCAGCTGATTAAGTAATGGCCGTACGCGACGCCGGAGATCGTTGCTGGAGAGTGCCTGGACCCCCATGGCCATCAAGGCAGGCCCAAGACGATAGGCGCCGTCAGCCGGGTTTCGATCCAACATCGATTCGCTGTGCAGCGCCTGCAACAGGCGATGGGTTGTTGTCTTGTTCAAGCCCGCGAGGCCGCTAACCTCGGCCAGCTGCAGCTCCGGCTTTTCCGGCGTAAACAACTTCAGGAGCCTTATCGCCCGCAATGCTGCCTGGGCGCCTTGCGGCGGTGCCTTGTCGATCATCCTGTATTCCATATTGTGTATGTCAATTTCACATTATGATAGCAGCCGCCCTGTTGCGGTGCATCCGAAAATCGTCGATGCTCCGAGCCTTCGTTCGCCACTATGGATTTATTGATGGCCAAATCGAACGCGACCCAGTTGCTGGGTGAGGCACGCCGTTGCCAGCGGAAGAGCGGCAAGTTTGAGTCAGTGGAACTGCTGGTTCCGGACCTCAATGCCTTTCTGAAAGGCAAGCGCATTCGCGAAGAGGACCTCGAGAAAGTCTGCAAAGACGGCTTCTGGTTTTGCGGCGGCGCGACGCTGCTGACGGCACTCGGCGAGACCGTCGCAGGCATTCCCTATGGGGAGGGCGACGGGGATCCCGACGTAATCGCGGAACTGGTGCCGGGCAGCATTGCGCCCGTGCCCTGGTCGGAACGTCCGATGGGCCAGGCGTTGTTCCGGCTTTATGAAGAGCCTGGCGTACCGATGTTCTCGGACCCGCGCGCCGTGCTGGAGCGCGCCATGCAGCCGCTTGAGAAAATGGGCCTCAGGATGGTCATGGCGACAGAGCTTGAGTTTTACCTGCTGGACGCGAAAACCGACAAACCGACGGTGGCCGTACCGCATGTACCCGGCGTCGGACGACTGCAGCCGGGCGCCCAGGTCTACCATCCTGACGACCTCTGGGAAATAGAGCACTTCCTGAACGACGTCTACGACTACTGCGAAGCACAGAATATCCCTGCGGAATCCGCTATCGCCGAATATTCCCAGGGCCAGTTCGAAATCAACCTGCGGCATATCGATGATCCGGTTCTTGCCTGTGACCACGCGGTTCTGCTGAAGCGCGCTGTCAAGGCTGCAGCGCGCAAGCACGGCTTCGTTGCTTGCTTCATGGCGAAGCCATTTGAGGAGGATGCGGGCAGCGGACTGCACATCCACATGAGCCTTGTGGATCGGAAAGGCGTAAATTATTTTTCTCAAGGCAGGGACAGCCTCTCAAGCCCGCCGTTTTCCGCCCGACTTCGGCATGCGGTCGGCGGTCTGTTGAAGACCATGCCGGAGGCGACCGCCATTTGCGCGCCGAACGCGAATTCGTATCGCCGCCTGCGTCCGGACATGTTTGCTCCCGTGGAACCTAACTGGGGCGTTAACCATCGGGTCGTCTCGATACGCATCCCGCAGTCGGACGCGAAGAACCTGCGCTTCGAACACAGGACGGCTGGCGCAGATGCAAATCCGTATCTCGTCACGGCTGCGATCGTCGCCGGCGTGCATCACGGGCTAAAGAACAAATGTGATCCGGGGACTATGGTGGAGCAAGGCGCACACATAACGCCGAAGCTAAAGATACCGAATCGCTGGGACACGGCGATCGACAAGTTTGAGCGCAGCAAGATATTGCCGCAGTACCTCGGCAAGGACTATTGCAAGTATTTCGCAATGAACCGGCGCGAAGAAAGCCGCTTGTTTCACAACAAAGTCAGCGCACTGGATTTCGACTGGTATCTTCGATCTGTCTGACGAGCGTTAAGGCAGCACCGTCTTGAAGATGAAGAAGAAAATGATGGCGAGAAACGCGCCGGCTGGAATCGTAATGACCCAGGAGACGAAAATCCTGGCGACCACGCGCAGGTCGATGGCTTCGATTCCGCGCGCCATGCCCACACCCAGCACTGCACCAACCAGCGTGTGCGTCGTCGATATCGGCATACCGGTACCCGACGCGATTACGATAGTCGTCGCCGCGGCCAGTTCGGCAGCGAAACCGCGACTCGGCGTTAACTGAGTAATCTTCTTGCCAACGGTCGCGATAACGTGCCGCCCGAAGGTTGCAAGACCGATAACGATGCCGCCGCCACCAATCATCAGTACCCAAATCGGCAGCGACGACTTCGCGGAGATCGCGCCTGTCGTCGCGATGCCGATCACGGCGGCGAGCGGCCCAATCGCGTTAGCGACATCATTCGAGCCATGTGCGAAAGCCATGGAGCAAGCAGTCACGATCATCAATACGCCGAAGACGCGCTCCACCGTGTAGAAGTGCTGGCTTTTTTCCGCCTTTGGATCGGATTTGATCCTGTTTATGAAGAAGGCGCCGACCAGCGCGATGCCAACTGCGATAGCAATCGCCATGAAATAGCTGTCCCTCAGACTCAAATCGAGACCAACGTGCTTCAGGCCTTTGAGGATTGTGACCAGCGTAATCGTGAAGGCCGCAAAAAAGATGTAGACCGGCACATAGCGCTTGGCTTTTTCCAGCGGGTCTTCCTGGCTCAGGATGAGTTTTTGTACGCTCCGATAAATCAGGTAGGCGATGAACCCCGCTGTCAACGGCGAGATCACCCAGCTCATCACGATGGTTCCGACCTTGCCCCACTTCACGGCATCCACGCCGATACCGACAGCGGCGAAGCCGACGATCGCGCCGACGATCGAGTGCGTGGTCGAAACAGGCCAGCCGTTCCTGGAAGCGATCAGCAACCAGGTACCGGCGGCAAGCAGCGCCGCCAGCATGCCGTAGATTAGTAGCTCGGGCGTTCCCGACAGCTGCTCTGCGTCGACAATACCTTTGCGAATCGTGCTGGTTACCGCACCACCGGCCAGAACGGCGCCGAGGAATTCGAAAATCGCGGCAACCAGTATTGCCTGCTTGATCGTCAGCGCCTTGGAACCCACCGATGTCGCCATGGCATTGGCGACGTCGTTGGCGCCGATACCCCATGCCATAAAAATGCCGAACAGCGCGGCAAGACCGATATAAATGTACTGAGCTTCCATTTATTGCACCTGCAGGACTAAGCCATTTTTTGTTTTGTTGTTTTTCCTGTTTCTTGTTCTTTATTGAGAGAGCAACAGTTCAAGCCGGCGGCCGACGCGTTCCGCCATGTCAGCAATTTCGCCCGTCAACGAGATGACCTCATACAGAAACACGGCGTCGATGGGATCGAGTGTCTTTTCGATCTCGAAGAGCGCGCTGCGAAGAACCGTCTGCTGTTCATCTGTATGCGTTTCGATATGGTCCAGTTTCTCGATCATATCAGCTACGAGCGAGACCTCGGCACCCCTGAAGCCCGCCGTAAATAACTCATCCAGCTCGCGGACGCTTTTGCGAGCCTGTTTGGCGGCGTCGATATTTCGGTCAACGAACTCCACGAACTTGTCGGCGAGCGCTTCCGGTATTTGCATCCTGCGGCCGATGATCACGCCGGATACGTCCTTGGTGCGGTTGGCGATCTTGTCCTGCACTAGCAGGAGTTCCAGCAGGTCTTCGCGCGGAACCGGCATGAACAGACTTTTCGGCATGTTCAGTCGAATCTCTTTCTTGACGTCGTCCGCCTCGTGCTCCAATGCTTCGATCTCGGCGCGGACCTCGAGGGCCTTGTCCCAGTCATTGGCAATCACGGCTTCGAAAAGAGGCCTTAGTTTCTTGGCGCAGCGATAGGCAATTTCAATATGCTTTTCGAGCGGCTGAACCGGCGAGGAGCCGAAAATATTTGCGAGCATGTTGGCCATCTGACCGCTTCCTCCCGGATCGCGGGTGAGGTTCTTCGAGAGGCCATCCTAGCACAGTGCTATGGGCAATTTGCGGCGCATAAAGATGCTAGAATTCGCCGCCCGGAAACCGTCAATCAGACTGCGGAATAACAACATGAAATACTGGTTAATGAAGTCAGAACCCGACGCTTACAGCATCGACGATCTCGAGCGCGATGGCCGCGATATGTGGGATGGCATTCGCAACTACCAGGCGCGCAATATGATGCGCGACGACATGAAGATAGGCGACGAAATATTTTTCTATCACTCGAACTGCGACGAACCCGGAATCGTTGGTATTGCGAAAGTTGCCAGCGAGCCCTATCCGGATCCGACACAGTTCGACAAGAAGTCGAAATATTTCGACCCGAAAAGCAGCAAGGACGATCCCCGCTGGTGTCTCGTCGATGTCGAATTCCTGCGCAAGACCAAGAGGAATGTCACGCTAACCGAAATCAAGGCGCAAAAAAGTCTCGACGACATGATTCTGACGCGCAAAGGCAATCGTCTGTCGATCATGCCGGTCAGTAAGAAACACTGGAACAAGATCTTAAGCATTGAATAAATCACGCGCGTGCAATCGCCACGCTGTTGATGGCAGCGGCGGCGCTCTGGTTCCTCACACCGTCCAGGCTGCAGCCGGCGCATGGCGGAAATTGCTCTTCCGGATGACCTGGATACGTGGCTCGATCAGAGCGAACGACAGGCCGCTGATCGTTATGGTCTCGTACCGGGCACGGAGAAACGCGTCACGTGGTTTGGCGAAAGCGACCGAACGCCCTACTCCGTACTCTATTTGCACGGTTTCTCCGCGACGCGACAGGAAACAGCGCCACTGGCGCAACCGTTGCCGGCGCGCTGGGCGCGAATCTTTTCGAGACGCGCCTGACCGGCCACGGACGAGAGCGCGACCTGCTTGCCGACGTGCGCGCCGAAGACTGGCTGCGGGATGCCGTTGAGGCGCTCACGATTGCGGCGCAACTTGGCGAACGTGTCATCGTCATCGGCACATCGACCGGGGCCACACTGGCTGCCGCGATGCTCGGTCATCCGGCGATGCGTGCCGTCGATACGATCGTGATGGTGTCGCCCAATTTTGCCCCGCACGATCCGGGGGCCGTCTGGCTGACGCGACCCGCCGGGCCGTTGCTCGCAAGGCTGCTGGTCGGCGAGACTCGCAGCTGGGAACCGCATAACGACGCGCAGGCGCGCTTCTGGTCCACGACTTACCCCACGACCGCGGCCGTTGAAATGATGCGCCTCGTCGACCTGGCGAACCGGAAACTCCCTGCCGAGGTACCGCAGCGTCTTCTGATGTTTTACTCGAAGGACGACACGGTCGTATCGTCGGCGGCGGCGGTGTCTGTTTTTGAAAAGACAATCGCACCGCATAAATCGGCGATCGAGATCATAGACCCAGGCGACCCAAGCCATCATGTACTGGCCGGGAACGTGTTGTCGAAGCAAAAAACCCATGAGGTCGCAAACGACATCGTTGAGTTTATTTTGCGCCCAGTTCCTTGAGCTTCTCCTGAATCGGCAGCGCGCCGCCAAGCGCCAGCATGATAACGAGGTCACCTGGCTGCGCCCATTCAATGGCCGACATGAACGATTCCATTTCCGTGTCGAAGTGGTGTATTTGCGATTCGTCGGCGCCGGAGCGCAATAGTTCATTCTTGATGATGCCGAAGACGTCGCCGTGTTCGCGACCACGATGATAGGCGGCCAGCTCGGAAACCACGACGCGATCGAGGCCGATCGCCCAGGCATCACGGGCGAGCTCCTGAATCAATTCATCCGTGCGATCGCCGGCCTGCCCAAAGCACAGCGCCCTGCGTTTCGCCGGGACAGTCCGTGCCATGTCGAACAACGCGCCCATCGCAGCCGGATTGTGCGCGAAGTCGACCAGCACTTTGAAACCGTTCACGTCATAAAGGTTGCACCGTCCGGGATTCTCATCCTGAACCATCGTAAGCAGTCCGGCGCGAATATCGGCGAGCGATACGCCGAGGCACCAGGTCAGCGCGGCTGCGCACAATGCGTTGGCGACGTTGTGCCGCGCCGCGCCACCCAGCGTGATCGGTATCTCGTCACTGCGGCAGATTCGTTCGCGGGCCGCGCCTTCGATCTTGAATAACTCGTCGCCATTAAGCACGAATGCGATTCCGCCGGCGGCAGTGTGCCGAGTGATCGTCTCGTTGTCAGGATCGAGGCTAAACCAGACCAGTTCGCCTTCGTAGTCCTTCGAGCGCGCGCAGAGCCGGGCGTCATCGGCGTTCAATATCAGGCGACCGGACGCTTCAACGGCGCGACTGACGATCCACTTCACCGCAAGCAGCTCGTCAAGGTCGCTTGAGCCAAAATCACCCAGGTGATCCTCGCTGATATTGGTTATCAGGGCCGCATCGGCGCGCTCGACGCCGAGACCACGCCGCAACAGCCCGCCACGCGCGGTTTCGAGTATCGCCACGTCAACGTTCCTCTCGCGCAGCACCGTTCGCGCACCGCCAGGTCCCGACCAGTCGCCGCGATCAAGCACCGTTTCATTGACCGCTATCCAGTCGGTCGAACTCAAACCGACGTTTCGGCCGGCTGCTCGCAAGATGTGCGTGGCAAGGCGCGCCGTGGTGGTCTTGCCATTGGTGCCGGTCACAATCCCGATCGGGATGTCGTGAAATTCGTCCCACTGCAGCGAATCCGGAATTTCTTTGACTGACCACGTTTCTGAGCCGCTGCCGAGACCGACCGAAACAAAATCGTCGTCCCAGAGCAGGGTCTTGCCGTGAAGCCTGGCCTCGTCGATCAGCCACATCAGTTCTTCGTTGGCCTCATCGGCAGCCGATTCCCGAATCGCCTTTACAGCGTCATCGAAGTCCGGTTCTTCTGTTGCGAGACCCAGTTCAAAAGCGCTGGCCGCCCATGCCCATTCGTTGATTTCCGTCGCCGCGTAAAGCGCGTCGATCGGCGCTGAGAATGCCAGGCTGACGCCGCCCAACAAATGCTGCGACGAGAACCTGGCAGAGGGCCAGTCGAGCACTTCGAGCATTTGCGCGACATGGTTGGCCCAAACCGGAATGAGACGGTTAGCCTCCTGCGGCGTGCAGCTCACGTCCAGAATCGTTCCCGGCCCGTCGAAGATCAGGCTGGGTCCGGTCAGTCGGCGAGCATCGAGGAACTCCATGATGCCGGACTAGTGTCCTGTCCGATTAATTCGCATGATTTCAGAGACGACAGGACACTAGTCGCCCTCGTCCCGCGCGATGCGCACCCCGCGCTCGTCGCTGATAATCTCGAGATCGTCCGCCAGTTCAAAATCGCCGGCGTCGGGGAGCTCGATGGACGTCGTCTTTTTCTTGCCGGGATCCGCCACGCGGGCACCCGAATTGAAATAGATGATCTGCTTCCACGCGCGCGTTGTGTTGTCACCCAGCACGAGCACCAGATCGCCGGTCTCCGCAAACTCCAGTGCCCGCAGGGTGGCTTCCTGCTCGTCAGGAATCACCTCGATCTGGTCGGCCGAAATCCCCGCCTCCAGCAAACGGTTTTTCTGCATGACAGCCACTTCGTCGGTGCCGCGTCCACGACGATTATCGTCGCAGCGACAGATGAAGTAATCGAAATGACCGGCCGCGATTTCAGCAATCCGGCGTATGTCTTCGTCACGACGATCGCCTGGCGCCGATAATACGACGATGCGTCTTCCCTCAATATCGAAGCGATCCACAAGTTCGCACATCGCGGTGACGGCAGCCGGATTGTGCGCGTAGTCCAGTATCACGCGGAACGGATGCTCGTCATAAATGTTCATACGACCCGGTGCCTGGAAGAAGGTCGAGCCGAACGTCCGCAGCCCCTGGCGAATATCTTCAAGGCTGATATGCATGTTGTAAGCCAGCGCTGCCGCGAACATGGCGTTTTGCACATTGTGCAAAGCCCGTCCCTCGATCGTTGCCGGGATCAGGTGCGTCCACACCAGCGGAGTGTGCGATTCGCTATCATAGATCGTAATCAGGTGCCCGTTCATCCCCTTTTCGAGGACGAAGGCCTGGCCACTCGCCTGGATATGCTGTTTGACCAGCGGGTGCGAGGGATTCATCGTGACGTAAGAGACCGTCGCGGCATCCGTGTAGTCCGCCATTTGCAGACACAGCGGATCGTCTGCATTCAGCACCGCCGCATCGGTCGCGATTTCAATCGGCACGCGCTTGACCTCGGCAAGATCTTCAATCGTGTTCATGCCGCGCAGTCCGAGGTGATCCTCCGCCACGTTGAGACAGCCGGCGACATTACACTCCTGAAAACCGAGGCCGCTGCGCAGCATGCCGCCGCGGGCTGTTTCCATGACCGCTGCGTCAACCGACGGATCACGCAGAATCATTTGTGCCGACACGGGTCCGGTCATGTCGCCAGGCACGCTGAGCTTGCCGTCGATATAAACGCCGTCCGTCGACGTCAGGCCGACCGTGCGACCGGACATCTTGAGGATATGCGCCAGCATTCGCGATGTCGTTGTCTTGCCGTTGGTGCCGGTAATCGCGGCAATTGGAATCCTGCTTGGCGTATCGGGCGGGAACAGCATGTCGATCACCGGGCCCGCGACATCGCGTGGCGTTCCTTCGCTCGGCGCGACATGCATGCGGAAGCCCGGGCCTGCGTTGACCTCGCAGATACCACCACCGGCATCGCGATACGATTCCGAAATGTCCCTGGTCAGGAAATCGACGCCACCGATGTCGAGGTCGATCGCGCGAATCGAGCGAATCGCCATCTCGCGATTGTCGGGATGGATGATGTCCGTCACATCGATCGCGGTGCCGCCGGTCGAGAGATTCGCCGTCGACCGCAGATACACTTCTTCACCCTTTGCCGGCACGGTGTCCTTGTCGTACCCGAGTTTCGCCAGCAGCCTCTGAGCCTGGTGGTCGAACTCAAGACGCGTCAGCACTTTCTCATGGCCGACGCCACGACGCGGGTCTTCATTGACAATCTCCACGAGCCGCTCGATGGTGTTCGTGCCGTCTCCGGTGACGTGACCCGGAACGCGTTTGGCCGCGGCAACCAGCTGGCCATTAATCACCAGTAAGCGGTGATCAAAACCCTCGATGTAACTTTCGACAATTACCGTCTTGCCGTGCTCGGTGGCCTTCGCAAAACCGGTCTCGACTTCTTCCGGCGTGCGCAGATTTATCGAGACACCACGACCATGATTGCCTGACAACGGCTTCAGAACGACGGGATATCCGATGCGCTCCGCTTCACGAACTGCATCACGCTGTGTTCGAACCAGGGCCTGCTGCGGCACTGGTAATCCGAGATCGCGAAGGATGCCGTTGGTCTCTTCCTTGTCCGAGGCGAGCTCCACGGCAATATTGCTTGTGCGCCCCGTCGTCGTCGCCTGAATTCGCTGCTGATATCGTCCCTGGCCGAACTGCACGAGGCTATAGCCGTTCAATCGCAGCCATGGAATATTGCGCTCCTCGGCTGCCCTGACCAACGATGCCGTACTCGGACCGAATTCGCGGCGCTGCGCGTAACGAATGAATCGTTCCCGCTCTTCGTCAAAATTCCAGTCCGCCGGCGGCGCATCTTCCGGCTTTAGGTCATCAGGTAGCAGGCTGTGCAACAGGTCCAGCGCGAGCTTGCTGGCCTGTCGCCCGACTGCGGCGTCCTTGTACTGGAACACCATGTTGTAGATGCCTGGCCTGCCATCGATCGATCGGGTTCGGCCGAACGTGACGTCTGATCCGGCCACGTTCTGAAGTTCCAGTGCCACGTGTTCCATCACGTGGCCTAGCCACGTGCCTTCACCCTCGATAAGCCGGCGAACGAAACCACCCCGCTCACGATAGGAGCAGCCGTGCTCGTGAAGACCCGGCAAGTGTGCGAGCAACGGTTCGATAAAGTCATCACTGAGTCGAACCGTTGGCCAGTGCTCAAGTTCTTGAAGATCCAGAACGTGACGGATGACCGGAAAGCGAGCAAACATGTTCGGCCCGACAAATACATTGGTGCTTTCAATCTTCATGACGCGTGCCTGTTGTTTTTGGCCTTATTGGGCATAGGCTTGACGGTCCTTGATATCGAATCGCCCGCCCCCAACCAGTATGTGAAGTTTTACACCTATCAGGCTGACCGGGTCGCCGCGGCGAGCCTGGTCCATGGAAGAATAACTCAGCTCGGTTGGGTCAATAATCGTAATTCCCCCGCTGCCAACCACTTCCAGTTCGTCCCCGGGACGAATAAACGCCGCGGTGTCCTCATCCAGCCCGATACCCACCGCAAACGGGTTGTAGGCCAGCGCGGTCAGAAGACGGCCCAGCCTGTCGCGCTCGCGAAAATGCTGGTCGATGATAAATGCGTTGGTTAGTCCAAGGCCGGGCGCCATCGTGACCATATCCGGCGTGGGGGTGCTGCCTTCCTTACCGCCGGCGATCATGTGCTCGGGCATGAATGCGGCGCCCGCCGAGGTACCAGCCACGTGCATGCCGTCCGCATTGCGCCGCCGAATCAACTGCGCGACGGCCGTTCCGCCCAAGGTTGTCGAAAGCCGCAGCTGGTTGCCACCCGTCATAAAAACGCCATCGCATTTTTCGATGTAGTCAACATCTTCGCCGGACTGGCAGTCTTCGCGCGTTATAAACTGCAAAACCTTGGCGTGCTTCACGCCGAGCTTGCGAAACAGCTTTTCGTAGTTGCGGCCCGTATCTTCCAGTTCGGACGCGGTCGGGATGATAGAGATCCGCGATTGCTTGCCACCACAGAGATCAACGAACCGGTCGAGGATCTCCGGATTGTGCAGTTTTTCTTCTGCGCCGCCGATGGGGATGATATAGCCGCGCTTGTTGCCATTGCTGCCGTTTGCAGGACTCATTGAATCGAAAACCCGTGTGTTTGGACCGTCTCGTTTATTCGCTGCTACGAAGACAATTCTGGATGGACGTTGCCGGTACGCGAAAGGGCCGCCATTTTACACAAGATTGAAGCAAATCCCGCGTATCCTGATGCAGAATACGGATCTTTGACGGGCGGCTACCGTCGAATGCCACTCTACAAGGACAAACGTCGTGAAAGACCGCAAATTACCGCTCGGCCGGCACACGAGCTATCCGGACAAGTACGCACCGACACTGCTTTGTCCGATCGCTCGCGCAGACAGTCGCGAGCCCCTGGGACTTTCCGGCGACCTGCCGTTCGGAGGAGTCGACCTCTGGAATGCGTGGGAGCTCACCTGGCTCGGCGCGGGCGGCCTGCCGGCCGTCGCCACCGCTGAGATCTACGTGCCCGCCGACTCGCCCAATATTGTCGAGTCGAAATCCTTGAAGCTGTACCTGAATTCGTTTGCGATGAGCAGCTTCTCCTCACCGGCCGAGGTTGCGGAGACCATCGCCAGGGACCTGAGTGTTTGCGCGGGCCGGGACACCAGGGTCGTCTTATCGCCGCTCGCAAGCACTGAAGCACGATGCGTGTCACGTCTGGCCGGCACCTGCCTGGACACGATGCAGGTCGCCTGCACCGACTGGGAGGTCGACGCCAGCCTGCTGCAAGCCGACCGCGAGACGACGGTTACGGAGGACCTGCATACCCATTTGCTCCGCAGCCTGTGTCCGGTAACCTCTCAACCGGATATTGGAAGTCTGCAGATCAGCTACCGGGGACCCAGGATCGACCCTGCTTCGCTATTGCGCTACGTCGTCTCCTACCGGCAGCACAATGACTTTCACGAGGCCTGTATTGAAAGGATGTTTGTCGATCTCATGGCGCGATGCGCGCCGGTTTCGCTCAGCATTCATGCCCGGTATCAGCGACGGGGCGGGCTGGATATCAATCCGTTTCGCAGCAATAACGAAACTGATCGGCCGTTTAATTTGCGACTCTGGCGCCAGTAGTTCCTCAGATCAATCCGTGCCGATGTCCTCGGGCGTTAACTCGTGTCCCCAATCCTGCTTTGCCGTCAGGTAACGGCGGTTGTTGTCGCCCACTCCGGTCACGTGTTTTACACGGGTAATCCCTTGCAGGCCCATCTGTTCGAGATCATTGACCTTTTTCGGGTTATTCGTGAGTAATCGAAACGCGCGGTCTTTGAGAAAAAACTTGAGCAGCGATCCGGCATCGCTGAAGTCCCGGGAATCATCCGGCAGGCCCAGCGATCGGTTTGCCTCATAGGTATCTTCGCCCGCATCCTGCAACAGGTAGGTGGCGGCTTTCGCCCAGAGTCCGATGCCGCGACCCTCATGCCCCGACATGTAAATGACCATTCCTCCCTGTTCGTCCTCCTGAATACGTTGGAGCGCCATCTGCAGTTGTGGGCCGCACTCGCAGCGTTGCGACCCGAAAACGTCGCCCGTCATGCAACTCGAATGTACGCGCACCAGCGGATTCTCCCAGCCAGCCGGATCGCCGAGCAACAACACGCTGTTGACCGCCATGGACGATGCCAGCGTGGCGAAGGAAGCCTGACCGTGCTGCGCCCGCAACTCGTCCGCGATCTCCTCGATCTTGCCGAGCTCGGTCCGCCTGACACAGGCGTACCATTCGACGGCGATCTCGGTGTCGCATAGTTTCAGCGGCAATGGAATCGGTCCCAGCACGCTGATGCCGGTACCGCTGGGCGGCATGCGGTCGGCCGGGACCTGCACGCCGTCCCGGTCAATCTGGAAAAGCTTGCCGTGTTCTTCCAGGCGCTTGCGCACGGTGGGATCGAGGTAGGTGAACATAGGGCGCGATTATGCGGGAATTATGACCTGCCGCGCTATCTGTACTTGCTGACTCTACGGTCATTAACTATAATTAATGACCGTAGAGTCAGCAAGAAGCCGGCATGACCGAGCCACGCTACCAGCGCCGTAAAGAAGAACGGCCGCAAGAAATCACTGAGGCGGCGTTCCTGGTGTTCGCCGAGAAAGGCTACGCGACGGCACGTGTCGAGGAAGTTGCAAAGCGCGCGGGCGTCAGCAAGGGCTTGCTGTATCTCTATTTCAAGACCAAGGAAGATCTCTTCAAAGCCGTGATCCGGAGCGTGGTTATTCGACGCGTGGATGCGCTCCTGGTTGCCGTCGAAGAGACCGAACTCTCGTCAGAGGCATTCATTCGTGGCCCGCTCCTCGATTTCATGAAACGCGTGCCGGGTTCGCCGATTGCTGTCGTTATACGCCTGTTGATTTCCGAGGGTCAGCGACATCCGGACCTCGTTGACTATTACTGGGACAACGTGGTCTCAAAAGGACTCGCGGCAATTGCGCACTTTGTGCAGCGTGGCGTGGACCGCGGCGAATTTCGTGACACTGCAGTAACGCAACTCCCGCAACTGGTGCTCGCGCCAATGATGCTGTCGATGATCTGGAAGATCTTATTCGCGAAGCGCTCACTCGACACCGACAAACTCATGGAAACGCAAATTGAAATGCTCCTCGCCTATATCAAGGCATGAGCGGAGACAGGCAATGAAACTTCAGCATTTTGGTTTGATCACGGCGTTCGCGCTAACTGGCGCGCTGCTTGGTGCCTGCGATGCATCAGACGAAGCTCGCCGGGTGGTCGGCGAACTCGCATCCGATCGGCTCGAAATTACCGCGGAATTTTCAGAGCCAATCGTCGAAATTGTCACCGCTGAAGGTGCAGCAGTTTCCAAAGGACAGGTACTTGTGCGCCAGGACACTTCGCGGGCTGAGGCAAGACTCGCTGAAGTTGAATCGGCATTGCTGCAGCAGCAGGCGCGCCTCGATGAACTCGTCAGAGGTCCGCGCAGTGAACAAATTTCGGCGGCAAGAGCCAATGTCGAAGGCGCGACGCAGGAACTTGCCTTCCGGAGAAGTGAACTCGAGCGAGTTCGCGACGTTCACGCGAAGGGTCTCGCGTCCGCCGAGTTACTGGACAGCGCGAAGGCGGCCGTGGACAGTGCTCAGGCCAACTACAAATTAGTCCTCGCACAACTCGAGGAACGGCTCGCCGGCACGACGATCGAGGAACTCAAGCAGGCGGAACAAGCCGTGAAGCAGGTCATGGCACGTCGTGACAGCGCCGCCATCGACCTCGACCGACATGTCTTGAAGGCTCCCCTGGACGGTTTGCTGGACAGCCGGCTTTTTGAACTCGGCGAACGGCCCGCGCCGGGGCAGCCGGTTGTCATTGTCCTGAGCGGCCAGCAACCGCATGCCAGGGTCTACGTTCCCGAGGCGCTGCGCGTCCGAATCAAAGCCGGAACGGAAGCACTTATTCATGTCGACGGCCTGGATGCGGCGTTCGAAGGCCGCGTGCGGTGGATAGCGAGTGACCCGGCGTTCACGCCCTACTACGCGCTGACCGAGCGCGACCGTGGCCGCCTGAGCTATGTTGCAAAAGTCGATATCACCGAGCAGCGCGAGCGTCTGCCCGACGGCGTACCGGTGGAAGTTGAGTTTCTCCTCAACGGTAGCGATTGATGCACTCGGAATACGCTATCGAAGCGCGGGCCCTGAGCAAGGACTTCGGCAAGCTGCGTGCCGTCAGCTCGCTCGACCTTGCGGTTCCTCGCGGGCAGATTTACGGCTTTCTCGGACCCAACGGATCCGGCAAGTCGACGACAATTCGCATGCTCTGCGGATTGCTGACGCCGACGGAAGGATCCGCAACGGTGCTCGACACCGAAGTTCCCGGTGACTCGAAACTGTTGAAGCCGAAGATTGGCTATATGACCCAGAGATTCTCGTTGTTCGGGGACATGACCGTTTTTGAAAACCTGCAGTTCATCGCCGAAATTTACTCGTACCCGGTGACGGACCGTACGAAGCGAATCGACGAACTGCTGGAACGGTACGATCTTGTCGAACAACGCAAGCAGCTCGCCGGGACGATGAGCGGTGGCCAAAGACAACGGCTCGCGCTCGCTTGCGCCGTGCTGCATCATCCGGAACTGTTGCTGCTCGACGAGCCGACCAGCGCGGTCGACCCGCAAAGTCGCCGGGATTTCTGGGAGAACCTGTTCCGGCTTGCAGGCGGCGGAACGACAATTCTCGTGTCGACGCATTACATGGACGAGGCCGAGCGTTGCCACCGGCTCGCCATCCTCGACCACGGCGTCAAAGTCGCGGACGGTACGCCGCAGGAACTTCAAGGCGACACCGGCATGAACGTCGTTGAGGTCATCGCGAAAGACCCGTACGCGGCGCAGGGCGCTATTCACGACCTCGAACAAGTGGCCAGTGTCACGCAGTTGGGCATACGCCTGCGCGTACTCATACCGGACTCCTACGCTGATCCCAGGGAGCTTGTCGAACGCGCGCTCTCCAGCAGAAACATAACGGCTTCAACCAGCATGACGGCCGCGACCCTGGAAGATGTATTCGTCGCAGTTACATTGAAGCCAACGCGAAATCCGGTATGAAGTCCCTTTCCCGCATCCTGGCAATCGTCAAGAAGGAAGTTCGGCAATTGCGGCGTGATCGACTGAGCTTTGGCATGGTAGTCGGACTGCCAGTTATCCAGATGCTGTTGTTCGGCTACGCGATCAATACTGACGTCAGACACCTGGGCACCGCCGTCGCCGACCAGGCCGGCACACACCTGTCGCGACAGTTCATCGCGGAACTCAGGCAGACACAGGTCGTCGATATCACCAACTTGGTCGAAACGCCGAATGATCTCGACGCCTTGCTGCGTCGCGGCGAAATCTCGATCGGCGTATTCATACCGAGAGACTTCGACCGCCGCGTCGGTCAACAGTCGCGCGCCGCGGTGCAGCTGCTCGTCGATGGCAGCGATCCGACCATTCTTGGCGTTGCCAATCAACTGAGAACCATGCCGTTTGGCTTCGACTCGGGACACCACGGAACAAGCACACAGCAATTGATCGAGGTTCGCCCCTTCTACAACCCTGAGCGCCGTACGCCGGTCAATATTATTCCAGGTCTGATGGGCGTCATACTGACAATGACCATGATCCTGTTCACCGCTGTCGCCATTGTCCGGGAACGTGAGCGCGGCAACCTCGAGCTACTCATTAACACGCCGTTGAGTTCAACCGAGCTGATGGTGGGCAAGGTCATTCCCTACATCGTCATAGGCCTGCTGCAGCTTGCGCTGATTCTCGGCGTCGGCCGGCTGCTTTTCGATGTGCCGGTGCGCGGCAGCGTTCTTGATCTGTACATGGCGGCATCCGCCTTTGTCGCCGCGAACCTTGCCCTCGGGCTGCTCATCTCGACCGCCGCGACAACCCAATTCCAGGCCATGCAAATGATGGTGTTCATCCTGTTGCCGTCCATCCTGTTGTCGGGATTCATGTTCCCGTTCGACGGCATGCCGACGTTTGCCCAGTACATCGGCGAGGTCTTGCCGAATACGCACTTCATCCGGCTGACCCGCGGCATAATGCTGCGCGACGCAGCGCTCACCGAGATGCTCGCTGACCTGTTTTACCTCATCGGATTCACCGTCGTCGCGATGATCGCCGCCGCGCTCAGATTTACCAAGCGGCTCGATTAGCGCGAAACTCGCCGAAATCACCCCGGTCATGACGTCGATTTGGGCGAAACACTCGCAAAACGGCGCCCTTTCTGGTCCAATCACGCCCAGTGACGACACAAAACCAACAATCACCCACTGTTTTTATCGTCGATGACGACGCCGCGATTCGTTTTGCCATGCAGGCACTGCTGGACTCGGTCAACCTCAATCACGAAATATTCGGTTCGGGCGATGAATTCCTGGAAAAGATGACGGAACAGCGGCCGGGTTGTCTCGTCCTCGACATCCGCATGCCGGGCCTTGGCGGGCTCGAATTACAGCAGGAGCTCATCAAGCGCGGCAATACCTTGCCGATTATTTTCATTACCGGTCACGGTGACGTTCCAATGGCGGTTGAAGCCATGCAAAAAGGCGCCGTTGACTTCATTCAGAAACCATTTCGGGACCAGGAATTACTGGACCGGATTCGCGAAGCTCTTGCAACTGACGAGGAGCGCCGGGAAGCACAACAACACCATGCCGAAGTTGCCGGGCGGCTGGACCGTCTGACCAATCGCGAGCGCGAGGTGTTCGACCTCGTCGTTACGGGAAAGCCCAACAAGGTCATCGCCTACGAACTGGGCGTCAGTCAACGCACTGTTGAGATTCACCGTGCGAGGGTCATGGAAAAGATGCAGGCAAGATCACTCGCTGATCTTGTCAAAATGCACATGACAGCCTGAGTCTATTCGCGCGCTCTGCGTCGTTCGTCAAACTCTGCACACTCGATGCATTCATCGGCGTAGGGATAGGCGTTGAGGCGGCCTTCCTCGATCGGCATTCCGCACTCCGTGCAGTTACCGAATTCTCCTGAATCCATACGTCTCAGCGCCGCAGAAATCTTGGCAATTTCCACACGCGCTTCATTTCCCAGCGCATCAACGACTTCATTGTCTTCCAGCTGCTTGGCGCGCTCTTTGGAATCTGCTTCGTAGCCGCGACGGAGATTCGCCGAAATACGCGTAAGACGCGCGCTCAGCTCATCCTTCTTCTGATTCAACTTTGCACGCAACGCTTCACGTGATGCGCCCGACATGATGACCTCCTTTGGTCACGACTGCGTCCATCTAATACGAAACAACGGTGCTTCGAAATTAGTAAAAGCACTTACGACGAAATAAGTACTAACCGATACAGGCTAAGCATGTGGCCTTATGGAAAGCGACCTTGCCGGGCGTATGCTCTCAGAGAAGGATGGCTAAACTTCCACAAACATTTGTCAGGTACGACAATGAAAGAAATCGCTAAAATTCTCGCGGTCATCGACCCGACGGCCAGTGAACAGCCGGCGATGCATCGCGCCGCCTGGCTCGCCAAGCAATGTGGTGCCGAACTCGAGCTGCTCGTCTGCTATTACAACGAGTATCTGAGCGGCGACCGCCTCTTCGATTCTCCGTCGCTGGAGAAAGCCCGCGATGAAGTCATCCAAAGCCATGAAAAGCATCTGGAGACCTTGGCTGAGCCGCTGCGCGCAGACGGAATCGTCGTCAAATCCACAGCTCTCTGGGGCCACCCGCTGTACGAGAGCATCGTCAGGCGGGCGTTAGAAAGCAAGGCCGACCTCATCGTAAAAGACACGCATCACCACTCGGCGGTCGCCAGAGCACTGCTCACCAACACGGACTGGAACCTGATTCGCACCTGCCCGCTGCCCTTGTGGCTGGTTAAGCCACAGAAGTTTGCCCCAACACCCGTTTTTGTTGCAGCGATTGACCCGATGCACCAGCACGACAAGCCGGCGGCGCTTGACGATGAAATCTTGCATGTGAGCAAGGAACTGTCCAGCAAGGTCGGTGGCGACCTTCATGCCTTTCATTCTTACGATCCGCGCATCGCGGTCGCGACGGCCACGGCAAATGCATACATTCCCGTTTCTCTGCCCTTCGATGAAATTGAACAGCAAATGCATGAAGATCACCAGAAACGTTTCAAGGAAATCACGGATTTCCACAAAATCGACGATGGCAAGGCACATCTTGTCGCCGGCCTGACGCACGAGGAGCTGCCGTTAATCGCCGAGAACCTGAAGGCCGACGTGGTGGTCATGGGTGCGGTCGCCAGGAATCGCTGGAAACGGCTGTTTATCGGAGCGACGGCCGAACGCACGCTTGAACACTTGCCCTGCGACCTGTTGATCATCAAACCCGACTGGTTCCAGACACCCGTCAACCTGCACAGTCACGAAGCCGCCTGATTCCTACCAGGATCACAGCAGCCGGAGCGGAAACGCTCCGGCGCGGCACCGTTCGTCGCCGCGTCGCGTTTTCGTGACATGATTGCGCCTCTATGGCCTACCTGTTTCTCAAACAAGTCCACACCTTGACCGCCGTTTTAACCATCACCGGCTTTGTCCTGCGTGGCTATTGGATGATGGCCGGCTCCAGCAAGCTCCAGCACCCCATTACTCATATTGCCCCGCACATCGTCGACACGATTTTTCTGCTGTCCGGTATCGCGATGTTGGTAATCCTGTCATTGAATCCGCTGTCGCAAAGTTGGCTATTGGCCAAGTTTGTCGGATTGATCATTTATATACTGCTCGGGACAGTGGCGATTCGTCGCGGAACGACGGTGCAGATCAGAACGATGGCTTTCGTCGCCGCGCTGTCCGTGTTCGCCTATATCGCAGGCGTCGCGACGTCGAAGTCACCGGCGAGCTGGCTGGCGTATTTGTCCGGCTAGTCCTGCGGAACATCGCCGGTACGAATCGCCTCACGTGCCGCGGCCAGCAACCTGTTCGTGTCGACCGGCTTGCTCAGGAGCGTGCAATTGTCGATCATTCGCGCTTCTTTGACGACCTTGGACGTGTCGCCGCTCACGATAAACGCTGGAATTTGCTTATCGAAGAAATCGCGGATGCCGCTCACCGCTTCGACGCCGGTTGATCCGTCGAGCAGATGAAAGTCCGAGATCAACAACGCCGGCGATTCATCGAGATGCTTTATTAGCGCACTCGCCTCAGGTGCAGACGCCGCTGTTGCAACCTGGAATCCTTCTGCTTCGAGCAGCAATCCCCAGGCATTGGCGACGTTGACGTCGTCCTCGATCAGGATTATCAGTCCGGCGGACAGAACCTCATCGCCGATCCTTGCAGGGACTTCGTCTTCGCCGGCAGCGACGGCGCCGGCCACCGCGGGCAGGATAATGCTGAAGCACGATCCCTTGCCGACGTCGGACACGACGTCGATTTGCACTTCCAGAAGATCTGCAAGCCGCTTCACGATCGCAAGACCCAGTCCGAAACCCTTCCTTGCTCGCCCCGGGCGCCTTGCACTGATGAAACTCGCCGAAGATCGCGTCAATCTGATCCTCTTCGATACCGATGCCGGTATCCGTGACGTCGATTCGGCATCGACCTTCACTCTCTACGCACTCCAAGCGTAACGCTGCCCTTGTCGGTGTATCGAATGGCGTTGGACACGAGATTCTGGATGATCTCCGCGAGCAAATTGGGATCACTGCAAACGACGCTGTCACTCGACAACGAAGAAAATTCAAGTCCGTTGTGTTGCGCCTGTCGCGCAAACTCGTCTGACAATCTATCGATGAGTCGGCGTATCGGGAAGTCCTCGAGTTCCGGCGACACGGCGCCCGCGTCGAGCCGGCTGATGTCGAGCAGGGAGTTGAGCAGGTTGGTCATCGCCGTCAACGAGTGCTGCTGACTGTCGATCATCTCGAGCGCCCGCTCATCCTTGACGGTACGCCGCAGCGCGCCGTTCAGAAGGCTTAACGCCTGCACGGGCTGGCGAAGATCATGGCTCGCAGCCGCGAGGAACGCGCTGTTCGCATTGTTCGCGCGCTCAGCCTCGCGACGGGCCGCAATAATCTCGTCCTGCATGCGTTTGCGGTCGGTAACATCGCGGATAACGCTGGAAACGAATCCGCGGCCGCCCGTGCGCACCGGGCTTAGGCTGATTTCGACGGGAAATTCACTGCCATCCTTGCGCCTCGCAACGAGATCCAGACCCTCGCCCATCGGCCGCAGTTTCGGGTCGCGCACGAATCCCCCCCGGTGCGAAACATGCTGTTCGCGCAAGCGTTCCGGCAACAGCGTCTCTATCTTACGGCCGAGAATCTCCTGCCGTTCATAGCCGAACATTGTCTCGACCTGCGCATTCACGATCGCGATTTTGCCCTGCTCATCGATAATAATCATGGCGTCAGGGGCAGATTCGAGTACGTTCCGGAAGTACGTCTCCGATTCATCCAGCTTATTGATAGCTCGAATGGTGCTCGTGACCAAGAGACCATCGTTGGTTTCGATCGGGTTGAGCCCGATCTCGGCACGAAATGAGCTGCCGTCCTTGCGAAGTGCAAAGATCTCCAGCCCCGACACCATTGGCCGCGCCCTCGGGGCTTTTTGATACGAATCGCGCAAGCTACGGTGCTTTTCGCGTTGCTCCTTGGGAACAAGCACGTCGATCGGCTTGCCGATCAACTCATCGGCCTCAAACCCGAACAACACCTCAGCAGCCTTGTTTGCCGCACAAATATTGCCCTGCTCGTCCGAGATGATCGTCGCATCCGCAGAGGCATTCAGTATTTCGCTGACAATATCGGAAGGCAGCGCGATTTTCTTCATGGACTTCTTTGTCAACGAAACGGCTTCCGATTATAGGGGTTATTGGCCGCTTATCTGGACATTTGTTGCACTATCAATGCCATACGTATCGTCCCCTATACGAAGCCCCGCCCTGCCTTGATAGATTGCCGCATCAGCACGAGGCTATAATGCGGCCCGACTCATCGAGAGCCGCGTCAATGAACGGAGTGGAACCCGCCACTGCGCTGCCTCGCCACGACACATATCCGACAGAAAATAGGGGTCCTCAAGTTGGACAAAGCAGCTTCTTACAACGACACGGTAGTGCGTCAGTTTTCGATCATGGTCGTGATCTGGGGCATCGTCGGCATGCTGGTCGGCGTAGTCCTCGCCGCTCAGCTGATCTGGCCACAACTCAATTTTGACCTGCCCTTCCTTACCTACAGCCGCCTGCGGCCGCTGCACACCAATGCCGTCATTTTTGCTTTCGGCGGTTCGGCGTTGTTTGCGACCGCGTATTACGTTGTGCAACGCACCTGTCATGTGCGACTGGCATTTGACAAGTTGGCGGCATTCACATTTTGGGGATGGCAGCTGATTATTGTGCTCGCGGCAGTTACGTTGCCGCTGGGCATCACTCAGTCAAAGGAATACGCGGAACTGGAGTGGCCGATCGACCTGCTCATCGCGGTCGTATGGGTGGCTTTCGCGATTGTTTTCTTCGCCACGATCGCAAAGCGGCGTGTAAAACACATTTACGTTGCCAACTGGTTCTACGGCGCGTTTATCATCACGATCGCCGTCCTGCACATCTTTAACAATCTCTCTGTTCCCGTCTCCCTGACAAAGTCCTACAGCATCTATACGGGCGTTGTGGATGGCATGATGCAGTGGTGGTACGGACACAACGCGGTTGGATTCTTCCTGACAGCCGGCTTCCTCGGCATGATGTATTACTTCGTGCCCAAACAGGCCGGACGGCCTGTTTATTCGTACCGTCTCTCAGTCATACACTTCTGGTCCCTGATTGCCGTGTACATGTGGGCCGGTCCTCACCATCTGCACTACACGTCGCTGCCGGACTGGGCCCAGACCTTGGGCATGGTGTTCTCCATCATTCTGCTGGCACCGTCCTGGGGCGGCATGATCAACGGCATCATGACCTTGTCGGGCGCCTGGCATAAGTTGCGTTCCGACCCGATCCTGAAGTTCATGATCGTGGCCCTGTCGTTCTACGGCATGTCGACCTTCGAAGGCCCGATGATGTCGATTAAGACGGTCAACGCCCTGTCGCACTACACGAACTGGACGATTGGCCACGTGCATTCTGGTGCTTTGGGTTGGGTGGCAATGATGACGATCGGCTCGCTCTATTCGCTCATTCCGAGGCTCTATAATCGCGAGGGCATGTACAGCACGAAGCTCATCGACGTGCATTTCTGGACATCGACAATCGGTGTCGTGCTGTACGCCGTATCCATGTGGATCGCTGGTGTTACCGAAGGCCTGATGTGGCGTGCGGTTAATGACGACGGCACGCTGACCTACTCGTTTGTAGAGTCGCTCAAGGCCGTAGAACCCTATCACTACCTGCGACTCCTCGGCGGCCTGCTGTTCTTCAGCGGAATGCTCATCATGGCTTACAACGTCTGGAAGACCGTAAGTGATAAGAAACCCGTGCCCATTGCGGTACTGGAACCGGCGTAACAGGGAGCCCAAGCAATGCGTCATGAGACGATTGAAAAAAGCCTGAACCTGATGATGGTGCTGATCGTTGTTGCGATTAGCATCGGCGGCCTGGTCGAGATTGTGCCGCTGATGTTCAGTGCCGATGCGACCGAGCCCGCCGAGGGTATCGAGCCCTACAGTCCGTTGCGACTGGCCGGCCGTGACATTTACGTCCGCGAAGGCTGTTACAACTGCCACTCGCAAATGATTCGACCGTTTCGCAGTGAAACGGAACGCTACGGTCCGTTCACGACCGCGGGTGAGACGGTTTACGATCGGCCGTTTCAGTTCGGCTCCAAACGTACCGGTCCCGATCTTGCTCGCGTTGGCGGACGCTACAGCGATGACTGGCATCGCCTGCACCTGACCGATCCGCGCGCGCTGGTGCCGGAATCCAATATGCCGGGCTATCCCTGGCTACTCGAGAACACGGTCGACCCGGACCTGATCACGACCAAGTTGAAAGCGCTTAAGTTCCTCGGTGACCCCTACACGGACGGACAAATTGCCGACGCTGCGGCCGCGGTCCAGGGCCGCTCGGAGATGGAAGCGCTCATTGCGTACCTGCAAGAGCTGGGTACCAACCGCCGGGACAGAAGGTAAGCATTGATGGATGTTAACGACCTGCGCGGAGTACTCACGGCCATCATTTTCTTTGCCTTCATTGGCATCTGGGTATGGGCCTGGAGCAGCCGACGCAAAGCGGATTTCGAGGCTTCCGCGGCATTGCCGCTGGAAGAGGACCACTACATTTCTGATAACGAGCGGGAGAACATCTGATGCCTGCATTCTGGCACTGGTTCGTTGCTGCTGGCACGATACTCTTCGTACTCTGGTGCGCATGGCTGATCGCCTGGTCTGCGAAACAGGGTCCGCAAAACGTCGCGGACGACCAGGTCGTCGGCCACAAGTGGGACGGTGACCTTCAGGAGTGGAACAACCCGGCTCCGAAGTGGTGGTTGTATTTGTACTTCATCACGATCGCCTGGGCCATCGGCTACCTGGTCGTGTTCGGCCTGGGTAGCTGGGAGGGAACACTAGGCTGGTCACAGCAAGGCCAGTACGAGGCTGAGATGCAGGCCGCTGCAAGCCGTTACGAGCCGATCTATGAAAACTTCGCAGCCATGGATTTCGAAGAGCTTGCGAAAAATGCCGACGCGAACAAGCTGGGCAAGAGCCTGTATGCAAGCTACTGCACGACCTGCCATGGCTCGGACGCCCGTGGTGCACCCGGCTACCCCAACCTCACCGATGATGACTGGCTGTGGGGCAACTCGGAAGCCGCGCTGACTGCAACCTTGAAAAACGGCCGTAACGCGGTGATGCCCGTTCTCGCGCCCGCATTGGGCGGCGACCAGGGTGTCGATAACATGGTCAGGTACGTCCAGTCTTTGAGCGGTATCGTCGAGGCCGATGCGAATGCATTGAGCGCCAAACCGATGTTCCTGGCTTTGTGCAGCGCGTGCCACACGGCCGAAGGCACGGGCAACCCGATCTTCGGCGCGCCAAACCTGACTGATGATACCTGGCTATACGGTTCGTCCGACGAAGCCATTCGAACGACAATCGTCCAGGGACGCAACGGCCTAATGCCGGCGCACGGAGAATTGCTCGGTGAGAATCGCACGAAGATCCTGGCGGCCTATATTTACAGCCTGTCGAACTGACGCAACAGGATATCTCATGATCGATGAAGAATATCGTGGCGCGCAGCAGTGGAGCCGTAACAAACAAGCGGCATTTACCGTTGTCTGGATTTCCTTTCTGAGTGCCGCGATCGCCACCATGGTGTTCTTCGCAATCTTCGACCCCATCGAGCTCGGCGGCATTTTCGATGCAGAGTTGGAGATAGGCCACGACGCAGGTTACGCAGCGGGCTTTTTCTTTTTCTGGGTACTTTGCGCGATTTGCTCAAGCGTCACTGCATTCCTTGTGCGTACCGCCCCGAAACGTGACGCCAAGCACCGACAGCAATGAACCAGCCACAAGCCGCCTCGATGTACGAGAGCGCGAAGAAAATCTACCCGCGCGAGATCGGCGGACGCTTCGACAAACTAAGCAAGCTTGCGACCGTCATATTACTCGGCCTGTTCTATGTCGTACCGTGGCTAAATTGGGATGAACGCCAGGCGATCCTGTTTGATCTTCCAGCGCGCAAGTTCTACCTGCTGGGGCTGACGCTCTGGCCGCAGGACTTTCCCTACCTCGCATTGCTGCTAATCATCGCGGCGCTGTCGTTGTTCTTTTTTACGGCGTTGGCGGGCCGCCTTTGGTGTGGCTTCGCCTGCCCGCAAACCGTGTGGACCGAGGCGTTCATCTGGATGGAGCAGCTGACCGAGGGCACGCGGTCGCAGCGCATGAAACTCGACAAAGCACCCTGGTCTTTGACAAAGTTTCGGAAAAAAGCGTCGAAGCAATTCCTGTGGATAACGTTCTCGATGTGGACCGGATTTACTTTCATCGGCTACTTCACGCCGGTACGTGAACTGGGCGCCGATATTCTCGCCTTTAACATTGGTGGGTGGACCTTGTTCTGGGGTTTGTTCTACGGCTTCGCCACCTACGGTAATGCCGGCTACATGCGCGAACAGGTTTGTAAGTACATGTGTCCTTACGCCCGATTCCAGAGCGCGATGTTCGACAAAGACACGCTCATCATCTCCTACGATGAGAAGCGTGGTGAGCCGCGCGGCGGTCGCAAGCGGTCTGTCGACCACAAAGCGGCAGGACTCGGCGATTGCATCGATTGCCAACTCTGTGTGCAGGTGTGCCCAACCGGTATAGACATACGCGAGGGGCTGCAGTACGAATGCATCGCGTGCGCCGCTTGCATCGACGCCTGCGATTCCATCATGGACAAAATGAACTATCCGCGCGGCCTCGTGCGCTACACGACCGAACACAGCCTGCATAGCGAAACCACGCGCGTGATCAGGCCCCGGATGCTGGTCTACGCAGTTCTTCTGCTGATACTCGTGGGTGGCCTTGTTGCCGCAATGGCATCGCGCACGCCCGTTATTCTCGACGTCATCAGGGACAGGAATTCCCTGTACCGGGAGCTTCCGAACGACCTCGTCGAGAATATATACACACTCAAGATCATCAACCAGAGCAACGATGCGCGAGAGTTCTCGTTAAGCGTTTCTGGCGCACAAGATATCGTGCTCGACGGTGTTGATCACAGCGTGCGTGTCGATGGCGGAGGCGTTCTCTCATTGCCCGTGCGGGTGCGGGCGCAACGTGACAACGTGCAGGGCGTCAATACCATCTTCTTCAACATCGAAGCATTGGATGACGCATCGGTCGCAGTAGAGGAAGATAGCCGCTTCATCGGTCCGACTCCCTAGTGTCGTGTCCCGTAAGTTCATATGATTTCAGAACATGTAGAAAGCCTTGAACAAACGCGCTGAAACACTACGAATTTGCGGTACAGGACACTAACCACTATGGTTCGCGAAGATACCCAACCCTGGTACCGGCAGTTTTGGCCGTGGTTCATAATCGCCCTGCCGGCTTCCGCGGTCATCGCAGGCCTGACCACGCTCTGGATATCACTGCAAACCACGGATTCACTGGTGGTCCAGTCCGATGACGGCATGCAGATCGTCGCCGCGCGCCGTCTCAACGCTGAGCAGCTCGCGGCGGAACTGAATCTCGCGGCACTGCTGGACATCAACATCGATACTGGCGCGATACTGGCTGCAATGCGGTCGGGGGATCTCGAGAGCGTGCCCGCAGCGCTCGACCTGGAATTTTCGCATCCCGCGTTCGCCGATCGCGATCAACGCATTACGCTCAATCTTGCGCCGCCCGATTCGGCGGGAAATCCTGTCTGGTCAGGCCACTTCATCAGCATCCCCGACGGGCGTTGGTACGTGACCCTGAAGTCGAACGACGACTGGCGCCTCTCTGGTGAGTGGCAGGGCGAATCGCGCGTAACGCTGCGTCCTGCCGAAATAACTCATGTTGATGAGCAGTAAAACCTGCTTTCACTGCGCGCTGCCCGTCCCGACTGACTGTAATCTCAACGTCGATATCGACGGCGAGCGGCGACCGGTCTGCTGCCCTGGCTGCAAAGCCGTCGCGGAACTCATTCGCGACTCCGGCATGAGCCAATATTATGCCCTGCGCGACACGCCCGATCCTGGCGTCGGCCGTCCGGCAGAGGAAGCGGCCGAGTGGCAGGTGTTCGACAGCGACGACATGCTGCGGGCGTTCACCGAAAAAAATGCAGAAGCAGTCGAAGCAACGATTTACGTTGGTGGCATGTACTGTGCCGCTTGCAGTTGGCTTATCGAGACAACGCTGACCAATCTGCCGGGCGTCGACACGGCCGAGGTCAGTCCCGTCACACACCGCCTGCGTGTACGGTGGCGGCTGGCCGACGCACAATTCTCGAAAATTCTGGGCGCGCTCGCGAACCTCGGTTACGAGCCGCAGCCGCTCGCACCTGAAAATACGGCCCGCCCGGAACTCATCGAACAACGCACGGCGCTCAAACGCCTCCTGGTTGCGTCACTGGGCATGATGCAGGTCATGATGTTCGCCGTCGGTTTGTATGCGGGTGATTTCCAGGGCATCGATCAGGAGATGCAGCGTTTCCTTCGCATGGTCAGTTTCGTGGTGACCACGCCGGTCGTATTTTATGCCGCCCGACCGTTTTTCGCGGCCGCCTGGCGTGGCGTGGTCGCGAGAAAGCCGGGCATGGATCTGCCGGTATCAATTGCGGTGGGCAGCGCGTATGCCGCGTCGGTCTACGCGACGTTCACAAATGGAGCGGCCGTTTGGTTCGATTCCGTGACGATGTTCGTGTTCTTCCTGACACTCGGTCGCTTCCTCGAAATGCGGGCTCGCCACCGTTCGATTGATCGCAGCACGGCGCTGTCGTCTCTGCTACCGAATACGGCCACGCGATTGGTCGGCGAGGAAGCATCGATAGTGCCAGTCAGCCAGCTACTCGAAGGAGACCGCGTACTGATCCGACCCGGCGACGCGATACCGGCAGACGGGACGATCGAAAGCGGCGACACGACGGTCGACGAGGCGCTGCTGACCGGCGAAGCAGCACCGCAGCGCAAGTCGATGGGTGACCTCGTCGCCGCTGGCAGCGTGAATCTCGATGGATTGATCAGGGTGCGCGTATTGCGGACCGGCGGCGACACGACACTCGGGACCATTAGCCGCCTGAGCGAACGTGCGCGCTACACGCGTCCGGCCTTTGTCACGCTCGCCGATCGCGTTGCAAGCTACATCGTGATCGCGCTGTTGGCAGTCGCCACTTTGGTTGCCGCCTTCTGGTATTTCACGGCACCGGAGCGCGCGTTCGTCATCACCTTGTCCGTGCTGGTCGTGACCTGCCCCTGCGCCCTCGCATTAGCAACACCGGCCGCCTTTGCCGCGGCGGGCAGTCGCCTGTCGCAACTGCGACTCCTGGTAACCAACGGCAACGCGATTGAGGCCTTGTCTCGTGCCACAACCGTCATGTTCGACAAGACGGGAACGCTGACCCGGGGTCTGCCAAGAATCACGTCAGTCATGGTTCTCGATCCGTCCATGACCGAGCAGGATTGCCGGCGCGTCGCCGCTGCCCTCGAAACCGCATCTGCACATCCGCTTGCTCGCGCTTTCGCCATGAACGTCACGCTACCCGAAGTCACGTCGCAGCATGTCGAGGTTGGTCAGGGCGTAAGCGGCTCTATCGACGGCCGTCACTGGCGGCTCGGCGCCGCGGCATTCGTCGGCGGCGGCGTCGCCGACGGAACGGATGGCCGGAATGCCGCGGCGACGAACGTGTTTCTCGGCGTCGACGGCAAAGTCGTCGCCTGGTTCGACATCGAAGACGAACTCAGGCCCAACGTTGCCCGGACGCTCGACTCACTCCGCGGGATGGGTCTGCGGATAGCACTGGTCAGTGGCGACAACCGGGATGCCGTCGAACACCTTGCAGCGCGACTCGGAATTACGGAATTCGATTTTGAATGCACTCCGCAGCGAAAACTGGAGATTATCGAGGCAGCGCAACGCGATGGCGAGCGGGTCCTCATGGTAGGCGATGGCATCAATGACGCGCCAGTCCTCGCAGGCGCCGACACCTCCGTCGCGCCGGCACAAGGGGCGCTGCTCGCTCAGACCAACGCTGACGTCATTATGCTGGGCGATTCGCTCGAACCTCTGGTAACGGCCGTACGAATGTCAGGCAAGACGATGCGCATCGTGCGACAAAACCTCGCCTGGGCGATCGTATACAATGCGCTGGCGCTGCCGCTCGCTGCGGCCGGACTGGTACCACCCTGGCTCGCAGCGATTGGAATGAGTGCGAGTTCGCTGATTGTTGTGCTTAACGCTTTACGTCTCAGTCGATTCAACTAATGTCCATTCTCTACGTGCTGATCCCGCTTGCACTGCTGCTGTTAGGCGCTGCCGTGTGGGCGTTTTTCTGGGCGGTCGGCAGCGGCCAGTTTGATGACCTGGATACGCCGGCCGTGCGCATCATCATGGACGATGACACGAAACCCGACGACGACGACCCGTCATGAATGAAGCATTGCCCTTGCTCGCGGCCGCCTTTGTCACGGGCCTGCTCGGCAGCGCGCACTGTTTCGGCATGTGCGCCGGACTGTCGGGCCTTTTTGCAGTCAACGCGAGTGTCGCGTCACTGCGCGCACAAATGCCCTTGGCCCTCGCCTACAACGGCGGGCGCGTCCTTAGCTACGCGTTCCTCGGCCTCGTGGTCGCGATGCTCGGCCAGACCATCGTTGGCGCTATTCCGAACATCGCTGCGCCAGTGCGCTTTGCCAGTGGGCTCCTGATCGTTGTCGTTGGTTTACAAGTCGCTTTCGGCTGGCGATTCCTTGCACCAGTGGAAAAGGCCGGCGCCACACTCTGGAATCGAATTGCGCCAGCCGCTAAAGGCCTGCTGCCGGTCACCAGCATCCCCAAGGCCCTGGGTCTCGGTTTGCTCTGGGGCTGGCTGCCGTGCGGATTGGTCTACAGCGTATTGCTGCTCGCTGCGACGACTGCCAACGCACTTCACGGTGGACTCGTCATGATTGCGTTCGGCATCGGCACGATGCCCGCGATGATCATGACAGGCATTAGTGCATCCAGACTTTCGCAGTTCATGAGTCGTAAACGACTGGGGGCGGGTTTATTGATCGTGTTGATCGGTGTGCTAACACTGGCGATGCCCGTCATGAAATTCTCTGCAGGCAACGAACAACGCCACTCACAGTCATGAATCAATGTGAGCGTTCCGCTTTAAGCCGCTGCTCCAGCCATTCGAGTGATCGAATCGGCGTACAACAGGCAACCCACGTTGTTGACGAACGGGTTGCCCTGATCGAGTCGTTCCAGCTTGTCCTGCATGCCGAAGAAAAACGGGTGCGGCGACAGCAGGATATCGCAGTCAAGGTCTGCGATTTTTCCGACACTGGCGACCAGCTTGTCGGCGACTCCGCTGCTCGTGAACTTGAAGCCCTCGGTCGAGACCGCGCTCATGCTGTCGGCATAGACGACGTCATAACAGGTATTCAGCGCGCACGATTGCCAGGTCCACGAGGTGCTCCCAGGCGTGTGCCCGGGCGTATAGACGGCCTTCACGTCGACGGAGCCAATCGTCACGACCTCGCCGTCGCCGACGGCAACAACGTCCCGCACAGCCGGGAAACTACCCTGGTCGGAGTCCGCGACGTACTGCGGGTCGTCTTCGGAAAGACGGCCCGCTGTTAGCGGTTCACGACCCGGAAGACTTGTGAAAACGCTGGCGCCACTGAATCGCTGCAAGGCAGCGACGCCACCGACGTGATCGTAATGAACATGCGATACGAGAATGGCTTTGACGTCACGCGTGTCGAACCCCAGGTTTCGGATATTGGCGTCGATCAATGCTGCCGATTGCGGCAACGCGCCATCAATCAGTATCAGGCCAGCGTCGGATTCAATGAGTATGGACGACAATCCCGCGGTGCCGACGTACCAGGTATTGCCATGAATACGGAACGGGTCCTGCGGCTCATTCCAGTTATCGCATCGATCGCAAGTTATCGGCTCGTCAGCTTCAAGCACTTTCTGTCCGCAAGCCGACAGCAGCAACGCAACGCAAATTAACCAATGTCTGAAAGTCATCATATAAACGCCCGGTAGAACAATCGTAATGAAACAACCAGAAGAAAAGCGCCAAACAGCATACTGAGGCGCTTCTGCGAGAGGCTGTGCGCGATCTTTGCGCCGATCGGAGCCGTGAGAACGGTCGCCGGCGCGATCAGTGCGAATCCAACGAGGCTGACGTAGCCCAGGCTGCCGGGCGGTAGCCGGACATCGCCCCAGCCTGTCGCCATGAATCCGACGGTTCCCGGCAGACTGATGATCAAACCAAACAGCGCAGCAGTGCCGACGGCCCGGTGTATCGGCTCGTTGAACAGCGTCAGCGTCATCACGGAAAAAGTACCGCCACCAATACCCATCATGCTCGAAAAGCAGCCAATCGCCGTCGGAATCGCGGACACCAGTGGACCGCGCGGTACCGCTGCGGTCAGGTTGCGTGTCTCGGGCAGGAGCACCATCTTGATCGCAACCAGCATCGCGAGGGTCGCGAACACCATGGCCAATACGCGGCTGTGAACCTGTGCCGCGATCCACGCCCCCAACAGCGCCCCAATCAGCACGAAGATCGCCCAACGCCGGACGATCTCGAAATCGACCGACCCTCGCCGATGATGCGCCCTCGCCGAAGAAATCGATGTCGGAATGATGGTAGCCAGGGAAGTGGCGACCGCGACATGCATTCGTATCGCCGGATCGACGCCGAGAAAGCCAAGCGCCGCTTCAAGTACGGGAACGATAACGATGCCACCACCAATGCCGAACAGGCCTGCGAGCACGCCGGCGAACACACCCCGTGGCCAGCATGGTGACACCGAGTACTAGCCATTGGTCCATATGCGAGGCCCTGTCAGTGGCCCAGCGCTGCGGCGTGGTGCTTCAGGTGGTCCTCCATGAAAGTCGAAATGAAATAATAGCCGTGGTCATAACCCTTATGCACTCGTAGCTCAAGTGCGAGTCCGCTCTCGGCACAGGCAGCTTGCAGGTGATCGGGTTTCAGCTGCTCCACGAGGTAAGGATCGTCGGCACCCTGATCCACGAGGATCTTGCCGAACGCGGAAGGACTCCTCACGTTGCGCGCCACGTGAGCGGCGTCGTAATCGTGCCACGTCGATGTATCGTCGCCGAGGTAGTAGCTCAACGCTTTCCTGCCCCAGGGGCTGTGCAATGTCGTGCAAATCGGCGCGAACGCAGACAGTGACTTGTACTGCTCGGGATTTCGGAGGCCAATCGTCAGCGCGCCATGGCCGCCCATTGAATGCCCGGTCAGGCCGTGTCGTTCCGGGTCACCTGGAAAATTGTCGAAGATGACACCGGGCAATTCCTTCGTCACGTAGTCATACATGTGATAGTGCCGTGACCAGGGATCCTGCGTGGCGTTAAGGTAGAAGCCCGCCGCCAGGCCAAAATCGTAATCGCCAGCCGGGTCATCGGGAACGCCGTCGCCGCGCGGGCTCGTGTCCGGAGAAACCAGCATCAGGCCAAGCTTCGACGCGACTCGCTGTGCCCCGCTCTTAACCATGAAGTTCTCTTCGGTGCAGGTCAGGCCGGATAAGAAGGTCAGGACCGGAACCTTGCCGTGCGCCGCTTGCGGCGGCACAAACACGGCAAAGCGCATATCGCAGCGGTTGGTTGTCGAGGCGTGCCGGTAGAAGCCGATGCGGCCGTCGAAACAGCTGGTTTCGCTCAGTGTCTCAATCGTCATGGAGACCGATTATGGCCTATCGTTTCTGGAATACCAGTGTCGCGTTTGTCCCACCGAAACCGAAGCTGTTCGACATCGCCGTCTTGATACCGGCGTTATCGACGCGTTCGGTGACGAGCGGCGTCCCTGCAACGACGGGATCCGCGTCGCCGACATTGATCGATGGCGCGATGAAATCGTTTTCGAGCATAAGCAGGCAATGGATGGCTTCCTGCGCACCGGTCGCTCCCAGAGAGTGCCCGCACATCGACTTGGTGGAACCGTAGCGAGGCATCTGATCGCCAAACATCGACTGCATGGCCTCGACCTCTTTAACGTCACCGACGGGCGTGCTCGTGCCATGCGTGTTGATGTAATCGATCGATCCTTCAACCGTCGAGCGCGCGAGGTCCATACACCGCAACGCACCTTCGCCGGAAGGCGCAACCATGTCGTAGCCATCGGAGGTTGCCCCGTAGCCGACCAGCTCGGCATAGATTTTCGCGCCGCGCGCCTTGGCGTGCTCCAACTCTTCAACAACCACCATTCCCGATCCCGCCGCGATCACAAATCCGTCGCGCGTGGCATCGTAGGGACGCGACGCCGTCGCCGGGTCCTCGTTGTACTTGGACGACAACGCGCCCATCGCATCAAACAGGCAGGCCAGTGACCAGTGCTCCTCTTCGCCCCCGCCCGCGAATACGACGTCCTGCTTGCCGAGCTGAATCTGCTCAGCCGCGGCGCCAATACAATGCGCACTCGTCGCACACGCAGACGTTATGGAGTAGTTGACGCCCTTGATTTTGAATGGCGTTGCGAGGCAGGCCGATACCGAGCTGCCCATGGTGCGCGGCACACGATAAGGACCGACCTTGCGAACCCCGCGCGAGCGCAATATATCAGCGCTCTCCACGATGTTGTTGCTGGATGCACCACCCGATGCAGCGATCAATCCTGTTCGAACATTGGAAATGTCGCCATCGTCCAGACCGGCATCGTCGATCGACTGCTGCATCGCAATATAGGCATAGGCTGCGGCGTCGCCCATGAATCGCCGGACCTTTCGATCAATGTGATCCGCTATGTCGATGTGACAGCTGCCCGAGACCTGGCTGCGCAGTCCGAGTTCCTTATAACTCTCGTTGGCGACGATTCCTGAGCGACCGCTACGCAACGAATCTAGAATCTCCGACTTGTTATTGCCGATACAGGAAACCGCGCCGAGGCCGGTGATTACTACACGCCGCATGAGTCGTCCTAAAAGTCTTCGGTGGAAGTGAACAGGCCGACTCGCAAATCCTCGGCCGTGTAGATCTCGCGACCGTCAACGGAAACGGAACCGTCAGCGATCGCCATGTTAAGCCTGCGTGAAATGACACGCTTGATGTCAATCTGAAACGTGACCAGTTTTGCTGTCGGGAGTATCTGTCCCGTGAATTTCACTTTGCCGACACCGAGTGCCCGGCCCCTGCCCTGCAGGCCCTGCCAACAGAGATGAAAGCCGACAAGCTGCCACATCGCATCAAGTCCAAGGCAGCCAGGCATGACCGGGTCGCCCTCGAAATGGCATTGGAAAAACCAGAGGTCCGGTTTGATATCAAGCTCTGCCTTGATCTCGCCCTTGCCGTATTTGCCACCCTCGTCGCTGATCAAGGCAATACGGTCGATCATCAGCATGTCGGGCAGCGGCAGTCTGCCGTTGGTCGGGCCGAAGAGCTCGCCATGGCCGCTTCTCAACAGTTCCTCGTAGTCGTAGGAATTCTGTCGAGCGGGCAGTTCTGCTGCGGTATTGCTGTCTGTCATACGCCCTCCGGCGCTTCTTGGTCTTTTTTTCGCCCGGACATCCGGCCCGGGGTACAGGATAACAGGTAATTTTACCCCTGCGACCCTACGGTGGCTTTTGAAATTGCGCCATTTGACGCCCGTCCAAACGCCTTGTACAACGCGCCGAAACTATGCGAATGGCCCGGACAGGTCGCTAGGCCTTGTCGTAATCCAGCAGGACCTGGTTGCTGACAGGCCGCGACTGGCAGGCCAGCACAAAGCCCGCCTCTATCTCCCAGGGTTCGAGGCCGTAGTTGGTCTCCATGCGAACCTCACCTTGCCGTACATGGGTTCGGCACGTCGCGCAGACGCCGCCTTTGCAAGAGTACGGCAGCTCTACGCCGCTTTCAGCTGCGGCATCCACAATACTCGCGCCCTCGCGCGCCATTTCGAAGGACTTCTTATGGCCATCCATGATGACGGTTACGCTTGCACTGTCCTTCGAGACCGCTGATTCTCCGGATACATAAGGCGCTCGGCGGCGTGGCGCTCCGAATCGCTCGACATGCACGGTCTCGTCGGCCATTCCAAGCTTGGTCAGAGCCTCAATCACCGTAGTAATCATGGAGTCCGGCCCACAAACAAAGGCTTCGTCGGCTGTGTCCCCGCTGCAAAAACGCGCATGGAGTTCGGCGACTTTTTCGGCATCGATGCGCCCGGCGTTGATCTCGAACTCGGTCTCTTCCTGGCTGAAGACGAAATGCAGCAGAAGTCGATCCGGATACCGGTTCTTCAGCGCATACAGGTCCTCGATGAACATTGTAGAGCGCTGCTTGCGATTTCCATAGAAAAGCGCAAAGCGGCTAGCGGGTTCATTGTTCAGTATCGACGTGGCGATCGACAGTATCGGTGTAATGCCGCTGCCCGCAGCAAAGCCAAGGTAAAACTTGTTATTACGCGGGTCGACGTTGGCATGAAAACGGCCGGTTGGCGGCATCACCTCAAGTTCATCGCCTTTGCCAAGTTCGTTCGCGGCGTATTCCGAAAACTGCCCGCCGGGCTGTACGCGAACGCCAATCTCCAGCGGCCACTGTCCCTGCTCGGAACAGATACTGTAGGTGCGACGCAGTCGTTTGCCACCAAGCTCGACCTGGATCGGCAGATGCTGTCCGGGCTGGAAATCGAACGCAGGCCGCAGGTTCTCCGGGACATCGAGGGCAATACGCACCGAGTCCCGCGTTTCCGGGCTCTTTGCAACGACTTTGAGCGGGTGAAACTGCTTCATTCCAGAGCGCTCATATGCATTTGAAATATTCGAACGGTTCCAGGCACTCCGTGCATCGGTACGATGCCTTGCACGCTGTCGAACCGAATTCACTGACCAACTCGGTGTTTTGCGAATCGCATTGAGGGCACGCGACAGACCGCTGACCCTGCAACAGCGCTCGCTTGCTGCCACCGCGCTCCGGTGGTGCGATGCCGTAAGCCTTGAGCTTCTCGAGACCCGCATCGCTGATCCAGTCGGTTGTCCACGGCGGCGACAGCACGCGCTTGACCGCGACATCGACGACACCCCGGTCTTCGAGCGCAGCGATCACGCTTGCCTCAATGACCTCGGTCGCGGGACAGCCGGAGTAGGTGGGCGAAAGGGACACCACGACCCCACCATCGCATTCAACGTCGCGCACTATCCCTAAGTCCTGAATGCTCAAGACCGGTATCTCCGGGTCCGGCACCTCGGCCAGCCATTCCAGGATCTGCTCCCGCTTGAGAGCCGCTTCTACCACGTTGCACCCGGATAGGTGCGCGGCAGGATTTGCAGCTCTGCAAGCAAGTAACCGAAATGCTCGCTGTGTCTGCCCTGCTTGCCACCACTTGCCATGCTTTTCTCCTGCGGCAACGTAAGGGTTGCCTCGGCAACGATCCCGGTGAGTTTCTTTTGCCAGTCGATGGCAATAGCCTTCAAGTCCGGCCCGTCGAACGATGTCCGCATCGTTTCGTCGAGCGTATCGACTTCAAACATCTCGCCCGTGTATCGCCAGAGATCATCCAGAGACTGTTGCGCTTTCTGATGACTCTCGTCCGTTCCGTCACCGAGCCGAACCAACCAATGAGCGGCGTGCCGCAGGTGGTAGCGAACCTCTTTTTCGGCGCGCGCCGCGATTTCCGCGAGCCCCGCGTCGCTGCATCGCATCAGGGCCTCGAGTAACGACAGGTAATACACGTCAAACAACACCTGGCGAACGATGGTATCTCCGAAATGGCCGTTGGGCTGCTCAACGAGGAGCAGATTCCTGAACTCGTGCTCGGGTCGGAAAAACGCCAGGTCGTCTTCGCTGCGACCGGTCCCCTCGCATTCGCAGGCGTAGCTGTAAAACATGCGCGCCTGGCCGATGTAGTCGAGCGCGAAGTTTGCATTAGCAAGCTCTTCTTCGAGTTCAGGGTACGCGGCGACAAGCTCGATCATGCGCTGTCCCAAAACCAGTGCGTTATCGCCAAGCCGCAACACATAAGCCCGCAGTGCCTGCTCAGGTGTCACAGATTCTCTACTCCGTCCGGAATGTCGTAGAACGTCGGATGGCGATAAATCTTGTCTTCGGCCGGCGAGAAGAACGCGGACGTCTCTGCCGGATCGGACGCGACAATTTGATCCGAACGCACCACCCAGAGGCTCACGCCTTCGCTGCGGCGCGTGTAGGTATCACGAGCGTGATCCAGTGCCATCTGATCATCGGCAGCGTGCAGGCTGCCGGCGTGCCGGTGACTCAATCCTCCACGGCTGCGAATAAAGACTTCGTACAATGGCCATTCCTGTTCCGACATTTCTTTTCCTCAGGCCGCTGCTTTCGCGGCCATTTTGTCGGCATACGCGCTCGCCGCTGCCCGAACCCATGCACCATCTTCATGTGCTTTGCGGCGCTTCTGCATGCGCTGTCTGTTGCACGGACCGTTTCCAGCGACGACATCGAAGAACTCCTGCCAGTCGATCTCGGAGAACCGGTAGTGTCCCGACGCTTCGTCGAATTTGAGTTGTTCGTCCGGAACCTTGAGGCCGAGGAAAGTCGGCCTGCTGTACGGTCACGTCCACGAACTTCTGACGCAGCTCATCATTGCTGAATCGTTTGATCTTCCAGGCCATCGATTGCGCGGAATGCCTGGACTCCGTGTCGTTGGGGCCAAACATCATCAATGACGGCCACCAGAAACGATCCAGCGCGTCCTGGGCCATCGCCTTTTGCTCATCGTTGCCGCGACACAGGGTCAGCATGATTTCGAAGCCCTGGCGCTGGTGAAAACTCTCTTCCTTGCAAACACGGACCATTGCCCGTGCGTAAGGGCCATAGGAGCATCGGCACAACGGAATCTGGTTCATGATGGCTGCGCCATCAACGAGCCATCCAATGGCGCCAATATCGGCCCAGGTCAAAGTCGGGTAGTTGAAGATGCTCGAATATTTCGCCTTGCCGGATAACAAGTCGGCGACCATCTGGTCGCGAGACACGCCCAGGGTCTCGGCGGCGCTGTAAAGATACAGCCCGTGCCCGGCCTCATCCTGGACCTTGGCCAACAGGATCGCCTTGCGCTTCAGTGACGGTGCTCGAGTCAGCCAGTTGCCTTCAGGCTGCATGCCGATAATTTCAGAATGGGCGTGTTGCGAAATCTGCCGAATCAACGTGCGTCGATAGGCTTCGGGCATCCAGTCCTTGGCTTCGATTTTCTCTTCCGCATCGATGCGCGCCTGAAATGCCGCGAGCTGCTCTGGCGTTTCCTGGTGCTGGCCCTTTGACCCGTCTTTTTCCGCCTGATCCAGGCCCTGCGTATACATGGACTTCATTCCTCCAATGGTGGCAGCAATGTGACACGGTTTTTTCTATTTTTCAATGCTATACGTATCATTTTCTGCTCAGGACCGGCTCGTCCCGGCTGACCGAGCGCCCGCGGAACAGCGCGACCAGCTCGCCGACATCATTTTCCACTCTGACAACGTAGTAAGCGCTGCGACTTCCACGATACTCCTCAATGGCGGTCGCGCGTAGCGTATCCCCCAGCATCGCGGGACGGACGAACTCGATGCTCGCCGAGGCGGCAAAGGTCACTCGGTCGTAGGCATTGCAGGCAAAGGCAAAAGCTGTGTCGGCCAATGCGAACAGCATGCCGCCATGGCAAGTGTCGAAACCATTAACCATGTCTTCGCGAACACGCATCCGTGCGGTCGCGGCACCAGCTTCGCGGATTTCCATTTTCATGCCAAGCGCCTTGGAGGCCTTGTCTCCGGCCCACATCTTCTCGGCGCATCGCTTTGCTATGGATAGTTGACTCATGGACAACAGGCTCCTTAACCGGGTGACGATACCAGGCCGCCAAATCGCTGCATGAACGAGGGCGTTGGCGGCGGCAGGGGACCATCCGCCGTTTCCAGCGTATCGTCCAGGTAAGCATCCGCGCCGCTATGGACGACACGGTAAAGATTGCGACACAGCTGGTACGCCCTCGCACCGTGCCAGTTTGCCGGCAGCAATTCGGCGGGCAGCATCGGGTCTCGGAGCAGCACCTTCCGATACTCCTGGATCAACAACGTACGCACAATAAATGCTGATTTTTCAGCAATTTGTGATTTTCCGGAGAGTGCTTTCATAGCGGGCCGAAATCGTTCGGTAAACGCCTGATATCGCGCATCGATATCGTCGAGACTCCAGCAACTTCGTGTCAGTTCGCGCATGGCCGTTTCGCTCTTTACCGTACGCCCGCGCATGATAACGAGTCTCTCCGCAACACCGAGACGCCTGATCGTTACATCGAGTTCAGCGAGATCGGGCGATGGATGCGCCATCACGTTTGCCGACATCGGTCCGAATCCGAGCCACCCGCACTCCTTGCGAACGCTTTCCTTGGTATCGGTATCCAGTGTCGAAAGCAGCAGCAGGCACCATTCGCCGTCCCAGTGCGTCGTCGGCGTTCCGTAGATCCGGTGGGTCGCCTGCTCGAAGCGCTCGCGACCTTGCTCTGTCAGACTGTAATACGAGCGGCGGCCGAGCTGGCTCGATTGCAGCCAGCCGTCTTTCGCCAAGCGAAACACGGAGGTGCGAACCAGGCGCTCGCTCACACCGAAGTCCGCCATCACTTTGATAAGGCTACCCAACCAGACCGTCCCACCGCGCGGTGCGATCGCGTCGCCGAAGATCGTCGTGATCAGCGAGCCCGCCCTCAGTGTCGGGCGGGAACGAAATTCTTCGACGAGGTTTCGACAGGCCGCTTCGGCGCTCATGCCGCTTCACTTGCTTTCATATCGCCCGACCGTACAATCTGATACGGAATAATTCAAATTCTTATTTCAATTGTATCCTTCTGCTGCCAGGAGACCCAGGATGAAGCTCGGCAACCTTGTGAAAGACGAATGGGTCGACGGCGACGGTGACGGCACCGTGTTGACGAGTGCTGTTAGTGGCGAACCCGTTGCCAGCATTAGCAGCGAGGGCCTCGACTTCGCCGAGATGTGGAAGCATGCGCGCACCGTCGGCGGCAGCAACTTGCGGCGCTATACGTTTCACGAACGTGGCGAGATGCTCAAATCGCTCGCTCAATATCTGATGGAGCACAAGGCCGAGTTCTACCCATTATCGACCGAGACCGGCGCAACGAAGAGCGACAGTTGGGTCGATATCGATGGCGGCATCTCCACCCTGTTCGTTTTCTCGAGCAAAGGACGTCGCGAGATGCCAAACGACCATGTCTATCTCGATGGCCCGCCTGAATACCTTTCTCGCAACGGCACCTTCGTCGGCCAGCACATTTTCACACCGAAACTCGGTGTCGCGGTGCACATTAATGCGTTCAATTTTCCCTGCTGGGGCATGCTTGAGAAGCTTGCCCCCACACTGCTCGCGGGTGTCCCCGCCATCGTCAAGCCCGCCTCCAGCACCGCCTACCTGACGGAACTCATGGTCCGGCGGATACTGGCGTCCGGCATTTTGCCAAAGGGCGCGCTACAACTGATTTGTGGACCCGTCGGCGACCTGTTCGATCATCTTGACTGTCAGGACACGATCGCGTTCACCGGGTCAAAAGCGACGGCCGAATTTCTGCAGCAACACCCGCGAGTCGTCAGCGAGTCCGTGTCCTTCACCGCAGAAACGGATTCCCTCAATGCCTGCATCCTGGGTCCCGATGCCGTTCCGGGTACCGCGGAGTTCGATCTGTACATCAAAGAAGTGACCCGCGAGATGACCAGCAAAGCGGGCCAAAAGTGCACGGCAATTCGCCGCATTATTGCGCCGTCCGCGATTGCCGGCGAACTGGTTGCAGCCCTCGCAAGCTCATTGAAAGAAATTCGAATCGGAAATCCCGCGATCAAGGACGTCGATATGGGCGCGCTTGCAAGCCAGGGTCAACGTGACGAGGTGCGCGCCCGCGTAAAAGAACTGTCACGAGAAGCCGACATCGTTTACGGCGGCCATGACGACTTTGAGCTTGTCGACGCGGATGCAACCAAAGGCGCATTTTTCATGCCCACGCTTTTGCACTGCGAGAAACCGTTAAGCGCGTCGGCTGTGCACGCGGTGGAGGCATTCGGTCCCGTAAGTACCGTTATCCCTTACGAAAACCTGGACGAGGCGATCGAACTGTCGCGCCGCGGAGAAGGCAGCCTGGTTAGTTCCGTCATTACAAACGACAACTCGGTCGCGCGCGAACTGGTCCTGGGTACCGCCGCCTATCATGGCCGTATGGTCGTTATCAATCGCCACTGCGCGGCAGAATCGACCGGCCACGGTTCACCGTTGCCACACTTGGTCCACGGTGGGCCGGGACGTGCCGGGGGCGGCGAAGAGATGGGTGGCGTACGCGGCGTCTTGCATTTTATGCAGCGTACGGCCATCCAGGGTTCCCCGGAAACGCTGTCAGCCATCGGAAACCGATGGATCAAAGGTGCCGCGCAAAATGAATCCGACGTGCATCCGTTTCGAAAGACATTCGAACAGCTGCGCCTGGGCGACACGCTTGTCACGGATGCCCGCGAAGTTTCGCTGGATGATATTCAGCACTTCGCCGAGTTCACCGGCGACACGTTTTACGCACATACCGATGAGAAGGCCGCGGCGAAGAACCCGTTCTTCGATGGCCGCGTCGCGCACGGTTACCTGATCGTTTCGTTCGCTGCTGGCCTGTTCGTCGATCCCGACTTTGGGCCCGTGCTTGCCAACTACGGTGTGGATGAACTGCGCTTCGCCAAACCCGTTAATTACGGGGACACGCTGAAAGTTCGGCTGACCTGCAAACAAAAGACCCTGCGGGCCGGTACGGGGTACGGTGAGGTCCGTTGGGATACGGAGGTGACCAATCAGGACGATGAAGTGGTCGCCCAATACGACGTCCTGACAATGGTCGCCACCGATGAGCACTGGGCATCAGTCCGGTGAGACTTTGAACTCGATCATCAATTCGATCGGGTTTCATAGTCGAAACGGTAACGCCGTATCGGCCTTTATTTCTTTCAGCACGATATTCGAACGAACCTGTGAAACACCCGGTAGTTTGAAAATAAAGTCGTCGAGAAAGGTATTGTACGCATCAATATCTTCGACGACGACACGCAGGTGAAAGTCTGCTTCACCACTCGTAGCGAAGCACTCCAGGATTTCCGGGTGTCGCAAAACCTCACGAATAAAACGATCGACGTTCCCCTGTTCGTGCCGCGCCAAGGACACATGCACCACCGAGGATAGTCCGAAACCTGCCTTGCGATTATTCACGATGACGGCGTAGCGATCGATAATGCCGGCCTCCTCCAGACTCTTGACCCTGCGCCAGCAGGCCGAACTGGACATACCCACCCTCTCGCCGAGTTCCTGCATGGTCAGCCGACTGTCACGCTGCAACTCATCCAGGATTCGCCGGTCTTTGTGCTCGAGCATGATCTCTCGCCTATTGCTTCTTGAGTGGCAAATTTTGCCATAATTAGCAGTTTTTTGGCACATTATTTCGAAATAGAACGCATTGACGGCATGATAGGTATCGTCTCGCGTGCGAAACCTGCGACACTCTGTGTTTCAAATGCCTGTTCGGATACGCATGTCTGCACCCGCCTCAAGCCACCCCCACTATCCGCTCGACAACTACGAACTCGCGGACCGCTATCGACGCGAATCGGGCCGCGTGCTGCTGAGCGGAACGCAAGCGCTCGTCCGCATTGCGCTGATGCAGCGCACGCTTGATAAAGCCGGTGGACTGAATACGGCAGGCTTCATCAGTGGTTACCGCGGCTCGCCGCTGGGCATGGTCGACCAGGAGCTGTGGCGGGCGAAGCGCTTTCTGCAGGAAAACAATATCGAGTTTTTGCCGGCGGTCAATGAAGACCTGGCAGCGACAGCCATACTCGGCTCACAACAGGTAGAAACCGACGCGAATCGGACCGTCGATGGTGTCTTCGGCATTTGGTACGGCAAGGGACCCGGCGTCGATCGTGCCGGTGATGCATTGAAACATGGTAACGCCTATGGAAGCTCGCCACATGGTGGCGTCCTTGTCGTCGCTGGTGACGATCACGGCTGCATTTCCTCGTCAATGCCACACCAGTCCGATGTTGCGTTCCTGACGTTCATGATGCCGAATCTCAATCCGGCAAGCGTTGCTGAATACCTCGAGTTTGGCCTTTACGGCATTGCGCTCTCTCGCTTCTCCGGCATGTGGGTTGGCTTCAAGGCGATCTCGGAGACGGTCGAATCGGCGATGTCGATTAATTTGCCTCCGTATCCGACGTTTGCGACGCCCCCCGATTTCATTCCGCCCGCGACCGGCCTGCACTACCGTTGGCCGGACTTTCCGGGCCCCCAGATCGAAGAGCGCCTGGAAGCAAAAAAGGCCGCAACGCTGGCGTTTGCCGCCGCCAATCCAATCGACCGGAAAATATTCGATGTCCCCGACGCGCGGTTCGGCATCGTCACGACGGGCAAGGGGCACCTGGACCTGATGGAGGCACTGCGACTGCTCGGCATCGATGAGAAAGAAGCACGACGCATCGGCATCGATGTTTACAAGGTTGGCATGGTGTGGCCACTAGAGTCGCGAGGTGCGCTCGACTTCGTGCAGCGCAAACACGAAGTGCTCGTCGTTGAAGAAAAACGCGGCATCATAGAAAGCCAGTTCAAGGAGCACTTTTACGACTATCCGGGACACAAGCCGAAACGCATGGTCGGCAAAGCGGACGAGAATGGCGAGCAACTTGTGCCATGGGTCGGCGAACTTTCGCCGACGCAGCTTGCGCCAATCGTTGCGAGTCGCCTTGACCACGAATTCGGTGGCCGCCTGTTTACCGAGAGGGCGGAACAAATGCGGCGCCAGCCCGGCTCGGTAATAGAGATAGGCGGGGCGAAACGCATGCCCTACTTCTGTTCCGGCTGCCCGCACAATACGTCGACCAAAGTACCCGAAGGCTCGCGAGCACTGGCCGGCATCGGCTGTCACTTCATGGCGAGCTGGATGGACCGCGATACGGACGGTCTGATCCAGATGGGCGGTGAAGGCGTGAACTGGATCCCACGGTCAAAGTTCAACGGTGGTGAGCACATCTTCCAAAACCTCGGCGACGGTACCTTTTACCATTCGGGATCACTCGCCATTCGCCAGGCTGTCGCTGCGGCCACCAACATCACCTACAAAATTCTTTACAACGACGCCGTTGCGATGACCGGCGGTCAGCCGGTCGACGGACCGGTTTCGGTTCAGTCCATCGCGCATGCTGTGCGCTCGGAAGGCGTGCAACGAATCGCGTTGGTTTCCGATGAGCCGGAACTTTTTGATACCAATGATTTTCCCGCCGGCACTACGATCTCACATCGCCGGGACATGGATGCCATCCAGCGAGAACTTCGTGAGATCCCTGGCGTCACCGTGCTGATTTATGCGCAGACCTGTGCCACCGAAAAGCGGCGGAGACGCAAGCGCGGCAAGCTGGAAGATCCCAAAAAATACGTCGTCATTAACGACCTTGTGTGCGAAGGATGTGGCGACTGTTCGGTCGAGTCCAATTGTTTGTCGGTGGTCCCCAAAGAAACGCCGTTCGGCCGCAAGCGGCAGATCGATCAGAACAGCTGCAACAAGGACTACTCCTGCCTGAACGGCTTCTGTCCGAGCTTCGTTACCGTGGAAGGGGATGCCGTGCGCCGGCAAGCGAGTGTCGCCACGTCGGCAGACTTCGAGGCACTCGCCACCGCGTTGCCAGCCCCACAGATTCCTGAAATCGATTCGTGCTACGACCTGCTGGTGACGGGTGTTGGCGGCACCGGCGTAATTACCGTCGGCGCGTTGGTGACGATGGCCGCGCACCTCGAGGGAAAAGGGGCATCGGAGCTCGACTTCATGGGGTTTGCGCAGAAATTTGGCCCCGTACTAAGCTACCTGCGTATCGCTGCCGACCCGGCTGACATCAACCAGGTAAGGATCGAACCTGCCCGCGCCGACGCGCTGATCGGCTGTGACCTTGTAGTTAGCTCGTCGCCCAAAGCATCGATCACGTATCAGCAGGACAAAACCCGTGCATTGGTGAGCACCGCGGAAATGATGACCGGCAATTTCATCCGGCACCGCGACGCAAACCTCCGCGGCGACGATCGCATCGCGGCGATCGCTGAAGCCGTTGGTAAAGACAATCTCACGACCATCGACGCCAACCAGCTCGCTGCGACCTTGATGGGCGATACCCTTTACGCGAACGTGCTGATGCTTGGCTGCGCATGGCAGTTGGGGCTGGTTCCCGTCTCGTTAAGGGCGATGCTGCGTGCGATCGAACTCAACGGCGTCAAGATTATTGAGAACAACCAGGCGTTTACGTGGGGACGAATTGCCGCCGCGGATCCAGAGGCCATCGAGATGCAGCTCCACGGCCTGCAATCCAACGTCGCAGAGACGACGCGAGACCTGATCGCGCGACGACGCGAATTCCTGGTCGAGTACCAGAACGAAGCACTCGCCAAGCGTTTCGAAAGCCTCGTCGAGAAAACCCGTGCCATAGAAACAACGGTATCCGAGGACGAAGAACTGACAGAGGCCGTTGCCAGGAGCTACTTCAAACTCCTGAGTTACAAAGACGAGTATGAAGTTGCTCGACTGCACACGCGCGAGGACTTCCTGACATCCATACGGCAGGACTATGGCGATAAGGTCAAGTTGCGATTCCACCTTGCACCGCCAATCCTGAGCGCGGGTGTCGACGCGCGCGGGCGGCCCCGCAAAAGAGAATTCGGCGCATGGATGCTGCCTGTCTTCCGGGCGCTTGCAAAAATGCGCGGCCTGCGCGGCACGGCATTCGATCTGTTTGGCAAGACCGCCGAACGGCGCATGGAGCGCGCGTTGATTGCAGAATTCGAATTACGTGTTGACGAACTACTGCCCATCGTATCTTCCGAGAACATCAGCGAGATCAGCGCCATAATCGGGCGCTACCTGGATATTCGTGGTTACGGATCTGTCAAAGAGGAGTCCGTTCGCGAGGTTCGTGCTGCCGTCGACACGGCGATACGATATTTGCTGGGCGAAACGCGGAAAGCCGCATAGGGAATTCGGGCCTCAGGCGTGCGAAGATTGCGCGATGACCGAAATCCAATACGAGTTCGACACCAGGCCTGACGAGGGCGATTCCATGCACGTGGCGGATGACATCGTCTGGCTGCGCATGCCACTACCGTTCTCTCTCAAGCACATTAACCTCTGGCTGCTGCGCGACGAAACAGGCTGGGTCATTGTCGATACCGGTGTCGATACCAAGACGAGCCGCGGCGTCTGGCAAGCGACATTTTCCGGTGCGATGCGTGGCGACCCTGCCAGTCACGTCGTTGCGACTCATCTGCACCCGGATCATGTCGGCTGCGCCGGATGGCTTGTCGATCATTTCGATGTCGACCTCTGGATGACGCGCGATGAGTACATGCTGTGCCGAATTCTCGCCGCCGATACGGGCCGCGCCGCGCCGGAAGAAGGCATACGATTCTATGTCAGCGCCGGATTCTCAGCCGAGCAGGTAGATTCTTACAAGAGCCGGTTCGGTATGTTCGGCAAGTTCGTGCACCCGCTTCCGGAAGCATACAAACGCATGTCCGATGGCGATGAGCTGGATTTTGGCGGGGCTCGCTGGGAGATAATTGTCGGCAGCGGGCACTCGCCGGAACACGCCTGTCTTTACGACGAGGACCGAAACATCCTGATCGCCGGCGACCAGTTGCTGCCAACCATTTCATCGAACGTCAGCGTATGGCCTACCGAGCCATTGGCAAATCCGTTGAGGGACTGGTTTGCTTCGCTGGAAAAACTCAAGCGACGACTGCCGGCCGACGTGCTTGTACTCCCGGCGCACGGCAAGCCGTTCAGGGGCGCGCACTATCGTCTTCGGCAGTTGGCGAAAGATCATGAAGACCGACTCGACAGCCTTTTGAGCACTTGCAGCGAGCCGATGCGCGTGGTGGACCTCTTCGCATCCCTGTACCGAACGACCATCGATGACAGTAACCGCATCATGGCGACCGGCGAAGCTATCTCCCATCTGAATTATCTCTGCGAAAGTGGTGACCTGATAGCCGAGACCGACTCTGATCACGTGACCTGGTATCAGCGCAGTTAGTCCGGACCTGGAGTAAGGCCTGAGAATCGGCTCTGTTCGTCAGGCGGCGCGAGATTCACGTCCGCCAAGGCGAGGCACATCATTTCTAAAATCAGTTTTCGAAACCAGTGTCCTGTTGGCTGTGTCGCATAGATTCAGCGCGCAAAAAAAACCCGGCGGTGATAATCACCGCCGGCCGATCTTCCGTTGGTTTAATTCCCGTTTCGCCGTTGCTGACGACGGTCAACCCGGTTGTTGACATGCTGTCCGCGACGGTCAAGACGTCGATCGGCACGCCGGCCCTTGTTGTCCAGCCGTTGATCGATACGGTTGCCTTTGCGATCCAGCTTACCGTCGATGCGCTTGCCTTTTCTGTCCAGCCGGTCGGATAAATGCTCCCGTCCGGCATCGGCCGCCCGATCCGATTTGCGGTCGAGCCGCGCGTCGATACGGTCGCCCTTGGTGTCGAGGCGCTGCTCGATCCGGTCGCCCTTATTGTCCAGGCGGTTCTCGATGCGATCGCCGCGGTTATCCAGTCGGTTCTCAATCCTGTCACCCGCGTCTGCCAACGCCGTTGTGCACAGCAGCAATGAGGCAACTATCGTAAAAATCGGTTTTCTCGAATCCATGATGAATCTCCTGAGTGTCCTTACAGTTAGTACCGTTTCAGTACTAAAAACGGCCTGCATGGGGATCGGTTGACCGGAGATCTGGATTAATCGGCGCTTATTGTAAAAACTAAAGACGCCTTATCTTGGCAGGGTCAGTGACGGGGCCTGGCGACGATCTCGGCGCCGGATGCGCGAAAATCGCCGCCAAACCCTCATTCAGGCTCTAAGTCTGATCGTCGGTGCTGGCACCTGGCGCGCACTCAGCCACGCTTTTCATGCCGTTGCTGCAACCGGAATCGGACGCATAGCTCTGGCTGGTTCCCACTACCTGGCCATTTGATGCTGTCAGATTGAATCGGAATTTTCCGGAGGGTGTCTTCTTCTTTGCGAAGCGATCCGGATTCTGAGAATTCTTCTTGACCGATTCGACGCCGTTCATGCAGCTCGTTTTCGAGCTGTAACCCTCACTGCTTAGAATGTTCTGGCCGTTCGCGGCCTTGAGGCGAAAGCGGAATTCACCCGCTTTGTCTTTATAAACTTCGAATTTCCCTGGCATTTCCTGTCTCCTCGAGTGGTAATGATTTCATATATTGAGCAAGCGCTTTAAATTACTTAACGATAAAGGTGACTTTCATCGTCACACGGTACGCCGCGACCTCGCCCTTCTCCACGACCACCTTTTGTTCCTTGACCCAGGCGCCTTCAATATCGTGCACGGTTTCGCTCATTTTGCTGATTCCTTGCCGAATAGCGTCTTCAAAGCTTTTCGACGACGACGACGTGATCTCGGATGTCTTGGCAACGCTCATTTGTACCTCTCCTTATCTTGATTGTGGGTGTCGTTATATCACTCTTCAATCGGCAACTCATCGCCAATAGCACCGGTGTGCGCAGCTGCCAGGCGGCTACGCCGCCGCTCGAAGTCCCGAGGGGGCTCAGTCGGGTTATCCCGAACGGTACAAGTGCATCGGCCCTTGCCGGCGGCCGGCCGCCGATTTCGTGTCCGTCCGCCTCAATAGACTATTTCGATGATGCTTGCGCATATGCGCCGTGCAGATGATAGAATCGCCGACACAGTGCGGGGGCAGTGTATTCGGCGCGTTCGTGCTTGTCTATCCGACAGACATTATGCTGGAATCCTACACGTTGTGGTGTACCGCGACGTTGGGTAATAAACCTACGGAGTTAAACGTTATGAGAATCATCAACTGCGTTGTCGCAGCGACTTTTATCGCTTTTCTGGGCGCCGGCAACGCATTCGCGGATGCCGAGGCGGGTCAGGGCTACTTTTCTGTGATGGGATCCTACATCGACGACGATAAGGACCGCGGTGTCGACGACGGAGTCAAAGGTGGTCAATTCGGCTTCGGCTATGCAATGAATGACGCGATCAATCTTGAGGCGATGCTGTCAGTTGCTTCCCTCGACAACTCCAAGGGCGGCGGCGCGCCAGACCAGAATCATCTCGGCTTTGGCATCGACCTGCAGCGGGTATTCCGCCGCGCCGAGCGCTTCAGCCCGTACCTGCACGCTGGCATCGGTTATTTCGAAGATCGAGCCAGCTGGCTCTTCTTCGCAAAACGATGTCATGTGCTCTGCCGGTGCCGGTTTCCTGCTGGACCTGTTTGAATCAAACGTTGCGCTGCGCGGCGAATGGCGGTACCGCATGGACGCAGCTTTAGGTCGTCGACCTGCACGATAATCTCTTCAGCGTCGGTCTGCACATTCCGTTCGGCGCCGCGACGCCGAAATTTGTCGACAGCGATGGCGACGGCGTGGCCGATGGCAGAGACCGTTGCCCGAATACGCCGGCAGGCACCGCGTCGATGCCTACGGCTGCGAGCTGGACAGCGACGGAGACGGCGTCAAAGATTCAATGGACAAGTGTCCGGGAACGCCCAGCGGCGTTTCGGTCGACGCCGATGGCTGCCCGATGGATAGTGACGGGGACGGCGTCAGCGACGACAAGGACAAGTGCCCGAACACGATTGCGGGTGCGACAGTCGATGCAAACGGCTGCGAGCTCGACAGTGATGGAGACGGCGTTGTCGACCGCCTCGACGAATGCCCCGGTACTGCAAAGGGAACGCCGGTTGACAAGCGTGGCTGCAAAATCGAAGGCGACTATGTCCTGAAAGGCGTGAACTTCGAGAGCAACTCGGACGTCCTCAGGCCGGGCGCAACCACGGTGCTGGACGATGTCGTCGCAGTGCTGTTGAAATACCCGGAGATCCGAGTCGAGATTCAAGGTCATACTGACAGCGATGGCGCTGCCGATTACAACGAAGGACTATCGGCTCGTCGTGCCACCACGGTGCGTGATTACCTGGCTTCCAACGGAGTTGCGGAAGACCGCATGGTGGTGCGTGGCTACGGTGAGTCACAACCGATAGCCGACAATGGCACAGCTGAGGGCAAAGCAGAGAATCGTCGTGTTGTCTTGAGCGTCATAGAACCCTAGTCACTCGAGACAAGGGGCGACCTGATCGCCCGCGGCAAAATTAGAACGCGTACAGCGCAGGCTGTACGCGTTTTTTTGTGCCAGAATGCGCCATGCCCATTCGTTCACTATGCGTTACCGAGAGTGCTGACCGCCCCACAGTTGCGACGCTCATCGGCATGCACAATGCGGGCATCGAAGTCACCGTCATCTGCCCGTCGGATCACCCCAACAATGAAACGCTGCGTGCCGCCGGCGTGCCAACCGTCGACATCCGCCTGCCTCGAAAATTCGACAAAGCGGGCATCGCAGCGTTACGCAATGAGCTCATTCGTGGCCAGCTACCACATCATGCACACCTTCAACAATAACGCGGTTAGCAACGGCTTGCGCGCCTGCAAGGGACTGCCGGTCAAAGTGGTTTGCTACCGCGGCATTGTCGGGGCGGTCGGCTTCCTCGACCCGATGTCGTGGCTGCGCTACCTGAATCCGCGCATTGATCGCATCGTGTGTGTTGCGGAAGCCATACGGCGGTATTTTCTCGAGATGCAGCCCGCATTTCTGCGCATGCCAGCGAGTCGCCCCGTCACCATTCACAAGGGCCATAAGCTGGAGTGGTATGACGCGACGCCTGCCGACCTGACAACACTCGGCATTCCCAAAGACGCGTTTGTTGTTGGCTGCACCGCCAACTACCGACCCCGGAAAGGTATCGAATTCCTCATAGAGGCGATTGAGGCGTTGCCTCGAGACATCCCTGTTCACCTCCTGCTCGTCGGGCGTATGGACGCCGCCAGGCTAACCGCACGCATCGAGAAAAGTCCTGCTGGTGAGCGGATACATCGCGCCGGTTTTCGCACGGATGCGCCCGCTCTGAGTGCCGCCTGCGACGTATTCTGCATGCCATCAACCAAGCGCGAGGGCTTGGCTCGCTCAATTATCGAGGCCATGGCCTACCGGGTACCGCCGATCGTAACAAACAGCGGCGGCAGTCCTGAACTGGTTGTAAACGGAATTTCGGGGTTTGTGGTACCGCCACGTGACGCGCGGTCCATCGCCACCGCCATCGAAAAGCTGTACCGGGATCCGGCGCTTCGACGGCGCATGGGCGACGCCGCGCGCGAGCGTATCGCCACAGATTTTCGCAACGAAGACACCGTCCTGAAAACCATCAAACTTTATAATGAATTGGTGCCAGACCCCGACTAAGTGGCGGTTGCCACGCCTTGAGAAATGCAGGATTATGGTCGTGCGATACGCGTCAATGGGGAGACAGCGATGACGGACGTCGATCAATCAGGGATCAATCGCGACGAAATGCCTTTTGTCGCACCCTGCAGGATATTGTCTCCGTGGGCTCCTTTTCGATGGCTCAAACTCGGCGTATCGGACCTGATGCAAGCACCCCAGCAGAGCCTCGCGTACGGCGTGGTTGTCGCCGCGCTGATTGGCATCGTGTGTCTCCTGGCATGGTTCCGCGGCAGTCAATGGTTCATGTTTGCCATGCTCGGCGGATTCGTTTTCCTGGCACCACTAACCTGTACCGGGCTCTACGCGATCAGTGCGCAGCTCGAGCGGGGCCAGGAACCGCTGATGGCACGCAGTCTTCGGGCCGCATTCAAGCGCCATTTTGGCAACGAGATGATCTTCGCGCTTGCTCTGTTGGTCATTTTCCTGCTTTGGGCGCGCTCGGCGGTTATGATTACCGTGTTCTTCCCGACCGACGGCAAGGCAACCGTCGCAGAATTGGCCACTTACCTGGGCTTCGGCTCGATGATCGGCGCGGTGTTTGCCACCGTTACCTTCTCGGCGAGCGCATTCTCATTGCCAATGATCATGCATCGCGACGTGGACAGCATCACGGCCATCGTCACCTCGATCAACGCGGTCCTGCGCAACAAGGGCGCAATGATCGTGTGGTTGACGATTATCGTCGTCTCCCTGCTGATTGGCGTCGCAACGGCTTTCATCGGACTCGTCGCCATTGTGCCGGTCATTGGGTACGCCGCATGGCATGGCTATCTGGAGACTATCGAAGCGGATCAGTTTCCGCGGCATACGGTGGGAATTACTGCCACACCGAGGGACAGGCCGGATACCTACGCGGACAGTTCCAACACGGAATAAGCGGCGCCAAGCAGCCCCGGCTGGTCATACGTAATCAGTCGCGTCGGGGTACGCTCCATCAAAGAACGGCGCCTGCCCTTGCCCTCGAACGCAGCGCGGAATCGGCTGTTCTCAAGCATGTCGGGGTATCGCTTTGCAATGCCGCCGGCAATGTAAACGCCGTCGACAGCACCGAGCGTCAACGCGACGTCACCCGCTACTTGCCCAAGCAACTCGAAGAACACGTCGACCGCCTCCTCCGCGAGGTTGCCTGCACCGCGCTGGGCAAATATCTCCTTGGCCGAAAGCTTAGACCCTGGCTCTCCGCGAATGGTCTTCAGCGCCCAATAGATATTCTCAAGGCCCGCGCCGGCGATGAGCCGCTCAGCGGACACCCGGTCAAACTTTTTGCGAAGGACTTTGAGTATCTCGATCTGCAGTTCAGTCTCGGGCGCAAACCCGACGTGGCCACCTTCGCCGGCTACCGGTACCAACGTGTCGCCGCGACGACAAAGCCCGGCGACGCCCAATCCGGTTCCGGGACCCAGGATGGCGACATCAAATTGTTCTTTCGGTAATGACTGATGCTCGTGACGTCCGATCGAACGAACCTCGTCCTCGGTCAGCAACGGAATCGAGTAGGCGATCGCCGTAAAATCGTTGAGCAATCGCACTGCGTCAATGCCGAAGTCGGCCCGTGTTTCCGCGGCCGAGATATCCCAGTGATTGTTCGTGATCTTGACCGTATCGTTGACGACGGGACCGGCCGCGGCAAGGCACACAGCGTCGGGTGCTCCCGTCTTCGTCGCCGCAAGGTAGTGGCTGATGGCATCGTCAGCAGACTCGAAGTCTGCGCACTGAAGCTCGAGGACGTTGTAAAAACCGGGTCTGTCGGGCGTTGCCAACGCAAAGCGCGCATTGGTGCCACCAATATCACCAATCAGCAGACAACGTTCGACTCATTCCCTTTCATCCAATAACGGCGATGCTGACATGCTCTCATACGCTGAAGCCTATCGCATCTTCAGTTGACTCACAGTCAGCGGGCGCCAAACAAGCTAGCCCCTTCCTCCGCGCCAGTCGCCCGCTCCCGGAAGGCGGCGAAAAGTTCGCGGCCCATTCCCGTCTGTGCGTCGACACCGGCGACCGGCGTTTGTCTGGCGGCAAAGTCGTCATCCGCAACTACGTTGAGCACACCTTTTTCAGCGTCAATGCTAACCATGTCGCCGTCGCGTATCCTGGCAATCGGGCCTCCGGCTATCGCTTCGGGAGCCACCTGTATCGCCGATAGTACCTTGCCCGATGCACCGGACATTCGACCGTCCGTGACGAGTGCGACCTTGAAACCGCGGTTCTGCAAGACGCCAAGATAAGGCGTCAGCTTGTGCAACTCCGGCATGCCGTTCGCCCGTGGCCCCTGTTGAGACACCACCGCAACGAAGTCGCGCTCCAGCTCATCATTGTTGAACGCATCAACGAATGCCTGCTGCGAATGAAAGACGCGGGCGGGCGCCGATATGGAATGATGCGCAGCGTCAACGGCCGATATTTTTACAATGGCCCTGCCAATATTACCGGTCACAAGACGCAAACCGCCCTCCGGACTGAAAGGATTCGAGCAGGGTCGCAAAATGTCGGCGTCGAGAGTCTCAGCCAGTACCTCGTTCCATTCCAGGCCGCCATTCACAACCTTTGGTTCCTGGCAGAAATTTCGGAGCCCGGGTCCGAGAATGGTATTCACGTCTTCATGCAGCAAGCCGTTGTCGAGCATATCGGACATCAGGAAACCGAGGCCGCCCGCCGCGTGGAAGTGATTCACATCTGCCGTACCATTCGGATACACACGTGATAACTGTGGCACTGCACTTGAGAGCTCAGAGAAATCCTGCCAATCGATCTGGATTCCGGCGGCGGCCGCAATGGCAACAAGGTGGATCGTGTGGTTGGTTGAGCCACCGGTCGCGAGCAGGCCGACGATGCCGTTCACGATCGCTTTTTCGTCGAGCACCTGCGCCAGTGGTCGGTAGTCATCGCCAAGATTTGTGGCCTGGAGCACCGTCTGCACGGCGTCACGGGTCAGCAGATCACGCAGCTCGGTCCCGGGATTCACAAAAGAGCCGCCAGGAAGCTGCAATCCCATGAACTCCATCAGCATCTGGTTGCTGTTGGCCGTGCCGTAAAACGTGCAGGTACCGGGAGCGTGGTAGGCGGCTGATTCCGCTTCCAGCAGTTCGTCGCGGCCTATTTCTCCGGCCGCGTATTGTTCTCGAATTCGTGCTTTCTCCTTGTTTCCGAGCCCGGAAACCATTGGCCCGGCAGGCACAAACACGACAGGCAGCTGGCCAAATGACAGTGCGCCGATCAGTAGGCCTGGCACGATCTTGTCGCAGATTCCGAGACACAGAACGGCGTCGAACATGTTGTGCGATAACGCGACAGCGGTCGACAAAGCGATGACGTCACGACTGAAAAGTGACAGGTCCATACCGTCCGTGCCCTGCGTGACCCCATCACACATCGCAGGTACGCCGCCAGCAAACTGCGCGACAGCGCCGCGCTCAACGGCGGCTTTTCTGATTATCGAGGGATAAGTTTCGAAAGGCTGATGCGCACTCAACATGTCGTTGTAGGCCGAGACAATTCCGACGTTCGGCACGACATTGGCTTTTAGCGCTTGCTTGTCTGCTGTTCCGGATGCAGCAAAACCATGCGCGAGATTGCTGCACGCAAGTCCGCCGCGTACCGGTCCCTCGCTCGCCGCGGCTTGCATACGTGCGAGGTAATCGCCTCGTGATCCCGCGCTGCGCTTTACGATGCGGTCGGTGACGCGTTCGATAACCGAATTCACTGCTGTGCTTCCTCCATCATGGCGCCCAGAAAAGTCGTACAGGGGCTCGTTTTTGTCGCAATAGTCGTGACAAGGGATCTCCGTTCGAAGACGCGACCGCCTGCTTATAGACTTCAAGCTTCTCGTCACCAAAGAAGAGCAGCACGATTTCGTCGCTACGTGAAATCCCTGCGAGCGTCATGCTGATTCGCACGTAGGGGCTCGCGGCGGTCGTAACAGGTATGTAAAAGCGGCCGCATTCCACGTCCAGCCCCAGCGCCAGCTGCTCCGCGTCCGGAAACAAAGACGCGAAATGTCCGTCGGTACCGATACCGATTAACGAACAGGCAAACGGCAACACCGGCAGCGGATTCTGCAGGATTTCACAGCGTTCTTCGGGCGAGACACCGTCCGCGTAAACAGGCAACAGCTGTGCCGACGCGGCCTCGTCGACGAGCAGGGACTCGCGAACCAGCTTTTCGTTGCTGTCCTCGTGATCAGGGGGCACCCATCGTTCGTCACTGAGGGCTACTTGCACACGCTGCCAGTCCAGTGGCGTTCTTGCCAGAGCGGCCATGCAATCACGCGGGGAAGTTCCCCCACTGACAATGATTGATGCCTGGCTCTGATTGTCCAGGCGCTTGGCCAGTAGCTCAGCCATGCGTTCTGCCGCCGCCGTGGAGGCCTCGAGCCTTGTGTCAAAAAAGTGCTCAGTCATATCTACTCATCCGAATACCAGGCACGACCATCACGATCGAGCAATAGTGAAGATGCGGTCGGGCCCCAGGATCCTGCTACATAGGATTCGACCTTCTGCTCCGTCGTCTCCCAACCATCAATAATGCCGTCGATCCAGTGCCAGGCTGCCTCAACCTCGTCCCTGCGCATGAATAGCGCCGGATTACCGCGAAGAACCTCCATCAAGAGTCGCTCATAGGCATCCGGATAGCGAATGCCGAAAGTCTCCGCGAAACTCAGGTCAAGCGAAACGGGCCGAAGGTCGAAACCACCGGGTCCGGGTTCTTTCGCCATGACGGACAGCTGCACACCTTCGTCTGGCTGCAGGCGAATGCGCAGCAGGTTCGGTGATACGTTGTATTTTTGTTCGGGAAAAATTGAGTGCGGCACGTCCTGGAACTGCACGACGATCTCGGAGTGTTTGGCGGGCAGCCGCTTGCCGGTGCGAAGGTAAAACGGCACGTTCGACCAGCGCCAGTTTTCAATCTCGAGCTTGAGAGCAACGAAGGTCTCCGCCGTGCTCGCCTCGCCGCTGCGCTCCTCGATATAACCGGGCACCGTGTTGCTGTGGATTGCACCGGCGGTGTACTGCCCGCGCACCGAATTCGCGCGCACCTCGTCGGCAGCAATCGGCTTCAGCGAACGCAGGACCTTTATCTTCTCGTCACGAACGGCGTCGTGGTGCAGGCTCGACGGCGGCTCCATCGCAAACAGGCAGACCAACTGAAGTATGTGATTCTGAACCATGTCGCGAAGCGCGCCAACGCGATCATAAAATTCGATTCGTCCGCCGACACCAAGATCTTCGGCCACGGTAATTTGCACGTGGTCAATCGCGCTTCTGCGCCACAAGGGTTCGAACAGCGAATTCGCAAAGCGCAATGCAAGCAGATTTTGCACCGTTTCTTTGCCGAGGTAATGGTCGATTCGATAAACCTGATTCTCGGAAAAGCATTCGCCGACCGCATTGTTGATTTCACAGGCTGACGCATAGTCACGACCGAGTGGTTTCTCGAGAACGATACGACTGCTGTCGGTGATCAGGCTGTTGCTTTTCAGTCCCTTCGCGATCGCACCAAACAAACTCGGTGCTGTTGCAAGATAAGCGACACGAACATGCGTCTCATGACCGGCAAGCAGGTCGACCAGGTCGTGCCATTCGCCGTGCTCAAACGCGTCGGCCTGCACATAGTGAATGCGTTGACTAAATGACTTCCAGTGCGCCTCATCGAATTCGCCTTCGCCGAGATTTTTCTTTAGCGCGTCTTTTACGGCCGTCAGGTACTTCTTGCGCGTCAAAGCGCCGCGACTCGCCGCGATGATACGACTCTCGCTCGTCACCTGGCCATCGCGATCGCGGTGATACAAGGCGGGCAAGAGCTTGCGCATCGCGAGGTCACCGGTACCACCGAAAATTATCAGGTCAAACGTGTCGACCGGAAGGAGCTTAGCCATGGGGCCTTCATCTGCAAGGAAATTTCCGTAATTTTACTACAAATTTTCTAATTAAACCCTTTTTTTGATGTTTTTTGCCGAATTTTTGTGTAATTTTACTACATGCTCAAGAGGATCGCTGACACGCTGCCGACCTGAGCCCCGCAGAAAGACGCGTGGGTCGATGGGTCCTTGAGCACCCCAAAGAGGCCGCCAACACGACGCTTGCGCGACTGGCAACCGAGTGTGAGACAAGCGAGCCGACGGTTGTTCGTTTCTGCCGGCGCGTCGGACTTGGCGGTTTTCGCGAACTCACTATCCGCCTGACCGAGGCACTAAGCAATCCCGCCTCCTACGTTCACCGGGACGTCAGCCCGGACGACTCGACATCTGATGCGATCATCAAGGTCCTGGACGCATCGATTCAGTCGCTGATCGAGATGCGGTCACAACTATCATCGATGCCGGTCGACGCGGCGGTCAACGCAATGCAAAGCGCGAGACAAATTGCTTTTGCCGGTTTGGGCGCGTCAGGTCACGTTGCCCATGACGCCTGCCACAAGTTCTTTCGATTGGGAATACCCTGCACATCGCTACGCGACACGACAATGATTCTGCAGTTTGCGGCGATCGCCGAACCTGACGATGTGCTGGTGCTGCTATCTCACACCGGGCGGTGGGTCGACTTCGCTCGCGCCGCGAGGCTCGCGAAGGCACGAGGCGCCACGGTCATCGCATTGACAAACCCGGACTCCGACGTCGCACGAGAAGCCGACCTGTTGTTTCCCTGCAGGGTAATCGAAGATACCAGCGTCTATACGCCGATGAGCTCCCGGCTCGCGCAGCTCGCTTTGCTTGATGCCATTCATGTCGCACTTGCGCTCGCTCAGGGCGACACCGCCAGTGACAATTTGCGGCGCAGCAAAGATGCCCTGAGCGTCGATTTTTCCTGATATTTCAGCAATTTAATTCTCTTAATCAAACGCCGCCCGGTCCGTGAGCCATGGGATCTGCTTGCGACACCTTCTTCGGCGCCGCCGCGATGGACGAGGCTTTCTCGTGCAGTGTATCCAGGTACTCGGTGATGGCATGCAGAGACCTTCACAGCTGCCACACCACACCGTAGTTTGATTGAGCGTTTTAATAGGATGGCAACCATGCGCAGGGTATTCACAAATCAACGGCCACTGGGCGACAATGGCGGAATACGCACACCCAATAATCCGTACAAACGCCACGGATTTCCACCCGAAATCATTCAGCACGCTGTCTGGCTGTACTATCGGCTCAACTTTGGTCACTGAAACATCGAAGACATGTTGGTTGAACGTGGAATCGTCGTTAGTGAGGCGAGGGAAATTATGACGGACAAATTGAGACGCTATGGCGTCACCCGTCGAGAACTGATTCCGGATACGATTCACGACACCTCGCAATAGCCCAACAACCGTGCCGAACCTTCTCATCAGCCAACGCATGCTCGAGAACGGCTGATGCGCCGCTTTAAGTCACTGCGGCAAGTGCAACGATTCTTGGCAGTACACGCGACTGTATGTCATCTTTTCAATCCTTGCCGTCACCTCGTTTCAGCGAATAATTATCGGCTTTTCCGATTGCGTGCTTTTGCGTCTCGGAGTTGGGCTACTGCGTGATGCGCAATATCTGCTCAAATCTCTTTAAGCTGAGTAGTTAATTTGTCAATACCGTTGGCCGCACTTGCCGGCAGTGCCTCTTATATCGACGCGCCCGCGGCAATGCGTATCGTCGTACCGGATGCCAATCGTTCTTCGTCATTGACCGCATCGCTCGGCGTTACTTTTCCATTCAATATTCTCACGGGCATTCTGCTTTACTGTGCGCTCGCCGAATGGTTGCCTGGATCAGGGGTATGACAGCATCCCATCAGAATAGCGCAAGCTTGTTACGATCATTACTGAAGCGGCCATCGGGTACCGGTTATGCGAGGTTATTGAGAATCTTGGGGCTTCATGGTTACACTGTCACCAATGCTCGCGGTTCAGGCAGCTGCGGTGTCCGAGGCGCAGAATGGTCTTCGTCCGGGAACGTTCGCATCGAGGTCGTGTGTGACGAAACGGTCGCCCTTCGAATCGAAAGCCATCTGCACGAGCATTGCTACGATAACTTTACGATGATTCTGTTCGAGAGCGATGTCAGTGTCTTGAGGCCCGACAATTTCTGAGCCGGGGCCGATCATTATTATTGGCAACCAATAGGGAATCTCGATTAGTCGCCTGTGCCCAAACTGTGTCCAAAAATTATTCTCGAAGGCACGCGGCTCACTTTCAAGACTGACATTGCCTTCGCGTTAAACGAACATCCACGAATCGTGGGGCCTCGCAAATACCGTTATCACTCGCCGATCATTTCTGCAGAATGGTGCGCATTCACGAACGTTCCGTGGGGGCGCGGCATGATCAATTTCGAACCCGCAGAAGAAGACCTGGCGATGGAAACCTATCGAACCTGGGTGCGTCTGATGGAGCTGCAGCGCTATTACTCCTGGATCGTAGATCGATTTCATATTTCAACGCAGGCATATCAGCTGCGCACCTACGGCAAGCGCTATGACTTCAACTGGCTTGAGCGAAGACTCGAACCGCTGGGCTTTCGCGTCGTATTTTGTACTCGAACGCCGGAGTCCTTTGAAAAAGCGAGATCCGAGCGCTTGAAAGTCTCCGGCAACCCGTCACAGTACGACGATTTGCAGACCTTCATCGAGGAACAGGAGCTCATGCGCAGTTTGGTGGAGGCCTCAATGCTGCCGGTCTATACGCTGGACGTTTCCAACAACAACATCTCTGACGCTGTGGAGCATATAGCCGATCGGCTGGAGGAAACCGGGGGACTGTACCTGTGAGCAGCCCGTGACGTGGCACCGGTGTTAGGAGGTGGGCTCCGAGCAGGGCCAGCGTGCCTGCAGCCCTTCAAAGAAAGCCAGCGCCGCCGGCTGTTCCAGCCTCTCCGGGCGTGCTTCGAGGTAGACGTAAACGGCCTCAATCTTCTCACGAGCCGCGGTATCCATCGGCATGCATATCTGCAGCAGGCTCGCCGCATTGCGCTCGCTGAACATCTCGAATACCTCCGTCTTATCCAGGCCGAACGACACAACCAGCGCCGAAGACATGCTGATGGCCCCGATCTTGCTGCCCGCTTCCAGTCCCTGACTAATGCCCAGGCTCTTCGCAACGCACCAGGTGATTTGCAGATCGTCAGCCTCGCCCTCATCGCGCAGCATTTTCACGTAAGCGCTGCAGTCGTCCTTCCAGTCTGCGGCGGTTTCCGCCGCGAAGCCCGGGGCCTGCAGGACAAACAACAATGGTGCTGCAAGGATGGCAGCCGGCATTCTAATTGACATCAGCGACTCCGCTCTTCTCGGTCATTAGGTATCCACCGTCTGGCTTAGTACTCGGACAATAAACGCCGGCGGATCGTTTGATACTCGTCCTCGTTCAGCAAGCCCTGATCCCTTAGCACGCGTATGGCTCGGAGCCGGTCGGCGAGACTCTCACCGGTCGGAATCGGGGCGGCTGGCTCCTTCGCCGCCGCACGACGACGCTCATCAACGGATCGAGGCTGGGATGCCGATTCAGGTGGCGGCAAATCTCGATTAACTTGCGGTGCTACGTCGATCGTTCGGCCGCTCGGCACAATGCCAACAACGCTGGCGTAAAGATTTCTCGCCAGGTTGTAATCCGATAGCCTCGCTTTCTGCCAACCGACACGCGGGTTTACGTAGTCGACAACCGGCGGCTGCTCCACATCCGACTCCCCTCGCAGACCGAAATTGTGATAACTGATGCCGCGCTTGACCGGCAGATTCATTAGCAAGAACTTCTGCGGCGCGCTTGCGAGCCTCGTCGTCTGCTCGACATTCGCACCCGTGACCAGAATCGTATACGCCCAGTCCTCGCTTGCTGTGGCGCCAAGAAAATCAACCGGCACGAAGAAACTGATTTCGCGATTCCGGACCCGCACACGATCCGGCATGAAATAAAGCGCATTCAGACGAGCTTCGACGGACGCCGCAATTTGTTTTCTGTCCTTGCCCGTAAACCGTCCTTGCTCGGCACGCAGCGCCTGTTCTTCGAGAGCACTGAAATGTGCGGCTAACAACGATCGAGCCACACCGGGACGCGGCGTCAGTAATACCGTTCTTTCCCAGGCCGTGGCGCTGTCGATGGACACCTTTCGACCCGGCAAGCCGCTCGGTATTGCCACTGCCGGGAATGACATCGGTGTCGATGTAAACATCGATATTGAAAGTATAGAAATTGTTGCGCGCGATGCGTTCTATCGGCACCTGCCCCAGCTCGGTTGCCTCGCCTTTGGGACTCCGGATAGGGTTCTGGAAGCGCGCCGTGAACCAGGTGCCATCTGCTTGCTGTTCAGCGCGGAACGACACGATGTCGAGGTCGCCCGGGCGCATGTCGCCGCGGTTCGGATAGAGCAATTCTCCCGTTCCGAAGTCGTCGCCGACCGGATCGCGGATCTCGAACAAGCCAGCCGCCAAGGCCTGGCCCGTGACAAGAAGGAGAACTAGGAGAAGCGATATCTTCATCGTGTTAATGATAAACGGGACAGCGAACGAGTGCCCGCTGTCCCGCCTATTCTTTGCCTTTACCGTCGCTAGAAGCTGACTTTCATGAAGGCTTTCAAACGATACTGCTCCAGGTCCACTTTCGCGACGTCGATGTTGCCCAGGGGCGTTGCCACCGAGCTGACCAGTGACGTATCGAGCCGGACGATCTGGCCGTTCTGAAAATCCAGGAACTCAGGCTGGAAATCGCCGTAGAGCCAATCCACCGCACCTCCGAATTCGACGCCGGGCAGGAAGTAGCTCAGTTCCAGGCCGATTCGGTTCTTCGTGTGCTGACCGGTCAGGTATTCGGCAAAACCAAAATCGTTGCTGCCCTCGAAGGCAAGACCAATCGGTGCCACGTCGATCGTACCGTCGATCAGGTCCACTTCGTCGCGCTGGTAGGACAAGCGAACATAGAGATCACCGGTCGCCTGGTAGCCGGCGGATACCAGGTAAGTGTAGTAATCGGCCTTACGATCGTCACAGCTCACGCAGCCGCCGAGTCCGACGTTCGGGATCCAGTCGGGATTGAGGGCAAAGCCCGCCGCCTCCGGGAAACCGTCGTAGGCGTCTCCCAGCAGCGAGGCGTTGGTGACACGATTATCCTCGTCTTTGATCTGCTTGATCCGGGCGACGAGATCGACGCCAGCCCACAGGTCCAGCGTATAACTGGCGGACAAGGCCATGATCTGCGTTTCTTTATCCTGGTACGGCGCGTAAGGCGAACGCCAGTCGCCGCCGAGACCCCAGGAATGAATGCCTTCCTGACGGTTGTAGATGCATCCGACATCCTTATCGGCACCACCGCATGCCTGCCAGTTGGTGTTGTAGTCGATAAAGCTGTATTCGCCGGTGAACTCCCAGTCATTCCAGACATAGCTCGGCGCGATCGTAATAGCCCTTCCAACCGATTACGGTTTCCGCCATGGGCTCGTCGAAGTCCGTGAAGTCGTTGTCCGCCATCATGGAGACAACTTGCTGCGTCTCCGGGTTCCAACCACCGTAGCCGAGACCGGCCAGCGAGTTACCGTTGCCACGGTTGCCGAAATTGTAATCTGGACGTCCCCAGCCCCACGTGCCCTCGTGACCCGATGTCAGCAGTACGTCCTGCTCACGCCGCGCCGATGTCACTGAAACGAAATCCGCGCCGATATCGAACGCCTGAATGTCTACCGACAGATCTTTCAGGAGGAATCCGTTCAATCCAATATCGAGTTTCCATGACGTGTCATCCACGCTGGACCGAGGCGTCGGGCTAAAACGGCAACTATCGTTCAGGCCAAAACCACATTCGGTTTCGTCAACGTTGAAATTCGTGTAATACGCCGCACCCTTGAAATCGATGACATCGAAACCAGAGTACTGGCCCTTCAACGCGATGATGGTGTTGTCGTAGCGTGTCTGTACTTCCTGGCCGTCGCGGATGTCGGTATCCACCCGATCGATTTCCTTGTCACGGATGTATTCGAAGATGCCGGTGAGGTTCAGATTGTCAGTCGCAGCAAACTTTGTCTGAAGTACCCAGGCCGCGTCGTTGGTTTCGAGCTTGTTGGTCGCGTCGTTCGGGTCCGGTGTGGTTAGGAAACGCGGACCCTGAAACAGCCGGGCCAGCGACACACGAGCGAAATCCCAGCGCAGTCGTCGATCGAACGCCGAGCCCTGCAACAGAATGCCGGATGAATTGTCGCGATCAATATAGCGGAATTTGCCGACTGTCCACGGATCGAACATACCCCAGTCATTTGAGCCAATGGTTGCGGAATCCATCCAGGTATAGCCCGGCGTGATGCGTGCCCAAACACCTCTAAGCTTCATGTACTGCGCCGAGCGTTCATCTTCTTCCTGCGGGCCGAAACCGCCAAAGTTCGTCCAGAAGTTCTTGTTGAACCGCGCCTTGATACGCCCACCGATCTCAACCTGGCTGGATATCTGCGAACTGAACATCAGTTCGAACTCAATGCCCTGGCCCTGGTCTCCACCGGATTCTCCCGGTGTGGTTTCGGCGTTGTTATACAGCGCGCTTTCCAGACGGCGGTCGCCATCCAGGAACTTCGCGTACACGCTGCCGAACCACTTGATCTCGCCGACCTCCTGGGCCTGGACCCCCGTCATGGCGAGCAGCCCCATAGTGAGCGCGGTCACGAGTAAGGGTTTCTTTGTGATTTTCATTTGTCCCTCTCCCTCCAGACGCGGTTAACGCCGAACCATTGTAAGCGTGGCCAGCTCGTCTGCCGAACCGTCCATGCTGCAGTTGAATCTCAGCATCTCGTGCTGCGCGGCGACCTCGTCATCCGAGCCATCGCCGTTACCAGCAAGTATGTCCATAACGTGAGGATCGCACATCCCATCGTCACCGCCACCAAAACGATGTTGACCCTCATACTCATTGACACGCCGAGTCAAAAGATCCGTTTTCGCCGGGAAGCCTTCGTTGGACTGCACGACCACCTGGTAACCCCAGGTCGATGGATCGCCACCGCCAACCTCATCGGCCTTCACCTTGCCGCTGATCGACTTGCCACGGCCGGTCGTACGCCGCGGAATAACAATGTCGGCTGCCATGGCCGCCGCCTTTGCGCTGACCTCGGCCATAACGCGGGACTGCGGCTGCGGCGAAAGCAATCACTCACTTTGTCCCAGGCGTCGCCAGGAGCAAACTGCACGTTAAGACCGGGAAGGCCCTCAGTGTGTCCACTGCCCTCCTGCCCGTCAGTGTCGATGAAGATGAAGATCATCTGCACGGCAAAACCGACGTCCATGCCCCAGGGATCTTCAAGTCGCTGATTCACGGAGACCGTGAACGCGATGTTCTTACCCTTCTTTGTCACCTCGAGTTCGGTCAGGTCGAAAGAACCTGGTGAATAAACGGCGTCAGTCGGGTAAATGTATGCCCCGGGACCATTGTCGTCACCCGTCGGATCCGTCAATGTCACAGTCTGCGCCTGGGCGGCGCCGGCGGACAATACCATAATGACAAAGAGAAATTTGCGAATAAACATGATTGACCCCTAATTAATCATTAAAGACACGAATCAAATAATTAACCCTTCACACC
>CAVXCW010000015.1:0-200457 GCA_963760325.1 uncultured Gammaproteobacteria bacterium | reverse complement strand
TCGAGTTCATCGAGGGTGTCCCGCGACATCCCGAGGGCTGCGGCTTCCACGAGATTGATCACCTGACCCACAACGTCTATCGCGGCCGCATGAATTTCTGGGCCGATTTTTACGAAAGCATTTTCAACTTCCGTGAGATCCGGTACTTCGATATCAAGGGCAAGCACACGGGATTGTTCTCGAAAGCGATGACCGCGCCCGATGGTCGCATTCGCATACCGCTGAACGAGGAAGCGTCACAAGGCACGGGGCAGATCGAGGAATACCTGATGGCGTTCAATGGCGAAGGTATTCAGCATATTGCACTGTCTTGTGACGATCTCTATGCGTGCTGGGATCGGCTCGCAAAACAGGGCATCGAGTTCATGACAGCACCGCCGGATGCCTACTATGAAATGCTCGAAGAGCGCTTGCCAGGCCACGGCGAACCGCTTGAAGAGCTCCGGTCCCGCGGCATATTGCTTGATGGCACGACCGAAGACGGCGAGGCGCGCTTGTTGCTGCAGATATTTTCGGCGAACATGGTTGGGCCGACCTTTTTTGAGTTTATTCAGCGCAAGAAAGACGAGGGATTTGGCGAGGGCAATTTCAAAGCCCTGTTTGAGTCGATCGAACGAGACCAGATTGCCCGCGGCATCGTCGATGCCAGTGCCTGACAGGAGTAAATAGTGAATCTCAAACGTATTCATCACGTCGCGTATCGCTGCAAAGACGCCAAGGAAACCGTCGAGTTCTATCAGCGAGTGCTGAATATGGAATTCACGGTTGCGTTCGCCGAAGACCAGGTACCCTCAACCAAAGAGCCCGATCCCTACATGCACGTGTTTCTCGACTGCGGTATGGGCAACGTGCTCGCCTTCTTCGAGTTGCCAACGCGCCCCGAGATGGACCGCGACCGAAATACGCCGGCCTGGGTGCAGCACATTGCCTTTGAGGTAGAGAGCTATGATGCGTTGCTCGCCGCCAGGAAGCACGTAGAGAGCCAGGGCGTCGATGTCATTGGTCCGACCAATCACGGTATCTTTCAATCGATCTACTTTTTTGATCCGAATGGACACCGCCTGGAACTCGTTGCGAATACGCAGACGCAGGAGCAGGTCGATGAGCTCAAGCGGGTCGCACCGGCTATGCTCGAAGAATGGAGCGTGACGAAGAAGGCGCCGCGCCATGCTGCCTGGTTACATGAACTGGAATTCAGAGGCGACGAATGAAACTTGCATCACTGAAGCACGGTCGCGACGGCCGCCTCGTCGTCGTTTCGAGCAACCTGGATCGCTACCTGCCGGCGACTGATGTCGCTCCGACGTTGCAAGCGGCACTCGATGACTGGAAAGCAACGCGCCCTGCCCTCGAGGCAATAGCGGCGAATCTTGACGCCGGAGAAGGCGCAACCCTTCGACGAATTGGCCTGCGCTTCGCCCTTACCGCGCGCCTATCAATGGGCCGATGGTTCAGCCTATGTGAATCACGTCGAGCTTGTACGGAAGGCCCGCGGTGCCGAGATGCCCGCGACATTCTGGACCGATCCGCTCATGTACCAGGGCGGTTCTGACGCTTTCCTTGGTCCGCACGAACCTATCCTGATGGCGGATGAGGCGTGGGGGATCGATTTCGAGGCCGAGATCGTTGTTGTTACGGACGACGTGCCTATGGGCGTCTCCGCCAGCGACGCCGTGGATCATATCCAGTTGATCATGCTCGTTAACGACGTGTCGCTCCGAAACCTCATTCCGGGCGAGCTTGCCAAGGGCTTCGGTTTCTTCCAGTCGAAGCCGTCGAGCGCGTTTTCACCGGTCGCAGTCACACCGGACGAGCTGGGCAATGCCTGGAAGGACGCCAAGGTTCATCTGCCATTGCTGTCGGTACTGAACGACACGCCTTTTGGCAAACCCGACGCCGGCATCGACATGACCTTTGATTTCGGCCAGCTCGTGGCACATGCGGCGAAGACTCGGCCGCTGGGCGCCGGGGCCCTGATCGGCTCTGGTACGGTATCGAACAAGCTCGATGGCGGCCCCGGCAAGCCTGTCGCGAAGGGAGGTGTCGGCTACTCTTGCATCGCCGAGATTCGCACGATCGAGACCATTAGTGACGGCAAACCGACGACGCCGTTCATGCAGTTCGGAGACCGCATACGAATCGAAATGCACGACACGGCTGGACAATCGATATTCGGATCCATCGATCAAGTCTTGGAAAAGTACTAGGTGTCGATCCGGCTTTACAGCTACTGGCGATCGTCGGCCGCCTACCGGGTAAGGATTGCTCTGAACCTGAAGGGCATCCCATACGAAACGGTATCGGTATCGTTGGCGCCCGGCGTATCGGAACATCGCAAGGACGACTACCGCAAGATCAACCCGCAGATGCTCGTGCCATTTTTTCAAGACGGTGAAATCGGCATTGCACAATCAATGGCGATTCTCGAGTATCTTGAGGAGACCTACCCGGAAACACCGCTACTACCGGGCAACGAGCCGCTGCGCAGTCACGTGCGTTCCTTCTGCAACCTCATCGCCTGCGACATACATCCCTTGAATAACCTGCGTGTGCAGGAGTACATCAAGACCCGGCTTGGCGCCGATGAAAAAGCGGGCAAGGAATGGTACGCACACTGGATTCACGAGGGCTTCAGGGCGGCCGAACAGCTTGCCCGCAAGGGTCCCCATGTTGTCGGCGATAAACCAACACTTGCCGACACATTGTTGGTACCGCAGATGTACAACGCGCGGCGCTTCGGCGTACCTTTGGATGACTTTCCGCGACTCGTTCGCATTGTCGATGCCTGCAACGAGTTGTCCGCATTCAAGAAAGCAGCGCCCGAATTACAACCGGACGCTGCTTAAACCTAAGTTGCGGTCTACTGGCTGGCTACAATGGCTTCGTGATTCTTCAACCAGGCGCCGACACGCCTGTCCGCTTCAGCGATCTGATCGGCCGTCATTCGCGACGCCAGGAAATCGACCTTTGACTTGGCGTCCAGGTCGCCGAAGTTCGCGGCAAGGCTAAACCACTTGTAGGCCTCAACGGCATCAAACTTTTCTGAGTAATCCATCGCGTAGACACGGCCCAGAGCCAACTGTGCACCGACTACGCCCTGGTCGGCCGCGAGCAGGTACCACTTGATACCCTCCTCCTCGTTAATCGGGAGGCCCCAGCCGTTCTGATGCATTATTCCCAAGCTGTATTGCGCTTCGGCATGTCCTTTTTCCGCAGCGGCCAGATAATATTTCAGGGCCAGTTCGTCGTTCATGTCGACGCCGAAGCCATTGCCATACAACAGGCCCATACCATAACTGGCATTGGCGTCACCGGCGTCCGCCAGATCCTGCCATTCGCTCAGAGCAGCTGCGTAATCGGTGGAGCTATAGGCCTTCCAACCCTTCTTAAAATCACCGGCCCACGCAGAGGTGGCGAACAGCAATAGAATCAATGCGAGAACGGTGCGTGACAAAGTGCGCATGGCCGTTTCCCTCCCAGGGATTACTTTGGCGCACGGTGGCATGCGCCGATGGCCTATATTCGCAAGCTGCGTGCACAAGCAGCCATTCGGGGATGTACTTAGACAGTCTGTAGCAATGCTGAGCCGCCTTCCGCGATTCAACTCCACATCAGTACAAACAAAAAACGCCGCACACGGGGGCGTTTTCTTGTTTGTGGTGGTGATGGGTGGAAAGGACAACGCTGCGCGCCTGAACTGGTCAGGAGCGTCTGCTCCGGGACACCGGGCCGCAGTCGAGCTTGCAGTCCCTGACTGCCCTCTTCCCGTCTACTCGCAGTCCTACACACTCCCGCTGGTCGCTGCTGCCGGATTCCAGGACTCAATCTACGGATTCTGAACGGGGTCAGGCTCCGGGGGCCTCTTAGTTGCCTTTTCCGGTGCAGGTTTTTCATCACATTTTTGGTAGCACTTCTTCAAAATGGACTTGCAGCGCTTTATGCATACTGACTTAGCCTTCGGTTCCACCCAATTGCAGCTCTTGATGCAGCAATTGTGCTCTGTAAGACACCGTTCCGCACAATCACTCCGCTCATCCACAACACAATCATCCCGATAATCCGAGGTCATTGGTGGTGTCTCGGATGCGAGTGTCTGACTCGCATAACCACCAAACACCATAGCGACAACGACGAGCAGCGCTTTCCCCTTGCTTTTCATATCAGCCGTCCTGTTGATGCTCACATAATGTGTCTGAGGGCAGCCCGACGGGAATTCAATGGGTACTTGATGGCAACCGCGACCCAAGTCCTGAGTTGACGAGCTGTGACTACCGAAGTGAAACTGTCGTCTGCCGCAAGGTCACGCCAACAGCGCCACGCAACGTGTACCGCAGGTCTGTACCACTCTCGCCAAGCACTGAAACCAAGAAGCCCCAGAACCAATTGATTTAATTGAAATTCTGAGGCTTTCTGTGAAGCGGGTGGTGATGGGTGGAATGGGCCTCCCTGCGGCTCGGCCTGTCGCGGGCTTCGCCGCGCTCGGATGAACCACCTTCGGTGGTTCAATCACGCATTGCCGGCAAACAAAAAACGCCCCATAAGGGGCGTTTCCTTGTTTGTGGTGGTGATGGGTGGAATTGAACCACCGACCTGCGGGTTATGAGTCCGCCGCTCTAACCATCTGAGCTACATCACCAAATTTCTGAATTCCACCCAACTTTATCACCTGATGGGTGGAATGGATTCGGATCGCCTTTGGGCGATCCTCACCCCCCTCCGGGGCGCCTGCGGCGTCCAAAACGCTGTCGCGTTTTGTGAACCACCGACCTGCGGGTTATGAGTCCGCCGCTCTAACCATCTGAGCTACATCACCGGTGTTGCTCGCTAATCCAAGGGCTACACGAGGGCCGCAGATTCTCCTTGTGAGACCCCTGACTGTCAAGGTAATCGGGGCCCGGCGCCACCGGTTTTCCGGTACAGTCGGTCCAAATGGACCTCAGTTTCGTCTACATCCTGGAGATGGCAGGGACCGCGGCGTTTGCCGTCAGCGGCGCACTGGCGGCGTCGCGAAAAAATATGGACATTTTCGGCTTCTGCGTGTTGGCGCTGATGCCGGCTGTTGGTGGCGGCACGATCAGAGACATCATCATCGACCGTGTCCCGGTCTTTTGGATAAGCGACAACCGCTATGTCGCGGTCGCCATCATCGCTGCACTGATTGTCTACTTTACCTCGTACAAACCCGGATCACGTCGCCAGATTCTGGTCTGGATGGACGCCTTGGGCCTGGCGCTGTTCGCCGCACTCGGCACCGAGATCTGCCTCAAGCACGAAACCGGTCCGCTGGTTGCGATCATGCTGGGCGTGACCACGGCAGTCACCGGCGGCATGATTCGCGACATCATTTGCAATGAAATACCGCTGATCCTGTCTCGCGAGATCTACGCGACGGCAGCTTTTATCGCAGCGCTCTGTTACGTACTCGCAGACAACATCGGTTTAGGTGAGCAAGTATCGCTGGTTATCGCTGTGATCGCCGGATTCGCGATTCGCGCCTTGGGAATAAGCTACAACTGGTCCCTGCCGTCATTCGGCATGCACAAGAAGAAATAGGTCTCGCCCGAACGAACTAAACGTTAAAGCGGAAGTGCATGACATCGCCTTCCTGAACGATGTAATCCTTACCCTCGAGCCGCAATCGACCCGCCTCTTTCGCGCCGTGTTCGCCCTTACCGGCGACGAAGTCTTCGTAAGAAATAACTTCGGCACGAATAAAGCCCTTCTCGAAATCCGTATGAATCTCGCCTGCAGCCTGCGGGGCTGTCGCGCCGACCTTGGTGGTCCAGGCGCGAACCTCTTTTGGGCCTGCGGTGAAAAACGTCTGCAGGCCGAGCAGCGAGTAGCCGTGGCGGATGACGCGATTGAGTCCAGGTTCCTTCGCTCCGAAGTCCGCGAGGAACTCTGCCTTGTCATCGTCATCGAGCACGGCAATCTCGGCTTCGATAGCCGCACAGATTGCAACAACCTCCGCACCCTCAGCCGCCGCATATTCACGTACAGCCTCGAGATGCGGGTTGTCGACAAAACCATTTTCATCGACATTCGCGACGTACATGACCGGTTTCGCAGTGATCAGGTGAACGCTTTTCAGTATCTCTTTTTGCAAGTCGCTCTTTTGCATCGAATGAACCGGTAGCCCCTCGTCAAGATGCTCTTTGATTCCAAGCAGCGCGTCACGATGTGCGATGGCATCTTTCTGGCCGGTCTTCGCCGTGCGCGCCGCTTTGTCGTACTGCTTCTCGACAGACTCGAGATCCGCAAGGGCCAGTTCCGTATTGATTGTCTCGATGTCGTCGAGCGGGTTGATTGCTCCGGACACGTGCGTAACGTCATCGTTTTCGAAACAACGTACGACATGCGCGATCGCGTTCGTCTCGCGGATATTAGCGAGGAACTGATTGCCGAGACCCTCGCCTTTCGACGCGCCCGCGACCAGCCCCGCGATGTCCACGAACTCCATGGTTGTCGGCAAGACTTTTTGCGGCTTCACAATATCGGCGAGCACCTCGAGGCGCGAATCAGGAACCAGGACAATCCCGACATTCGGCTCGATCGTACAGAACGGGTAGTTCTCAGCGGCGATTTCGGCGGCCGTCAATGCATTAAACAGAGTCGATTTGCCGACGTTCGGCAGGCCGACGATGCCACAGGTTATTGCCATCAGTTAATCTCCGGAGACTGGCTATGAAAACTAGCCGGACTCCTTGGTATGCAGCTGTTTCATCGCAGCGTTAAGCCCCCGGTCCATGAGCAGCGGCATTACTTCGACTGCGTCGTCGACGTTTTTCAGGATCTCGGACTCAACCTCATTGGACGCGCGCTTCAGCACGTAGTTTGTGACCTTGCTTTTCTCACCCGGATGCCCAACGCCAATACGCAAGCGCACAAAGTCCGGTCCGCAGTGCCTTATGATGTCGCGCAAGCCGTTGTGTCCACCATGACCACCACCCTTTTTGAAGCGCGTAGTACCGGGCGGCAGGTCGATTTCGTCGTGAGCTACCAGTAGCTCTGTAGCACGCAGCCGGTAGTAGTCAAGCACGGCCCGTATCGGCCCACCGCTCAGGTTCATGAAACTCTGCGGTTTCACGAGCCAGACGTCTTCGCCATGCAGGTTGATGCGGCAATACTCGGCGTCAAACTTCTTCTCATAACGGAAAACGCCACCGCATTTCTGCGCCAACGCATCCACGAACCAGAACCCGGCATTGTGCAAGGTTCGTTCGTGTTGTTCCTCGGGGTTACCAAGGCCTGCGATGATACGGATCTCATTGGACATGGGATGGCAATGTTAAACAAAAAGACCGCCCTGCGGCGGCCTTCTCGATGCTTGTCTGACGCAGACTAGTCTTCGTCGGGCTCGTCGCCCGTTGAATCGGCAGCCGGCTCTGCAGCCTCGCCTTCTTCCCCGACTTCTATGCCTTCAACTTCTTCTTCCTCGATCACAACTTCCTTGATCACGTGTATCGAGACTATCGCGCGATCCGCTTCCGGCCCCTGGGCCAGGGCAGGAATCTCAACACCCTCGGGCAACTTGATGTCGGAGAGAGACAACATCGCATCCAGGTCCAGCTCGGAAACGTCGACATCGATGAACTCCGGCAGATCCTTTGGCAGACACACGATCTCGACCTCGGTCATCAGGCGCGAGACCTTGCCGCCACCAGTCTTGACGCCAGGCGCGGCATCTTCGCCGATGAAGTGCAGCGGAACGTTCATCTTGATTTCCTGATCCTCAACGATGCGCTGGAAGTCCAGGTGCATGATGCGGGGCTTGGCAGGATGGCGTTGCATATCCTTCAGGATCGCGGCCTGGCTCTTCTCGCCAACCTTGATATTCAGGACACTCGAATAGAACGATTCGTTCTCGATTTGTTTCAAGACCTTGTTGTGGTCAAATAACAGCGCCCGCGGCGGACGCCCGGCACCGTAGATAATTGCGGGTACTTTTCCCTGATGACGCAGGCGGCGGCTCGCACCTTTGCCCTGATCCTCACGAATTTCCGCAATTAGATCGAAGTCGTCACTCATGACTGTTCTCCATAACTAATTGATTTTACTTAAAAAAATTAAGCAGTTGAATTAACGCAGATCGCGACCAATCTGCGCAAGGGCGCGCATCTTAACTCAAGTCGCTGCTGACCACCACCCTGTAGGAGGCCGCCTTGCGGCCGATCGGTGATGCAGCGGCGCTGCATCACTCGCGGGCACGGCCCGCTCCTGCAACAGAGGTGCGATCAATCCACGTAGAGGGACGACACCGACTCGTTGGCGCTAATGCGGCGCATCGTCTCGGCCAGCAGCTCGGCCGTCGACAGCTGCCGGATCTTCTTGCACGCGCGCGCCTCCGCGTTCAGCGGGATGGTGTCGGTCACGACCATGTGATCGAGCTCCGATTCTTCGATACGCGACACGGCCGGACCTGACAGAACGGGGTGTGTTATGTAAGCGTCGACCGTCGCGGCGCCGTGTTCCTTCAGCGCGCCGGCCGCATGGCAAAGAGTACCTGCGGTGTCGACCATGTCATCGATCATGACGCAATTCTTGCCTTCGACCTCTCCGATAATATTCATGACCTCGGACTGATTCGCCACGGCACGGCGTTTATCGATAATGACGAGGTCCGCATCGCCCAGGCGTTTTGCCAGTGCCCGAGCTCTGACCACGCCACCGACATCAGGCGAGACAACCACCATGTCGTTGTATTTTTGCTTCCAGGCGTCGCCGAGCAGGATAGGAGACGCATAGACATTGTCGACGGCAATGTCGAAGAAGCCTTGAATCTGGTCCGCGTGCAGGTCAACCGTCAGAACCCGGTCGACGCCGGCTGTAGCGATTAGCTTCGCGACGAGCTTTGCGGTAATGGGAACGCGGGAGGATCTGGGACGGCGATCCTGGCGACCAAATCCAAAATACGGAATGACGGTGGTGATTGTGGCTGCCGACGCGCGCTTGGCGGCGTCGACCATGACCAGCAGTTCCATGAGATTTTCGGCCGAGGGAGGGCTCGTCGGCTGAACGATAAATGTCTCCCGACCACGAATGTTCTCGAGAATCTCAACATTGATTTCGCCGTCAGAAAATCGCCCGACGTGGGCTTTGGATAGAGGGATCCGGAGGTAACGGGCGATGTCCTGCGCAAGTTGCGGGTGTGCGTTACCCGAAAAAACCGCCATTGTTCCGACTTCCACGATATCCCCTTCAGACGTGAAATGGCTGGGGCGGCAGGATTCGAACCTGCGATACACGGGATCAAAACCCGATGCCTTACCGCTTGGCTACGCCCCAATAAACATAAAATGCGCGTTGCGGCGCAATTGTGCGGTGAGGGTTCAGTGCTGTCAACGATCGAAGAACAACCACTTATCGATGACCATTCGCACGCGCGTATCGTCATTCGTCACCGACAGAATGCGCGGCATCGGCTGACCACCGCCCTCCCGATAACGCGAAATCTCGACCACCCAGTCGCTTTGCCGAAGCCGCGCGAGCCGGCCATCACCATCAAATTCCGTCTCCGCCACCATCGACGGATCTGGAATTCCAAGTGCCCAGTACCGCAAACTCGCAACGGGAATCGTCCAACCATAGCGATAACGCAGCTCGGCCTCTGCATCGCGGAGCGAGGTCTGCACGCCGTCTTTGTCAGTAAGCACAACCGAGCGGCCGTCGCCCTCAATGCGGACCGTGCCAATGCCCAGCGGCCCGCCGACGGTCGCGTTAAACGCATCATTGTTTTGTGTCCAGTTGAACTTGCCGTTAAAGCCCTCGTCGGATGCCTTGACGGCGATACGGCCGATGAATTCCCACTCCCGGAGATTACCCAGTACCGTGCTGCGCGCCTCCCACGTGCTGATATCGGGTAGCGGTATGCCCTGTCGCGTCGTCGCGCAGCCCGCCAGAAGATACACGCCCACGAGGAGCCACGCGCAGTGACGCAGCCAACGCTCAGGGCGTATCGGGGAAAAGTCGAGTACGAACATCGTCTAGAAGCGGGCTGTCGGGTCTCTTTTCTGTCGCAGCCTCGAGCAGTTCGAGTGCCTCCTCGTCGCGATCCAGTGCAACCAGTACTTCAACGAGGTGAGCGGCGACTTCCGGGTCATCGAAACCGGCATAGGCGCGTTGCAGTTCTGCAAGCGCCTCGTCGTGACGGCCGAGCTTGTACAGCACCCAGCCCAGGCTATCGATGATCGCCGGGCTATCGGGATCGAGTTTAAGCGCCTTGTTGATTAGCACTTCGGCCTCTCTGTAGCGTTCAGTCCTGTCGGCGAGCGTGTATCCAAGTGCATTCAATGACAACGCGCTTTTGGGCCATCGTTTCACGGCGCCGGAGTAGGCGTCGAGGGCGTCGTCAAGTCGGCCCATGCGCAGCAGCAACTCGGCCCGGCTAAGCGCGGTGCCCTCCTGGTCCGGTCGGAACTCGATCGCGCGATCGTAGAACTCGAGGGAACGTTCGTAATCCTCCACCGAAGCGTACAACTGCGCCTTGGCGATAATCATATCAACCGCATTCGACGGCGAGCTTTCGGCGAACTCGTCCAACACTTCCAGCGCAGCATCGACATCGTCTTTTTCCAGGGCGAGCAGCGCACTGGCACGACGCTGCGCGACGGGCGCATTCGTGCCATAGCGCACTTCGCGATAAAGCAGAATCGCCTGATCGTAGTCTTCGCGATAATCCGCGATGCGGCCGAGATAGTACAAGGCATCCATGCGATACAGACCCGTCGCGAGCAGATCCTCGAAGTCATCCCAGGCCGCATCAAGATGCTTCTGGCGAAAATTGATGATTGCCATCAGGCGCAGCGCATCGCTACTACCGGACTGCTCGAGCAATACCTGGTTCACCTGGCTCAGCGCGTCATCGTCACGATCCGACATCATGTACATGATCGCCAGTTCCATTCGGGCGTCGGGATTCGGGTCGGGGTCATCACCAATGATGCGCGCCGTATACTCGATCGCCTTTTCAGTATCACCTTCAACGAGCATCGCACGGGCATACAGCAGCTTCGGCTTGACGTTGTCCGGATCCAGTTCGCTCGAACGTAACGCCCGTTCCATTGCATGCTCAGTATCACCGGCCTCAAGTGCCAGTGCGGCGGCCGCATAGTGCGCCAGCGCCGAATTCTTGTAGGGTTTCGCAAGCGCTCGCATCAGCTTGTCGGCGTTCTGCGGCTCGCCCTCTTCCGACAAATATCGAACCAGGGATAGCAGGCGCTGTCCCGGGGGCTCCTGCCCACTTTCGATCAGCGTCCTGAAGTTCCTCCGGGCGTTGCGCAGATCACCCGTCCGGAAATAGCTCTGTGCCAGATAAATTCGTGCTTCTTCGCTATCCGGGTCCAGTTTGGCCCAGCGTTTCGCAGCCTTCAGCGCCTCGTCATCAAAACGATAGGAGAATCCGACCATGGTCGCGTTGCGAGCGACCTCAACGCTCGCGCTGAGCTCAGCCGCCTTGCGGTACTCGATGGTGGCCTTTCGGTAATCCTGTCGTTGCAGCGCCATCTCGGCTTGCAGGATATGGGCGCTGGCATCCGAGGCTTTAGGCTCATCTGCCGCGGCGGCAGGGTCGGCGATCAGGGCGAATAGCGTCATCAGCGCTGCGGCTGACAGCCATCGTCGAAGTTCATGCATAAAAAGTCGTCCGTTTATTACACAGACAAGGAACTCGCGGTTCAGTTCGCTTATCATACGCACTCCTAAATCCTTGAGTGCCGTATCGGCGCCAACAGTAACGTTATGCCGCTGCAAATACTCGGGCTAAACCATAACACGGCACCTGTCGAAATTCGCGAGCAAGTTGTCTTCGCGGGTGACGAAACGCCGCGCGCGCTGCAGAGCCTGATGGCGCTCGATGGCGTAGAGGAGGTGGTGCTACTGTCGACCTGCAATCGCACTGAGTTTTATGTCATCACGAATGATGGCGGCAGCGACCGCGTGCAGGCCTGGCTGCAAGACGAGCGCAATCTCGACCACTCGTTTCGTGATTCGCTTTTCACTCTGCGGGGTGACGATGCGATCCGGCATATTTTCCGTGTCGCCTGCGGCCTGGATTCCATGGTGCTGGGCGAGCCGCAGATTCTTGGCCAGCTAAAAGACGCATTTCGCGACGCCCAGAAAACCGACGCGCTCGGCAGCAAGCTCAGTCTCCTGTTTCAGCATACGTTTGCCGTGGCGAAGAAAATTCGCACGGACACGGAAATCGGTGCGAGCCCGGTGTCTGTCGCCTCCGCCGCCGTAAACCTGGCGAGTCAGTTTTTTGCAGGCTTCAAGAAACACACGGCACTGCTCGTCGGCGCCGGCGCCACGATCGAACTGGTGGCGAAGCACCTGCACAAGCGCGGGATAGGCCGGCTGTTCGTTGCGAATCGCAGCATCGAACGCGCCCATCACCTGGCCGGCCAATTTGGTGGCTTCGCCCTGCCCCTTTCGGAGATCGAGGGAACCCTGCCCGAGGCCGATATCCTGATTACGTCGACGGCGGCCACGGAGCCGATAATCACGTTGCCGCAGATGCAGGCGGCTGTTAAGGCCCGCAAGCGCAAACCGATCTTTGCCGTCGACATCGCAGTCCCGCGTGACATCGCGGCCGGTGTCGCCGACTTGAACGACGTCTACCTCTATACGATCGACGATCTTGATAAAGTCATACTCGAAGGTCAGGGCAATCGTGAAGCGGCAGCCGTCGAAGCCAATCGATTGCTTGACGAAGAAATCCAGCGCTACGCCAACATCGAACGATCCAAGGAAGTCGTTCCGGTGATCGCGGCGCTGCGGGAAAGCGCGGAGTCGCTGCGCAGCGAAATAAATGCACAGGCGCGGCGTCGACTGGCGCGTGGCGAATCGGCCGAGGACGCGATCGAATATGCCACCGCCGCGCTGATGAAGAAACTCCTGCACACGCCCAGTGTGGCACTGCGCAGGGCTGGCGAAGTGGCGGATCAGGAGCTGATTGACGCCGCTCGCGAGATATTCGGCCTTCAGGATGACTGACGGGGCTGTGACGTGAAGGACTCCATTCGCCTGAAGCTCGAGTCCGTCCAGGAACGCTTCGAGGAAATTGCCGGCCTGCTCGCAGACCCGGATGTGATCTCCGACCAAAACCAGTTTCGCAACCTGTCGAAGGAATACGCTCGAATCGAACCTGTCGTGCAGTCGTTTCAACGCTATCAGGCGATACTCGGTGACATTGCCTCGGCTCAGGAAATGACCGGTGATATCGATTCCGAGATTCGCGAGATGGGCCAGGAAGAACTCAAGAGCCTCGCGGAGCGCCGAGAATCTTTGCTGGCCAAATTGCAGAAATCGCTGATTCCTGCCGACCCGCACGACGACAGTAACGTCTTTCTTGAAATCCGCGCCGGCACCGGCGGCGACGAGGCCGCGATTTTCGCCGGCGATCTGTTTCGCATGTACTCCAAGTACGCCGAAACGATGGGATGGTCAATCGAGATCCTGTCGGCGCGCGAGGGCGAACACGGCGGCTACAAGGAAATAATCTGCCGCGTATCGGGCCGCAGTATATTTGCCAAGCTGAAATTTGAATCGGGCGCGCATCGCGTACAGCGCGTTCCGTCAACGGAGTCACAAGGACGCATTCACACGTCGGCTTGCACCGTCGCCGTACTGCCGGAGCCCGACGAAATTGAAGCCGTGGATGTTAATCCGGCAGACCTGCGCGTCGACACCTACCGTGCTTCGGGGGCCGGCGGTCAGCACGTCAACAAGACAGACTCTGCTGTGCGGCTGACCCATTTGCCGACTGGAATCGTCGTCGAATGCCAGGACGAACGATCACAACACAAGAATCGCGCGCGCGCGATGTCGCTGCTACAGGCGCGACTGCTCGATGCACAGGTATCAGAGCAGGAAACTGAGCAAGCTGAAAAACGTCGACTGCTGGTAGGTTCGGGCGATCGTAGTGAACGCATCCGGACCTACAATTTCCCACAAGGTCGCGTCACCGACCACCGCATCAACCTGACGCTTTACAAGCTCGATGAGATCATTGAAGGGCATCTTGAGCAGGTCGTAGAACCGCTGATCAACGAGTACCAGGCGGACCAGCTCGCCGCGCTTGGAGACACATAATTCAACCGGAGTCGAACCGCGGTTTCCCTGTTTCTTTGGAAAGATCGACGACAATTTCATGATCCCGTCCCGATTCGAGGGCGAGTGGCAAGTCCTGAAAACAACAGAGAAGACCCACGTTATTTACGAGCAATAGCGGCGCGAAAAAACCAGTACCTCGACTATTTTTATAAAGATCCCGGTCGGTGATACGATCGGGGATTAACGAAGGAAACGATCTGCCATGCTGCAAGCGTGCCGACTTTGTGGGAGCGATGACATCACCTTGTGGATGCGCGAGGGTCGCAATCGCGATCTCGACTACTACAGGTGCGGAAATTGCGCGTTGTGGAACTACGACCTTGACTGCGGCGTGGACCAGACCCAGTACACCGAGACCTACATCAGCCCTGAGGATACGGAGCACCGCTTCAATATCGGCATACGCGAGAGCTGGAGGTTCCTGCGACGCTACACCGAAAAGCCGGGTTCGATCATTGACATCGGCTGCGGCAGTGCCGGCCTTTTGCACCTGGCGAGAAAGGAGGGCTGGCAGGTACGCGGCATGGAACTATCCGAGAAGGCGGCCCGGGCAATCTCCGACGATCAGGGTATCGACGTCATCGTCGGGAATTTCCTGGAATATGATGATCCGCAAGCAGAACTCTACGACGTTGTCGTCTTGTGCCACGTGCTCGAGCACCTCCCCGATTCGATCCTCGCGATGTCGAAGATAGGCAGCCTGTTGAAAGCGAACGGGCTTGCAATGCTTGAGTTCCCGAACACGCGCTCTGTCAGTTACATGACGAAACGCCATTTGAAGAATCGCGGTCTTCGCAACAAAAAGTATTCGGCTGACTGGCGACCCGGACACTGCAACGAATTCTGCCGCAAGTCTTTCGAGTACCTTCTCGACCAGACCGGATTTGAGCTCGTCGTTTGGCGCACCTACTCCAGTAATACGGTTCGCCAATGCGTTCTACCGGGTCTTTCCTATCGCAAGCAAGGCGCGGGCGATTGTCCGCAAGCGACCGTAGACGACATCGGCCAAATCTCAAGTAACCGGTTTTCTTTCAACAATGCATATTGCACAGGTTTTTTCCGGCGTGATCCCACCGCGAGGCTATGGCGGAATTGAACGAGTCATATACTGGCTCGTGAAAGAATTTCTGTCGACCGGTCATCGCATCACGCTGATCGCCGATGAAAACAGCGTGATACAGCGAGGAGTTTCCGCAGATACGATTTTACCCGTTTGCATGCATCGATAAACTGACAGAAAAAGACTTAGCCGACATCGACATTTTTCATTTCCACAACGATGTTGTTGACGGCTGGCAAGACAAATATCCTTACGTGGTGACGGAACACGGCAACAACAAGAGAAAAACCGTCTACCAGCGCAACACGGTGTTCCTGAGTAAGTCGCATGCACTGAATCACAATGCGCATTTCTTTCTTCCCAACGGAATCCCGTTAGCGGACTACCCGCTGTGTACGGCAAAAAAGAACGAAATGGCGTTTATGGCCAGACTCAACTGGCGAGCAAAAAATGCCAGAACAGCCATCAATCTGGCGTTCGATACCGGCACGCCGATCAATCTTGCCGGCGGCGACCTTTTCCATTCGAGGAAAGTCTGGGGCGCGTGGTTGTTGAAGTATCCCTTCAGAAAGCAGTTAATCAGGCAACACGGAGAGGTTGATGGAGCCAGGAAACTCGAGATATTGATGAACTCGAGAAGTCTGTTCTACCTGGTCAACTGGCATGAACCCTTTGCGCTTGCACCGCATGAGGCCCTGGCCTGCGGCACGCCGATTCTCGCCTCACCCAACGGAGCGTTGCAGGAGTACGTCATAGATGGCGAGAATGGATTCCTTATCCACAACTATAAGCAGGCGAAGCAAGCGATCAATGCGCTGCGAGACATGAGCCGACATGATCTGGAGCAATTGGCGATTCGATGCCGGGCAAGTGCCTACACGATAGAAGACTCGGCGAAAAAACATATCGAAATTTATGAAAGAATCAGGAAGCAAAGATTCTTGTACACAGAAAAGGAAACCAGCGAAATTTCGTTCAGGAATCCCCCATTTATCACGATACGCAAGTAAAGAAAGTAGACGATGACGACATTCGTTTCAGTGATAGTTACGACCTATAACTGGGAAAGCGCGCTCTCGCTCGTCTTGAAATCACTGGATCGACAGAGCGTTGGTAATTTCGAGGTCATCGTTGCCGATGACGGCTCGACTGGTGAAACAGCCGACGTAATCAATGAACTGGCGGCGACTGTCCGCTATGCGCTTAAACATGTGTGGCAGGAGGACAAGGGATTCCGCGCGGCGCGCTGCCGCAATAGGGCGGTGCTGGAGGCCACCGGGGACCTGATTGTGTTTCTGGATGGAGATTGTATTGTCAGGGAAGATTTTGTCGAACAACACCTCCGATTGTCCGAGTCCGGCTGGTTCGTCAGAGGTAACCGAGTGAAGTTGAGCGAACGATTTACGAAGATGTTGCTGGCGGACCAGTCACTGCTACCGCTGAACAACACGTTCGGGCTGATGCGTCTCTGGCGACAACGGAGTGTCGGCCGGTTTTTTCCGTTGATGAGGCTGCCATTGGGAAAACTGAGATACCTGAGAAAAAAAGAGTGGTATGGCGTCAAAACCTGCAATCTCGGTCTTTACAAACAAGACTTTATGGATGTGAATGGTTTCAACGAGGATTTTACCGGCTGGGGGCACGAGGATGCCGACCTCGCGATCCGCCTGATTCGCAACGGAATCCGGCGTAAAGAGGGAAATTTTGCGACCACTGTTTTCCATTGTTATCACAAGGAAGTGACCCGCGCCGAGGAACAAAGGAACCGGGAAATGCTGGAAATCAGCAGGACCGGCGCTATCAAAATCAAGAACGGCATCCTGAGCAAGACCAGTTAGCTGCGGGCGAGTATTCTCGAAAAAACCGTTGGCCGCACGGCCGCTCGCGGAGAAACCAGATATTCTGATTTCCAACGCTCAGGCGACTTGGCCGACGTGTCCTGGTCCTTCCCAAAAGCGGTGCCACAGAATTGTCATCGCGAGCAACAATGCCGGGTCAGCTACGTACGATGGAGATCTGCCCGTATACGAGTCTAGGCCAGCGCCCTGTCAATATCTTCAATGAGATCTTCAACGGCCTCGATACCGACCGACAGTCGTATGAGCTGATCGCTGATACCAAGTTGTGCACGTTCTGTTTCTGGCACGCTCGCATGCGTCATGATCGCTGGGTGGTCGACCAAACTTTCTACGCCGCCAAGACTTTCCGCGAGCGAGAACACTTCACAGCGTTCGAGAAACCTGCGCGCGTCGTTGAGATCACCCTTAATGAAGAACGTGACAATACCGCCATAATCGGCCATCTGTCTGGTGGCGAGCGCATGCTGTGGATGAGAGGGCAAACCCGGATAAAGCACGCTGTCCACGCGTGGATGCTGTTCGAGCCACTCGGCGATGCGCATCGCGCTTTCACAATGTCGCCGCATTCTTACATCAAGTGTTTTGACGCCACGCAATGCCAGAAAACTGTCGAAGGGGCCGGCTACCGAGCCAATCGAGTTCTGCAGGTAAGCAAGCTGTTCGGCAAGTGCTTTGTCTCCGGTGACGACGATGCCACCGACCATGTCGGAATGACCGTTGATGAACTTGGTCGCCGAGTGCATGACAATATCGCAACCGAGTTCGAGTGGCCGCTGCAGGCACGGTGTTGCAAACGTATTGTCGACCACAACGATCGCGCCGTGTTTCTTCGCCAGCGCTGCTACCGCTGCGATATCGACGATTTTCAGCAGCGGGTTGGTCGGCGTTTCGATCCACACCATGCGCGTGTTGTCTTTGAAGGCACTCTCGACCTGGTCAAGGTTCGACAGATCGACGTAACTGAATTCCAGCCCGGCGCTACGGCTTCGAACACCCGAAAACAGACGGCGGGTACCGCCGTAGAGATCATCCATCGCCACAACGTGACTGCCGCTGTCGATCAGTTCGAGTATCGTACCGGTCGCGGCCATCCCCGACGCAAATGCGAACCCTGACGAACCGGACTCGAGATCCGCGACGCAGCGTTCATACGCCATGCGGGTCGGATTCTGTGTTCGCGAATATTCATAGCCCTGGTGCACGCCAGGACTCGACTGCACGTAGGTTGAGGTCGCATAGATCGGCGGCATTATCGCGCCCGTAGACGGATCTGGCGCCTGCCCCGCATGAATCGCGCGCGTCGCGAATTGGTGTTTCTTGTTATTCGACATTCGCTCAGCCCTCACATTTCGCGGCGAAGATAGTTAAGGACGTCGGAGCGAGTAATCAAGCCAACGAAGTCGCCGCCATCCATGACGGCCGCGTAAGGCTGCACACGCAGCATCGCGACCAGGTTATTCATGCTTTCTTTCTTGTCAAGCTTGATGAATGCCGATTCCATCGCGTCCTCGACATTCGCATTCATGAGCTCCGGTTTGCCGTAAACAAACTGGATGATGGCATCTTCCGTCACGACGCCGACGAGATTGCCTTCGTCCATGACCGGCAGCTGCGAAAACCCGGCGTTTCGAAGCCGGTTGTGCGCCGTTGTCAGTACGTCGGTTGGCCCAACCGTAATCGTGGCGCGCTCGCCATGCGGCCGTCCAACCAAGTCACGCAAATCGCCGAACTGTTCGCGCTTGATAAAGCCCTGGTCTTCCATCCAGAAATCATTGAAGAGCTTGGACAAGTATTTGTTGCCGGTATCGCAAGCAAACGTTACGACGGATTTTGGCTCCGTCTGCTCGCGACAGTATTTCAGTGCGGCGGACAATAGTGTTCCGGAAGATGAACCCGCGAGCACGCCCTCTTTCTTCAGGAGTTCGCGCGCCGCCGAAAATGATTCCGCATCCGTAATTGCGTACGCTTTTGCGACCCTGCCAAAGTCCGCAATCGACGGAATGAAGTCCTCACCAATGCCCTCAACGAGCCAGCTTCCACCCTCACCCAGGTTGCCGTTGTTGATGTAGTCGGTAAGGACCGAGCCAACCGGATCCGCCACGATCAGATCCACGTCGATAGCATTGTCCTGGAGATACTTGCCTATGCCGCTGACCGTGCCGCTGGACCCAACGCCCAGTACGATCGCGTCGAGCTCGCCGCCCATCTGCTCGATAATCTCCGGCGCTGTGGTTTGTTCATGCGCGAGCGAATTATCCGGATTGCCGAACTGGTTAATAAAGTAAGCACCCTGCTCGTCGGCGATACGCTTGCCGAGGTCCTGGTAGTACTCCGGATGGCCTCGCCGGACATCTGAACGCGTCAGAACGACTTCCGCACCCATCGCGCGCAGGTTGAAGATCTTTTCCTGGCTCATTTTGTCGGGAAGCACGAGTACCAGGCGGTAGCCCTTCTGCGCCGCGACAAGGGCGAGTCCCAAACCGGTATTGCCGGCGGTCGCCTCGACAAGCGTGTCGCCGGGCTTGATTTCGCCGCGCTTCTCAGCCTCATCGATCATCGAAATTCCGATGCGGTCCTTGATCGAACCGCCCGGATTCATTAGTTCCAGCTTCAGGAACAGGCGGCACGGCCCGGTATCGATCCGCGTTACCTCGAGCATGGGCGTCTTGCCCACCATCTCGAGAATATTGGAATACACGTTCATGAATACATCAGTTACATTGCAAATCAGTCGCGAGTGTACGCGATAGCACCGGACCAGCACTAGCTATGAGTCAGGAAGAAAACCGACGAATCGACGCGCTCCTCGGCGATGCCGCGACGCGGCTGGCCGCAGTCAGTGATTCCGCGAGACTTGATGCCGAGATTCTACTCAGCCGCAGCATCGACATGCCGCGCAGCTACCTGTTCGCACATCCCGAAGATGTCCTGGACGATGCGGCATTCGAACGATTCAGTACGCTCTTGCAGCGACGGCTCGGTGGCGAGCCGATGGCCTACATCATGGGTACCCGGGAATTCTGGTCGCACGAACTGCTTGTCAGCGCCGCGACGCTGGTTCCACGTCCGGAAACCGAACTGCTGGTCGAACTCGCGCTACGGGAAATTCCTCGCAAAGCGGCCTGGCAGATACTGGATCTCGGCACGGGCAGCGGCGCTATCGCCGTCGCGCTTGCGGGCGAGCGATTGCTGTGCGAAATAACCGCAGTTGACAACAATGAAGCAGCGCTGGCCATCGCGCGTGAAAATGCGCGGCAACTGTCAATGGGCAATATCACGTTTCTGCACGGCAGCTGGTCCGAACCGGTGCGCGACCAGAAATTCGACGTCATCGTGTCGAATCCCCCCTACGTTCGAGCCAGTGACGAGGTACTCGCTGACTTGCGATACGAGCCGGTCGACGCGCTGGTATCCGGGCAAGACGGGCTCGATGCCATTCGCGCGCTTGCGGTCGAGTGCGTGGAAATCCTCGCGGATAACGGTATCCTGCTGATCGAACACGGTGCCGACCAGCGGCACGAGGTCGCGACCCTTCTGTCGGCAAGCGGGTGGACCGATATCACGAACCACAGGGACTTTTCCGGTCATCCTCGCGTGACAGCGGCGCGCAGGGGTGGTAAATAACGGCGCTCACTTATCTTTGCGAGACAACATGATCACCATCAAAACCAATCACGGCGACATCTCTGTGGAGTTGTTTGACGAAAAAGCCCCGATTTCCTGCGAAAACTTCCGCCAGTACGTGAAGGACGGGCACTTCAGCAACACGATCTTTCATCGCGTCATTCCCAATTTCATGATTCAGTGCGGCGGCATGGATGAAAACATGGCCAGCAAGCCCACGCGCGACCCGATCAAGAACGAAGCGGATAATGGCGAATCCAACGTGCGCGGCACGCTCGCAATGGCGCGTACTGGTGTTGTCGACAGCGCAACGTCCCAGTTCTTCATCAACCTTCGTGACAACGACTTTCTCAACCATGGCACACGCGACTTCGGCTATGCGGTCTTCGGCAAGGTCTCGGAGGGGCTGGACGTCGTTGACGCGATAGCTGCCGTACCGACCGGGCAATAGCGGCGGGCACTCCGACGTGCCGCTCGAATCAGTCACCATCCTCGAAGTCACGCTTGATGACTAGGTCGGCAGAAGCAGAAACCGGATGTCCGCGAATACGCTGAGCCGCGACGCACGTCACCTTGCCCTGCCGCAGATAGGCGTGGAGGGTCAGCAAAAGATCCGCATCGGAACCGCACTGCTGATCGGCGTCGGCGGGATCGGCTGCGCGGCGGCCACGTATCTCACGTCTAGCGGGATTGGGCGACTACTGCTCTGCGATTTCGATACCGTGGATGAAACCAATCTTGGCCGCCAGGTGTTATACGGGCCAGGCAATATCGGCGAACTCAAGGCCGAGGTGGCGGCATCGAGGCTGAGAAAGGTCAACCCGGAGGTCGACGTTGTCTCGATTCCCCTGAGACTCACGGATTCCGCGCTCGCGGAAGCCGTTGGCCAGGCCGACGTCGTGCTCGATGGCTGCGACAACTTCAGCACACGTTTTCAGGTTAACGATGCGTGTGTGGCCACGCGGCGGCGGTTGATTACGGGGTCCGCGATTCGGTTCGAAGGGCAGCTCGCCGTGTTTGGGCCGAATTACTCCGAATCGCCGTGTTACCGCTGTCTTTACGTCGAAGCGGACGAGTCGCTGGGAAACTGTGCCGGCAACGGCGTACTCGCGCCCGTGCCAGGCGTTATCGGGACGATCATGGCGGCTGAAGCCCTCAAGTTCCTTGCCGGGGTCGATGCGGCGGCGCCGGTCCTGCGACTCTATGATGCTGCCGCGACCGAATTTCGCCATCTCGCCATCCGAAAACGCAGCGACTGCCCGGCATGCTCAGCAAGCGTGTAACGCTGTTTGGGCTATTGCAGGCAGCGGCGATCCTGACGATCCTGTTTTCCGTCGTAACAAGTTTTGACTTCGCGCATCGCAACATCGAGCTTTTTTCGCACTTCAGACTACAGTACCTGGTCGCGTCATTAGTGTTGTTAGCCGCATTTTCGATTTTTCGTAGCCCCGTTTACATGGTCCCTTTGCTCGCTACCGTCTTACTCAACGCGAGTTACGTTCTGCCCTGGTATTTCGGCGGCACGCTAGTTGAGAGCGATACCACACTGAAGTTACTGCACGCCAATATCTTCAGAGGAAACGACCAGTACGACCGTTTGCTGAAACTCGTTGAAACGGAGCAGCCCGATATCATTTTTCTGCAGGAGTTTTCGCCCGAGTGGCTCAATGCGACCAAACCTCTGCTGGTCGGCTATCCGTTCAGCTACGTTGAGCCGAGAGAGGGTGCATTCGGCATCGCCCTCTTCTCTCGGCTTGCGCTCGACTCGGTCACCCATGTCGATAGCGCTCCCCTCGATTTTCCGACAATCATTGCCACTTTGACCGTAGATGGCAGGTCATTGACCCTGATCAGCACGCACGCGATGGTCCCGCTTGGGCGATTTAACTATGAGGCCCGCAATGAACAGCTGCAAAGCGTCACGGAAATCGCCAGGCAGGCGAAGGGCGCCGTGATCTTGACCGGTGATTTCAATACCACCGTATGGGCTCGTCCCTATCGTGAGCTCGAAGAGCGTACCGGACTAAGAAACACGCGCAGAGGTATCGGCATCCTGCCGACCTGGCCGACGTTCATGCCTGTTGCGATGATCGCGATTGATCATGCGCTCGTGTCCAGGGATGTCGGTGTTGTTGAAACAAGAACGGGGCCTCGCATTGGGTCTGATCACCTCCCCTTGATTATTACTGTCGCGCTGTAGACCTGCGTTGCCGTCGCGTCGGTCGCAACGCGGCATCAGGCGCAGACCGGACTTTGCGCGTGAAACTGGCTATGCTTCCGGAAACTGATCGAGGGCGAAGACTATGATCCGTAAACTTGCTGTCTCACTGATACTACTCATCAGCTTCAACGGGCCGTTTGCCATGGCGACGCCCTTCTCGGCCGAACATCTTGTGCGTCTCGACCGTGTCGGCGCACCGAGCCTTTCGCCGGACGGCGGCCGGGTCGTCTACACCCTGCGAACCACGGACATGGAGGCCAACAAAGGTCGCATTGACCTCTGGCTGACGAGCATCGACGGAGAGAATACGCGTCAACTAACCAGCCACGAGGCCAACGACACAGACCCGGCCTGGTCTGCCGATGGAAAGCACATTTATTTCCTTTCATCACGCGGCGGCTCGTCGCAGGTGTGGCGCATTGCGCTGAATGGCGGCGAAGCAATACAGGTCACCAAGCTGCCCGTAGATGTCGGCACTTTTCGCGTCACCGCTGATGGCGATACCCTGGTGGTATCGCTGCAAACCTACCTTGATTGCAAAGACCTCGCATGCACTGCAGCACGCGACACGGCAGCCGATGAAGCGCCGACAACGGGCAGCATTTACAGCCGGTTGTTTATGAGACATTGGGACCACTGGCTAACGGAAAAACGCTCCCGCTTGTTCGCAGTATCGCTAATGGATGGCATTGCAACCGATAGCGAACCACTGCTTCTGAGCGGAGACGTCGATGCCGACGTGCCATCGCGCGTCTGGGGTGGCAATGAAGAATACGCTGTGTCCGCTGATGGCTCGACGGTGTATTTTGCGGCACGCATTCGCGATGCGAGTCGAGCCGACGTCCACCAACTTCGACATCTATTCCGCACCGATGAACGGCGACGGTCCGGCGGTTAACCTGACCCGCTCGAATCCGGCATGGGACACACAACCCGTCCTCAGCCCGGATGGCGAGAGCCTGGCTTATCTCGCAATGCAGCGACCCGGCTTTGAGGCTGACCGTTTTCGCATCATGATCAGGAATCTTGAATCCGGCAAGGTGCGTGAGCTTGCACCCGACTGGGACCGCTCACCATCGTCGATCAGCTTCTCTCCTGACGGCTCAGCTCTGTATGCGAACGCACAGGACGTTGGGAATAAGACGTTGTGGCGCATTGATGTTGGCGATAGCAAGATTGTCAAAATGGTCGGTAATGGTAACGTCAGCGCGATCGATAGTGGTCCACAGGGTGTTGTGTTCGCTAAAGACGATCTGAAATCGCCGAGCGAAATCTACGTGATCGCGAACGACGGTGCGCAGGCACGGCAGCTGACTCACTTCTCGGCGCAGCAACTCAAGAATGTAGAGATGGGCAACTACGAGCAGTTTTCGTTCACTGGCGCTGACGGCGCCACCGTTTACGGTTACGTCGTCAGACCGGCTGGATTCAAGGAGGGCAGGAAATACCCCATTGCGTTTCTGATTCACGGCGGGCCACAAGGCAGCTTTGGCAACCACTTCCACTATCGCTGGAACCCACAAACGTATGCGGGGCAAGGATTCGCGGCTAGTTTTTATCGATTTCCACGGTTCGACCGGCTACGGGCAGGAATTTACGGACAGCATTTCCGGCGACTGGGGCGGTAAACCGCTGCTCGACCTGCAGCTGGGTCTGGAAGCTGCATTGCAGAAATACAAATTTCTTGATGGTGACAAGGCCTGCGCGCTCGGGGCCTCGTACGGCGGATTCATGGTGAATTGGATTGCGGGACAATGGCCAGAACGATTTGATTGCCTCGTCAATCATGATGGTCTGTTCGATCACCGCATGATGTATTACACGACGGAGGAGCTCTGGTTTCCGGAATGGGAGAACGGCGGCCCTTACTACGCGGCACCGGAGAAACACGAGAAGTACAACCCGGCAAACTATGTCGATCGCTGGCAAACGCCGATGCTGGTCATTCACGGCGAACTCGACTATCGCGTGCCAGTGACGCAGGGAATTGCGACGTTCACCGCCCTGCAACGACGAGGTATCCCCAGCAAGTTCCTGTACTACCCGGACGAAAACCACTGGGTACTGAAACCGCATAATTCCGTGCAGTGGCATAACGAAGTCAACGAATGGCTGCATCAGCACCTGGACTAGTGGACAAACGAACAGAGCGAAGCGAGAGCTGTCGGAGTTAACTCCGTAAACATACGATGTTACGCTTTACACTATGAACAGGTATTTGAAGCGTTTGCACGATCGCTGCGAACCGCCGGGCCTTGAATGGGCTATCCTGCGGCGGCTGCCCATGGCATTGCTCATTGGCACGCTGATCCCGGCCGGGTTGTCAGCGCTCGTGCGCCTGCTGCCGCCCGCGGAGAGCGTTGACCCGGCCAAGGCCGTATTGACCGTCGATATTTTTTCAGTTGCCACGGCTATTACGTTCTGGACGGCCGTTCTCACGGTAGCGATTGGCTGCATTGTTGTCGCAATCATGAAAGGCCCGGCCTACGTTGCCGACGCCTACCCGGTTGCGCACGCCGGTCGCCCTCAAGGCGAACTGGAAAAGGACTCGCCGCCGACGACAGAGCGATAGACACGCTCAGCGCCTGAATTGCCCCTCAGGCCGCGTTCGCCGTGTTCGCCGCGCTCGGCTCATAACCCAGGTTGGGCGCCAGCCACTTCTCGGCATCCGCAACACTGATACCTTGTCGCTTGGCATAGGACTCCACCTGGTCGCGACCGATCTTGCCGACGGCGAAGTACTTTGCATCGGGGTGCGCGAAATAGAAGCCGCTGACGGCCGCCGTTGGGTACATTGCGTAGGACTCGGTGAGCTTCAGGCCAATGCTCGCTTCCACATCAAGTAATTGCCACAACTTGCCCTTCTCGGTGTGGTCGGGACACGCCGGATAGCCGGGCGCAGGCCGAATGCCTCGGTACTTCTCGCCGATCCGGTCTTGATTCGTCAACTGCTCATCGCTTGCATACGCCCAGAACTCGCGCCGCGTGCGCTGATGCATATACTCCGCCAGGGCCTCGGCCAGGCGGTCAGCCAGGGCTTTCAGAATAATCGAGCTGTAGTCGTCATGCGCTCTCTCGAATCGCTCGACATGCTCGTCGATCCCGATGCCGGCCGTCACTGCGAAGCCGCCAATGTAGTCGGCAATCCCCTGGCTCGATGGCGCAATAAAGTCGGCGAGACACGACTGCGCGTGCCCCTCGGCCTTCGCGCGCTGCTGTCGCAGGTGCACCAGGCGATGCGCGATCGCATTTCGTTCTTCGTCCGCATAGACCAGTACATCGTCATGGTCCTCTGAATTCGCGGGATAGAATCCGACCACGGCACGTGCCTGCAGCCACTTCTCTTCGATAATCCTGTCGAGCATTGTCGTCGCATCATCGAAAAGCGAAGTGGCCGCTTCGCCGACGATTTTGTCGCTTAGAATTTGCGGGTATTTACCGTGAAACTCCCAGGCATTGAAGAATGGCATCCAGTCGATGAAATCACGCAAGACAGCAAGATCGATGTTGTCGAACACGCGCTTGCCTAGAAATTCCGGCTGCGGTGGCATGTAGCTGCCCCAGTCACACTTTGGCTTGCGCTCGCGCGCCTGGTTCAGCGACAGTTGTGGTGAGAGTCGCTTTTTCTTCGAGTGCTCGTCTCGCCGGCGCGCGTTGTCCTGACGCGTTTTTTCAACCAGCGCAGCGCACGTGTCGGGCTCGACCAACGCTTGCGCTACACCAACAGACCGCGATGCGTCTTTTACGTAAATCACCGGGCCCTCGTAACGCGGCTCGATCTTTACGGCCGTGTGCGCCGGTGACGTAGTAGCGCCGCCAATCAGTAGCGGCAGCGCAAAGCCCAAGCGTTGCATTTCGCTCGCCACGTGCACCATCTCGTCCAGCGACGGAGTAATGAGGCCCGACAACCCAATGATGTTGGCGTTCTCACGCCTGGCGGCTTCCAGGATCTTGTCGCAGGAAACCATGACGCCGAGATCGACAACCTCGAAATTATTGCACTGTAGGACGACACCAACGATATTTTTGCCGATGTCATGCACATCGCCTTTTACTGTCGCGAGAATAATCTTGCCGTTCGAGCTTATCTCGCCGCCCTTCTCTTCCTCAATGAACGGCACCAGGTGCCCGACCGCCTTCTTCATTACCCGCGCAGACTTGACGACCTGCGGTAGAAACATCTTGCCCTCGCCGAATAGATCGCCGACGACATTCATGCCCGCCATCAGCGGACCTTCGATCACGTCCAATGGTCGATCGGTCCCGCAGCGCGCTTCTTCGGTATCTTCGATAACGAATTCATCAATGCCATTCACCAGCGCGTGCTCGAGGCGCTTCTCGACTGCCTGATCGCGCCAGGAAAGATCCTGGCCTTTCGCGACCGTGCCGCTAGCCTGTCCTTTGTAGTTCTCGGCTACGGCAAGCAGCTTCTCGGTACCTTCAGGATCCCGATTAAGGATGACATCCTCGACCGCATCGCGAAGATCCTTGGGCAGATCGTCATAAATCGCGAGCTGACCCGCGTTGACAATGCCCATGTCCATGCCGGCACGAATAGCGTGATAAAGGAATACCGAATGAATCGCCTCGCGCACAATATTGTTGCCGCGGAATGAGAACGACACATTGCTGACGCCACCGCTGACGAGCGCGTTAGGCAGTGTCGCCTTGATTTGGCGAGTGGCTTCGATGAAATCGAGACCGTAACTCGCGTGTTCTTCGATGCCGGTCGCTACCGCAAAAATGTTCGGGTCAAAAATGATGTCGCCCGGATCGAACCCGAGTTGCTCGGTAAGCACCTTGTAAGAGCGTTGGCAAATACCGACCTTGCGTTCAATCGTGTCTGCCTGGCCCTGCTCGTCGAACGCCATGATGATAACCGCTGCACCATAATCACGACAAAGTATCGCCTGCCGGATAAATGCATCCTCACCTTCCTTGAGGCTGATGGAATTAACCACAGCTTTGCCCTGGACGCACTTGAGGCCCGCTTCGATCACCGACCACTTCGACGAGTCGATCATTATTGGCAGGCGCGCGACATCCGGCTCGGACGCAATCAGATTCAAAAACCTCACCATCGCCTTTTCGGAGTCGAGCATACCCTCGTCCATGTTGACGTCGATGATCTGTGCACCGTTGTCGACCTGCTGGCGTGCAACGGCAACGGCCGCTGTGTAATCGTCAGCCTCGATCAGACGTCGAAAAACAGCCGACCCGGTGACATTGCAGCGTTCGCCAACGTTTACGAAGAGGTCGTCGGGGCCGATATTGAACGGCTCGAGTCCCGACAAGCGGCATTTCACCGGCAATACCGGCACGCTACGCGGCGCACGGCCACGCACCGATTCGCCCAATGCGCGAATGTGCTCCGGTCGCGTACCGCAACAACCGCCAACCAGGTTGACCAGGCCACTGCTCGCGAATTCGCCAACTACTGCTGCCATTTCTTCGGGTGTCTCGTCGTATTCGCCAAATTCGTTCGGCAGTCCGGCATTCGGGTGCGCACTTACCCGCGTATCGGCCACGCGCGCAAGCTCCGCGACGTATGGACGCAACTCGCTGGCACCCAGCGCACAGTTCAGTCCAATCATGAACGGGTTGACGTGACGAACCGAATTCCAGAATGCCTCCGTCGTCTGGCCGGACAAGGTGCGCCCTGACGCATCGGTTATCGTTCCGGAAATCATGACCGGGAGTTCGACGCCGGTCGCACGGAAGCTGCGTTTCAAGGCAACGATCGCGGCCTTGGCGTTGAGCGTGTCGAAAATCGTCTCGATCATCAGAAAATCGACACCGCCTTCGATCAAGGCACGGGCCGCGATTTCGTAGGTATCCGCAAGATCATCAAACTTGATGTTGCGAAAACCCGGGTCATTGACGTCCGGCGATATCGACGCCGTTCGGTTGGTCGGACCAAGCACGCCTGCGACGAAGCGAGGGACTCCCGTCTTTGCCGTGTACGCATCTGCCAATTCCCGCGCAATCCTCGCCGAGGCGGTATTCAATTCGGCGACCAGCGACTCCATTCCGTAGTCCGCCATTGACGGCGCGTTGGAATTGAATGTGTTGGTTTCAATGATGTCCGCGCCAGCTTCAAGAAACTGCGAGTGAATATCGCGAATGACTTCCGGCCGCGTGAGCGACAGCAGATCATTGTTGCCTTTGAGGTCACGGCCGAAGTCTGCGAATCGCTCACCGCGATAGTCGTCCTCGGTGAGACCGAAGCCCTGGATCATCGTGCCCATCGCGCCGTCGAGCAGAAGAATGCGTTCTGCAAGCGAGGTCATTAATAGCTCTATTCTTTGCTTTCGATCCATCGTCCTCTCCTTACGCGGCCGCTTGCTTCGGACGTACGCCAAGCGCGTGGCATATGGCGAAGGTCAACTCGGATCGATTCAAGGTGTAGAAGTGAAATTCCTCGATGCCCTCTTTTTGGAGTGCGCGCACCTGCTCAATAGCAACACTGGCGGCAATCATCTGACGAGTTTCGTCGTCGTCGTCGAGACCCTCGAAGCGACTTCGCAACCAGTCGGGAACGCTGGCACCACACATCTTCGCGAAACGTTCCAATTGCGGGAAACGCGTTATCGGCAAAATACCAGGGACGATCGACGACTCGATACCGACCGCGGAACATCGATCGCGAAAGCGCAGGAAGACGTCAGGATCAAAGAAGAACTGCGTGATCGCCCGTGACGCGCCCGCGTCGAGTTTTCGCCTCAGGTTATCGAGGTCATATTCGGCGCTTGGGGCTTCGGGATGAACCTCAGGATAGGCCGCGACGGAGATATCGAAATCGGCAATATTGCGTAGCCCCTCGACGAGATCGGAGCCATACGCGTAGCCGCCCGCATTGGGGACATATGCATCTGAACCCTTTGGCGCATCGCCGCGCAACGCGACAAGGTGTCGCACACCCATGTCCCAGTAGTCACGCGCAATATCGTCAATCTCGCCACGACTGGCGCCAACACAGGTCAGGTGTGGCGCGGGCGTCAGCTTTGTGTCCCTGATAATTCGCTCGACGGCGGCGTGCGTGCGTTCACGCGTCGAGCCGTCCGCGCCGTAGGTAACCGAAACGAATGTCGGATCGAGATCGGCGAGCCGCTCGATCGATGCCCACAGTGTCGCTTCCATCGCCTCGGTGTTCGGCGGAAAAAACTCGAAAGATACAGACGGTCTGTCCGTGGTATTTGTCATAGTCGTATTTGCCTGCAGTCAGGCCGCCGCAACAGCGCGGTCAGCGGTCGTTGCTACGGCGAGCAACCAATCCGGATCTTTGTCGGGAATTGAACGAGGCTTTGCGAGGCGCATTCCCGTTGCTGACGCCCAGTCGGTGTACTTTTTCTGAAGTTCATCGATGTCGCAGCTCACGACGGATGCAAGCAAGAGGATGCGTCCACCCGGCCGCAGCAGACGCATCGCCTCGGCAACGGCTTTCTCCGGTCGCTCGGCCGCCAGCAGAACGTCGTCGAGAATGATCGTGTCGAATTCATCGTCAGGGAACGGCAACGAGTACATGTCGCCTTGCCGTAGCGTGCAGTTCGGCAAGCCAGCGAGCAGCATTTCCGCCCGCGCGAGACGGCGCGCGTCTGGATCGGTATCGACACCGACAACGCGATGCGCACGGGACGCAAGCAGTTTGAGGAGTCGGCCCTGGCCGCAACCGATATCCAGCAAATCACCCAGCGAATGGGACACGGTCAGTTCAACGAGAACACGGTGCAGTGCGCGATCGGCATCGAGCACCGGCTTGTTGTCGTCGGGGCTGCGAAGCTTGCGCAAGCGCTCAGTGTCTTTTTCGAACTGCGGCTCGTCATCCGGCAGCAACGCCAGCAGCCGACGCCGCACCAGGGGATCGGTGCCTTTCATCGGTACCCGGTAGTAAACGAAATGGCCATCTCGAAATCGCCTCAGGAGATAGACATCGCACAACTGCTTCAGGTGCTGTGAAACGCGCGGCTGGCTCTGACCGGTGACGGCAGTCAGCTCGGAGACGCTGCACTCTGCCACGGCACAGAGCGACACGATACGAACCTTGATCGGGTCGGAGAGTGCCTTGAACTGGCCAAGCAGAGTCTGAGTGGACGGATTCATATTAATATATAAATATTAATGCATACTTGTGACGAATCAGTATAGCCTAGTCAACGGCCGTCGACTACCCACGCATGACATAAGCACCCCGCAATCTCGCATTTCGTCGCGGCGCGCGCCTAGACAGCGGCGGTGCTACAAACTGTAGGAGCGCGCCTTGCGCGCGATCGCGGCCAAGGGCCGCTCCTACAGATTCCCCGGCGATCGACGCCGCGGTTGGCTGGTTGGGTTGATCATGTGGGGGGCGGGTGGCCTATTGGACCGAGTCAGGACCCTGAACGACGTTATCGATGAACAGCCGTTCGACGTCCACCGCATCGAAGGTACGCTTCCGCCCGCAATACTCGCAGATAATCTCGATAAGGCCCTCTGACGCGAGTGTCTCGCGCGCCTCCTGCTTGCCTAACATCTTCAGTACATCTTCGGTCTTGAGCCTCGAGCAACGGCAGCGGAAGTTCACGCCACGGGGCTCGTAGACGCGCACATCGTCTTCGGCGAAGAGCTTGCCGATCAGTTGTATGCCAGCATCACGGTCAAAATCACTGCAGCCCAGCGTTTTGGTGAGAAAATTCAGGCGATTCCAGTCGTCGGAATCAATCGGATAGCCTGGAACCTGTTGTAGCAATACGCCGCCCGCAACGTCTTCATCGGCAACCAGCGCGATATGGCTTGGCACCTGCACCGAGCGCACAAAATAGTGCTCAAGGCATGCCGCGAGCGACTCTGCGTTGATATCGACTATGCCCTGGTACGGCCGCTTCCCGTTGTCCACCGTTACGGCGCAATGCCCCCTCTCAATCAAGTCACCAAACGTCGAGACCGTGGTCACTGGCTCAGCCGAAGCCATGCCGCGGAGATCAAGTTCGCTCGTGCATTGCATCACGAGCATGCGCAGCACACCCTGGCCCTGAATCTGCAGCGTGATGGTGCCGTCGAACTTGAGACTCTGCGCGATCAGCCCGGTCGCTGCCGCCGCATGCCCGAGCGTTTCTGTGATAAGAGCGTCGTAGTCGTGATAGCGCAACATGCGCCGCCATGATCGTGACAGATGAATGAGCGCGCCCCGAACGGGCAGCGACTCGAAACCAAACGGAATAACGGAGTCCCCCGACATGCCAGTGCCCCGATCCACTAGCCGCGGAGTTTTTCTTTGAGTATCTGGTTTACCTGTCCCGGGTTCGCCTGCCCTTTGGTTGCCTGCATAACCTGGCCGACAAAAAAACCAATGAGTTTGTCCTTGCCGGCCTTGTATTCCGCAACCTGGCCAGGATTCGCCGCGATAACCTCATCGACCACGGCCTCCAGCGCCGTGCTATCGGTAATTTGTTTGAGGCCCTTGGCGTCGATTACCGTATCGGCATCACCCTCACCGTCCCACATCGCCTCGAAGACCTGCTTTGCAATTTTCCCGGAAATCGTATTGTCGTAGATCCGCGTTAACAAGCCGGCCAGCTCGATCGCGGAGACCTTGCTGTCGACGATGTCCAGACCATCCCGGTTTAGTGCTCCCGACAAATCACCCATGACCCAATTTGCCACGAGCTGCGGCTTCGCTTCCGTCGCCGCAACGGCGGCCTCGTAATAATCCGCCAAGGGTCGCGAACCCGTCAGCAGATCCGCATCGTCAGATTTGAGGCTGTACTGTTCTACAAAGCGATGTTGTTTCGCGGCAGGCAATTCCGGCAGTTGTGTCCGAACAGACTCGATGTACTCGGCGCTGATTTCGATCGGCAGCAGGTCGGGGTCAGGAAAGTAACGGTAATCATGCGACTCTTCCTTCGAGCGCATCGAACGCGTTTCGTCTTTGTCGGAATCGTAGAGGCGGGTTTCCTGCACGACCTCGCCACCGTCTTCTATACGGTCAATCTGCCGTTCAATCTCGAAGTTAATCGCACGCTCGACGAACCGGAAAGAGTTGAGATTCTTGAGCTCCGCGCGCGTGCCAAGCTCCTCTTGCCCGATCGGTCGTACTGAAACATTGGCATCGCAGCGAAACGATCCCTCCTGCATGTTGCCGTCGGAAATACCAAGATATCGCACGATCGAGTGAATCTTGCGCATGTAGGCCACGGCTTCCTTGGCCGAACGCAGGTCGGGCTCTGAGACGATTTCCAGTAGCGGCGTGCCGGCGCGGTTCAGATCGATGCCCGAACACTGATCCAGCCCCTCGTGAATGGACTTACCCGCGTCCTCTTCAAGATGAGCGCGCGTAATACCAATACGCTTGTCCTTGCCCTCGGCATCCGTGATGACTAGCTCGCCGTGTTCGACGATGGGCAGTTCGAACTGGCTGATCTGGTAGCCCTTGGGCAAGTCCGGGTAAAAGTAATTCTTGCGCGCGAATACGGAGCGCGGTGCGATGGTCGCGTCAACCGCAAGCCCGAACATCGTGGCCATATGCACGACCTCTTCGTTCAGCACGGGTAATACACCGGGGTAGCCCAGGTCGACGAGACACGCCTGCGTGTTCGGTTCCGACCCGTAGGCCGTGGATGCGCCTGAGAAGATCTTGGATCGGGTCGCGAGCTGCGCGTGTATTTCGAGACCGATGACCACTTCCCATCCCGACCTCATTGGAAGCCCTCCGGCAAAGCCTTATGCCAGTCGGTGTGTTGTTGGTAATGGTGAGAACATCGCAGCAGGGTCTCTTCCGAAAAATGCGCGGCAACGAGATGCAGACCAACCGGCAGGTCATTGACGAAGCCACAGGGAATGGACATGCCGGGCAGGCCAGCCAGGTTTGCACCAATCGTGTAGATATCGTTCAGATACATCTGAATCGGGTCGTCAACCTTATCGCCGAGCCTGAATGCCGGCGACGGTGCCGTTGGTCCGGCGATGATATCGACGTCTGCGAACGCTTTCTTGAAGTCGTCCGCGATCAGGTGCCGCACCTGCTGCGCCTTGAGATAGTAGGCATCGTAGTAGCCCGCCGACAGCACGTAGGTTCCCGTCATGATGCGGCGCTTGACCTCGTCACCAAAGCCTTCTCCGCGGCTACGGCAGTACAGGTCCATAAGGTCTTCTGCGTTCTCAGCACGATGACCGAAACGCACGCCGTCAAACCGTGACAGGTTGGAAGAGCATTCAGCGGGGGCAACGACGTAGTAAGTCGGCACCGACAGATCAAGATTCGGCAGATCAACTTCTACCGTTGTCGCGCCCAACGATTCCAGTGTGGCAATGGCTTCCTTGACGCGGACAGCACATTGCGCATCGAGCCCGGCATCGAAATGCTGGCGGACAATTCCAACACGCAAGCCTTTGATCGACTGATTGAGGCTGCCAACGTAGTCGGGAACCGGCCGGTCGATCGACGTGGAATCCCGCTCGTCAAAACCCGCCATCACGCCTAGTAGCCGGGCTGCATCTTCGGCCGAGCGGGTAATAACGCCCGCCTGGTCAAGACTCGACGCGAACGCAATCATGCCGTAACGAGACACGCGCCCGTAAGTCGGCTTTATCCCAACTGTGCCTGTGAGCGCAGCCGGTTGGCGGATTGAGCCGCCAGTGTCGGTACCCGTCGCCGCGGGCGCAAAGCGCGCAGCGACCGCAGCAGCCGAGCCGCCGGACGAGCCGCCCGGCGAACGCGCGAGATCCCACGGATTGCAGACAGGGCCGAAGTAACTTGTTTCGTTCGACGAACCCATCGCGAACTCGTCCATGTTGGACTTGCCGAGCACCACGGCACCGGCATCAGCCAGTTTTTCGACCACTGTCGCATCGTAAGGCGAAATGAAGTTGTCCAGCATCCTCGAGCCACAGGTCGTCTTGACACCGCGTGTACAAAAGATGTCTTTGTGTATGATCGGCAATCCGTTGAGCGCGCCGCCTTTGCCACTTGCGCGTGCCTGGTCAGCTCGCGCTGCCGCCGCGAGCGCCTCGTCAGCTGTTACGGTGATGAACGCATTGAGCCTGGCATCCAGCGCGCTGATTCGATCAAGCAAGGACTCGGTCAGCTCGACCGACGTGAAATCGCCGTCGTCGAGACCGGCTGCCAGCTCAGTCATGGTCTGCGCGTAGAGTTTCTGGCGCGAATCGCTCATTCGATGACTTTGGGTACAAGATACAGGCCGTCGGAAACAGCGGCCGCATTTTGTTGTAAATGATTCCGTTCGTTGATCTCTGTGACCACATCGGCGCGCAGGCGCTGGGCCGCATCGAGCGGGTGCGCCATCGGCACGACGTCGCGCGTATCAGCCTGGGACAGCTGATCGACGAAATCCACAATTTTTGACAGCTTCTGGACGCTTTCGGCGTACTCTTCTTCGGTGAGTTTCAGCCGCGCCAGCATCGCGATGTGCTTAACCTGATCTTTGCTGAGAGACACGGGACGTTTCCGGCGTTGATTTCGAATCTGAGGGTTGAATTAACTGCCGCTTTTCGGCGGGCACGCAATAATACACGGCGCCTTGTGCAATGTCCTGCGCATTGTTAGATTACCCCGTTAATCCTGCTGCGAGACTCCGCCCCGACATGTTCAAGAATATTCTGGGTTATTTTTCCAATGACCTGTCCATCGACCTTGGCACCGCCAATACGCTGATTTACTCGCGGGGCCACGGCATCGTGCTCGACGAACCGTCCGTGGTGGCGATTCGGGAGGATTCCGGACGGGGTGGCCGCGTTGTCGAGGCGGTTGGCATGGAAGCAAAGAACATGCTGGGCCGCACGCCGGGCAACATTACGGCGATCCGGCCCCTGAAAGACGGCGTTATCGCGGACTTCACGGTCACCGAGAAGATGCTGCAGCACTTCATCAGGAAAGCACATCAGTCGCGCTATTTCCGCCCCAGTCCGCGGGTCCTGATTTGTGTGCCCTACGGGTCGACGCAGGTCGAACGCCGCGCGATCCGCGAGTCCGCAGAAGGCGCCGGCGCCCGCAAAGTCTATCTTATCGATGAACCGATGGCAGCCGCTATCGGCGCAGGCATGCCCGTCCACGAGGCGCGCGGCTCGATGGTGCTCGATATCGGTGGCGGAACTTCCGAGGTCGCCGTCATCTCACTCAACGGCATCGTGTATGCCGCGTCAGTCAGGATTGGTGGCGACCGTTTCGACGAAGCCATCACCAACTACGTTCGCCGCAACTACGGCATTCTCATCGGCGAGGCGACGGCAGAACGCATCAAGCACGAAATCGGCTCTGCATTCCCGGGACAGGAGGTCCTTGAGATCTCGGTCAAAGGTCGCAATCTCTCGGAAGGTGTGCCGCGCAGCTTTACGCTCAACAGCAACGAAATACTCGAAGCATTGCAGGAACCCCTGCAGGGCATCGTTGGTGCCGTTAAAGAAGCACTTGAGCAGACGCCGCCCGAACTCGGCGCGGATGTTGCGGAGCGCGGCATCGTCCTGACCGGCGGCGGGGCCATGCTTCGCGACCTAGATAAGCTGTTGATGGAGGAAACCGGACTGCCAGTTGTTATCGCCGATGATCCGCTAACCTGTGTCGCCCGCGGCGGCGGCCGTGTTATCGAGCTCATGGACGAACACGGCCCCACCGTATTTGGCCTGGAGTGAATCGCGGCCGGGTCGACTGACGACTGGGCTCCTCTTTAGCGATGGTCGATTCCCGGGGAAACAGTAGCAATCCAGCCAGGATCCCTGCGCTGGGTGTCCGGACCCTGGTACTTATCCTGGTCAGTATCGTGCTGATGTACCTCGATCATCGCGAGAATCACCTCGACGCCGTGCGCAAAGGAGTCGGCGTAGCGGTCTACCCTATTCAGCTCATTGTCGATGCGCCCGTTCGTCTTTGGGCGTGGCTTGGTGAGTCAACGACCTCTCGCAGTGATCTGCAGCGCGACGTAGCCCGGCTTAACGCCGAGCGACTGTTGACCAATGCACGGCTGCAACGACTCACGGCCCTCGAAGCGGAAAACGCGCGTTTGCGAGCGCTGCTGGACGCACGTAGCAAAGTCCGCGACGAGGTGCGCGTCGCAGAGATCATGGCCGTCGATGCCAACCCGTACGAACACAACCTCGTCATTGACATCGGCAGTCGCGACGGCGTTTACGACGGTCAGGCCATCGTCGACGCCGACGGCGTCGTCGGCCAGGTTATCAAAACGGGACTAATGACAGCGCAAGCCGTCCTTATCAGTGACACCGATCATGCGTTGCCTGTCGAAGTCAACCGCAACGGTCTGCGTACCATTGCGGTGGGCACCGGCGAAATCGACCGTCTCGACCTGCCCTTCCTGCCCAACAACGCCGATATTCGCGCCGGTGATTTACTGGTGACCTCGGGCCTCGGCGGCGCGTTTCCTGCCGGTTATCCGGTGGCGGTCGTTGACACCGTTACGCGTATTCCTCAAGAGCCTTTCGCCGATGTGAATGCCAAGCCCTCAGCGGCTCTGGACCAGGTTCGCGAAGTCATGCTGATCTGGTCAGCGCCCGCGGCTGACAACCAGCAAGGCGATGCGGCGCGCGGAGGACGACGATGAGTAGGGACCGGGGTTCGCGTCGCCTCCCAGTGATCGTGACGCTGGTCGTCGGCCTGATGCTGTCAATCATGCCGTTGCCGGATTCGATCGCGCCGTATCGCCCCGACTGGCTGGCGCTGCTGGCAATCTTCTGGACCATGCAGCTACCGCGCACCTGGAGTGTCGGCAGCGCATGGATCGTTGGCGTCATTCTGGACGTCTCCTACGGCACGCTGCTCGGCCAACATGCACTGGCCATGTGCGCCATCGTCTTTGTGACCGTGCGCTTTCACCTGCTGATGCGCGTGTTCCCGTTGTCGCAACTAACCGCGACCGTATTCGCGCTCCTCGCGTTGTATCAGTTCCTGCTGTTCTGGATAAACGGTGTGGCAGGTGTATCGGCATCCACGGTGACCTATTGGGCGCCCGTAGTGACAGGGACCTTGATCTGGCCATTCCTGCACATGTTCCTGTCCGGAGTACGCTACAGGGCTCTGGCGGGAAGCTGACGTGGGCCTGTTGTCGCCGATCAAGGACCACCATTCGGAGCGCCGCCTTTTCCTCCGCAGAATAATACTGTCCGCCGTTATCGCCGTGCTGCTACTCGGCGTCGTTGTTGCACGTCTCGTTCAACTGCAGGTCGTCGATCATCAGCTGTTTGCCGAAAAGGCCCAGGGTAACCGGGTCCGCATCGAGCCGGTTGCGCCAACCCGCGGGCTCATTTTCGATCGCAAGGGGCGCGTCGTCGCAGAAAATTTGCCGGCGTATCAGCTCGAGCTGATTCCCGAACAAGTCGAAGACCTTGACGACACGCTCAACCGACTCGCCGCGCTGCAACTGATCGAATTCGAGGATATCCCGCGTATCAAAGAGCTGAGCCGCAGTGGTCCGAGATTTCGACCGGTCACTCTCAAGTTCCGGCTAACCGAAGAGGAAATTGCGAATTTTGCGATCCAGCGGCCGCGCTTTCCGGGCGTAGACTTTCAGCCTCGCCTTGTTCGTCATTATCCGGACGGTGAAGTCGTCGCACATGCCGTCGGCTACGTCGGCGCGTTGAGCACCGACGATCTGCAGAGACTCGACGCCGCTCGCTATGCCGGCACCTCGCATACCGGCAAGACGGGCGTCGAAAGCAGCTTCGAGTCGAGTCTTCATGGCGCCGCGGGTTATCGACACCTGATAACCAACGCGCGCGGGCGTCAGGTTCCCGGCGACTCCAGCGAACTTCTCGACTCATTGCCGATAGATGAAAAACCCGATCCTGGATCCAACGTGTACCTGAGCATTGACCTCGATCTGCAGAAACTGGCAACGCGCCTGCTTGAAGGCCGCCGCGGTGCCATCGTGGCGCTGGACCCGCAGACCGGCGAAATACTGGCGTTGGTCAGCGCGCCATCGTTCGATCCGAACCTGTTTGCCGTGGGCATGAGCATCAGCCAATACGGTGAGCTGCAAAACAACCTGGACCTGCCACTGTTTAATCGCGCGGTGCGCGGCAGCTACCCTCCTGGCTCGACCATCAAACCCATGCTGGCTCTCGCCGCTCTCGAGACCGGTGCGACAAACCTGACGCGCAAGACCGTGTGCAGGGGCTATTTTATGTTGCCCAACTCGACGCACCGCTATCGTGACTGGAAGCCCGAAGGCCACGGGCCGGTCGATCTGCACGACGCCATCGAGCAATCCTGTGACGTCTATTTCTACGAGATCGGCCAGGACGTCGGCATCGATAACATGCACGACTATCTTGATCGCTTCGGACTGGGCAGCAAGACCGGTGTGGATATTGGCGGCGAGCACCCCGGACTCGTGCCATCGCGCGAGTGGAAGCGCACGTCGTTTCGCAATCGTGACGACCAACGCTGGTATAACGGCGAAACCGTAATTGCCTCGATCGGCCAGGGCTACATGCTCGCCACACCATTGCAACTGGCGGCCGCCGCGGGCGTATTGTCGACACGCGGTGTGCATTATCGCCCACACATGGTTGCGGCGATCGAGAATCCACTTGACGGGCAGCGCACCCTGATTCGCCCGGAACGACTGGCCGATGTTGAGATCAGCAATACCTTCTATTGGGACAACGTTATCGAGGCCATGCATGACGTCATGCAGGGGCCGCGCGGTACGGCGAGAGCTGTCGGTTTTGGCGCTCCGTACGAGATGGCGGGCAAAGAGCGGTACGGCACAGGTCATCTCGATTGCACAAGACGAAGAATACGAAGAAGAAGAACTGCTGGAACGGCAACGTGATCATGCGTTGTTCATCTCCTTCGCGCCGCTCGATAATCCACGAATAGCAGTGGCCGTTGTCGTGGAAAACGGCAGCAGCGGCAGCGGCGTCGCCGCACCGATTGCAAAAGCAATCATGGATGCTGCACCTGGGGTACGGTGATAATGCCGCTGACTGACACAACCCGCTTGTTGACGTCGAAGGGCTGCGCCGCTGTCGAATTTCGCCGGGCTGATGCGCCGCCTGCATATCGACGGCCCGCTGCTCGGCGGCTTGCTGCTCATTTGCGGCTTCGGCCTTTTCATACTTTATAGTGCCGTCGGAGAGAGCAATAGACTGTTGATGAACCAGTCTGTGCGCCTGGGCGTCGCTTTCGTCGCAATGATCGTTGTTGCGCAGATGCCGCCGGACTTTCTCAGGCGGTGGACACCCTGGGGATACATCGCCGGCCTCATCCTGCTCGTGTTGGTACTGATATCGGGAGAGGTTAGTCAAGGTGCGCGTCGCTGGCTGAACCTCGGCATTCGCTTTCAACCATCTGAGGCCATGAAGCTCGGCGTGCCGATGATGGTGGCCTGGTACCTGCACGATCGGCAAATTCCGCCCAGAGTCGGCCTGCTGGTCATCATCGCCGTATTGATCTTTGTGCCGACCATCCTGATCGCTCGCCAACCGGACCTCGGCACCTCACTGCTGATCGCGGCGTCCGGCGTCATCGTTGTCATCCTGGCCGGCATGTCGTTCCGGCTGATCCTCGGCATGGGAATTCTCGCGGTTCCCGGCGCCCTGGTTCTCTGGAATTTCATGCAGGATTACCAGAAGCAACGGGTTCTGACCCTGCTGGACCCCGACAGCGATCCCCTCGGCGCTGGCTACAACATCATTCAGTCAAAAATTGCGATCGGCTCGGGCGGGCTGTTCGGCAAAGGATGGACCAACGGTTCGCAGGCCCATCTTGAGTTCCTGCCAGAACGCGATACCGACTTCATTTTCGCCGTTCTCGGCGAAGAATTCGGTCTGCTGGGTGTTTTGTCGTTGCTCGTCCTCTACATGTTTGTCATCGGTCGCGGCCTTTTCATCGCCGTGCAGGCGCATGACACCTATTCGCGACTGCTGGCGGGCTCGATCAGCCTGACGTTCCTCGTGTATGTTTTCGTTAATACCGCGATGGTTACCGGTCTCGTGCCGGTCGTTGGGGTACCCTTGCCACTGGTCAGCTTCGGGGGCACCTCAATGGTGACCCTTATGGCTGGATTCGGTATTCTCATGTCGATTCACTCTCACCGGAAATTATTGCCTCACTAATGAAAAATCGATTCCTCGCCGTCACCGCTGCGATCTTCATTTCCGTCTCCTGTGCCCGAGCCGTTGATAACGTTGCGCCGGTTTATGTCGATGTCGACAGCCCGAGTGTTGTCGAATTCATCGACGAAATGGTTAGCGCGCATGACTTTAGTCGGGATGCCTTGCGTGCCGTTCTCAGCCAGGCCGAAATCAAACCGTCGATCATCAAGAAGATTTCGACGCCTGCCGAACGCACTTTGACATGGGCCGAGTACCGCAAAATTTTCATAACGAAGGAACGCGTCAACGCTGGTGTCACCTTCTGGCGTGAAAATCGCGAGATGCTCGAACGCATCAACAGGGAAACCGGCGTGTCGATCGAGATGATCGTTGGCATTATCGGTGTCGAAACCTATTTCGGGCGCATCACAGGCAACGATCGTGTCCTCGATGCGCTCGCGACGCTTGCGTTTGAGTATCCGAAGCGATCCAAGTTCTTTCGCAACGAGCTTGTCCAGTTCCTGATCCTCACGCGTGAAGAAGACTTGGACGCGACACTTCCTGTCGGCTCCTACGCCGGTGCCATGGGCCGCCCGCAGTTCATGCCGTCGAGCTTTCGCGCTTATGCCGTGGACGCGACGGGCGACGGTAAACGCGACATCTGGAACGATTGGGCCGACGTTTCGGGGAGTGTGGCCAATTATTTCCTGGAACACGGCTGGCGGGCTTCCGAAGAAGTTGTGTCCCAGGCCATGTTAAGCGGGCAGTGGAAAGGTCCTGTGCCAGAGCCAAAGAACACACTCAAAGCCTCGAGCACGATCGAATCGCTTAGCAAGCAAGGCGTCGTTTTTGCCACAAACCTTTGCGCCGACAGCAAGGCCGAACTATTAACCTACGAGGGCGCGGACGGCGTAGAGCATTGGGTCGGTTTTCACAACTTCTTTGTTATTACCAAATACAATCGCAGCACCATGTATGCTCTCGCCGCGCATCAGCTGGGCCAGGAAATCGCACTGAAGGTTGCACGCGATGCGGGCTAGGTTACCGCTGCTTATCCTGCCGGTTATTTTGATCGCTGCGTGCCACGGAGGTGGCATCCGTGGCGATGGCCCACCAACTTCGGGAACCGCGCGCATCCCGGACTTGCCAGGCGACGCGATTCCACGACGCGAGCCGCGAAGCAAATACGGCAATGGCCCCGTATACGAAGTATTCGGCAAGCGCTATACCGTCATGTCCAGCAGCCGCGGATACCAGGAGCGCGGCGTCGCCTCCTGGTACGGCAAGAAGTTCCACGGCAACCTGACTTCAAATCGCGAAACTTACGACATGTATCAAATGACCGCAGCGCACAAAACACTACCGCTGCCCAGTTACGTGCGTGTGCGCAACCTGCACAACGACCGCAGCATTATTGTGCGAGTGAATGACCGCGGCCCCTTCGTGCACAACCGAATTATTGACCTATCCTACTCAGCCGCGATGAAACTCGACATGATTCGCGACGGAACCGGTCTTGTGGAAGTGACGGTAATCGACCTTGATACACCCGCGGGTGATCGTCCGACCCGAAAAATGACGCCGCCCGAGCCAGACCCGACACCCGCCCCTGCGCCCGTATCTGCGTCTGAATCCAACACGTTGGAGCATACGATTTTCGTTCAGGTCGGCGCGTTCGGTGACCGTGCGAATGCGGAGCGCCGCCTCGGCGTTCTGGCCTCGGCAGGAATAGCGAATGCATTTATCCACGAAGATCACTCCTCGAATCCGGCCCTGCTAAGGGTCCGTATCGGCCCGGTCGCCGACGTCATCCAGTACGACCTGCTTGTCGAAGATCTGGAAAACATCGGCATCATGGATCCGTATCTGGTTGTGGAATAGATGCGCTTTCATTAGATGAGCGGCAAATAGCGGCGTACAATACGCGCCCACACGTTTCACCCATTCCCGAAGAGGCTTTATGTCCCAACGTCTTACTCACGCGCTCGCGTCCATGGTCCTGTTTTTTGCAGCAGCGGCTCACGCGACAGAGCCCATGCCCGCGCCGGCGCCGCCGATCATTGGCGCAAAGAGTTATCTGGTTATTGATGCCCAAACCGGACACGAGCTGGCGTCGCTGAACCCGGATACGGCGCTGGCACCGGCCAGCCTGACAAAGCTGATGACCACATACGTTGTGTTCAGCGCGCTCAAGCAAGGTCAGATTCGTCTTGAGGACGAAGTCACTGTCAGCGAAAAAGCCTGGCGCACGGAAGGCTCGAGGATGTTTATTGAGGTCGGCACACGCGTTTCGATCGAGAACCTGCTGCTCGGTATGATCGTGCAATCGGGCAATGATGCGAGCGTGGCGCTTGCGGAACATATCGCGGGTACGGAAAGCGTATTCGCGGAACTCATGAACCAGAACGCCGCGAAGCTCGGCATGCACTCGAGTCACTTCCTGAACGCAACGGGACTGCCAGCGGAAGGACACACTACTACCGCAAGAGACCTGACAACGCTGGCACGCGCCATCATCTCGGAGTTTCCGGACTACTACCTCTGGCATTCCGTCAAAGAATTCACCTACAACGGCATCAAGCAAAATAACCGCAATTCTCTGCTGTGGCGAGACGAATCGGTCGATGGCCTCAAGACCGGACACACCGATGACGCTGGCTATTGCCTCGTTGCGTCCGCCAAACGAGACAATATGCGTATTATTTCGGTCATGATGGGGACTTCAAGTACCAAGGCACGTACAGACGGTAGCCAGGCGCTGATCAACTACGGCTTCCGCTTTTACGAGACTCGGCTGTTGTTCAAGGCCGGCGAAGAAATAACGACAGCGCGTATCTGGAAGTCGGCGAACGAAAACACGCGTCTTGGCGTTCTGCAAGACCTTTACATCACTGTTCGCCGAGGCATGTACGAGAACCTCAAGTCCACGCTGGATGTTCCCGCCGTTATCGAAGCGCCGGTTGCTGCCGGTCAACAGGTGGCGGAGCTGAAGGTCCACTTCGGCGAAGAAGAGCTGCTCAGCACACCGTTGCGCGCTCTGGACGACAGCCCGCTCGGATCGATCTGGCAGCGCACACGAGACAGTGTAAGCCTCTGGTTTGAGTAATCATGTCTGAAGAGTCTGCCCTCGAATTCCCTTGCACATTTCCGATCAAGATGATGGGTCGGGATACGCCGGCTTTCCGCGCTTTGGCACGCGAACTGGTTGAAAATCATGCGGGCGCGGTTATCGACAGCGCGGTGCAGGCGACTGTTAGCCGCAATGGTCGCTTCGTTTCGATCACCGTTACGATCACGGCGATAAGCCAGCACCAACTCGATGAGATTTATCGTGACGCCTCGTCGCACGATGATGTTCTGATGGCGCTGTGAGCAATCGACCCGATCCAACGATCGTAATTCGAGATCTCGGACGGCAGGATTACGTTCCGCTGTGGCAGGCGATGCAGCGCTTCACCGGTGCACGCACGGAATCAACGACGGACGAAATCTGGTTCACTGAACACCCGCCCGTGTTTACGATGGGGCTCAATGCCAGCAAGAAACACCTGCTCGCACCCGGCGACATCCCGGTCGTTCAAATCGACCGGGGTGGCCAGGTAACGTTTCACGGACCAGGGCAGCTGATGATCTACCCACTGCTCGACCTGCGACGCGTTGGGATGGGCGTGCGTACATTAGTCACCGCGCTGGAGCAGAGCGTCGTCGACCTGGCGGCGGAGTTCGATATCGCCGCCGCTAGCCGCGCAGACGCGCCTGGCGTTTACGTTGCGGGTGAGAAGCTCGCGAGTGTTGGACTGCGTATTCGCAGGGGCTGCAGTTTTCATGGCATGGCGCTAAACGTGGATATTGATCTCGAACCCTTTTCCCGTATCAACCCATGCGGGTATGCGGAGCTCGAGATGACCGATTTGGCGCGGCTGGGCGGCAGTGCCGAACTTGATGCAGTATGGCCGCAACTCTTGCCGCATTTCCTGCGCCATCTCGATTTCGATAACGCGAAGATCGAAAGAGGCGAGGACGAACTTCAGGCCGTCGCGGCGCTTAAGGCCGATTGAGCGCGTCCAGTCGTTCCTTGGTGCCAACATCCGCCCAAGATCCCTCGTACAGCGTACCGGTCAGCTGCCCGGCATCGGCCGCGTCGCGCAGCAGCGGCGCAAGCGGAAATCGCCCCGCTTCGCATCCCTCGAAAAATTCGGGTCGATAAATCGCGACGCCACTGAACGTCAGCGTCGCATCATCGCCGTTGCGAACGAGGCTGTCGCAAAGATTGAAGTCGCCGTGATCACGGTAAGCCGGTGTGGGCACCATGACGAGATGACCGAGAGTACCAGCGGCCAGTTCAACATCCGGCCGCCGCATGTCGGTGAAGATGTCGGCGTTTACGACCAGGAATGGATGCCTTCCCAATAAGGGCAACGCTTTATGAATGCCGCCGCCGGTCTCAAGCACGTTGTCGCCTTCTTGGCTATAGACAACCTCCAGCCCATAGCGACGACCGGAGCCCACACGCTCGACGATTCGCTCGCCCAGCCAGCCCAGGTTGATGACGACGGTTGTGATGCCGTCGTCGTGGAGCCTGTCGAGGTGATGCTCGAGCAAACTCCGCCCCCGAACCTCAACAAGGCATTTGGGCAGCGTATCCGTTAGAGGTCGAAGTCGTTCGCCGCGCCCGGCTGCAAGTAACATGGCTATCATGAGTCGCCAACCATGCCTGGCATTACTCGCTCCTCGATGAGACGAACGAGGAATTGCAGCTCCGTGTACTCGGGTCCAAGTTCGACGATGTAGGAGAGCGTCCTTGGAATATCCGAGAGATACGCCGACTTTCCGTCCCGGTGGTTGAGTCGCGCGAATATGCCGGCCGCCTTGACGTGCCGTTGCACGCCCATCAGCTCGAAGTATCGGCGAAACTGTAGCTCGTCGACCTGTGAGCGCATTGAACTCGTCGAGCCCGCGATAGAACTGCAGCGCCCATTGCCGCACCTGCTCGGCAGGCCAGCGCACGTAGCAATCCTTAAGCAGGGATACGAGATCGTAAGTCAGCGGTCCCTCAACTGCGTCCTGAAAATCGAGGATGCCGGGATTGTGTTTGTCCGTGACCATCAGGTTTCGCGAGTGGTAGTCGCGATGTACGAATACCTGTGGTTGATCTAACGCGTTTTCCGTCAACAGGTCGCAACAGGCCTGCCAGGCCATTTCCTCGGTCGCAGTGAATGACAGACCGAGGTGCGTGCCGCACAACCAATCATGGAACAGCGACAATTCGAATCGTAGAAGCGCGTCGTCGTACGGGGGCAGCGACGCCTGGAACGCAGTGCCGCGCCGCTGCATTGTGTGCAACGCCGATATTGCATCAGTGTACAAGCGAGCTGCGTCACCCCCGCGTCGCTGCAATGCATCGAGATAAAGGTCGGTACCAAGGTCGCTGAGTAGCAGAAACCCGTCGTCGAGATTGGCTTCAATGATACGGGGCGCGTTTAGCCGCATCGCCTCGAGGTACCCGGCAATGCGTACGAATGGCAGGCAGTCTTCCTTCTCCGGCGGCGCGTCCATGACGATGAAACTATCGGCCCGCGTTTGCAATCGAAAGTACCGACGGAAGCTGGCATCATCCGATGCGGGCGTGGGCACGCAGCCAGCGAAGGCATCTATGCTGCCGATCCAGTCTTTCATGGCGACCAGCCGAAGGTCGCTTCCAGCTACAGGAATATTGATGTGTGTTCTCCGTAACGCGTTGATGCACCTCGAAAACTATGCGAAGGTAACAAATAGTAATGACTGATAACATCCCGGCCGTGCCTGCATCGGCCCAAACCTGACTCGACAACCGCCTTGTCTGCGAAACCACTGATTCTTATGTTCTGCCTCCTGGCCACCACCGGCGCGTATGGAGCGGATCCGCTCGCCTGCGGCACGTCGATCGGCGAGCCGCTGACCGACGACCCAGCCGTCAGCGGATTCGCGCCGGGTAATCCCGACACCATCGTGTTTGAGGCGGGTGAATTCGAAGCACAGCTGGGCACCAACGCGACGGCGAGAATGAGTGGTGGCGTGCTGTTACGAAAGAACGACAAGCTCGCCGGTGCCGAAACGGCGCGCTACGACCCCGAGCAACAAGCCATTCTCCTGGAAGGCCACGTGCGTTACGAGGGTCCGGGCACGCAGATACGCAGTGATTCCGCCGAATTCGCCTACCTGAGCGGCCGCATACGATTCGAGGGCGCAGAATTCTCACTGGGTAGCAATGGCGCGCGCGGCGCAGCCGAGGCGCTCGAAATTAATCAGGACGGCAAGCTGATACTCGACGGCGTCGAATACACGACCTGTCCGCCCGGATCGGAAGACTGGCTATTGCAGGGCAGGTCCATCGAACTCGATACGGGCGAAGGCGTTGGAACCGCCAGGAACATCAAGCTTCAATTCAAGGGAGTGCCCATACTCTACGCGCCCTACCTGTCGTTCCCGATCGGCGACGCACGAAAATCCGGCTTGTTGACGCCGGAGATCGGAAGTGCGGGCCGCAGTGGCAACGAGATCCGCCTGCCCTTTTACTGGAATATCGCGCCCAACTACGACGCGACGATTGCGCCGCGCCTGCTTACCAGCCGCGGGCTTCAGATGGAGACTGAGTTTCGCTACCTGACGCCAAGAAATGACGGCATCCTGACGGCCGATTACCTGCCGAACGACAGCACTCTGGATGAAGCACGCCACCAGATACGCTACCAGCACCGCACAGTTTTCGAATCGAGTTGGCGAAACCAGGTCAACTTCAGAGAAGTTTCGGACAGCCAGTACTTTGAGGACCTGGGCGGTAGCCTTAGCAGCTCGAGCATCACGCATCTCAACCGCAGCATTCGATTCGACTATCGCACCGATCATGTCTCGTTGCTGGGACAAATTCAGGACTACCAGACGATCGACGACGCTATTAGCCCGGTCGATGAACCCTATCGCCGTCTTCCACAGCTCCTGGCCAAAGGCTCGTGGCCCGTGAAGTTCCTGCGCCTCGGTCTCGATGGCGAAGTCGTCAACTTCGATCGCGATGTCGGTGTGACGGGGTGGCGTGCAAACGCCGCCCCATCGATCGAAATTCCTATTGCGAAGCCGGGCTGGTTCATTACGCCAGCCGTATCGCTCGACCATACGCGTTACCAGCTCACAAACACGTTGCCTGGAGCCAGTACGGAGCCTACCCGTACGATCCCGATCGCCAGCGTAGATACCGGCATGGTGCTCGAACGCGCGTTGAGTGGCGCCAATCGCGTTCAGACGATCGAGCCGCGGCTGTTGTACGTCAACATTCCATTCCGCGATCAGGATGACCTGCCGGTCTTCGACACCATCACGCCCGACATCAATCTCGTGCAGCTGTATCGCAAGAATCGTTTCCTTGGCATTGACCGTATAGGCGACACCGAGCAGCTCAGTATCGGCGTCACGTCGAGAGTTCTCGACGTGACGTCGGGCCGCGAGCTGATGACGGCAACCGTGGGGCAGACACGGTACTTTGGCGACCGCGACGTTACCTTGCCCGGTACGACCGCCTCGACGCTCGAAACGTCCGACTATATTGCCCAGCTACGTTTTCTGATTTGGGAAAACGTGAATTTTGATTTTGGCCACCAGTGGGGCACGCGCGACAATGGCACGACGCAGTCAGAAGCGCGACTTCAATATCGACCTGCAGGCAAAAAGATACTCAATCTTGCCTACCGTTTTCGGCGCGACTCCCTGGAGCAAGGTGACCTCTCCTGGTCGTGGCCGGTGAGTACACAGTGGAACTTTGTCGGCCGCTACAATTTTTCTTTCCGGGACCAGGAAGTACTGGAGCAGTTTTTCGGGCTCGAATATGAAAGCTGCTGTTGGGGACTCCGGCTGGTCTCACGCCGTTATATTTCCACGCGTGATGGAACCCGCGAGTCATCGTTTGGTCTGCAACTGGTATTGAAAGGAATGACGAGCGTCGGCACGGCAGCTGACAAACTCCTGGAACGTGGTATTCTTGGCTATTCTGCAGATCTCCGGTAAATAATTGTGATTAAAATCAATACCTTATGCGCACTTGTCGCATTAGGAGTCGCGCCTGTCGTGGTGGCAGACGAACTCTCGGAAACGGGTGAGTTTCTGGACGGGGTTGCGGCCATTGTGAATGAAGGTGTCGTTCTCAAGAGCCAGTTTGACGCGCAGTTGAAAACAGTCACGGAGCGCGCAAATCAACAAGACATGCAGCTACCGCCGGCGGGCGTGCTCGAAGAGCAGATCCTTGAACGACTCATTCTCAATGAGATTCAACTGCAGCGAGCTGAGCGTATCGGCCTCGTAGTTTCTGATGCGATGCTGAACGATTCGATACGGCGCATTGCCGAGCAGAACGGCGGTCGATTTGAGGATATGCCGGCCCTGCTCGCCAAGGACGGTGTCAATTACGCCGATTTTCGTCGCACGCTCCGTGAAGAAATAACCGTCGAGCAATTGCGACGCATTGAAGTAGCGCAGAGCATCGTCGTTTCCGACCGCGAAATCGAGCAGTGCGTTGCCGATCTCGAGACCAACGTCGTCGTCAACTCCGATTGGGAGCTATCGCATATTCTGTTACCGATTAATGCTTCGGCGGCAGGCGACGAACAGGCTGACACCGAGAAGCTTGCCAATGAGATTTACACCCGGCTAAAGGAAGGGGCCGACTTTCGAGAACTTGCCGCGCGCTATTCAAAGGGTCCGACCGCACTTGAGGGCGGCTCGCTGGGTCCGATGACGGGCCAGAGTGTGCCGACGTTATTTGCCGAAATACTGCCCGGTATGCAGGCGGACGATATATCCGAACCATTTCGAAGAGGAAGCAGCTATCACATTGTCAAAGTCGACAACCTCAGAAGTGCGGTTCAGCAAAGCCAGGTAAACCAGGTCAAAGTGCGCCACATATTGGTGACACCGAACGAGATCATTGACGACGACACGGCGAAGCAGAGACTCGACGAAGCACTCGCGAAAATTCGCGCGGGCGAAGATTTCGGTGAACAGGCCAAGCTGCTGTCGGATGATCCGGGCAGCGCGAACCTCGGTGGTGACCTCGGATGGACAAGCCCAGGGACGTTCGTACCTGAGTTCGACGCCGTGGTTGATCAATCGGAAATTGGCGTCATCAGCGAGCCGTTTCGCAGCCAGTTCGGCTGGCATGTACTCGAAGTCCTCGAGCGGCGCGTTTACGACAACACGGAAGACCTCAAAGAGCGCAATTGCGACCTCCGAATTCGCAATAGCAAGATGGAAGACGAGACGGTCTTGTGGATGCAACGTCTTCGTGACGAGGCTTTCGTTGACACGCGCATCTGAGTGTGACCTCCGATAATCCACTGGTAGTAACCGCCGGCGAACCCGCCGGTATTGGCCCCGAATTATGCAATGCCCTTGGAGAATTACCGTACGCTGATAAGGTCGTCATTATCGGTGACAAGCGTTTGATCAGCGGCAGCTTGCAGGTTATCGACACACCTTTCCCTGAACCGGTGATTCCCGGCCGTCCGAACCCGGCCAACGCGCAATCGCTGATCGATGGCCTGACGCGGGCGGTCCGCGGCTGTCTCCGCGGCGAGTATTCGGGCCTGGTTACCGCGCCACTGGCGAAAAGCGTTATCGCCGATGCCGGTATTCCCTTTACCGGGCACACCGAGCTCTTGGCGGAGCTTACGAACACAGCATTGCCGGTAATGCTGCTCGTTGCAGGCGAGCTTCGTGTTGCCCTGGCAAGTACCCATATGCCACTCAGCGCAGTCCCCGGATACATTACAAAAGAACGTCTTCGTCGCGTTCTTGAAATTCTCGATGACGACCTGCGCCACAAGTTTGACATCGAGAAACCTGAAATCGTCGTCTGCGGACTCAATCCACATGCAGGCGAAGGTGGCCATCTTGGAAACGAAGACCGTGACATCATCGCACCGGTTATCGAAGAGCTGGTCGCGAAAGGCTTGCGCCTGCGCGGCCCGCTACCTGCCGATACCGCGTTTACACCCGCTGCCGGCCGCAAAGATGCGGTGCTTGCGATGTATCACGACCAGGGCCTGCCAGTGCTGAAATACGCCGGTTTTGGGCACGCCGTCAATGTAACGCTCGGCCTGCCGATTATCCGCACATCGGTCGATCATGGCACGGCATTTGATATCGCGGGTACCGGCAAAGCCGACACCAGCAGCCTCATCGCCGCGGTCGAACTTGCCGCGACAATGGCTCGAAAAAGATGACCGGCCATCGGGCCCGAAAACGTTTCGGCCAGCACTTCCTCACGGATCCCGGTGTAATCGATACGATTGTTCGCAGCATTCACCCCGCGAAACAGGACGTCATTGTCGAAATCGGTCCAGGGCAAGGCGCTATAACAGACGCCCTCGCGCGCCGGGCCGGTCACTTGCACGCGATTGAACTGGATCGTGACCTCGCAGCCAATCTGGGAAAGCGATACGCCGATAACCCGTCCGTGACCATCCATGAGGCTGACGCTTTGAACTTCGATTTCGCGAGCCTCGGCGAGCAATTGCGTATCGTTGGAAACCTGCCCTACAACATCTCGACACCGCTGCTGTTCCACCTGGTGAAGTTCCGCGAGCGGATTCTGGATATGCATTTCATGCTGCAGAAGGAGGTCGTCGACCGCATGGCGGCTGGCCCAGGCAGCAAGGCCTACGGCCGATTGGGGATCATGCTGGGCTGTCACTTGCACATAGAGTCGCTTTTCGATGTAGACCGGCAGGCATTTGATCCGCCGCCCGCGGTCACATCGACGGTCGTTCGCCTCGATCCTTTACCACCCGATACGTTCACTATCGAAGACCAGGCCGGACTGTCTACGCTGGTCGCGACCGCATTCATGCAGCGCCGCAAGACATTGCGGAACTCATTGAAGACGACAGCAGCGGCCGTGGATTTCGCGGCTGTCGGCATCGACGCCGGACTCAGGCCGGAGCAGGTTAGCATCGCCGAGTACATCGCGCTTGCCAACCATCTACATGGAAAATCAAGGCGCCAACGCTAGGGCGCATACGTTAGAATATCGCCATGGACGAAAATGAATGTGGTATTCGAATTCAGGTTGCGACAAGTTACGTCGACGACCAGTCTGAGCCCGACGCTGACCGATACGTGTTTGCCTACACGATAACAATTTCCAATGACGGCGATATCGCGGCAAAACTGCTCAGCCGCCATTGGGTGATAACCGACGCCAACGGCAAAGTTCAGGAAGTTAGCGGCGACGGCGTCGTAGGTGAACAGCCCTACCTTGGTCCGGGTGAGCGATTTCGCTATTCCAGCGGCGCCGTTTTGGAAACGCCGGTCGGCGCGATGCAGGGCCTGTACCGCATGGTTGCCGACGACGGCATGAACTTCGACGCACCGATCGCGCCGTTCACGCTCGCAGTGCCGGGCCTCCTCCACTAGAGTGTCCTGTTTGATGTGTCGCATACTGTCAGCGTGTCGCACAAAGCGTGTGGCAAGGCGCGTTCTGCCGGCAATGGCCGGGTCCTTGCCAAAGGACGCAACGCAGCCACGCGCTTTGTGCGACGTGCCCTACGGGAGCCGCCCGCTGCAGCAGCCACGTCGTTGCATCCCTTGCCAAGGTCTCGACATTGGCGGCGGAATGCGCCTCGTTTCTGCTGCAGCGGGCGGCTCTGACATCATGCGACACATCAAACAGGACACTAGCTGAGAACCCCATGGCGGTTTACGCAATTGGTGACCTGCAGGGCTGCTACGATCCGTTCCGCAAGCTGCTGGATGCGATACAGTTCGACGCATCCAAGGACACGCTCTGGCTCACCGGGGACCTCGTCAACCGTGGGCCGAAGTCACTGAAGACACTTCGCTATGTCAAGAAATTAGGTGACTCTGCCATTACGGTCCTCGGTAACCACGATCTGCACCTGCTGGCACTGGAGGCGAGCGTCGTGCGTTTCGGCAAGCGCTTTGGCTCGCTGCAGAAACTGCTGAACGCCCCGGATGCTGAGGAGCTTTGCGACTGGCTGCGTCATCGCCCGCTTGCGCACTACGACGAACGCCTCGACACCTTGCTGGTGCACGCGGGTACGCACCCGAGCTGGGACGTCGAGAAGACGCTGGCGCGCGCAACCGAAGTCGAAGAGGCATTGCGGGGTTACGACTATCCAACGCTGTTGGGAAAAATGTACGGCAATACACCTAACTACTGGTCCGGCGGACTCTCCGGTTACAAGCGTTTGCGTTTCATTGTCAACTGCCTGACGCGCATGCGCATGGTGAGCGTTGACGGGCATCTTGACCTGAATTTCAGCGGCTCACCCTGGCGCGCGCGCAAGGGCTTAGTACCTTGGTACCGGGCACCGCAGCCGGCCTGGCAAGGTACTCGAATCGTCTTCGGGCACTGGTCGGCGCTTGGGCTGATCGTGCTACCTGACTTGATCAGCCTCGACACCGGCTGCGTCTGGGGCCGTCAGCTTACTGCCGTACGCATCGATAAACGCCTTCCTCGTGTCGTGCAGGTCCGGGGTCAGGGGCTATGAAGTCCCTGACAGCGTTCAACCTCGCCGAGTGGATCGACAAACACCGCGACCAGCTCCGGCCACCGGTCTGTAATCAACAGGTTTTTGAGGAAAACGATTTCATCGTCATGATCGTCGGCGGGCCGAATTCGAGAAACGACTATCACCTGGACGAGGGCCCCGAACTGTTCTACCAGATCGAAGGTCACATGGTCCTGCGCGTCGTCGATGACGGCGAGCGCAAAGACATTGCGATCGGTGAAGGCGAAATGTTGCTGCTGCCGCCGAGAGTCCCACATTCTCCACAGCGATTTGCAAATACCGTCGGCCTCGTCGTCGAGCGCAAGCGACTCGATCATGAACTCGACGCGTTCATGTGGTTCTGCGATAACTGCAATAACAAACTGTACGAAGAATCTGTCTTTGTCGATGATATAGTCAATCAGCTTCCGCCCATCTTCGACCGCTTCTATTCGTCGAAGCAGAACCGTCGCTGCGATCGGTGCGGCACCATTATGCCAAAACCGGAAAAACCTGAATGAACTACGACGATTCGCGCGAGTTCGCTGTGTCACTTGACCACAAGGACCCGCTGGCGCAGTTTCGCGAACAGTTCAATTTTCCGCGCGATAAGAACGGGTTGTCGCCCATTTACCTGTGTGGCAACTCTTTGGGCCTGCAACCCAAGCGCGCCGTGGAATTCGTCCAGAACGAGCTGCAAAACTGGAAAGACTATGCCGTCGATGGGCATTTTCATTCGGAGCGTCCCTGGATTAACTACCATCAGCACGCCACGGCAGGATTCGCCCAACTGACCGGAGCAAAACCGAGCGAAGTCGTGGCAATGAACACGCTAACGGTTAACCTGCACCTGCTAATGGCAAGTTTCTACCGCCCGACGCGCGAACGTCGCAAGATCATCATTGAAGCAGGCGCCTTTCCTTCCGATCAGTATGCGGCCGCATCGCAGATTCGCATGCACGGCTACGATCCAGAGTCGGATCTCCTCGAATGGCAACCTCGCGCGGGCGAGCATCACCTTCGTATCGAAGATCTTGACGAAATGCTGAAATGCGACGGCGACTCTGTCGCTCTGCTGCTGTTGCCAGGCGTGCAGTACTACACAGGCCAGGTGCTCGATATGCAGGCAATTTGCGACCTGGGTCGTCGACACGGCTGCAAGGTCGGCCTGGACCTCGCGCACGCTATCGGCAACGTGGAGCTGGCACTGAACGCCTGGGGTCCGGATTTCGCGTCGTGGTGCACGTATAAGTACCTCAACGCGGGACCGGGTGCGATCGCCGGCATATTTGTGCACGAAAGGCACCGCTCGCCGGATGATTTCCTTCAGGGCTGGTGGGGAAACAAGCAAAGTACACGGTTCGACATGCTGCCAAGATTCGAGCCTGCTGAGGGCGCTGAAGCCTGGCAGATGAGTAATCCGCCTATCTTGTCGCTCGCGCCGGTTATCGCGTCACTTCAGCTGTTTCAGGAAGCCGGTTTCGACGCGCTGCGCGAGAAGTCCCGATCCCTGACAGGCTACTTGCGATGGTTGGTCAAAACGCGTTTCGGCGACCGTATTGGCAACATCACGCCCGCTGATGCTCCTGGCTGTCAGCAGTCGCTAATCGTGAATGATAAGTGCATAGACGCGAGAGCGTTGTTCGACCGATTATGCGAACTCAATGTGACGGGCGACTGGCGCAACCCTGACGTGATACGCGTTGCCCCCGTGCCAATTTACAATAGTTACACCGACGTCTTTGAATTCGCCGAGCGGCTATCCGATGCGCTCGCTGCGTAAGTCGCCGTGAGTTCAAAAAATATCAACATCATCGGTGCCGGCCAATGCGGCACGCTGATCGCCATTATGCTCGCACGACACGATTTTGACGTCGACGTCTACGAGCGCTTCACGGATCCACGTGTTCAGGATGCAGAGGCGGGTCGCTCGATCAACCTCGCACTCGCCGCACGCGGGCTCAACGCCCTTCACCACGTCGGCATTGATTCATTAATCGAACCGCTGCTTGTGCCAATGCGCGGTCGCATGGTGCACCAACAGGATGGACGAACAGATTTCCTGCGTTATGGCCAACGAGCTGACGAGCTTATTTATTCAGTGACGCGTCTTGGGCTGAACCAGATTCTGCTTGCCGTTGCTGATGACACGCCGAATCTGAGACTTAACTTTGAGCAGAATGCCATCGGCTACGATGCACCCGATCGTACGGTCCATGTTCGCGACGAGACCGACGGCAGCCTGTACCAGGTGGAAGCAGACCCTTTATTCGCCGCGGATGGCGCAGGCTCGAACATTCGTCGCTCGTTCGATGGGTCCGATACATTTGGTGGCGTCGAAACGCTGCTTCCGCACGGCTACAAGGAACTTTCGATTCCCGCGGGACCGGGTGGCGAATATCAACTTGCCGCAGATGCGCTGCACATCTGGCCTCGCGGCGGGTTCATGCTTATTGCGCTACCCAATCCCGGCGGCGACTTCACGCTGACGCTGTTCCTGCCTAACACTGGAGAAAACAGTTTTGAGACCTTGTCCGATGAGGCGTCCGTGACCGCGTTTTTCGAGAAAAATTTTCCTGACGCCGCGCCCTTGATTCCGAATCTCTGCGACGACATGCTGAATCATCCCCTTGGCACTCTCGGCACCGTGCGCTGCCGGCATTGGCACGATCGGGGCAACGTATTGCTGCTCGGAGATGCCGCGCATGCGATCGTGCCATTTCATGGGCAAGGTATGAATCTCGCGTTCGAAGACTGTGTATTGCTCGACCGGATCATCAATGATTACCAGGATGACTGGCCGACCGTCTTTGCAAGATTCGAAGCGGAACAGTTGGCCAATGCCAACGCCATCGCCGACATGGCGCTGGATAACTACATAGAGATGCGGGATACGGTCCGTGATCCGAAGTTTGCGCTGCGCAAAGCGCTCGCCTTCGAACTTGAGAAGCGTCTACCAGGACGCTTTATCCCGCGTTACTCCATGGTGATGTTCCATGCGGATATCCCGTACCTGGTGGCGCAGCAGCGCGGCGAGATTCAAAGCGCACTTCTGGAAGAATTCACGAGCACCGCGAACAGCATCGATGACGTTGATCTGGACGCGGCAGCATCCGCTGTCAAGGATCGCCTGCCTCCGATCGATACGGTCAGAAACGACCTTTCCGTTCGTAGGTCCTGAACTCGAAGGCGAACTGATGAGTGTCATCGGCCTGGTGGGCCTCGCTGTCGAGCAGCTGCCATTCTTTTTCATTGATCTCGGGAAAATCGGCGTCGCCAGCGATCTCGGCGTGAACACGCGTCATGTAAAGGCGGCGGGCTTTCGGCAGGAACAACTCATAGATCTGGCTACCGCCGATGATCATGATCTCATCCGCATCGCCGGCGGCATCGAGCGCTTCGGCCGGTGATGCGACGACATCGCAACCAGGGGCATCGAATCCGACCCGGCGCGTAAGCACGATATTCTGCCTGCCTGGCAGCGCCCTGCCGATGGACTCCCACGTTCGGCGTCCCATGACGATGGGTTTGCCCATGGTCAGCCGCTTGAAGCGTCTCAAATCGTCGGAAAGTTTCCAGGGGAGATCGCCCTCAACGCCGATGACGTTATTCGTCGACGCGGCGACGATGATGCTGATCATATCAATGCGTCAGACCGCGACCGCTGCTTTGATGTGCGGGTGCGATTCGTAGTTCAGGATTTCGAAATCATCGAACCTATAATCAAAAATACTTTCAGGCCTGCGCTTTATCGCGAGTCTCGGTAGCGGCAACGGCTCCCGGTGCAATTGCTCATCCGCCTGTTCGAGATGGTTTACGTACAGGTGACAGTCTCCGCCGGTCCAGATGAAATCGCCGACCCCGAGATCCGCCTGCTGCGCAAGCATGTGCGTGAGCAACGAATAGGAGGCAATGTTGAAAGGCACGCCCAGGAAGATATCGCAGCTACGTTGATACAGCTGGCACGACAACCTGCCGTCGGCCACGTAGAACTGGAACAGGCAATGGCAAGGTGGCAGAGCCATGTCTTCGATTTCAGCAACGTTCCAGGCGCTCAGGATGATACGACGAGAATCCGGGTCTTCACGCAGCTGCTGCATGATTTGTGCAATCTGGTCGACCTTGCCACCATCCGGCGTCGGCCAGCTGCGCCACTGCACGCCGTATACGGGTCCGAGGTCGCCGTTTTCGTCTGCCCAGTCGTCCCAGATCGAAACGCCGTTTTCTTTCAGGTAACGAATGTTGCTGTCGCCACTCAGGAACCACAGCAGCTCATGAATAATCGAACGCAGATGCAGTTTCTTCGTCGTCACCAGCGGGAAACCCTTGTTGAGGTCGAAACGCATTTGGTGCCCAAAAACGCTGAGCGTTCCGGTACCGGTGCGGTCTTCCTTGCGGGCGCCGGTATCCCGCACGAGCTGCATCATGTCGAGGTACTGCTTCATGCCCGCCCCTGCACCGCGCGCGGCCGGTACGCCAGGTAGATCAGGATAGTGCCAAAAAGGATCATCGGCACGCTGAGAATCTGCCCCATCGTCAACCAGTTCAGCGCCAGGTAGCCGAGGTGGCTGTCGGGAACCCGCACGAACTCGATCGCGAACCGAAAAACGCCGTAGAGCAACAGAAACAGGCCGGATACCGACATGTACGGCCGCTCCCTGCCTGAAAATGACCACAGAATCACGAACAGAACCAGACCTTCGAGCAGCGCCTCATACAACATGGAAGGGTGCAAAACCACGCCGTTGACATTAAAACCCCACGGTACGTCGGTGGGTTTTCCCCACAACTCGCCGTTGATGAAGTTTCCGATGCGCCCGAAGAACAGGCCGAGTGGCGTGATCGGTGCGACAAAATCCAGCACACCCCAAACCCGGACACCGAGTCTTCTGGAGTAGGCCCACATCGCGATCATGACGCCGGCCAGACCGCCGTGGAAAGACATGCCACCTTCGGTGATTTTGAACAAATACAGTGGATCGCTGATCAATTGATCGAAACCATAAACCAGCGCATAGCCGAGGCGGCCGCCGATAATCACACCGAGCATTCCGTAGAACAACAGATCGTCAACTTGCGCGGGCTTGATGATCGACCAGCTCGCCAACGCACGTCGTCTCGCGAGCCACCAAGCGAACAGGAAGCCGACGACATACATGAGGCCGTACCAGCGGATTTTGAGGAACCCGATCGAAAAAATAATCGGGTCAATCTCAGGGTAAGTCAGCATGAAATCTCGCTCGGAGTCGATATAAGACGGGTATCATAGTCAGTTTCGTCAGCGCGTCATAGTGGCGATCGCCACGGGGAAACCATGTCAAATCGCCTTCTCCACGAATCGAGTCCTTATCTGCAGCAACATGCGGACAACCCGGTCGACTGGTATCCGTGGGGCGACGAGGCGTTCCAGGCAGCGCGTGATACGGGCAAGCCGGTGTTACTGTCGGTGGGCTATTCGGCCTGCCACTGGTGCCATGTGATGGCACATGAGTCGTTTGAGGACCCGTCCACGGCGGCACTGATGAACGAGCTGTTTATCAACATCAAGGTCGATCGCGAGGAGCGCCCCGATATCGACAAGATCTACCAGACGGCGCACCAGCTCTTGACACAGCGTGGCGGTGGCTGGCCGCTCACGATGTTCCTGGACGGTGAAGACCAGCGGCCGTTCTTCGGCGGCACCTATTTCCCGAAAGAACCGCGCTACGGCATGCCCGCTTTCGGCGAGTTGTTGCAAAGTATTGCGGCCTACTACGCGAACAAGCGTGACGAGGTCCGTTCGCAGAGCGCGAGACTGCTCGAGGTGTTCGGGAAGCTGGAGCCGGCTCCGGTCGGAGCCGACAGCGCCTTGGATTCCGCGCCTGTCGCCACCGCGCGTACCACGTTCGAGCAGACGTTCGATCGCGAGTACGGCGGCTTCGGCTCGGCACCGAAATTTCCACATCCCACCACTATCGATCATCTGCTGCGCCGCTGGCGTGCCAGCGCAAACGACGCCGAGCCCGATGTTGAGGCCTTGTTCATGGCGACATTAACGCTGACGCGTATGGCCGAAGGCGGCCTCTTTGATCACGTAGGCGGCGGCTTTTGTCGCTACTCGGTCGATCGATACTGGCAAATCCCGCACTTCGAAAAAATGCTGTACGACAACGGCCCGTTACTCGCGCTCTACGCCCAGGCCGCGCTGGCAACCGGCGACCCGTGGTTTTCCGATGCGGCCAACGCGACTGCCGACTGGATGCTGGCCGACATGCAGGCCGACAACGGCGGTTTTTTCGCCACCCGGGACGCGGATTCGGAGGGGCATGAAGGAATTTACTACCTGTGGCGCCCCGAACAGGTTCGCGAACTGCTCGGCGACGACTACGAAGTCTTTGCACGACGCTTTGGCCTGAATCAAAACGCCAACTTTGAGGGGCAATGGCATCTGACCGTGCGCGAATCGTTAAGCGATATTGCTGCGGTGACCGGCCGCAAAGAAAAAGACGTCGAATCCGTGATCAGTAGTGCGAAAACGATCCTGTTGTCAGAACGGTTGAAGCGGGTGGCGCCCGGCCGGGATGAAAAACAACTGACCTCCTGGAACGCGCTGGCGATTCGCGGTCTCGCCATCGCCGGTCGCGCGCTTGAACGTCCGGACTTGATTGACGCCGCCGTACGCGCAGCGGACTTCCTGCGAACCACACTTTTGCCTGATGGCCGCCTGCTTGCCAGTTACAAGGATGGCGAGGCGCGTTTCGCGGCTTACCTCGATGATCATGCGTTCCTGCTCGACGCCCTTCTGGAATTGTTGCAGGCACGCTGGGATACGGAGCATCTCGGGTTTGCCGTTCAAATTGCCGAGCTGATGCTGGAACATTTCGAGGATCGTGAGGACGGCGCGTTCTTTTTCACCGCGGACGATCACGAAGCACTGATCCATCGTCCAAAACCATTGGCAGACGAAGCCGTGCCTTCCGGAAACGGCGTCGCAGCGTTCGCACTGCAGCGCCTGGGGTTCCTGCTTGGCGACACGCGTTACCTGGATGCCGCCGAGAGAGCGCTGCGCGCAAGCTGGCGGGCCATCAAAGAGTACCCGCACGGGCATGTCAGCCTGCTGACGGCGCTGGAGGAATACGTCGATCACCCCGAGATCATCGTCATCCGCGGAGACTTCGACGAGATAGCAAGGTGGCGAGACGCGGCGGCCAAACTTTACGCGCCGCGGCGCCTCGTATTTGCGATCGGCGAAGACGCCGTTGGCCTGCCCGGCACGTTGGCGGATCGCGCGGCAATCCGGGGCGAGACGGTAGCCTACCGCTGCCTCGGCACCCATTGCGAAATGCCCGTCACGACATGGGAAGCACTTGCCGCGCAGTTAAGCGAAGCAACAGCACAAGAAATCTAGGGGTACGCTGCAAGCACATTGCCCGTGGCGGGCACGATACTCCTGGCACTTGGACCGTTAAACATGACTGGCAGTGCTTCTACTCGCATACCGGCATTGCGTTGCACGACGAAATGCAGGTGGGGGCCGCTGGAAAATCCTGTGTTGCCGGAGTCTGCAATGTATTGGCCGGCACGAACTCGCTCGCCCGGCCTCACGCGAATGGAATCCCAGTTCAGGTGTGCATAGACAGCCATCGTCCCGTCGTCGTGAAGTATGCGCACGATATTGGCTGAATGCAGATTCTCTTTTCTGTCAACACCACCGCGGAAATTTGTACTGATTACTTCGAAGACGACGCCCCCCCGGGCCGCGAGGACATCGGTTCCAATGGGCATGGCAATGTCGATCGCGTGCTCACTGTCCGCTGATTGATGCGTCACGTTGTCTGGATACGCCTGCGTAACTCGGATAATTAGCGGCGGCCGCAAAGGGTGCCCGGTAGCCATCCACGGCACGATGTATAGCCGCCGGATCGCCTGGCATGTAGTCAAAATCGTACTCGACCTGCGGCGTTTCGACATCGTCCATTACTGGTCAAATTTAGCAGCGCAAGCTCGCTGCGTGGTTCAATGACCCATCGAAGGTTCTTTTTAGGATGTGGGTGTACGACGCCTGACATAGCGTTGAGAACCAGCACAACTCTCGACCGGTGCGTGAAGACCGTTGTGCGCTGTCAGCTGTATTTCGTTGCCGACCAATTGATGGGTGACGGTCACCGTGGCCCGAGTCGGTGCCACAGCCAGCGATCGCACCTCCACGCCTTCGCTATCGCTCGGCCGTCGATCCGTATATACCCAGTTACCGCTATCGTCGCGGTACTTGTACAACGACTGGCCGAATGCGAGGCCGCAGGCAGCCAACGCCAGCGCCGCAAACGGCACGGTCAGCCAGTATCGATTTTTCTGCTCAGGACCCAAGATCGAAACGCCTCCAGCCGTCGTCCGTCCGCCGAATCTCGTAGGCGGGCCAGTACTGATTGTCGAGCTTCAGTGTAATTACCTCGGCGGTGCCATTCCAGGTCATCGTCTTGAGTCGAACGGACTCACGATGCTTGATACCACTAACTGCATCGATGAACGCCTGCAAATCCGCTGTCGGCTGTTTCATTGACCTCGACAACGCGGCGCCCGGCCCAGAGACCGTAACGAGTCGACGGCGAGCCATAGCTAAAATAAGCGACGTATACACCGTCCGTATCGACGCCGCGCTGTGCAGCCATGGCGCGATGTGGATTCTGCAACAGAGCTCCCGCCCAGGAAATAGCACGGTCGATGCCGAGACCGTCGAGTGCGGCTGTTTGCACCGCAATGTCACGAACCTGATCATTCCGCCAAATGGTGACGACCACTTCCGGCTTTTGAACGGCTACTTCGAGTTCCCGAAAGGACGTGACAACCGAGCCGTCGATTGCCAGGACCATGTCACCGTTCTTGAGCAACTTTGACGCCGGAGAGCCGGCGACCAGACGCGAGATGCTCAGCGCCCTGCGACGAACCGGGTTATTCTTCTCGAGGCGCGACACCCATGCTTCGTCGACACCCATCTTGCGCGCTGCAAACAACGGTGAGTAGACGAATTCGGCTTCGAGGGAATAAAACGGCCGGCCCTCGCGAACCGTTTCGACGAATTGTCTGACGACCTCGCTGCCAACACCACGATTGAACTGCGCTGCATCCCCGCCCGACTGCAGCACGAAGCTCGACCAGGTTGCGGCCACACGACCTTTCTTGTCCACGAGCACGCCGTCGACATCGCTTGGCGCATTCACCAACGACACGCCTTCAATGTTGGAGTCCCGGAATCTCAGAGTCCGCGACAACGGGAGCAAGAGCGGATCCACCGATGACACGGTGCTCTTTTGATGCACAAGCTGGTGATCAGCCTTGATTCCCACAACCCAAACATCGTCTCCAGGCTCCAACGGCGCCGTATTGAACGTCGCCTGTTTTACAGGCGTTGCGCCGATACTCTCTGGATCGTAAGAGACGATCGCAAAGTTATGCAGCGGGTGCAGTTGTTCGATTTTTCCCTCAACCTCCAGCGAACCCGCAAACGTCACGGTCACGTCTCCGATGGCGATCGGCACGGTATTGCGATCCACGAGCACATAGCCGCGCTCCTTGTCGACGATTAGTCCCGTGCCGTAGTAATGGCGTTCAGATACGCCGGACAGCGTGTACGGTAAATCGAACGTGACGACAACCAGCGATGGTGCAATCGCATTGACGATCGGATCGGCATGCTTCGTCAGCTGCGTGCTGCTGACTTTCACCGGTTCCGGGGGAGGCCCGTCCGCGAGATCGCGACACGGCCAGAAACCCAAGGCATCGTCGCGAGCGCAGCGTCGTACCGGGTACCAGGTACGATCCATTCCCAATAGACGCACGATGGAATTCTGGGGATTCTCCATCGTGACGTAACGCACGAGCACACGCTCACCGTCCGCAAGGGTATTTAGGACCGCCTCAAAATCGTCGAGATCCGCTACGGCCTCGCCATCCATTTCCGTGATGACGGCGCCGCGCGGAATGGCGCTCTTGGATAACAGGTAGCCGGGATTAGCAACATAGATGCCCTCGGCCGCGCGATTGTAATGTCGCGCCTGCTGGTAGGATAAGCGGTTCACGATCGCGTCGCCGAACTCGATATATTCATCCGGCGTTATCGAATGCAGATCATCCACGCGCACGGCGCTTATGACCGCTCTGCCGCCTCGCTCCAGCTCGAGTCTCGATTTCCTCACCGACTTTGTCGTCCAGAATGGCCGCCAGCGGCACGAACTCCGACACCAGCTCGCCATCGATTCGCAGCAATATGTCGCCCGGTGCCAGTCTGCCCGCGGCCGGAGAACCGGGAATGACCTGATCGACAACCAGCATTCCGGTTTGCTCGGGAAACGACGAACGCGTGACGCGTTCTGAGTCTTCCGTCAAGCCCAGTCGCCGCAACTCATCGTAGGCTTTGCTCTGGAACGTCGTTTGTAGCGTTCCCCGAGTCACCGGCGAGCCGGCCTGCAGTTCTTTCAAAGCACGTTCGATTCGGTCGAGTGGCAGAAAAAAACTGCTGGCTGCGGAACTGTTGGCACCGGCATTCAGTGCCACGACCTCGCCATCGATGTTAACAACCGGCGAGCCCGACGATCCCCCGGACGTACCGGACGCGGCTTGTAGATAAAACGTGTTGAAGTCGTTGTACTTGCCACGACCGTACTCTGGTGCCTTGCGATCCAGGCGCGCGATCGTCCCCGCGAGGATCGAGAGCTGCTCACCGGCGTCGTTGCCTATGACGCGAATTTCCTTGCCTATCCCTGCCCCATTTGGGACCAGCGGTAACGCGACAGGCTTTATGTAATGCAGCTCTGCGGGATCGTAGCGAAAAAATCCGAAGTCGTGCACCGGGTCGCGGTACACGGGCGTCAGGCGCACTTCCTCATTATTCCGGAAGACGGCCTCGGCGATGACCGGTCCAGGCGTTACAACATGACGGTTGGTCAGAATCAGGCCGCGCTCCGCATCGACCACAAATCCGGTCGCCTGGCTGGAGCTGTTCCACTCGGTATCAAAGGCGCGCGTGCTGTCTATGCGTATGGAAACAACGCCTGACGATATACGCTCAAGCGTCTCTGTCCAAGCCGTGTCGTCGGCTGCGATCGCCATTGCGTTCAACAATAACGCGGCAACTACCGCCAGATTCCTGCCGTATGTCATATCCACCCTGATCAATTGCCGGCGCCAATGCCCGCTTATGTCTTATTCTGGACTGCTTGCGGGCAACGCGGTTCCCTATTTGAGCAAAATCAGGGCTCGGACGCGAACCTGATTAGCCGGGGCGGTAGGCGAGATCCAGCTCACGGGCCGCCTTCACGTCATCGAGGCGGCGAACCGGCATATCGTAAGGGGCTTCCTTGTAAGTGACGCCGTCTTCTTTTGCCGCCCGAACAATCTCAATAATCGCGTCGACAAAGCCATCCAGCGTTTCCTTGCTTTCGGTTTCCGTTGGCTCGATCAGCAGGCATTCGGGGACGAGCAGCGGAAAATACGTCGTCGGCGCATGGTAGTTCCGGTCCAGCAACGCTTTCGCAACATCCATCGCCGTAAGCTGCACCGACTTGGCTTCGTGCTTGAGTGTCACGATGAACTCATGACTCGCCCGACGTCCCGGATACGCCAGCTCAAAACCCGCGTCTCGCAGGCGCGCCATCAGATAGTTGGCGTTCAAGGTGGCGTATTCGGCGATTCGTTCCATGCCATCACGCCCGATCATGCGCATGTACACATAGGCGCGCAGCAACACGCCGGCATTGCCCATGAAACCCGAGAGTCGGCCAATGCTCTGCGGTAAGTCCTCTTCCTCGAGCCAGCCGTAAACGGTTTCCCCGTCTATTTCACGTTTGCCCACGACAGGAATCGGCATGAAGGGCAATAATCGATCGTTTACGCCGACGGCGCCCGATCCCGGGCCGCCGCCGCCGTGCGGTGTCGAAAACGTCTTGTGGAGATTCATGTGGATGACGTCGAAGTCCATGTCGCCTGGACGGACCTTGCCGAGAATGGCGTTGAGGTTTGCACCGTCGTAATACAACAGGCCACCCGCATCGTGGACCATGTCGGCAATTTCTTTGATATGCCGCTCGAATACACCGAGCGTTGATGGGTTGGTGAGCATTATCCCAGCCGTCTTCGGCCCGAGGACGGACTTGAGCGCGTCGATATCCACGTCGCCATCAGGGCCGGTGGGTATTTCCTTAACCGTGCAACCGCACATGGTCGCAGTCGCGGGGTTGGTGCCGTGCGCCGCGTCGGGAACGATGACTTCGGTCCGCTCGTGGTCACCACGAGCCGCGTGGTAGGCCCTGATCATGGCGACGCCGGCGAGTTCACCCTGCGCCCCGGCCATTGGTGTCAACGAAACACCTTTCATCCCGGTCACATCCTTGAGCATCTCCTGCAACTCGAACATGCAGGTGAGATACCCCTGACCGTGGGTGACCGGGCCCAGCGGATGGCGACTCGCAAATTCCGGTAGCAGCGCTAACGTGTTGCAGGCACGCGGATTGTACTTCATCGTGCAAGATCCAAGCGGATAGAACTGCGTGTCGATCGAAAAATTCTTTTGCGACAAGCGCGTATAGTGACGGACGACCTGCAACTCACTCGCCTCGGGCAAACGCGGCTTGTCGTCACGTAGGAACTTCTCCGGAATTGAGGTTGTTGCGGATTCAGCAGGGGCCTGCGCAAAGGCTCGGCGGCCCGACCGCGATTTTTCGAATATTAGCTCACTCATCGATATCTATTCCAAGGGCGCGAAATGCTGCCCGGTAATCGGGTTCTGTCGTGATGTCCTCAATCAACTCGCTATGCACGACCGTATTATTCTCATCAAGCACGACAACGGCACGCGAGAACATGCCGGCGAGCGGACCGTCGATGATCAGCACACCATAATTTTCGCCAAAACCTGCGTGACGAATTGCCGACAGACCGACAACGTGCTTCAGGCTGTGCTCCTTCTGGAATCGCTGGTGTGCGAACGGCAGGTCGTACGAGACCATCAGCATCGCGAGGTCATCGCGCTCGCCGGCATAGCGCTCGAACTTGATGACCGACTCTGCGCATACGGATGTGTCGATGCTGACAAAGATGTTCATGATTTTGCGCATGCCCATCCAGTTCGCGAGTGAAACATTTTGCAGGTTCGTATTGACCAGCGAAACATCCGGCGCCCGACTACCCACGGCGGGCAGGTCACCGTAGGTTCGATAAGACGCGTGTTCAAATTGAATTTTTGCCACTGCTCGTATCCCCGGCCGAATCAGGCCATAACTTCTGCAAATGCGGTAATCGTCGAGTCGATGTCCGCCTCGGTCTTGGTTTCCGTCACGCACACGAGCAGCGCGTTCGTCGATGCAAAGTGAGTGAGATCAAAACCGCCAAGTATGTTCAGATCAGCCAGCGCAGCGAGTAGCGGCGCCACGGGGCGATCCAGTTTCAACGCCACCTCGTGGAAGAAAGGGCCCTCGTACAGGCGCTCAATACCCTCTATGGCGCAGAGACCATCGACAAATCGCTTCGTATTCGCGTGCGATTTTGCTGCTACGCGCGCGAGACCTTCGACGCCAAGCAGTGACATATAAATGGTTGCCGCCGTCACCATGAGTCCCTGGTTCGTGCAAATATTGGATGTCGCTTTCGTGCGCCTGATGTGTTGCTCACGCGCCTGTAGCGTCAGCGCAAAACCCGGATTGCCGTCGAGGTCGGTTGTACGACCGACAATTCGTCCAGGCATCTGTCGTACATGTTTTTGCTTGCAGGTCATGAAACCAAAATACGGCCCGCCCGATGACAGGGGCACACCGAGCGGCTGACCCTCGCCGATCGCGACGTCCGCGCCCTGCTCTCCCCAATGACCGGGGGCCTTCATCAATGCCAGCGAAACGGGATTGACGATTCCGATGAGGAATGCATTTTGCGCATGAGCCCAATCGGTCAGGCGATCGACGTCTTCGAGCGTTCCGGGGAACGACGGCTGCTGCACGACGACCGCCACCGGGTTCGTGTCATCAGGAAGCTGGTCAAATGCCACGTTACCTGATGCCGGGTCGACCGGCAGGCGTTCGAACGTCAATCCCTGGCTTCCCGCTATCGCCGAAGCAACCTTTTCGTAAACCGGGTTTACGCCCGGCGCAAGCAACACGAGTCCGGTCTTCACGCGCCGATTCGTGCGCACGGACATCAACGCCGCTTCGGCCAGCGCGGAGGCACCGTCGTACAGCGATGCGTTGCTGACATCCAGCCCGGTCAGCTCCGTGATCATCGTCTGGTACTCGTAGATAACCTGCAACGTACCCTGGCTTGCCTCGGCCTGGTACGGTGTGTAGGCGCTGTAAAACTCGCCGCGAGTCGCAATGTCCCAGACCGCCGCCGGAATATGATGCTCATAGGCGCCGGCGCCGATGAAACACAGCGGTGAACCGTCCATCGCTGCACGATTGCGCATGAGACGCGAAATCTCCATCTCGCTGTGTGCCTCGGGCACGCCGTACAGATGATCGATGCGAAGCGTTGCAGGAATTTCGTCGAACAGATCCTCGATCGAATCGGCGCCGATGGCGGCGAGCATTTCCTGCGTGTCTTTCTCGGTGTGCGGTATAAAAGGCATGAATTCGTGCTCAGTCGTCCAGTTCGTCAAGTAGTTGCTGGTAGGCGTCCGGGGTCAGCAGACCGCTCTCGTCAATGTCGTCAGACGGCGTTATGCGCACGATCCAACCTTCGCCGTAAGGCTCGCTGTTGATTTTCTCGGGTTCGTCGGCAAGGTCTTCGTTGACCGCGACAATACTGCCCGCGATTGGCGCGTAAACATCGGACGCTGCTTTGACCGATTCGACGACCGCCATTTCGCCGCCGCTCTCGACTTCCTGTTCAATTTCCGGCAATTCGACGTACACGAGATCGCCCAACGCGGTCGCCGCGTGGTCGGTAATACCGATGGTTACCGTACCGTCGTCCTCGCGGCGCAACCACTCATGATCGTTGGTGTAGAGAAGGTCCCCCGGCAATTCACTCATCATGCTACTCCCTTTAGTTTGCTAAGCAACGACGTCATACGTCGATGCGAATCTGCCCATTTCTAACAAACGGTGTCTTCACGATCCGAACGTTCAACAGTTTGCCCCTGACGTCAACCTGGGCACGATCGTAATCGCCCGCAGGAACACGAGCGAGAGCGATTGAACGTTCGATCGTCGGCGAAAAGCCGCCGCTAGTGATTTCACCATCACCGATGCCATCGACGATGACGGTCTGGTGATTACGCAGCACGCCTCGATCCTCGAGCAACAAGCCCACGAAGCGCCGGCAGTTGCCGGAGTCGCGCAATGTCTGCATTGGCTCGCGGCCGATAAAACGACGATCCTCGGGTTGCCAGGCAACGGTCCATGCAAGCCCCGCCTCAAGCGGCGAGATCGATTCGTCCATGTCCGAGCCGTAGAGGTTCATCGCAGCCTCAAGCCGCAGCGTGTCGCGCGCACCGAGCCCGCACGGTGTGACGCCCGCCTGCAGCAGGTTCTCCCACATCGCCGGAGCATCGGCGGCCGGGAGCACGATTTCCCAGCCGTCTTCGCCCGTGTAGCCGGTGCGAGCCACAGAATGTATCGCCTGCCTGCAGTCCGTTGAACGGTCTCAGCGCGAGCGCTGCGTCGCGCCAATGGCTGTCGATGAGCGGCGCTGCAAGCTCCCGTGCACTGGGGCCTTGCACCGCAATCATCGCAAGTTCCGCCCGTTCGTCGACCTCTACACCGAAAGCCGCCGCCTGCTCCCGGATCCAGGCCAGGTCTTTCTCGCGGGTCGCCGCATTCACAATCAGTCGGTACTCGGTATCACCCATAAAGTAGATGATCAGGTCATCGATGACGCCGCCGGCGGGATTGAGCATGCAGGTATACAGGGCTTTGCCGTAGTCCTTGAGCTTGGCGACGTCATTGGCAACAAGATAGCGCAGGAAATCGCGTACCCGTTCGCCTTTGAGGTCGACGATCGTCATATGCGAGACGTCGAATACACCAGCTTTTCGCCGCACGGCGTGGTGTTCTTCCTTTTGGGAGCCGTAGTGCAGTGGCATATCCCAGCCACCAAAGTCGACGATGCGCGCGTTGGCATCAACGTGATTGTCGTACAGCGGCGTTTTCAAACCCATAGCGCTAGCCCGTCGTCAGTGTCTGGCAAAAAAATAGGGGCGGCAGGCCGTTCAGCCTGCCGCCCCTCTGTCCTTTGCAACCTGAGAGATCAATGGCGACCAGTATTCGGGCAATCACCACATACCCCTTCGGTGGGCCGTTTGGCCGCTCTCCAGAGCTGATCAGCGTACACAGTCCGTCTGCCTGAGCGTTTCCGAGCGTGTTGCGCCTTCGGCGCCTCGATTGAACGAGGTCTCTTCTGCGGACGCTGTAGATCAGTGCGCGCAATCATAGCCAATGCCCGGCCCGGTTGCCAGCCGCGCTGCTGCCAGTGACAATGCGTGCAATCATGGAAAAGGAACTCGGCATGAAAAGACGCTGCATCGCAACGAGCATCCTCCTCCTTGCGGTCTCGATGGCCGCATGGGCGGACGTCAGCTCCGATTTTGCTACCCTTATCGACGAGCAATGGGAGTGGCAACTCTCGAATTCACCGGTAATGGCCTCGATGATGGGTGATCACCGCTTCAACGACCAGTGGCCGGATGACAGCCTGACAGCGCATGCACGGCGTCATGAAGAAAAAAGAGAGTTTCTGCGGCGGAGTGTACGCGATCGAACGCACGGCACTGTCAGAGGCAGGGCAGCTCAACTACGAGCTGTTTCGCCGACAGCTGCAAGACGACGTAGACGAGTATCAATTTCGTGGGCACCTGCTGCCATTTTTTCATCGGGGTGGCGTGCAGAATCTCGAGAACGTCACGAATCAATTGCGCCTGGTAACGACCCGGGACTTTGACGACTGGCTGGCACGCATGGGCAAAATCGACGTCGTCATTGACCAGCAAATCGACCTCGCAGAAGCGGGCCGCAAGGCCGATATTGTGTCGCCGAAGATCCTGATGCAGCGCATGAAATCGCAGCTTGCCCTGCAACTCGTCGACAACCCGGAAGACAGCCCGTTTTATCGCGCGTTTGCCGGCCTGCCCGACTCCATTTCAACCGAGGACCAGGAGCGCTTGCGCGCATCGGCCATTGAGACCATCGAAAAGACCATCCTGCCGGCCTACCGGAAGCTCAATCGTTACTTCAACGACAAATACTTGCCGGCAAGCCGCGACACCATCGGCCAGTCGCTATTACCAAACGGCAATGCCTGGTACGAACACCTCGCGCGTTCGTTCACAACAACGCGGATGACGCCCGACGAAATCCACAGGCTTGGGCTTCAGGAAGTCAAGCGCATACACGGTGAAATGCAGACGCTCATCGCCGACGTCGAATTCGAAGGTAGCTTCGAGGACTTCCTCGTTTTCCTGCGCACCGATCCGCAGTTCTACTTCGACGATCCGGCAGACCTTTACGAAGCCTACCTCGCCACCTGCAAACGCATCGATCCGGAGCTTGTGACATTGTTTGGCGTCTTGCCCCGAATGCCCTATGGCGTGAAGCCGATTCCGGATTCGATTGCGCCGGATACGACAACTGCCTACTACTCGCGGCCGGCGGCCGACGGTAGCCGCGCAGGAACCTACTGGGTCAACCTCTATAAACCGGAGGTGCGGCCGAAATACGAAATCGAGGTGCTCAGTGTCCACGAGGCCATGCCCGGACATCACCTGCAAATTGCTCTGCAGCAGGAGCTGGGCGACATGCCCAACTTCCGTCGTTTCAACGGTTTCACGGCATTTGTTGAAGGATGGGGCCTCTACAGCGAACGTCTTGGTTACGATCTCGGGCTCTATACGGACCCTTACTCAAAGTTTGGTCAGCTTACCTACGACATGTGGCGCGCCGTGCGCCTCGTCGTCGATACGGGCATTCATTACAAGGGCTGGACACGGCAACAGGCCATCGATTTCTTCAAAGACAATGCGGCCAAAACCGAGCACGATATCGTCAACGAAATCGATCGCTATATCGCGATGCCCGGTCAGGCGCTCGCCTACAAGATTGGACAGCTGAAGATACTCGCGCTAAGAGAGCGAGCTGAACGGCGGCTAGGCGAGGCGTTCGACATCCGCGCGTTCCACGACGAGTTGCTGGGCGCCGGAGCTTTGCCACTTGATATCCTGGAGCAGCGCATGGATGCCTGGTTAGCGTCCCAACCCTAGCGGGCCCTTCGCGACTCACAGCCGAGGAAGGCCGAGCGCCAATGATTTAGGATTTTGCGAGCAGACGCTAAAACAGGCTCCTCTGATGCTCGATCGCGGCGGGAAACTCCTGTCTCGATACCGAGGCGCGTTCTTCGGGTGTAGCGGAAGAATCATAGAGCTCTTCGATGCGCGCAATGCGATCGCGAAGTCCGGTGCCATTCGCTATTTGAATGTTCAGTCCGGGCCTGGCATTCATTTCCAGAATCAGCGGACCGCGGTCATTATCAATCACCATATCCACTCCCAGGTAGCCGAGGCCCGTAACATCGTAACCGCGCGCCGATGACTCCAGGATGAAATCCCACATCGGGATCTTCAACCCCGCGATCAGCGCTCCCGTATCCGGATGCTCGTCTACAACCTCGTTGCCGAGTACGCCGTTTAGCGTCTCACCCGTGCTGAGATCGACACCAGCGCCAACCGCTCCCTGGTGCAGGTTAGCCTTGCCATCGGACGCGCGCGTGGGCAGGCGAACCATTGCCATGACGGGATAGCCGCGATAAACGATCACGCGGATATCCGGGACGCCCTGGTAGCTCACGTCGGCAAACGTGGGATCAAAATGTACGCAGTATTCGATCAGCGCCGTGTCGCGGTTTCCGCTGAGGCTGTATTGGCCGCTGACCGTATTGGAGATGTGGTGCAGGATTTCGCCTTCGGAGACAAACAAGCCGTTGCTTAAACGGTAGTTGTCGCGCTTCCGCTTGCCACGGCCTATCACGACGAAAATTCCATCGCCGCCACTGCCGCGCGCGGGTTTGATAACGAACGAATCGTGACCGCGAATAATGTCGGAAAACTTTCGCACCTCACCTTGGTGCGCAATCACGCCGTAAAGGTCTGGCACGGCCATGCCCGCATTGAGCGCGAGTTCCTTGGTTAAAACCTTGTCATCGACGAGCGGGTAAAGGCGCCGTGGGTTGAACCGCGCAATGTAGTCGGCATTGCGTTCATTCAGGCCAAGGACCCCGATGTCATGGAGTTTTCTAGGTGATGCGAAAATCATTCTGTGGATAACGCCCTGAACCGCCGCAATTCCGAGAGTCGATACCCTGTGTAGCGGCCCACGACGATGACCATCGCAAGGACCACCAACAGAAGTTCAGGAAATGTGAAGATGAGGTGCTCAAGCCACGACAGTCCCATGAAGATATATGCGACGATCGCGACAACAAGGCTGCCCGCACCGGCACGCATGGCATCGGCAGCGCCTCTCTCCTCCCAGACGACCGACATCCTCTCGATCGTCATGGCGATGATCACCATTGGAAACAGCGCAACAGACAATCCCGTCTCTAGTCCCAGCCGATGCGACGTCAGGCTAATGAACAGCATCAGGAGTACGACCACGATCAAGACGGCGCTAAGCCGAGGCACGAGCAACAGTCGAAGCCGATCGAGCAGGAAGCGAATACTGAGTCCCAGCGCGACTAACGTTGAGAACAGCACGACGCCCCACAATAGTTTGGTTTCGCGAAACGCCAGCGCAATCAGCACGGGCATAAATGTTCCGAAAGCGTCGATGCCGATAAAGTTGCGCATAATCACCATGATCAGCGCACCGATCGGAATCATCAGCAACACGCTGTAAACGGCCTGTGTTTGAATCGGCAGGCTGTACAGTGAAAAGTCAACCGCGAACGCGCCGCGTTGGGCGGCCTGGGTTTCCGCGATAGCAACCGCGTCCAGGTGATTTTCCTGGATCGCGAAGCGCACTTCGACGTTGCTGCCGCCTTCCACGCTAACGATTGGCTCATTGCCCCGCCACCAGACGAGGAAACGCTCTGGCAGGCGCTCCTCACCGGTCATGGGATTGAAGTAAAGCCACCGGTCGCCGTCGTGAACTTCCAGCCAGGCGGCGAGGCTCGCACTGCGTTGTCGCCCTGACAATGGAAATCCACGCACCATGCGCGCGGGAATACGAGCCGACGCAAGTATCGTCGTAACGACACCGACGAAGTCCGCGTCCGAATCGACACCCGTCATCAAGAGTTCAACATTGGGATCGGGTGATAGGTCGTTCACACGTCGTAATAATTCGGTCGTGAAGGACGCCGTGTCCGCGGAATGGTCGCGAACCTCCGACACCAGCACATCGACAGCGGTTTTCAACGGTTCGTTTATCACCGGCAACGGCGGAAACGGCGGCGTCGTATCAGATTGATCTACGCTGTTATCTTCATAAACAGATATTCGGTAATAGATCGTCTGTTCGCCGTCGGCGCGCCGGATGGCCCACTGAGCCTCACGACCACCGCTGCCATAATTCAGGCTGAAGCCGTAACCTCGGGACACCGAGTTCTCGTTGAGCATGCGAAATCCGGGCGTAAGTGTTGGCACGTGCAGCTGCACCTTGATCGATCCCGGCCCGCTATCGAATCTAACGGCCGATTCGATAGTCCACACCGGGGTTTCCTGGTTCTCGCTGACCGGGAAACCCAGCACCTGCCACTTGTAGAGAAACACGGACAAGCCAACGACTGTCAGCAATGACGCGAGCACGTAGACGTAGCGATGCTTCACAGTTTCTCCCCTAGACGACGTCAGTCAACGCCGAGTGCCACCCTGACAGCACGTTCCCGTATTGGTCCGCTGCGATTGAATATCCGCATTCCAGTTGTTCTTATTTCTCCGACCAGACGCGAGTCTGTCGCAAACAGGCGGTTGAGGCCAGTCATGAAATGCAACATTGTCGCGTTCGCCCCTTTTCGGGCTCGCTCGTAGCGTCGCAATACGGGACGGTCACCCGGGTGCAGTCCCTGATCTAACGCAGTTTCGATCACGCCCGAGAGTGCGAGCGCGTCCTGCAGGCCAAGATTTGCGCCCTGGCCCGCGAGCGGGTGAATCGCGTGTGCAGCATCACCAATCAGCGCGACTCCCGGCAGAACATAGCTCTCTGCGTGCTGAGCACCGAGTGGGAACGCACCACGTGGCCCCGCCACCGAGAGCGCACCAAGGATGTGATCCGATGCGTCCGTCAGCATGCCCCCGAGTTCTGCATCGCTCGCATCCATTGCGTGCTTTGCCAGGTCAGGCCTGGTGGACCAGACGACGGACACCTTGCCATCAGACAGTGGCAAGATACCCAGCGGTCCGTCTCGAAGAAATCGTTGCCACGCTGTCGACTGATGCGCGCGCTCGGGTCGGAGGTGCGTGACGAACGCGGTCTGACCATACGGCCACGTGCGTGTCTCGATGCCAACTGCCCCGCGCACGAACGAGCGCGATCCGTCGGCACCAACAACAAGGTCGGCCACCCGTTTGACGCCATCCTCAAGCTCGACGGTGTATTGCTGCCCGGCCTGGCGAAGCGATCGAATCGGACTCGCGAATAGCAACTCAACGTTCGCGGCATCGAGTTGTCGCAGCAGTGCATGCTGCAACACAACATTCTCGACAATGAAGCCCAGTTGTGGAACCGCGAACTCGGCTGCATCAAAACGTAACGCCGATGCGCTGTCTGGCGTATCCGTTTGGTCCCAGACACGCATGCGTTCGTAGGGGCTCAGCCGGGACTCGGTGACATGCGTCCATGCACCGACCGAGTCCAGAATGTCAGCCGAGCCATTTGCGATGGCCGAAACACGCAGTGCCACATCGTCCTCCGGTGAAAGCCTGGGGCGTGCTGCGCTGTCGAGCACTGTGATCCTCAGCGCATCGTGGCTCGGCCCTTTGGCGAGCTTGGCGGCAAGCGTCAACCCGCTAATGCCGCCACCGACAATAACGACGTCAAAATGTCGCTTCATTTGAGCGGCACCCCGCGTGACAGACGCGGCAGCGTGCCCGCCAGGCCCATCGTGTGTTTTGCAAACAACGATCGGACGCCGGGAATCAGGTCGAACCCAAGCATGCCAACATCGCGCAACGCGCGCAGCGGTCGGCGAGAACTGCCAAACAAACGAACCAGACCGTCCGTGAATCGCACCAGCTTCTTATGGTCACTACGACGCCAATCTGCGTATCGCACCAGTAGTTGTTCGTCGCCAGGATCGACGCCTTTCAACTCAGCCCGGCTATCCGCGATGCAGTCGCACAGAGCTGCAACGTCGCGCATTCCCAGGTTAAAGCCCTGCGCAGAGACGGGATGCAGGCCGTGCGCGGCGTTGCCAATTAATACACTTCGAGTCGCTATGAGACGCACCGCCCTGGTGAGCGTGAGCGGATAGGACGCACGCTTGCCTACCTGCGAGAAGGCGCCAAGCCGGTAACCGAACTCCTCCTGCAGCTCCGCAAGGAATGCGTCATCATCCAGCGCCAATACGCGTTCTGCCTCACGCTCCGCCACGACCCAGATGAACCCGGCACGGTCGTCGGCGACCGGCAACACGGCGAGCGGACCCTGAGCAGTGAATCGCTCAAACGCACGATGCTGCAGATTCTTCTCCGGAAGCAAGTTACCGATAACGGCGCGTTGATCGTACTGAGTCTTTTGTGCCGAGATGCCCATCATCTCGCGGACAGCGGAATTCGCTCCGTCGGCCGCAACCAGCAGATCACAACTCAGTGCCTGCTGTTTGCCCTTGTCGAGCTCAACTACAGCCGTCGCGCGTTCCGGGGCGAGGTCAACACCGACAATACGTGCGGGGCAAACGAACTGTATACCCTGGCATTCATCAATAGCGGACTGCAACACGCCGCCAAGCACGCGGTTTATTACAACGTATCCCAGTGCCTCGACGCCCTGTTCTTCCGCATCGATGTGTGAAAAACCAAATCGGCCCTGATCCGATACGTGGATACTGCGAATGGGCGTTGACGCAGCCACGATCTCGCCCCACAGGCCCATAGCCTCAAACATGCGCTGCGTGCTGCGCGACAATGCGGTGGATCGGTCATCGAAACTGGGTTGCTCGAGAGTTTTGCGGGCGATCGCCTCCACCACGGCAACGCGCAGACCCAATGGCGCGAGCGCCAGCGCCAGGCTTGTGCCAATCATGCCACCGCCGGCAATCACAATGTCGTAATGACTGTCATGCCCGTCGGCGCTCATGAGCTTAGCATCAGTGCCTCGATATCATCCGGGTGCTTGGCAAGACCTTTACTGAGTACGTCGGGACCCTTGGCCGTTACGGCAACGTCGTCCTCTATCCGGATTCCGATGTTGCGAAACCCCTTCGGTACGCTGCGCTTGTTCGGGATGTAGAGTCCGGGTTCGACTGTCGTGACCATGCCGGTTTCAAGCACCCGCCATTCATCGCTTACCTTATAGTCACCAACGTCATGTACGTCCATGCCAATCCAGTGCCCCGTCCGGTGCATATAGTAGTCGCGGTACGCGTTGTCTTTGATGAGCTTGGGTAATGAACCTTTCAGTAGTCCGATTCTGCGCAGACCCTTCGTGATCACCTTGACGGCCGCGTCGTGCGGATCATTCCAGTGATTCCCTTTGACCGTCTTTTCGATTGCCGCGAGCTGCGCTTCCAACACGATTTCATAGACCGCACGTTGCTCCGGCTTGAATCGCCCGCTGACAGGGAACGTTCGCGTGATATCCGATGCGTAGTAATCGAGTTCACAGCCAGCATCAATCAGCAACAGGTCGCCGTCTCTGAGTTCGGCGTTATTCTCGACGTAATGCAACGTACACGCGTTGGCTCCGCCGCCAACGATTGGGTTATACGATGCCCACGCACCGTTACGCCGAAATTCATGGCGAAATTCAGCCTCGACTTCGTATTCGAAGAGTCCGGGTCGCGTCATTCGCATCGCGCGCTTATGCGCTTCGACCGCGACCTTGGCGGATCTGCGCATCGCGGCTATTTCGCCGCGACTCTTGTAAAGGCGCATGTCATGCAGAAGATGATCAAGGGCGACGAATTCCTGCGGCGTGTGCAAACCGCGCGACAGACCCGATCGTAACGAGTTGACCCAGTCGGCAATGCGCGAATCGAACTCCGAGTACATTCCCATTGTGTAATAAACACGGCTGCAGGGTTCGATAATACCGGGCAAAATGTCGTCAAGATCTTCGATAGGGAACGCGTCATCAGCACCGTAGTCGCTTACGGCACCGTCCTGTCCGGCCCTCGAGCCATCCCATTGCTCCTTTTCGGGATTCCGCTCACGGCAGAACATCAGGAATTCACCGGTGGTCCTGCCCGGAACCAGGACCGCCACGGCCTCCGGCTCGGCGAAGCCCGTCAGATAATAGAAATCGCTGTCCTGTCGATAACGATATTCGACATCACGGCTGCGCGTCCTCACCGGCGCGGCGGGGAGTATGGCAACGCCCCCGGCACCAACCATGCGCATCAGCTGTTTGCGGCGGCGTTCAAATTCCTTCTGGTCCATTTGGGAAGTACGCTCGTGAAATTTCCGAAGCCAGCCGTATTCTACGCGGCCAGGTGTCATTTGTGGGCTTTTGAAGAGATGCAGTGACCGAAGAACAATACGCCTTACAGGACACTAGTGCATTGTGTCGTGACGTCCTTTCGGCGATGAACTGGCGCCGTGACGGATCTCGGACAGCTCCTCGTAGGCCAGCTGCGCCGCAACTCGCAAGTACTCGACAAGATCGAAGTACGCGGCTTCATTCGTTTCCTCATCAGCCGTGTCATCAAACTCGGCTCGCGTAATCTGCAGCATGTCGCGAATGATGTCCGCAAGCGGCTCTGCCGCCAGCCGGTCTCGCAACTCGTCGCCATGTTTCGCCGAGACCAGGCCGTGCAAAAAGCCTTCGCTCCAGTGCGCCATAGCAGCAGTGCGATCGCAGGTATCGCTATCGTCGTCAGGCAGGAGTGGCACGAACTCCGATAGCCGTTCCGACAGCTGCCAGAACGTTGACTGGTAGAGCGTATCGAGCATTTTCTGGCATTCCAGCCGAAAAGCATTGTCCTCGTTGGTACCCTCGAGGACCTGCATGAGCCAATCCGGCCCGGCAGCGACACCCGCAACAGCCAGTCGGCCGGTCAATAGGCCGTGAGTTTGCGCAGCGTCCCAGCTTGCGCCGCATCGTTTCAGCGCCTCATCAAGTGCGTCATGATCGACCTTTTCATCCATAACAATGGCAACCTTTTCAATTCCGCCAATCCCTTATGATCCCACGGAGCCGTTCTCGAGGCCACGCCCGGCGTACCTGATCTACAGAGATAATTGATTCTGATCTTTAGCGTGACTATATTCTCTCTATGAACGACAAGATGAGCTCAACTTTCGAACACGAACTCAAACGCCTTGAAAAGCGCGTAGATGCCCTGGTTCGGGTTTGTGACCAGCTGCAGGACGAGAATCGTTCGCTGAAACAGCGCCAGGATGTGTTGACCTCCGAACGCGCAAGTCTTCTACAAAAGAACGAGCAGGTTCGTGCTCGGGTTGAGGCTATGATTGGCAGACTCAAAGCAATGGAGCAAGGCTCTTGATGCCGCCAATCCAAAAGCACATGGAGTACATTGCATGACTGAACAATTTGCGCAGGTGAGCGTCCGCATTCTTGACAAGGAATACCAGGTTGCCTGCCCTCTCGAGGAACGCACCGACTTGCTCGACTCTGCTGAAATACTAAACACGAAGATGCGAGAAATCCGCGATAGCGGCAGGATCGTAGGCTTGGATCGCATCGCAGTTATGGCTGCACTTAATATGGCCAATGACCTGATACATGCGAAAGCGCGTGATCAGGAACTTGAAGGTGGCATTAGCAGCCGACTTAAAATTATTTCCGATCGCGTTGACCACGTTCTTAGTTCAACACAACAACTCGACCTCTGAATGTTGGCCGACGTAAATAACGGATGACCGAATTGGCGTCTCCTGCAGTGTTCGATACCGACCTGGAAACCTTTCGACCCTAAATTTCCATCTCGGGGTCGTGCACTGTCGGGAGCATATGCGCATAACCGCTTCGGCGGTGAGCCTGTTGCGACCACGGCTGACCCCACCTTTTGCTCCGGTTCGAGAGCGAAGGTTTGTAACGGCACAGGCGGGAGGCGCCTCCTTATGAAAGATCTCCGCGCGAAAGCATTGCTTGCGAGACGCGAAATGCGTCCCGAAGCGCGCGCGAAATCTTCCGCAATTATTTGCCAACGTATTGTTCATTCTCGCGAGTTTTCATCCAGTAAATTCATTGCATGCTATTTGCCGATGGATGATGAAGTCGATACTCGATACATCATCGAACGCGGCTGGTGCGCAAATAAGCGCATTTTCGTGCCGGTTTTGCGCACACGCGGAAAAATGTTGTTTCGCGAAATTAGTCCTGAATCGACGCTGAAACGAAATTCGTTTGGTATTTGGGAGCCAGTGGATGGTGAATTCATTAACCCGCGCAACCTTGACCTGGTCATCACTCCGACCGTCGCATTTGACCGACAGAATAATCGTATTGGAATGGGCGGCGGCAATTTCGACCGTTGTTTTTCATTCTTGCGACACAGAAAACACTGGGTGCACCCAAAACTCATCGGCGTTGCATTTGCATGCCAGGAAATCGAGAAAATAACCCCAAACGCATGGGATATACGGCTTTACGGCGTAATTTGCGATGCTACATAGTCGGATGTGCGCTCGCGTTTACCGTCAATTTTCACAATTACTTGGCACGCCCTGCCAACTCAGTTGGATTCAGCGCCAGCCGTCGTCGGTATCGCTAGCCGAATGTGCCTTGTCGTTCTTTTGAATCGTTTTCGAAGTTTCGATTGGTAGTTTTTTCAGCCGCATCCCAATTGCAAATTACCTGCAGGCAGTTTCACGTTTCTAATGCGTCCCAACCCCCCCTCCAACTCCTGATTTCGCAATGTCAAAAGTGAGGGTAACTTTCTGGATTTTTTGCAATTGTTCAGTATACTCAGCTCCGGGTACCCGACACGGAGAAAATAGATGGCTACCAAAAAGAAGTCTCGCAAGAAAGTTTCGAAGCGCAAAGTCGCCAAGAAACGTAAAGTAACAGCACGGAAAAAAGCCGCGCCGAAAAAGCGCGTAGCGAAGAAAAGAGTCGCCAAGAAAAAGGCGAAGAAGAAAGTAGCAAAGAAAAAGGCGAAGAAGAAAGTCGCCAAACGCAAAGCGAAGAAGAAAGTAGCTAAGCGTAAGACCAAGAAAAAGGCTAAGAAAAAAGTAGCTAAACGTAAGACCAAGAAAAAGGCGAAAAAGAAAGTCGCCAAACGTAAAACCAAGAAGAAGGCTAAACGCAAAGCGAAGAAAAAGACCGCTAAGCGTAAGACCAAGAAAAAGGCTAAGAAAAAAGTAGCTAAACGTAAGACCAAGAAAAAGGCGAAAAAGAAAGTCGCCAAGCGTAAGGCCAAGAAGAAAACGGCCAAGCGCAAGACCAAGAAAAAAGCTACTCGGAAGAAAGCTTCTCGCAAGAGGAGATAGTTAGCTGGACGCTTCGGAAGACGCCTTCTTCCCAAGCAAACGAAAGAGCCCGCTTCGGCGGGCTCTTTTTTTTGTGAGAACTGTGCGCTGTTCGTACGTGCAATTCGCGGTGATTTGACTATAGTACGCCCCTATGGACGCATCTCAGAAAAAGAGTAACGCAGCCAGAGCGGCGCTGGAGTTCATAGTCCCAGGCACAGTGCTGGGGGTGGGAACCGGCTCTACGGTTAACTGCCTGATCGACCTGCTACCTGAGGTTCGCGATCGCATTGATGGCATCGTATCGAGCTCGAAGGCGAGCACCGCATTATTGGAAGATCGCGGGTTCGACGTTAAGACCCTCAACGAGACCGGCGATATTGACGTCTACATCGACGGCGCCGACGAGTGCAACAAGCACCTGCATCTTATCAAGGGTGGTGGCGGCGCATTGACAAGGGAGAAAGTACTCGCTGCCGCGGCGCGCCGCTTTGTCTGCATTGTTGACGACACGAAACTCGTTGGCATGCTTGGGACTTTTCCGGTGCCGATCGAGGTCTTGCCGATGGCGCAGGAATTCGTTTCCCGCCGCCTGCTGAAGATGCGTGGGCACCCGATTTGGCGCGAGGGATTTATCACCGATAACGGTAACCATATCCTCGACGTGGAGGACCTCCAGATTTCCAACCCTGTTGAAATGGAAGCGCGAATCAACCGAATTCCAGGCGTCATTACGGTTGGCATTTTCGCCGACCGGCCCGCCGATATCTTGCTCATCGCCGCTGACAACGGCGTGAGGGAAATGCGGGCGTAAAAAAGAGGGATTCTTGCACTCTCGCGGCTCGGACAATTTTAGTCGGTAGGGAGAGGGATTGATTCGTCGCTACGCTCCTCACCCTTCGGGCGCACTTCGTGCGTCTTCCCTCTCCCCCAGCCAAAAAAAAGGGCCCGATTGAGGGCCCTTTATTTTTGGCTGGGGGAGAGGGATTCGAACCCCCGTTGGCGGAGTCAGAGTCCGCAGTCCTACCGCTAGACGATCCCCCAAGTAAAGAGATCGATTGTCTCTGGCGCGCTCTAGCGCTTCGAGTACTGCGTGGCGCGACGTGCTTTTCTGAGGCCGACCTTCTTTCGCTCGACTTCGCGAGCATCGCGGGTGACAAAACCGGCTTTACGCAAAGACGGCCGAAGCGACTCATCATAGGCCATCAACGCACGGGTCAACCCGTGGCGAATAGCACCCGCCTGGCCTGTCGTACCGCCACCCTTGACCGTGACGTTCACGTTGAAGCGGTCCGTCAACTGGGTCAGTTCGAGCGGCTGACGAACAATCATTTGCGCCGTTTTGCGACCAAAGAATGTGTCAAGCGACCGCTTGTTGACCGTAATATCGCCGTTTCCAGGCATCAGGAATACGCGAGCGGTCGACGTTTTCCGACGACCCGTACCGTAGAAGAATGTATCACTCATAGTCTTTTCTCAGCGCAGGAGGACCGAGCCTCAGGCGCTTACGTCCAGGGGAATAGGTTGTTGCGCAGCATGACTGTGCGAAGGCCCGGCAAATACACGAAGCTTGCCCAGCATCTGGCGTCCCAACGGGCCACGCGGCAGCATGCCTTTGACCGCAAACTGCAGCACGCGCTCAGGCGTTTCGTCGAGCATCTTCTCTAACGAAACGGACTTGAGGTTACCGATGTATCCGGTGTGGTGGTAATAAATCTTGTCCTTCAGCTTGTTGCCGGTTACGCGAAGCTTTTCGGCATTGACGACAACGATGTAGTCGCCCGTGTCCACATGCGGCGTGTATTCAGGTTTGTGCTTGCCACGCAGGCGACGCGCGATCTCCGTCGACAGGCGACCCAGGGTCTTTCCTGTCGCATCAACCACGTACCAGTCGCGGCGTACCTCTGCTGGCTTCGCAGAAAACGTCTTCATAATTTAAGATTTCCGTAAGGGAATGATCGTGTAATCAGGGCACTCGGACTAACCCGAAGGCCCCGTCAGCCATCCGCGCGCGCAAAACATCGCTGCAGAGACGAAAGGCGCGAAATTCTACTGTAGCCCCCGCTTCATTGCAATCAATCCGGGCTTTTTTTCTTCAAATAGGGCGCCCGATGCCGAGACCGTTATTTGTTTATTTTTCAATGCCCTATGTATCCCAATAGTAGCCCTCCGCCCGGCGGCGACGGTCCTAGAAGGCGTATTCGAGTGACAATGACGTGTAAGTATCGGTTTTTTCGGTCAAAGCCGGTACATCGGTGTTGTGCTTGATCGTATAAGACGCGACCAGCGCCAGGTTTCCGACGAGCTTCGCGGAGACCGCGGTATCTGACACGAGATACGTATTCGCGCTGCCCGATTCAACCGTCAAATCCTGGCGAAATTCGGCCGTCTCGCTGAATTGCCACTTGTAGTAAGCGCCGCCGCGGAAAATCGTCTCGTTCTCCGTGACTCCATCCTGCGTCTCGGACTGCCGCGCACCAACACCGGCCTCTAAGTTGAGCAAATGCTTGTCCGTCTTTATCAGCCGTCGCCCGTAACCAACCGTCTGCGAAAACTGCTTATCGAAAGCGCCGAAATTGTCTTTGCGCCAGTCGAGACGCCCGAATACGAAATCCTTGTCCGACAGATTCCGCTCCGTTTTCCAGCCCAGATCATAGGCTTCTGCGGTCGTCACCTTGTTTTCTGATGCGTTGATCGCGGCGGCTTTTGCAATATGTTGCCATTTGCCTGTCGCAAAACCGACTTCGACACCCGTGTTCAGGGTCGAGTTTTCCGTATTTCCGGACGTCGCGAGGTAGCCAAGCGTTGCCTTTCCGGTCTACGGACTCTCCGGCTCCTGCTGGGCCATCAACGAAACCGGGGCAATTAAGCACTGCTGCGATCAATATTAAACGAAATTTCATGCCGGGAACTCCTGGAAAATTTAGGCTCTGCCATCAAAAAGCGGGCGAGTATACCGTCTGACGGCAACGGTTCGCTATAATCCAATTGTGACGAATCGTAACCTCTCACCGATCGACCGCCTTATTGCCGGTGCCGACGACGCCCTACGCACGATCGCGGCGCCCGCCGGACGTCCAGCACGCGCGAATCCGGCAGCCTTGATCAAGGAAACGGACCTGACCGCCCGACAAAAATCTCACGCGGCGGGTCTGATGCGCGTCAATCACGCGGGCGAGGTCGCAGCACAGGCGCTTTACAAAGGGCATGCGACCGTTGCGCGAGATGCAAATATCGAACAGCAGATGCAACGCGCGGCAGCCGAAGAGTCCGACCATCTTGCCTGGTGCGAGCAACGCATTCAGGAACTTGGCGAAGAGCCCAGTCGTCTGAGTCCCGTTTGGTACGCCGGTGCATACGCCATCGGTACGGTTAGCGGTATTCTTGGCGACAAATGGAGCCTGGGCTTCATTGCCGAAACCGAGCGCCAGGTCTGCGAGCACCTCGATAGCCATCTGGATGGCCTGCCGCCTGAAGACGGCAGGAGCCGCGCCATCGTCGAACAGATGCGCGACGAGGAAGCTGAACACGGTGAAAATGCCATGCAGGCGGGTGCTGCCGAACTACCCGCCCCGGTCAAATCGCTGATGCGATTGACCGCGAAAGTCATGACAAAGACAGCGTATTGGGTTTAACGCTGCCATAAAGCGCGAGAAAACACGGACTTAGCTTGCCGTGACCGGTAAACTGTATTAAAAGAGGACCGCAACAGGGGCGAGGATCAATCAATGCAGACAACAGTCAAGAATCTTAGCGATGTGCCGGCGATTAATCGCTTTTTAAGTTATTGCCGCGTTCGCACGGTGCCGTCAAAAACCGTGATGATCCATGCCGGTGACTTGCCGGATGTGCTTTATTACATTGTCGACGGCTCGGTCGAGGTCATGATCGAAGACGAAGACGGCAATGAAATGGTGCTTGCTTACCTCAACAAGGGTCAATTCTTCGGCGAGATGGGCCTGTTTTACGAGCAACCCACGCGCAGTGCCTGGGTGCGGACTCGCACCGAATGCGAAATCGCCGAGATGACCTACCCGCGATTCCGCCAGATTGCGAGCGAAAGCCCGGGTCTCGTCTTCGAGCTCGCGACCCAGCTCGCGACTCGACTCGATCGCACCAACCGCAAGTTGGGCGACCTGGCATTTGTTGATGTCACCGGCCGCGTCGCACACGCAATCATGGACCTCTGCAATGAACCCGATGCGATGACGCACCCGGACGGGATGCAAATCAAAGTCAGTCGTCAGGAACTGAGCCGCCTGGTTGGCTGTTCGAGAGAAATGGCCGGCCGCGTGCTCAAGGTACTTGAAGAACAAGGACTGGTTTCGGCCAGCGGCAAGACCATCGTCGTCTACGGGGCACGCCCGAACCGCAAACTCTGAGATCGATGCCGAGATAGCAGGCGCTATGTCCAAGAATCTGCCTAACAGCTGTGCCTGTTGGGTAATTCGTCCGCAGTAACTGCGGAACGCATCGCAACGGTACTTTATTTCTCCTAATGGCTCGCTGACACTGCGCTTTACTTCGTCGAAACAAAGTACCGTTGCGCTGCCTGACCCATTATGGAAGAACTGCCCAACGGGCACAGCTGTCGGACGTCCAGTCTAACCGGCGGCCGCTATTTCGGCCTTCATGGCGGCAATAGTCTTCGCGTAATCATCGCTGCCAAATATCGCCGACCCGGCAACAAACGTGTCGGCCCCGGCCGCCGCGATTTCACCAATATTATCGACTTTGACGCCGCCGTCGATTTCGAGCCGAATATCGCGCCCCGTGTCCGCGATGATCTTCCTGGCCTCGCGTAGCTTGTCGAGGGCGGAGGGAATGAACTTCTGGCCTCCGAATCCCGGGTTCACGGACATGATGAGCACCATGTCCACTTTGTCGATGACATGCTTGAGCCAGTCAAGGGGCGTGGCGGGATTGAACACCAATCCCGCCTTGCAACCGTGTTCGTGAATAAGGCCCAGCGAACGGTCCACGTGCCGGCTGGCTTCGGGATGAAACGTAATGTAGTTGGCGCCCGCTTTCGCGAAGTCAGGGATAATACGATCGACGGGTTCGACCATCAGGTGCACGTCAATTGGCGCCTCGATACCGTAGCTGCGCAATGCTTCACAGATTAGCGGGCCGATCGTCAGGTTCGGGACAAAATGATTGTCCATTACATCGAAGTGCACGACGTCTGCGCCGGCATCGAGCACAGTTTTGACATCGTCACCCAGGCGGGCGAAATCAGCGGACAGAATCGAGGGGGCGACTAGGGGCGTCACGGTGTTTCCTATAGTGAAGTGCACAATTTTACCTCAGGGCTGAGGAAACGAACAGTCATCGTATCGAGCGCCTTGCTTTGAGCATCTCGTAGGCAACGCGCACCTCCCGGGTGCGGCGTTCGGCTTCGGCGAGTACCGAGCTATCCGGATTACTGCCGGCGATCTTGTCCGGGTGATTGCGATTCATCAAACGCCGATACGCTTTCTTTATTTCTGCATTGCTCGCGTCGGGCGACATGCCGAGGGCGTCATATGCACCACGCACACGCGCCGCATCCGCATCTCCCGCCGGCGAGCGCTTGAACCCCTTTTGCGCCCTTATCATCGCTTCGAGCTGCGCCAGTTCGACGCGACCGATGTCGAGCTCGGTGCAGACTATCCAGATCAACGAGCGCTCTTCCGTCTTTAGTGCATTCTTCGCCAATACAACTTCGAGGAGTAACCGCACAAACAGCGTCCGTTGTGCCGTGCTTCGGGCACTGACGCGTCGCGCCTCGCGTATCGTCTGCACCAATAGAAAGCCGGGTTGTTTGCCATCGTCAAACCAGGCGATCGCGCGGCGAACGTTAGCCGGACTTAGTCCAAGACGGTGCATTATCATGCGCGCTGCGCGTATCTCTTCCTCGGAAACACGCCCATCTATTTTGGCGAGATGACCCATGGTCTGGAACAACGTGCGGACGAAATCATCCGAGACACGGCCGATGTCCGCCCCCTGTTTCTCGAATTTGCGGTAGCGGTCGGCAAAACCGCGATCGAACTGGTGCCCAAGAAACAGGCCCAGGACCGCGAACCAGGGCTTTAGCGTCGCGAGCCCCGCCAGACTACCGATGATCTTGCCCCAGTACACTACAGATTCCAGACGTCAGGTAGCGGAGAGATCGTCAATCCTAACGGTTGTTTGCGGGCATTCCTATGCTCCGTGCTTGCCTGCCCGTGGCTGAGGGGGGATCATCACGCACAGTTGCGGAAACCACGGGCACCATGCGATGAGTACCACGGACGTGTTATTTGAGTCTTCGATACCCGAACTTCCCCTGCTGGGCCGAGGCAAGGTTCGGGACATTTACAACGTTGACGATCAACATTTGCTGATCGTCACAACAGATCGCCTGTCAGCGTATGACGTTGTGCTGCCAGATCCGATCCCCGGCAAAGGACAAGTGCTCACTCAGCTTTCACTGTTCTGGTTTCGGATGATGGCCGACATAATCGACAATCAGTTGACCGAACTGACCGTAGATGACGTCGTCAAGGACCCGACGCTGCGCCGCCAACTTCGGGACCGCGCTCTTGTAGTCAGACGCTTCCGCCCGTTGCCGATCGAAGCCGTCGTTCGCGGCTACCTGATTGGCTCGGGATGGCGAGACTATACGGAGACAGGCCAGGTTTGCGGCATCGAACTGCCCAAAGGTTTGCAGCAAGCGCAAAAGCTGCCGCAAACACTTTTTACGCCGGCCAGTAAGGCGGCGGCCGGAAATCATGACGAGAATATTTGCTATGAAGCCGTCGTGGACCTGATCGGAGAAAAAATGGCGGCACACGTTCGTGAAGTGTCAATTCAGATTTACGAGCGCGCCGCCGCTTTTGCATTGGAACGCGGCATCATCATCGCCGATACCAAGTTTGAGTTCGGCCTCGACGATGAAGGCCGCCTGCATATCATCGACGAGGCTCTGACGCCGGACTCATCACGTTTCTGGCCAGTCGATGGCTACGAGGTCGGCATCAGTCCACCCAGCTTCGACAAGCAATTCGTGCGCGATTACCTGGATACGCTCGATTGGGACCGGACGTCACCCGGCCCCGCGCTTCCTGCGGACGTGTTGCAACAAACGGGCGAGAAATACCGCGAAGCGCTGGATCGCCTGACCGCTTCCTGAACCCGCCGACCAGATCCACCCACCATCCCAATCTTGATGGCTCCGCTTGCTTTGGCGTGCTGGGCGTGGTGCCCGGTGGTGAACCGGAACATGTCGTGCGCTACGCTGACCGATGTACAATGCGCGGGATGATCAGCAACCCTGACAATCAGATCGATAAGCTCGTCTGGGGCGATACCCTCCGGAAATACGGTCTTCCCGGGCGCATCCTGACCCAGGTGCTGCGCTACCTTTACGCCGTTCTCCGTGACATGTTTGCCGGGCAGTTGACGTTACGGGCAATGAGCCTGGTATACACGACCCTGTTGTCAGTAGTGCCACTAATCGCATTCAGTTTCGCCGTTCTCAAGGGATTCGGTGTAGATCAGCTGCTCGAAGACAAGATGTACCTCGTGCTGGAACCGCTGGGCGAAAAAGGCAGAGAAATTACAGACAAAGTCATGCGGTTGGTGCAGAACGTTAACGGTGGCCTGTTAGGCGGCGTCAGCCTGGCATTTTTCTATATACACAGCGATCTCGATGGTGCAAAAGGTTGAAGAGGCTTTCAACTACGCGTGGTACGTGAGCAAGCCCAGGAGCTTTGCGCGCCGCTTTACCGAGTACGTTTTCGTCCTGACCATAGGACCATTCGTCGTCGCCCTCGCGCTCGGCATGATCGGGTCTCTGCAAGATGAAGACGTTGTCAGATACCTTCTTGAAAACCAGTTCGTCGGACCGTTGTTTGTTGCGACCAGCAAGGTGACACCTTTCCTGCTGGTGACGGGCGCATTCGCATTCGTCTACTGGTTTATGCCAAATACCAAAGTTCGCTTGGGTTCGGCGCTTGTCGGCGGCGTCGCCGGCGGTTTTCTTTGGGCAACTTTAAGCGTGATCGTGGCAACCTTCATCGTGAACTCCGCGAGGACGATGAGCGTTTATGGCGGCTTCGCAATCGCCATAACTGCTTTGATCTGGGTGTACCTGAACTGGTTGGTACTTCTGGTCGGCGCGCAACTTGCCTTTTACCACCAAAACCCGGCATACCTGCGCATCGGCAGGCGTGAGCCACAATTATCCAGCGCTACGCGGGAACGACTGGCGCTCAACATCATGCTGCTTGTCGGACAGGCCTTTCGTGACTCGGAGACCAACGTCACCATCGCCGATATCAGCGACAAGCTCGGCATACCTTCAATCACGTTCGAACCCATTCTCGCCGGACTCGAAAGCAACGGCTTGTTAACTTCAACAGAGGCAGAGAATCTGCTGCCCGGTCGCGATACGGCGCAGATTGCGCTTCACGAGATTCTCGCGGTCGTGCGTGCATTTGGTGACACCGGTTCTATCACCGAGCCGCGATGGTCGTCGGCGATCGTGGAAATCGGCAACAGGCTCGAAAAGGCTGCTACGTCGACGCTTGAAGATACGACGCTTGCGGAGCTGCTCGATCAAGTAAAAAGCTAACTGCCCGCAATAGTCATTTCTTCAACGAGCACAGAGCCGCAACGTATTCCACCGCGAACATCCTGATCGCTGCCGATGGCGACGATGCGCGAATAAAGATCCTTAAGATTTCCGGCAACGGTCACTTCGTGAACGGGATACTGAATTTCACCGTTCTCGATCCATTGCCCGACCGCACCGCGTGAATAGTCGCCGGTCACGCCATTGACGCCCTGCCCGATCAACTCCTCGACCAGAAAACCCGTACCCATTTCCCGGATCAGGGACGCTTTGTCTTGACCACCCCCAGGAACAATAAGGTTTTGCGAGCCGCCGGCGTTGGCCGTCGTTGTGAGTCCCAGCCGACGCGCAGAGTAGCTGCTCAGAATATAGGCCTGGAGCACGCCGTCCGCGACGATCTCCCGGTCGTAGGTCGCAACGCCTTCGGCATCATAAGCGGCACTCGCCATGGCCTTCTTGAGGTGCGGCCGTTCCTGAATATTCACAAAATCCGGGAAGATCTTCTCACCCACTGCGTCGAGAAGAAACGATGAGCGCCGGTATTGCGCGCCCCCTGCGATTGCGCCAATCGCGTGGCCGATAAACCCCCTCGCAACCTGGGGGACATAAAGTACCGGCGCTCTTGTCGTTTTGATTTTGCGCGCACCCAGGCGACTGATAACGCGTCGAGCGGCGCTCTCACCCACTACGGCGGGATCGTCGAGGTCGTTGGGATCTCGGGAAGACGTGTAGTCATAGTCACGCTGCATGCCGCCCTCAGACTCAGCAAGAACAACACACGTGATGCTGTGGCTGGTGCGCGACACGCTGCCCACGAAGCCGTGCGAATTACCATAGGCACGCGAGCCACGGTTCGTCGATACGGTTGCGCCCTCCGAGTTGCTGATCCTTTTGTCGAAGTTCAGCGCCGCGGCCTCCGCTTCGATCGCAATCGCTATTGCGTCGGCGGCTTCGATGGTCCACGGGTGATCGAGATCGAGGTCCTTGATATCGGTGCACATCAAGTCCGGATCCGCAAGGCCCGCATACTGATCGCTGGCCGTCACTTCGGCGAAGGTACAGGCTTTGGCAACCGCCTCCCGAATGGCCTCTGGTGAAATGTCGGAGGTGCTGGCGTTGCCCTTGCAGGAATCTTTGTAAACCGTAATACCAATACCACGATCATTGGTATATTCGAGGTTCTCGACATCGCCATGGCGAGCGGTCGCGGAGAGCCCGATATCATGACTTACCGCAACTTCGGACTGATCAGCGCCGCGCATTCGCGCGTCATCGAGCGCCATTTTCACAATACCCTCGAGCTGCTCCTGGCCCAACGAATCACGTCTGGCGAGTTTTCCCATGGTTTCCTGCATCCTGTTGTAAGGTCTGAGGGTAAATCCATCGCGTGATAGACTTCCGCCGCAGAGGTTAAGCGGAGGTACTTTAGCCGGTGACAGATTTAAAGCCCAGCAAAAGCGCGAGAAAACGTGAGTTTCTCGCACTTCAGAAACTCGGCGAGGACCTGATTGCGTTGAAAGAATCGGAGCTGCGAGAGATCGGGCTAGACGAGGACTTGCTGGAAGCCGTCCTTGAGGCACGTCGCATCAAGTCAAACAGTGCACTTCGTCGGCAGAAACAGTACATCGGTAAGATCATGCGCAGCGTCGACCCGGAACCTATTCGTGCAGCAATAATGCGTCTCTGCCATTGATCGGCGAGAGTGATAGTATTTCGCGATGAATATTGATGTCGGCATTATTATGGGATCCCAGTCAGACTGGGAAACGATGCGTCACGCGAGCGAAACACTCGAATCGCTCGGAATATCCTTCGAAGTTCGGGTGGTCTCGGCACACCGCACACCCGATCTGTTGTTTGAGTATGCGGCGTCCGCCGTTGAGCGTGGACTCAAGGTAATTATTGCAGGTGCGGGAGGCGCCGCTCATCTGCCGGGCATGACCGCGGCGAAAACGCGCCTGCCGGTGCTGGGTGTTCCGGTGCAATCGGAAGCTCTCAGCGGTATGGATTCATTGCTGTCGATCGCACAGATGCCGGCCGGAATCCCGGTCGGCAGCATGGCGATCGGTCGCGCCGGTGCGGTCAATGCCGCGCTGCTCGCCGCGGCGATGCTAGCCAACAATGATGCAGCCATTGCCACCGCGTTGGACGACTTTCGCGAGAATCAGACGGACCGGGTCCTCGCGATAAGCGACCCAACACAGTAACGACGATGCGAGTCGGCATAATCGGCGCCGGACAGCTCGGCCAGATGCTAGGTTTTGCCGCCCGCAGTCTCGGCGTTGAATGCCGTTTCCTGGATCCATCGATCTCGCCTCCCGCCCGTGTCTGCGGTGAGGTTATTCAGAGACCATATGACGATGCGGTAGCGCTGGCGGAACTCGCGGCCACGTGTGACGTGATTACCTACGAGTTTGAAAACGTCCCTGTCAGCGCCTTGCAGCAGATCGAAGGCCAGGTTCCGATTTATCCACCGGTCGATGCGCTGCGTCATGCGCAAGACCGCTTGGATGAAAAACAACTGTTCGAGCAGCTGGGCATTCCTTTGCCCGCCTACCACGCTATCGATGCGCCGGAGGATCTGGCCACGGCCGCTGAAGCGCTCGGACTGCCACTGGTGATCAAGACTCGCCGCCTGGGTTATGACGGCAAGGGACAATTTGTCGTCCGCACGCCGACTGATATTGATGCGGCCTGGAAGGCCCTTGGCGGCCAGCCGCTGATCGCCGAGCAGTGGCTTTCGTTTGACTATGAAGTCTCCTCGATAGGTGCTCGAAATGTAGACGGCGAGGTCGAGATTTATGCACTGAGTCTCAACAACCATCGGGACGGAATTCTGCGAACGTCGCGTTCACCGGTGGATGCACCGCGTCTTCGAGACAAAGCGGCGGCATACGTGCGCTTGCTGCTCGAACACCTCAACTACGTGGGTGTCCTGGCGCTGGAGTTATTCGTCATCGACGGTCGATTGCTGGCCAATGAATTCGCGCCACGCGTGCATAATTCCGGTCACTGGACCATCGAGGGAGCGGTGACCAGTCAGTTCGAGAATCACTTAAAGGCTGTGATGAATCTGCCACTCGGTTCCACCGCGAACATCGGCCATGCCGGCATGATCAATCTGATTGGAGCGATACCGGATTCGGCGAGAACATTGAAAGACGTTCATTTGCACGATTATGGCAAGACACCGCGTCCCGGCCGAAAACTCGGTCATATCACGGTTGTCGCCGACAGCGCCGAAGATCGCGATGCGCTTGTCGAAAAAATTGACAAAACTGTGACCTGATCGACCTGCTGCCGTGAGAACGCGGCATAGGCTGTGGGCCGAAAAAAAAGGTAAACTCCTACGACATGTCTTACGTGCAACATTTCAATTTGTCGGAACAGCCGTTCCGGCTGACGCCTGATCCGGATTTCATCTACTGGAGCAAGCAACATTCACGCGCCAAGGCCTATATGGAATCGACCATATGGCTTGCAGATGGCTTCGTCGTTATCACGGGCGAGATTGGGTCTGGAAAGACGACGCTTCTGCAGTCGTTTCTGTCACAGCTCGATGACAATGTCGTCTACGCCGTGGTTTCCCAGACCCAGCTAACCGCGACCCAGTTTCTTCAGGCGGTCTTGACCGAGTTCGGATTCAAGCCGTTCGACAAACAGAAGGTCGAGCTCCTGGACATGCTCAACATGTTCCTGATCGAGCAATACTCGAACGGCAAGAAGGTCGTTCTTATCGTCGACGAGGCGCAGAACCTGACGCGGAAAGTGCTCGAGGAGATTCGTATGATCTCCGGGATCGAGACGCACAAGGAAAAGGTGCTGCGCATAATCCTCACCGGGCAGCCAGAATTGCGCGAAAAACTGGATGCGCCAAGCCTGAAACAGCTGGTGCAGCGGGTGCGACTGCGCTTTCATCTCAGCGCCCTCGATCAGCGGGAAACTCGCGAATACATTGAGCACCGCCTTGCCGTTGCCGGGCGCGCGGAAAAGGGCCTGTTCGCCGATGGCTGTTTCGATATTATTCATCGTTACACAGGTGGAGTTCCGCGGTTGATTAATACGCTTTGTGACACCGCATTGCTGTGCGCATTCGCCGATGAGAAGAGCCAACGTGCAGGAAGCGGATATCTGGTCAGCGATAAGCGAGCTGAACTGGGAGGAGCACATTAGCAATACCGGCGTCCTCGAAAAGCTGCGACAGGTTGAACGGCGCATGCCCGCCGATGAGTTGGTGACGCAAATCGAAGTCCGATCAAACGGTGAGCTTGTCGCCGAGCACTCTTTTCCATTGGGACGCGCTATCGTTGGTCGATCTCCGGATAACGAGATATACGTCAAGAGTAAATTCGTCAGCCGTCACCACGCGCAGATTGTCAGCGATGATACGGGCTGCGTCATCGAAGATCTAAACAGTACAAACGGAGTTTTCCTCGGCGAAAAGCAGATTAAGAAGTACCGACTGCGGGACGGCGACGTCGTTTCTTTGGGCGTGCACGAGCTTGTCTATCACGATCTGCGTTCGGCCGGGCAGCAGGCAGACGCTCCGGTCGAAGACCAGTTACTTGACGCCGAAGAAACGGACAATATTGAATCGGACGAACAGGATTCCGCCGTCAACGAACAATAGTCCGGGCTACTTCGTGGGCATGGATTTCCAAAGACGGTTCAACTGGTAATTCATAACGCCGTCGAAGACCACCTCCGCCGCCAGTGCCTCATTGGTCGCCAGCATTTCCTGCGCCACCGCCCAGGTCGGCAAGTATCGTCTAGTTGTCCGGATGCTGTCCGACCCGACGGTCGGTATCCCTGTAGTCACGACGTTTCAACAGCACGACCAATCCGGCAACCAGGCACCCGAGACCAACAACAAAGCAAATTGTCGGCCAGTGCCAATGACTTACGTACATTGAAGCGCCCAGGGTGAGCGCACCAACCAGCAAATAGAAGTACGGCAAACTTTCGTAGATTGGCTTCGAGACCCACATAGAATTGTTTTTTCTGCTCTGGTGCCATCTCATTCTCCATAGCGACAGCGCGTTGTCCAGTGCCGGAATGCAAAAGACCCGGCTGAGAAGCCAGGTCCGGGGTGCGCAATAGGGAGTTGCCGCGGCCCAAAAAGCCGTTGTCGGGGTCGACTAGCGTCCTATACCGAAGAGTCCGAGAAGCCTCGAGAGGATCGATTCTGACAGGCCATCCACGGCCAGATCAGGCTCAATATCCGCGCTATCGCGCCGCAATCCCTGTACGAACTGTTGAGCGCCTGCGTCCATATCGTTTTCTGTAATGGTGTTCTCGAAAGCCATTTTAGAATCCCTCCCTTGAGACGAATGAACCTTAACGTAAGGATATGTTGAATGAAGTGAGGTACCTCACATTGTGCATTGTGAAGTCGCGATTCTTTTCGCTTATGTGAAATACAGACCGCCTGTCGGCTACGCTTGCACCGCTACGCGGTACCGCCGACAGTAAGTTCGTCGATCTTCAGTGTCGGTTGTCCGACACCAACCGGCACACTCTGCCCTTCTTTGCCGCAGGTTCCGACGCCCGTGTCGAGTTTGAGATCGTTCCCAACCATGGATATCTCACGTAGCGCTTCCGGCCCGTCCCCGATCAGCATCGCGCCTTTAACCGGCCTCGTGATTTTGCCCTTTTCGATCAGGTAAGCCTCGCTCGCCGAAAACACGAATTTTCCGGACGTGATGTCCACCTGGCCTCCCCCGAAGTTCGGCGCGTACAAACCTTTCTCGACCGAAGCAATGATCTCGTCCGGATCGTGCGGACCTGCAAGCATGTAGGTATTCGTCATGCGCGGCATCGGTATGTGTGCAAACGACTCACGACGTCCATTACCGGTCGGCTCGACACCCATCAAACGCGCGTTGAGCTTGTCCTGCATGTAGCCCCGCAGAATTCCGTCCTCTACCAATACGGTGTTCTGCCCCGGCGTTCCTTCGTCGTCCACCGATAGCGAACCGCGGCGCTCTGCAATTGTCCCATCGTCGACTATCGTGCACAGCTTCGAGGCCACGCGTTGTCCGACCTTTCCGCTGAATGCAGAGACACCCTTGCGATTGAAATCACCTTCGAGCCCGTGACCAACCGCCTCGTGCAACAAAATGCCAGGCCAGCCGCAACCCAGGACGACAGGCATGGTGCCAGCGGGTGCCGGATCTGCATCCAGCTGCACGGCAGCCTGACGAACAGCCTCACGCGCGAAGTCCATAGGCAATTTGCGGTCCATGAAATAATGCAGATCGGCCCGGGCGCCGCCGCCGGCGTAGCCTTGTTCCCGCGATCCATCCTGCTCGAGGATTACGCTGACATTTAGACGAATCAGCGGCCGGATGTCAGCCGCCATCGTGCCGTCAGACGCGGCGACGAGGATCAGGTCCTGGCAGCTCGACAAACTGACAATGACCTGCTCCACCCGATTGTCGAGATCCCGAGTGGCGGCATCGATTTCGAGCAACAACGCCGTTTTCTGCGCGTCATCGATGCTGCTTGTCGGATCGACGTGCGAATACAGCGATTCGGGCACGCTGCGATGCCAGGCCTGCACCTGCATTTCCTGGCCTTGGCGAGCGATAGCGCGTGCGGCACCGGCCGCCTGCTCCAAAGCAGGCAGGATAAGTTCGTCGGAATAAGCGAAGCCGGTTTTTTCACCACTGGTTGCGCGTACGCCGACACCTTGATCGAGGCTGAAGCTACCCTCGCGGATAATTCCGTCTTCGAGGGTCCAGCTCTCCTGCCGGCTGACCTGAAAATACAGATCGGCGTAATCGACGCCACCGCGCATGACGCGACCGAGAGTCGAAGTCAGCTGCTGCTCGCCCAGACCGGCAGGTTCAAGCAACCTGGCCATGACCGCGTCAATGGACTGGGGTGTAGCGTTGCTCAATGCAGTAATTCCATTTGCTGGCCTCGGCTCTTCGCAGAGTATGATGAACAGATTCGGTTAATTAAACGACAAGCTATCTCAGCCGCCGATTCGTCAGCGCCGGAAACTCGCTGCGTAATTTTATCGGTAACTTTGGATCGATATCCGCGACGACAACACCGTTGCCCTCGGCGCGCTCCGCAAGGATACGGCCCCAAGGATCACAGATCAGTGAGTGTCCGAATGTCGACCGACTGTCCGGGTGCTCGCCATATTGCCCGGATGCAATCACATAAGCCAGATTTTCTATCGCGCGGGCCCGCAACAATGTATGCCAGTGCGCTTTGCCGGTCGTCTCTGTGAACGCCGCCGGCACCGTGAATATCGTCGCACCGTCGTCAACCAGCTTTCGAAACATCTCCGGGAATCTCAAGTCATAACAGATTGACAGGCCGATTCGGCCACACGGCGAATCCACCGTCACGAGGTCGTCGCCCGGGTACATAGAACGTGACTCCCGATAGGATTCCCTCTCGTCGACAAGGTCGACGTCGAACAAATGGATCTTCCGGTAAATCGCCCTTGCTTCGCCATTCGGATCGTATACCGGGCATGCCCCGTAGACACGCTCATTGGCGATCTCAGGCGACACCAGCGGCATGCTCCCCGCCACCACCCAGAGCCCGTGCCGCTTTGATGCTTCCGCCAGGAAACCCTGTATCGGCCCTTCGCCAGGCTGTTCCGCGTATTTCGCCTTGTCCGTGCCACGCTCGGGCATCAAGGCGAAGTTTTCGGGCAAGACGGCAAGCACGCATCCGTCCGCAGCGGCCTCGGCAAGCAGACGATCGGCCAGGGCGAGGTTGGCCGACACGTCGGAGCCGCTGTTCATCTGTATGGCTGCTGCGCGCATAGTCGATTGCCTGTTCGGTCGTGTCTCGCGTCGCCTACCGGGAGCCGGGAACGCAGTCGGCAAGCACTCCGTGACTCGCGAAGTCTGCCGCCGTGGTGCTGTCTACGATAGGTTCATCCCAGGTACCCCCGATACCGTAGTAGACCTGCCCGACCTCTTGCAATGGTTTCTTGAAGATCTGAGAAAATATCAGCAGTGCAGCGGCGACCTGCGGTCCGGCGACCAGAGCACCAACGATCGGCAAAGTATTACCAACGTTTGCACTGACCACCGCGGTTTGATCGTAGTCACGAATGGCGAGACTCGCGCGGCCGACGATGCCAATGTCGGCCGCAGGACCCGCAAACGACAGATCGCAGGTATACGCCTCGCCATCGACGATGCGAAACGTGCCCGCAATCTTGTCAAAACCGAAACCCTTGTTGAATACGTCGCGAAAATCCAGCGACAGGCGACTCGGCAGTGCACCAATACTCAACAGGCCTATCACTCGACCTGCCCCCGGCTCGACTTCCTCCAGACGACCGCTGCCAAATCGTATCTCGACCTCACCGTCGAGCACGTCGAGAAACTCGGCACGTGGCCCACCGGACCAACTTAGATCGGCAACTGCGCTCATCGCGTCGCTGGCAATTGCCGGTGCAAAATTCAGCCGGGCCATCGTTTGCATTACGTCGGTGCTGGTTAATGTTGCATTCGCGGACGTTCTGCTGCCAAGCGGGTCCGATTCATCGACGACCCATTGAGCGGTCCCGACGATCCCGAAGGTCGCGTCTTTGGTCACCATGGTCGTTGCGGCAAGCCCATTCTCAATGCGCTCCACGATGACGTCGACAGCACCGAGACGGCGCTCACCCAACGCAAAATCGTCGGCCGTCAATGTAATCGGCGGCAACGTGCGCGGGTCCAGGATGGAGGGCTCATCGGCGGATTCGTCGTCGCCCGGAAGGTAAAGACGGTCCATCTCCAGCACCATCGCGCGCTCGGAACCGAAATCGTAGGGAACAAACACGGAGCCGACGACATCCTCACCTTCGACCTGCACCAGCCAGTCAAGCGCGCTGCGATCTACTCGTACATGATGACCGCGCAAATGCTGACCCACGGCGTAGAGATCGGCAATAACGAGATCGATGGAACGAATTCGGTCGGCCGTGCCGATCTCCCGGTCGCCGCTGCGCGAGAGACTCAGCCAGTCATCAAGCCGGATCGTGCTCGTTTCGCCGCGAATGTGCAGACCGCGTGTCTCCGCGGGCTCAACAACATCGCCACCCATCCTGACGACGCCACGATCAAAGTCCCATTTGTCTCTTAGCCGACCAAACGCGACCTTCCACGCGAGTCCATTTGCCGCAGACCCGGCACTCTCGATTACCTCGCCGCCCGGAATAAAGCGAATGTCGCCATTCACATTCATGGCCGAGGCGTCCGGCTTGCCGACCGGTTCCGGAAGATTGAATGCCAGGCCCTCGAGCTCGCTGTCTATCTGAATCGTCAGTGGGGAGGGAGTCTCCTGTTTGCCCCGTGGAAACAGGATGCGGGTTTCATATCGGGTGGAACCGCTGATCAGCCCCTCCAGCGGTACGCCGAGCTCGCCCACGATGGCCTCGGCGGAAACGGATCCTTTTGTCGTGGCCACGATGCTAAAGCGCGGATCTTCGGATTGTGCAAGTTCCACCGTAACTGCGTCTCCGAGAAAGCGCGCGCCGAGGGAATCACTGGAAATCTCGTCCCGCGAAATCGTCACCTCTCCGATCAAGTCCGTTACCTGAGGCGGAAATCCTTCGATCGCGAGCGTACCGTTGTTACTCCTGATCCGGCTTGTGAAATCGAAAGCTTTCGGGTCCTTGAGCGGCACCGTAAGATCCAGCGTGAACGACGCATCACCCGACACGGCGATGCGCTCCAGCTGGCCACCAAAAATGTTTCCGATCGGACTTTGTATCGAGAACGCGCGAATCGCTTCCAGCGTGCCCGTCGAGAACGCGTCGATCGTGAGCACCGGGTCACGCAGATCGGCGATCTCTATTTTGGCGTCGATAGTCTCGTTGCCCGCGCTGATGGAGCGATTGCGGACCGAATACAGGCGCATGTTGTCCAGCACGACCTCCATGTCGGACCTTTCCGTCGCCGGCCACAACGGATGATACTTGAAAGTCAGGTTGCGGACTGAGCCTTCCAGCAGCAATCGGCCTTCACCCTCGTCGAACGGAAACTTGTCGAGGGGACCTTTTAGCGTCGTTGAGCCTTGCGGTATTGATCCTTTCACCAGCGACGCCTGAAACCAATTATAGAGTTTTGGCCTGGTAATCTTCTGCGGTATATAGGCCTTCGCTGCAGCAATATCGGTGATGCTCCAGGTACTGGCAAGGTCAATCATCGGCGACGGTTCGTCCGCGTCAATGATCAACTGCACACTGCTCCGACTGTCGAACACGTCATTTCGAATGCGAATACTGTCAGACAGTATTGTTGTGCTCTCGTCACTGCTGCGCCATATGACGGTGCCTTCAGCTGACTTGATGTCAATTGGGCTGGAAAGATATTCGGGCAGGTCAACGGCCATATCGGTCGAGCGAATCTCGATGCGGCCGCCGAGTCGGTTCGCGCGCAGCACGCCGGAAAAGCCTCGAATTCCGGGTCGATTCCCATCTGCCGCTACTCCGGTACCGTACAATTCAGCGGCTATGTCAAAACGCGGCGAATCAGAATCGATATCCGATACGGTGGCAATGAGCTCGCGTACCGTGCCGCTAGGCGCAAATTTCGCCAGTTGTTGCTTTTTCTCCGGCCCTAACCACGGCGCAAAGAGACTAGCATCTTCCAGGTTCAGGTAGGATGCCCTCAGGTCCATCATTACGATCCGTCCGTCGTCATCCGTGCTGACTTCAGCCCGCAAAGACGTCTCGGGCCATTGATGGCCACGTGTCGAGATTTGAAATTCTTCAGCCGCTACCAACCAGCCGTCGGTGGCCATGTTGAGCTCTAGCCGCCCACCGACGTCGAAAAACTCGCCGTCTTTGAACGCAATCTCGGCAAAGTCGATGTCGGCGCTCGCATTTCGAAGCACACCCTGTGCATAGGCAACCGAGAGGTCCAGGTCGCCACTGCCGGACAGTATGCGGTGATCGTCCGTGCGTTGCAGTTTTGACCAACCTGCGAGATTGACGTCGTTAGCCTCGACGACGACGTCCCATTGGCGCTCATCTCTGGGCAAATCGACGAGTTGAGTCGCCGAGACGCTGAGTTGACCACCGAGGTCGGTAGGGGGCCGAATATTCGCCGCGAAAGCGAGTCGATTCTTGTCGATACTCACCGTTGCGCGTGGTACGGAAAAAAACCTGGGTCTTTCGTCGCCCGGTTGCAGAAAGTTGACCTGGATGTCCTCGCCGATGACTTCGACATTGGACAGACGCGGGTTGCTGGCAGCGTTTGCGCCAAGGAAATCACCAACTGGCGCGCCCTGCACCCACCAGCGGCCGTCCTCGAGCTGCCGAACCTCGAGGCTGGTGTCGCTGATGACAATTCGGTCGACAACCCGCTCGCCCTCGAGCAGTAGTCGAGTGAGCGCGACGCTGACCCGGACTTTCTCGGCAGCGACGAGCCGTATCTGGGTATTCGGACGAATGAGTTCGGTATCGTAGAATTCGAGTTCCGGGCCGCTAAGGCCCCAACGCGCGTCCATGCTGGTGAATTCAACCTGCATACCGATCGCCGCGCTGGCCCAGTCTTTGATGTCCTCCTGATACTCCGGCAAGCGCGGAAGAAACAAACGAAACAGGCCGACCGCAATAGCGAGAAAAATGACAACGCCAGCCGCCGTATAGGCTGCGAACTTGAACAGACGCTGCAGGAAAACTTTCATGTCTTGCTAGTGTCCCATAGCTACATCAGCACAACGTCGAATTGATCCTGAAGGTAAAGCGACTCCGTTTGTAAACGAATCGATTTGCCGGTTTGCTCTTCCAATTCTGCAAGACTGCGGGCTTGTTCATCGAGCAACAGCTCAATAACGTCCTGGTGCGCGAGCACCAATACCTCGTCAAACTCGAACTGTCTCGATTGCCGTATGATCTCGCGGAAAACCTCGAAACAGACAGTCTCCGCGGTCATCACAAAACCGCGGCCCCCGCAACTCGGACAGTCCTCGCATAGAACGTGTTGCAGACTCTCGCGCGTGCGTTTTCGCGTCATCTCGACGAGGCCCAATGGTGAAACCGGCATGATCTGGTGGCGCGCGTGATCTCGCGTCATTGACTGCTCCAACAACTGCAGAATATTCTCGCGGTGCTCGGCTTCTTCCATATCGATAAAGTCGATAATGATGATGCCACCCAGGTTTCGCAGCCGCAGTTGTCTTGCGATCGCGACAGCAGCCTCAAGGTTGGTACGATAAATGGTTTCCTCGAGATTGCGATGCCCGACATAGCCGCCCGTATTGATGTCGACGGTTGTCATGGCCTCGGTCTGATCAAAAATCAGATAGCCACCGGATTTTAGAGCGATGCTCCGGTCCAACGACTTGCGAATCTCGTCTTCGATACCGTGCAGGTCGAAAATCGGTCGCCGTCGTTGGTACAACTCGAGCTCGGCATCGACATGCGGCAAATATGTGTCCGTGAAGTCACGCATGACACGAAAATCTTCCTCAGAATCGACCAGGATACGCTCGATGTCGCTGGTTACCATGTCCCGCAGGACACGCAACGGCAGCGACAAATCCTCGTGTATTAACCTTTCTACACGAGTCTCGCTGTACCGTTCCTTAACGACCTCCCATAATTTAACCGTGTACGCGAGGTCTGCGGCCAGGGTTTCCTTTTCCATGCCTTCTGCGACGGTGCGTACAATCGCACCGCAAGAGATTTCACGCTCGGCGAGCGCCTCTTCGGCGATTGCACGCAATCGTTCGCGTTCTTCATCGTCTCCGATGCGAGCCGAAATACCGATAGCATCACTGTACGGCAACAGGACAATATGCCTGGAGGGTAAAGTAATGAAAGTAGTCAATCGCGCACCTTTGTTGCCCAAAGGGTCTTTGACCACTTGCACCATGATCTCGTCACCCTCTCGAACCAGATCACGGATATTGGGCGGTTCACCTGGACCATTCTCCACACGGCTTGCGGCAATGTCCGAGGCATGCAAAAAAGCAGTGCGCTCAAGGCCAATGTCGACGAATGCGGCCTGCATTCCAGGCAGCACACGGAGTACGCGGCCTCTGTATATATTGCTGTTCAGTCCGCGGCGGACCGCGCGCTCAATGTAGACTTCCTGAAGCACACCGTTCTCAAGCAGCGCCGCACGCACCTCGCTGGGCGTTACGTTAATCAGGATTTCTTCTTTTAACGATTCATCCGTCATTGTCTGTTCGCTTCAACAATATGTCGATTCCTGCATTCTGCAACAGTCGCACCGTTTCGTAGACGGGCAAGCCAACGACGCCCGAGTAACTCCCGTTGATGGATTTCACGAACACGCCACCACGTCCCTGTATGCCGTACGCTCCCGCCTTATCGCGAGGTTCCCCACTTTGCCAGTATGCGAGCGCCTCGTCGCGACTGACTTCTCGAAAAAACACATCCGTGGTACTGAGCGCAGTTTGCACCCCGTCCGGGCCGAGTAACGCGACGCCGGTCACCACAGAATGACGTCGACCGGACAGTCGCAGCAGCATGGTCACAGCATCGTCCCTGTCTCGAGGTTTGCCGAGCACTTCGCCATCAAGCACCACGGCGGTATCGGATCCAATAACGAACCGCGCCGTTTCGACCTCAGCCGCCACGGCTTTGGCGGTCGCCAATCTCAGGACCATTTGTTCCGGCGATTCATCGGCCAGGCGAAATTCCTCGACGTCGGAAGATTTGACCGTGAAATCGAGACCCAGTGCCGTTAGAATCTCCCGCCGACGCGGTGACGACGACGCAAGGTGAAGCAAAGGTAATGGTGTCCTCGCCACGCTTTCAAGCCCTGTGATAGGGATGGCCGGACTGCAGTGACCACGCACGATAAAGCTGCTCCGCACATAATACTCTTGCCATCCCGTGCGGCAGCGTCAATTGAGAAAGTGACCATGCGAAGTCCGCGCGTTGCCGGCACGCATCGGAAACGCCGTCCGGTCCGCCAATAATGAAACACAGATCGCGGCTGTCCCTTTGCCAATCCGTGAGCCTTTTCGCGAGTGAGCGGCTTGTCAGCTGCTCGCCGCGCTCATCAAGCAACACAACCTGTTCGGTCGTCGTGAGCTTGGCCAGGATCAGTTCGCCTTCAGCCAGCATCGCCTGACGTGACTTGTCACTTTTGTTACGCCGAACGGTTGCGATGGTATCGAGACGAAATTTCCACTCGCGCGGATAACGCTCCGTATAGAGGCCGAACGCATCGTCCACCCATGACGGTTGGCGATCACCAACGGCCAATAGTCGAATGTGCACGACCTAACCTTCGGAGGCCGTCGCATCGCCCGTCGGGACGATCGACCAGAGTTTCTCCAGATTGTAGAACTCACGCACTTTCGGCAACATCACGTGCACCAGGGCGTCCTGCAAATCCAACAGGACCCACTCACCGCCTTCCTCACCCTCGATTCCCACGGGCCGAAAGCCAGCCTCTTTGGCTCTTTCGGCGACGTTGTCGACCAGCGCCTTAACATGACGACTGGATGTGCCGCTGGCAACGACCATGTAGTCGGTCACAGTCGTCATATTGCGGACGTCGAGTTTGACGATATCCTTTCCCTTGACATCATCGAGCGCATCAATAATCAGGTCAGTCAGGTTTTCGCTGTTCATGCGCAGTTCTCAAAAATCTTCAAATTGCACTCCCATTCATTTTCCAAATCTTTTATCGAAGGGCATCATGCGTAACATCGACTCGCCTCAATTTCGTTCCGCACCGCATCTGGCATCAGGAATCTCGGGTCACGACCAGCCGCCACAAGATCGCGAATCTCGGTCGAAGAAATCTCGAGCTGAGTGACCGCGTGAATATGGATGCGCCCGTTCAACGCGGCATGCAGGTCATCGATACGATGTGTCCCGAACTCGGCGATCATCTCGCCGAGTCGTCCAATGTCGGGCGCCTTCCATCCCGGCCGATGCGCGACAATGATATGAGCGATATCGAGGATTTCGTCCCATCGATGCCAGCTGGGTAACCCGAGAAACGCGTCCATTCCAAGTATGAGACCCAATGAGCGATCGGGAAATTCCTCGCGCAACGATAAAAGCGTGTCGACTGAATACGAGGGCCCGGTTCGCCGAATCTCGCGATCGTCAACCGTAAACCCCGCTTGCTCCGATACTGCCAGCTCGACCATGCGCAGCCGCCGCCCCGCGGAAGCGAACGTGGTGCCACGGTGCGGCGGATCGCCGCATGGCATAAAACGCACCTCTTCAAACTGCAACGCTTGCAGCATCTCGAAAGCGGTTCGCAAATGACCATAGTGGACAGGATCGAAAGTGCCGCCAAAAATGCCCATGGGCATCATACCCGCGCCATTCCAACAACGATATCGCAGGCCATTTGCCAGGGATCGCCCGCGCGCTGCCCTTTCGCCGCCGCATCGGCGCGCCCCGTTGCCTTTAGCATACGATGGAACGAGCCTTGCTGGTGTCGGCCCATGCAACTGCGCACGAGCCCCTGCCGATTACTCCACACGCCGTTCTTCTGCATCGCACTACCAAGATTACCGCCCTGGCGAACGACGTCATCAAGTCTCGATAGTGTGCGCAGTTCGCGTGTCAGCGCCCACATTACGATAACCGGCTCGACACCTTCCGAGCGTAGACCACCCAGAATTTTGACCGCTCGCGCGGCGTCGCCGGCTAAAGCCGCGTCCGTCAGTTTGTAGACGTCGTAGCGACTGCTGTTGGCCACCGCGTTGGCCACATCCTCAACACTGACCGGTCCCTCGCCAAGCAACAGGCGCAATTTTTCAATTTCTTGTCCCGCCGCAAGCAAATTGCCCTCGACTCGATCTGCGATCAGCGCGACGACGTCCCGCTCCGGCTGCAGCCCCGCGTCTCGCATGCGTTTCGCGATCCAGCCTGGCAACTCACGTACACCTATCGGCCAGATGGTCAGATTGACGCCTTTCTGATCGATGGTCTTCGCCCACTTCGATGCTGCCCCGCCTTTATCCAGCTTGGGCGCCGTAACGATGAAGAGCGTCTCCGGACCGGCCCGCTCCGCCAGTTCGACGATCGCCTGGCCACCCGCACGCCCCGGCTTTCCCGTTGGCAGTCGCAACTCGATGATGCGTTGCTCAGCGAACAGCGACAGGTTGCCGCTCGACGCGGTAAGCTGCGCCCAGTCAAAACCTGTCGTTGCAACGTGCAATTCGCGCATGCCGAAACCGCGGTGACGGGCCGATTCACGGATCGCATCGAGCGCTTCGGCGACCAGCAGGTATTCGTCACCCGTAACGAGGTAACAGGGTGCGAGTGACTTCTTGAGGTGAGACGAAAGCTGATTTGCCTGCAACTTCAAGCAATCTGCTCCATGGAGATCGATTCGCCCTCGAGCAGTACCGGGATCCCATCGGCGACGGGGTAAACGCGTTTGCCGTCATCGGTAACCAGGGCTTCGTCCAGCGGCTCGGCCAACCTGGCGCCTTCGTGGTTCACCAGATCGCCAGCATGGATTGCGGCATTAAGCCGCTCCAACCTGTCTTTTCTTAGAACCGACAGACCTTTATGGCTTACCGGGCAGCGCAATATTGTGAGTAGCCGCTTATCCATAGTTCATTATTGTACAACGCATTGACCCGGCAAGGACCCCAAAGAGACTCAATTTTGCCTCAAAATAGTCGCAAGCTCCGGGTTGTTGCACGCATCGCAGGCGACGATTGCCGCCGGGATATCTTCGTGGAATGGCCGGAACTGTTCGTCAATAAGCCGGCAGTGCATAATTAGTTTGACAGCGGGCACATGCTCCCCGTGGCGCAGATGATCATGAATATGATGCTGTGCAAAAAACAATGCCGGCCGCTGGTTCTCCCAACGCAACATCCGAGCGAAAAACCAGTCCCACGCCGCAACCGGATCCGGATCTTCCTGAATCCAGTCGAATATGTGATCGAAACCGCCCTCACGGTTGTCACGACTAATAAATCCGTAAGCGTGATTGAGAACCTCTGTGCGTTCCCTGTCCAGATCCTGGGCAGCGGCAGCTGCATCCTTTTCCAGCGGTGCGGGAATGTAAATTTCTTCGATCAACCCGTAGGGCTCGACCAGGCTACCAACGAGAGAAAAAAAGGCGAAGGACAGTAGCAACCAGGAAAGGCTCGCCCACAGGAAAGACAGAGTTGTCGCTTCGACGGCGAGCCACGACGCGACAATCAGAAACAGCGTGGCCATCCAAAACGTGCTTCCGCACTTCTTCCAGAGCCGGCCCAACGCCAATACGTTCAGACTCTGCAATGGCGAGTGGGTAATTGCGAGCACTGCGATCGAGGCCGGAAAAAACACACTGGCGATCAGCACTGGCAAGATCGCCCAGGCTGTCCCGAATTCCAGTCCAACCACAACGGTCGAAGAAGTCAGCAACAGCGCGCTGACAAACGGGAACAATGTCCACGCTTTGCCAAACCAGTTGAAGAAGCCGATGTCGGGCGTCGCGGGCGTAACGGCTCGGGCGCGAGCCTCGAGCACGATCATCTGAAATCGAAACACGGCCGGAACAACGACAAGCAACACGAAAATCCGACCGAACACGCCGCCCCACATCGCGATTGACACGAGCAACCAGAAAACGATCAGAGGGACAAGTACGCTGGATTCTGTCACCGGGTAGGCAACGGCGCGGAGGATGTCGGTCGGCTTAATGTTCATCCGTATTGTCGTCCGGCACCGGATCGTAGCCCGAACCGCCCCAAGGGTGGCAGCGAATGATGCGTTTCGCCGCGAGCCAGCTACCACGCAGTACCCCATGCGTTTGCAGCGCCTCGATCGCATACGTTGAGCAGGTCGGCTGAAAACGGCAGTTGCCGCCAAGCCACGGTGAAATAGCGAACCGATAGAGCTTTACGAGCCAGATCAGCGGCTTCGCCAGCAGTTGGCTAACCACGGTAGGCATCAGGCCGCCCGCAATGCCTCGGTTGCAAAACCCCGGATTGCCTTGAGCATGGATGACAAGCCGTTGCTTCGCGTCGGGCTCAGGTGACTCTCCAATTGCAGCGCCGTCACGAAGTCCGGCGGCGTGTCGAGAATATCCTGCGGGTATCTTCCGTTATAGAGACGCAGCAGCAATGCGATGAGTCCCGAGACTATTGCCGCGTCGCTGATCGCCCGGAACTCCAGCCGCCCGTCTCTTTCTTCCGCGACAAACCAGACCTGCGACTGGCAGCCACGAATACGATTTTCTTCGGTGCGGAGCTCCTCAGGAAACTCCGGTAAGCGTCTACCCAGGTCAATCAGGTACTGGTAGCGATCCATCCAGTCTTCAAAAAGACTGAACTCCTCGATGACTTCGCGCTGCGCTGCCTTTACCTCGTTAGTCATCGCGTCAAGAACCACGTCGCCAGGTTGTGCCTTCCCGAGCGTCTTGAATAGTGATGCCAGCATCGCGAAGCTGGTCGCGAATGGCGTCGGCACGATAGAAATCGCGCTCGATTTTCGCGGCATTGCGTTGTTCGATTAATGCCTCGATCTCGTCGGCGGGCATGTCGCCCTCGACATGGCCTGCAAACCATTGTTCAGGATCGTTACCCAGCAGGCCCATCAAGTTGCCGGCGGCATACATCGACGCCGCCAGTGCCGCCATTTCTTTCTTGTCATCGGATTTGTTCAGCGCACGAGCGAGCGCAAAGAATTCCGCAAGCGCTTTCGGCGTATTGAGATCATCCTCCAGTGCCGCAACGAGCTCCGGCGGCACGACGGCGGCCGCGCGGGCCTCGTCGGAGACTTCGATGCCGCGAACTGCGCCATAAAGTCGATCGAGCATGCGACGTGCCGCTTGTATGGTTTCTTCGGACCAATCGAGTGGCTGACGGTAATGCGCACTCAGCAACGCGAGACGAATGACCTCGCCCGGGATGGTCTCTATCAGGTTGTGCACGAGTAGTACGTTGCCCAGCGACTTCGACATCTTGGTCTGATCGAGACTCAGGAAGCCGTTGTGCAGCCAATAGCGTGCGAACGGCGCACCGTCATGTGCGCAACGACTCTGTGCACGCTCGTTTTCATGGTGAGGGAACACCAGGTCTTGCCCGCCAGCATGAATATCGATCGTATCGCCCAGGTGTTTCTCGGCCATGGCAGAGCATTCGATATGCCAGCCTGGCCGCCCTCTCCCCCACGGTGAGTCCCAACCCGGAAGCTCGCGGGTCGACGGTTTCCACAGGACAAAGTCGCAGGCGGCTTTCTTGTAAGGTGCTACTTCGACTCGCGACCCCGCTATCATCTCTCGTAAATCGCGTTTCGACAGCTCACCGTATTCCTTGTACGAAGAGACGTCGAATAGCACGTGTCCTTCGGCTTCATACGCAAAGCCTTTCTCAACCAGCGATTGGATCATCTCGATCATCACGTCGATGTGCTGCGTCGCCCTCGGCTCGACGTCAGGTGGCTGAACGCCGAGCGCGCCCATATCGTCGTTATAGGCCTTGATGTATCGCTCAGTGATTTCATCGATCGGCTTACCAGTCTCGACCGATGCGGCATTTATCTTGTCATCAACGTCGGTGATGTTGCGCGCGAAAGTAAGCCTGTAATGGCGGCGCAGCACCCGCGCCAGCAAGTCGAAGACCACGGCAGGCCGGGCATTTCCGATGTGCGCGTAGTTATAGACAGTCGGTCCGCACAGGTACATCGTCACCTCGCCCGTTTTCTGTGGCTCAAACGGGATCTTCTTGCCCCGAAGCGTGTCGTGCAGCTTTATGGTCATAGTGTTCCGCGTTTCGCGCGTCAAAAAAACGCAATCATAGCAATATTGCTGCCGGCGGCTACGATCGGTATTCTTCCGGCCCGCAGGATAAACACCCAAGGACCCCTAAATGTCGGCAGCAAACGTCAAATTTCAGGACCGAAAGACCATCGAGCAGGTTGAGGAAGGCAATGACCTGGCGCCCAAGTTCGACGCTCGTGGCCTGATCACTGTCGTCACCACCGATGCCGATAGCGGTGAACTGCTCATGCAGGGCTATATGAACGCCGAAGCGCTACAGCTGACTATTAGTACGGGCGAAGCGCATTATTACAGTCGCAGCCGCCAGGTACTCTGGCACAAGGGTGCTACGAGCGGGCTCGTGCAGGCGGTTCGAGAACTGCTCGTGGACGACGACCAGGACTGCATTTGGTTACGCGTCGATGTTGCAGGCGGCGCAAGTTGCCATGTCGGCTATCGGAGCTGCTTCTACCGGAAGGTTCCAATTGGCGACGACTTCGAGGCCAAACAAGACGACGGACATGTGGAACTGGAGTGGACGGAAACGGAAAAAGTATTCGATCCGGAAGACGTCTACGGCGACGCCCCCAATCCGACTATTCTCTAGGCGCTAATCGCCGCTCAACGTCGCCACTCTTTCCCTGGTTAACTCAACGCGGCGTCGATCGCGCCCCGCTATGACTTCAAGGTCGAAAGTGGGGCATTACGTAATCTTCGGCTAGGATCTTCGTTTCGATTTGCGACGCCGAGTATCTCGTAATCGTCGTGCTGCCGGCTGCGGAACCCGGAAGGCGATTGACCGCGCCTGAAATGCGTATTCGATCGTACCGATCATCCACAGGAAGTAGCCCATGAGCTCGATGAACTCTTCAATTGCCAGCTTAATGATTCGTTGATAGGCATCGTCGAGGATCGACATCCACAACGGTTCATGACCGACCAGTGGAACGAACGCAAATAATATGACAGCCCCGGCAAACAACAACGTAATTCCTGGTGATGGCCAGATACGCGCCAGCGCAATCGTCAATCGCTTTCGATGCCGGTAGGTATACGCGATAAGCAATGCGCCAAGCACGCCAATAAGTACCTGCCAAAAGTTGTCGGCGATATACCGGTCGAGAAAATAATCGGATTCGCGAATCAGAAAGATGAGTGCCAACCCGCCGAAACCGAATGCGATCGGTCGCTGTGACGGGCAATACCGCGCCACCCAGCCCATTATCAGGCCACACGCTGCGAGTATGATCGCCTGGATTATTTCTACGGGCGAAAACTCGCTGGTACCGTAAATGTCGCTTTCGCTCATCACGATATGCAGCTTCAGGCTGCCGGGCGAGGCGACCTCCATCTGCGTCAATGCCCAAGTCACGAACGCAATAGAGATGAAGTACATCAGGTAGCGAAACCAGTCCATGTGAAACTATACACCGCGCGCCAGGCTAGAGACGCAACATATAGGTGGGTTCGCCAGCCTCCGTCAAAAGACCCTGATTTATAAGGAATTTCAGGGCCTCCTCCGCGTCGCTTCGGAACCACTTCCGAGTGCTGCCGAGACGAAAACTGTAGCCCCAGGCATCCATGTCCTGCATGAGTCTGTCCCGCCCGACTGCACCGATGCAGTCAGCCAAAACGACCTGCAAATAACAGACGGCGGCCTCTTCGAGGTCATCTCCACCGGCATCGCGATTGAGCTTGTCACGTCGATCCGCAGTCATGCAGATCACGTGGCAGCTCTCGTGAAGTAATGAGTGCACCGGTGTATCACCATGAACATAGATTGTCTTGTTCACGACTCCTGCTTCCGGGTCACCCCAGAAGCTGCCCGTAATTGGCGCGCTACCGTCCTCGATGATCAGGCCCAACCCGTACCTGTCCAGGAGAGAGACCAGGTCGCCAAGCGCGACATCGGCAACGGTAAGTACTTTGCGCTCGGCATTGGCAGCCATGCGAAGACTACAGTGTAGAGATTCTTTTCAGAACGATACGCACGAGATCTTTAACGACGGCTTCGCGAAGCAGCTCTTCTTCACGGGCCTTGCCGAGTACAAGTGTTGAGTCATACGTATAGTCGCGCGTGACAGTCAGCGTTTGAGGTTCCACCAATCTGGCGGTACTGCCGTCGATTGCGTACTCAATGGTGTAGTACACCTCATATTCCGTTGGAACATTGCGTGCCGACACTGACAAAACGCGTTGATCTGTCTCGTCGTACAGGATTGAAATCGTCGCAGTCGAATCGGCGGCAGTGTCGACCAGCTCAACGCCTGCTGCCTGCAGCTGCATGCGCAGCTCCCAATAGAACAAGCTGTGACGATTGTCCGTTGCAATGTAGGTGCGTTCCATTTCGACCGGCGTCGTTATCGCCCCCTGCATTTGGAAGCCGCAGCCGGCAACAAGCGATACGAGCGCGATGAGCAAGAGTCTAAACAACAATATTTACCAATCGGCCCGGCACAACGATCACCTTGCGAATGTCCTTGCCATCCACAAATCGCTGCACGTTTTTGTCGGCGATCGCCAGCATCTCGATCACATCCTTATCAGCATCCGCCGGCACTGAAACCCGTGCGCGGAGCTTGCCATTCACCTGCACAACCATCTCGATCAAATCGACCTCAAGCGCCGATTCGTCGACCGCGGGCCACGCCTGATCGATCAGGGGCGTCTTGTGCCCCAGTTCCTGCCACAAAGCGTGACAAATGTGCGGCACTATCGGCGACAACATCAGCACGACCGCTTCCAGCGCTTCGCGCACTACTGCGCGGTCCGCGTCGCTCTCATCGCTGAGCTTGTTGACAGCGTTGAGGAGTTCCATCGCCGCCGCCACGGCCGTGTTGAAACTGCTGCGCCGACCGATATCGTCGCTGATCTTCGCAATCGTTTGGTGCGTTTTTCGACGCAGCTCTTTTTGCTCCGTATTCAAATTACCAGGATCAAGGGCGGAGGCTGCCCCGACTGCGGCATGATCAACAACCGCATTCCAGAAACGTTTCAGGAAACGAAAGCTGCCCTGCACGCCGTCATCCGACCACTCGAGTGCTTGCTCGGGTGGCGCGGCGAACATCATGAACAAGCGCACCGTGTCGGCGCCGTACTTGACGATAAGTTCTTGTGGATCAACCGTGTTGCCCTTGGCCTTGGACATCTTGGCGCCGTCCTTCAGCACCATGCCTTGCGTTAGCAGATTGGTGAACGGCTCCGAAACGTCGGTAAGCCCCTCGTCGCGCATGACACGCTGGAAGAAGCGTGAATACAGCAGGTGAAGAATGGCGTGCTCGATGCCGCCGGTGTATTGATCGACCGGTGTCCAGTAGCTGTGCGCGCTCATCGAGCATCGCGCTTTGGTTGTCCGGACAAGCGTACCGCGCGAAATACCAGGAAGATTCGACAAAAGTGTCAAAGGTATCCGTTTCGCGACGCGCAGGCTTGCCGCACTGCGGGCATGCCACCTCGTAAAACTCCGGCATCTCACGCAGCGGCGAACCGACGCCCGTAAACTCGACGTTCTCGGGCAGCACGACGGGCAACTGGTCCTCAGGAACCGGCACAGCGTCGCAGTCGTCGCAATAGATAATGGGAATCGGTGCACCCCAATAGCGTTGTCGCGACACGCCCCAGTCGCGCAATCGATAATTCACGGTTCGACCGCCGCGACCCGTCTGCTCGAAGTGATCCGCAATCGCATTGAATGCTTCCTCGAACGATAGGCCGTCGTATTCGCCGGAGTTGACCAATACGCCTTTGTCCGTGAATACGGTCTTTTCGATATCAATCTCAGTACCATCCACAGGCGCGATCACCTGCTTGATCGGGATGCCGTGTTTCTTTGCAAACTCCCAGTCGCGCTCATCGTGGCCCGGCACGGCCATTACGGCGCCGGTGCCGTAACTCATGAGCACGAAGTTTGCGACCCATAGCGGCACGTCTTCGCCCGTGAGTGGATGAATCGCAGAGATGCCGAGCGGTATACCTTTCTTTTCCATCGTCTCGATCGTTGCCTCGGCGGCGTCGCTTTTCGTACATTCCTTGATGAACGCCGCGATATCCGGATTGTCCGCCGCAGCCCTGGTCGCGAGCGGATGCTCAGCGGCGACTGCCATGTAGGTAACGCCCATCAGCGTATCCGGCCGGGTGGTATAGACGGTCAGCGGATCGTTTCCGCCGGCCACATCGAACGCCAGCTCCACGCCTTCTGAACGACCGATCCAGTTGCGTTGCATGGTCTTGACCGATTCCGGCCAGCCGGGCATGTGATCGAGCTGCTCGAGCAGCTCGTCGGCATAGGCGGTGATTTTCATGAACCACTGCGGGATTTCACGCCGTTCCACCAGCGCGTCGGAGCGCCAGCCACGACCATCGATAACCTGCTCGTTGGCGAGCACCGTCTGGTCGACAGGATCCCAGTTAACGACTGAGTTCTTACGGTAGACAAGACCCTTCTTGAACATTCGGGTAAACAGCCACTGCTCCCAGTGATAATACTCCGGCCGGCAAGTGGTGACTTCGCGCGTCCAGTCGTAGGCATAGCCAAGGCGCTTCAGCTGACCGCGCATGTCGTCGATGTTTTTGTAGGTCCACTGCGCCGGCGGCACGCCGCGCTGTATCGCCGCGTTTTCGGCAGGCATGCCGAACGCGTCCCATCCCATGGGCTGCAAAACGTGTTTGCCCTGCATACGATGATAACGGGCGAAAACATCGCTGATCGTGAAGACCCGGACGTGCCCCATGTGCAGTTTGCCACTGGGGTAGGGAAACATCGTCAGGCAGTAGAACTTTTCGCTGTTCGGATCTTCACCGACCTCGAAACTGCGGGCGTCGTCCCAGTGGGCCTGTGCGGCCTTTTCGACGATGTCGGGCTGGTAAGGGGTGCTCATCGGTGTCGCTTTAATTGTGTGGCCGGGAAAAACCCGAAGCGTACATGAACAGGCTGCAATGCGCAGCCTGCAGCCTCTATGGGTCCTGTGTCAGGCCCCTCAAAGATTGCTGCTGTTTCGCACCCAGAACACGCCGATAATCGCAAGGCAGAGGCCGATGATGGGGATATTGCCGAAACTCGCGTAGGGCGTCATACCACGCCGCGGTTCAATGTCGGCGGTCATAAGTTCCTGCTCGAACTGCTTACCGACCGCAAGCAGTGCACCATCGGCGCCGATAAAAGCACTGATGCCCGTGTTCGTCGAGCGGATCGCATTGCGCCCGACCTCGAGCGCCCGCATGCGGGCGATCTCCAGGTGCTGGTGCGGCGCAATCGAATCGCCGAACCAGGCATCGTTGCTCACGTTGATCAGAAGATTGGCTTCCGGAAATGCGTAAAGCTGCTCGGCGCCATAGGCATCCTCGTAGCAAATCGCGACGGCAAGCTTGGCGCCATTTGCCGCTACGAGGAGCGGTTGAACGGCTTCTCCAGCCGACAAGTCCGAGTGCGGTAGATTTTGCATCTTCATCCACTCGCGGATACTGGGTGGAACCGGAAAATATTCGCCGAACGGAACCAGGTGGCGTTTCCGATAAGACTGCTGCTCGTCACCGCCAAGAACAAAGACACTGTTATAGATACTGCCCTCGGGGTTCCGCTCGAAACTACGCTCAAGAATGCCAAATACGACGCTTCGATCGCTGCCAAGCAAATCGCTGCTCACCAGCTTGATGTAAGCCGTCACCTGGTCGTTCAACGCAGGAATCGCCACCTCCGGCCAGACAACGATTTCGCTATCCGGGACGCTCAGCGTCGAGCGACGATAGAACTCCATGATCGGTTGCAGCTGATCGCGATCCCACTTCTTGTCCTGGGAAACGCCCGCCTGGACGATGCTCGCTCGAATCGGCTTGCCCGCTGGCTCGGTCCAGTCGGGAAGAAAAAGGATACCCCCGATCAGCCATGGCAAGACAATGGCAGACAGCGCGACGATGCGTTGCGCGCCCGTAGACATAAATACGACGATTACCGCGGTTGTGCTGACGAGCAGCATGAACGACACGCCGTAGACCCCGAGCACCGGCGCCCAGCCCGCGAACAGGCCGTCTATTTGCCCATAGCCCAGCGCGAGCCAGGGAAATCCGGTGAAGACCCAACCGCGCAGCCATTCAGTCAGTACCCAGGCAGCCGGCGCAACGAACAACATCTGCCAGGATTCTCCCTGCGAAAGATGGCTGATCAGCCAACCTGCAATCCACAGGAACGACGCCATAATCACGGCCAATCCGACCATGAGCACCAGGGCGATCCATGGTGCGGCATTGCCAAACACGTGCACCGAGATGTAGATCCAGTATGTACCCGTGAGAAACATCCCGAGACCGAACCAAAACGCGTGTCCGCCTGCATCGCGCGGCGATACGGTCATACATACGTATAACAGCGGCAACACGAGCAGTGGCAAGAGCAGCGACCAGCCAAACGGTGCGAAACCGAGCGACATCGCACAACCCAGAACAAACGCGATCAGGCGGCTGAGGCGCGGCTGGTCAGCCGGCAGCAGCAAGACGGGATGCATGTCCTTTGCCACGGATCTTAGTCGCTGTGCCGCTGAACCTGCAGCGCGTCAACGCGCCGCTTGTCGGCTTTGATAACGGCAAATTCGAATCCGCCGAAGTAGACCTTCTCGCCACGCCGCGGCAGTCGTCCGAGCACATGCATGACGAGACCGCCGATCGTGTCGTACTCCACATCCTCAAGTTCGCATTCAAAATACTCGTTGAAGTCTTCGACTCGCGTAAGGGCGCGTACCGCATAACTCGGCCTGCCGTTTCGATCCCCGTCCGGACGAATGAACTCTGCTTCCTCCTGATCATGCTCGTCATCGATCTCTCCGACGATTTCCTCAAGAACATCCTCGATTGTGAGCAAGCCGGCCACACCACCGTATTCATCGACGACAATCGCCATATGGTTGTGACTGGCGCGAAATTCTTTGAGCAACGCATTCAGGCGTTTCGACTCAGGGATGACCGATGCGGGTCGCAATAGTTTTCGTATGGTGACTTCTTTTGCGGCATCGGTGCCGAAGTAACGCAGCAGGTCTTTTGCCAGCAAGACGCCCAGCACCTCGTCGCGATCTTCACCGATAACCGGGAACCGCGAATGACCGGACTCAACGATCAGCGACAGTATTTCGTCAAAGTCCTGCTCAATGTCGATAACGACCATCTGCGAGCGAGGCACCATAACTTCGCGAACCTGGGTTTCGGATACATCGAGGACACCGGAGAGCATGCTCTTCTCTTCCGCGTCCAGATCGATTTCGGTCCGTATGAAGGTCTGTATTTCATCGCGGCTCCAGGGTTCACCCTTGAATGCGCGCTTGATGCGCGCGACGAGTCCGGGTGTCCCTGGGCCGCTCGTACTTGGCGGTTTTTCGTTCATAATCTCTAAGTCTATCAGGTCTTTATCAGGACATTGCGTACGGGTCGGGAACGCCGTTCGACGTCAATATCCGGGCCTCGAGGCCCTCCATTTCAACGGCCTCCGCATCACTTTCGTGATCGTAGCCCAGCAAATGCAGCGTCCCATGTACCAACAAATGCGCCCAGTGGTCGCCTACAGCCTTGCCTTGTCGGGCGGCCTCGTCACTGACAATCGGGGCACAGACGACGATATCGCCAAGCGCCTGCCCAGCCTCGACCGGCAGCCCCGCGATTTCTCCGGCCGGAAAAGACAGCACGTTTGTCACCTCGTCCTTGTTCCGGTACTCATGGTTTAGCGACCGCATTTCATTTATGTCGACCAGCTTCACCGATAATTCAGTGCCGTCTGTCATGCGTCTTCCGGATCCTTCGACCGCAGTCGTCACCCAGTATTCGATTTTTTTCGCCGAAGGGATGTCAGGAATCTTGCACGCGACCTGAACGTCAACGACGAGCGAGGAGTAAGTCGTCACCTGGTCGAGCCGACTCGCTTTTCACTTTCTTCGTAAGCCTTGACGATGCGTTGCACCAGCTGGTGTCGAACCACATCCTTGGGCGTGAAGTAGGTGAACGCCACTCCCTTGATGTTCTGGAGAACGTCGATCGCATTGTTGAGACCCGACTCCTTGCCAGTAGGCAAATCGATCTGCGTGATGTCGCCCGTGACGACGGCACGCGAACCGAAACCGATGCGCGTTAGAAACATCTTCATCTGCTCGACACTGGTATTTTGTGCCTCGTCCAGGATGACGAAAGACTCATTGAGAGATCGTCCGCGCATGAATGCGAGTGGAGCGATCTCGATAACATTCCGCTCAATCAGTCGTGTCACCCGCTCGGCGCCGATCATGTCGTAAAGCGCGTCGTACATCGGCCGCAGGTAGGGATCGACCTTTTGTGATAGATCACCCGGCAAGAAGCCGAGTCGCTCGCCCGCCTCGACAGCGGGCCGAACGAGTACGATTCTCCGAACCTGTTCGTTTTCGAGCGAATCAACGGCGCTTGCAACCGCAAGATACGTCTTGCCGGTTCCGGCGGGGCCAATGCCGAAAGCGAGATCGTTTTGCTGGATGTTCGTCATATATGCGGTCTGGTTTGCACCGCGTGGCCGGATCAATTTATGCCGCGTCTGAATAGTAAAGACTTCGTCGTCCGCTACCTCGGTTTCTGACGTTTTCGCGTCCGCGTCATTCATAAATGACTCCTGCAACAGCATATGTACACGCTCCGCGTCCAGTCGCTCACTGTCGGTCATTTCGAACAACGACAGCAATACGTCGCCCCCGACCTCGGCCGCTCCGGGGCGGCCGGTAACCCGGAAGCGATTTCCACGGCTGGCAATTTCGACATCGAGGCGGCGTTCGATTTGCCGCAAGTGTTCATCGAACTGGCCACACAGGTTCGCCAGGCGGTTGTTATCAGCGGGCTCGAGGACAATGTCCCGAAAAATCCGGACAGCATTCAAAATCTGTATTTAAAACCTCTGGGCAGGAAGCTGCCTGTCTGGCCGACAGGAAGACGGCCGTAGCGGGCCGCATGCATGGCGAGATATCTATCAGGGCAATAGACCATTGGCTGTCAGGTTACCCTGAAGCGCGCGCCTTGGGAAGTACCAGCCGCGCACGCAAGGAGTTTGGCAGCGCCTCGGTAATCACAACGTCGACAAACTCACCAATGCAGGATGGATCAGCATCGAAATTGACCCAGCGATTGTTTTCGGTTCGACCCGCAACCTGGCTCGCGCTCTTCCTGGAGGTCTTCTCAACCAATATCCGCTGCGTAGTCCCCACCATGCGCCGGCTGATTTCCATGGCTTGCTGGTTAATTCGCGCCTGCAAAAGCTGTAGCCGCTGCTTCTTTACGGTCATCGGCGTGTCATCGGCGAGGCTTGCTGCCGGCGTACCGGGACGGGCGCTGTAGATGAAGCTGAACGACTGGTCAAAGCCGATATCGGCAATCAGGCTCATCAGGGCGTCGAAGTCTTTCTCAGTTTCACCGGGAAAACCAATAATAAAGTCCGACGACAATGAGATATCAGGGCGAGCCTCTCGAAGCCTTCGTATTTTCTGTTTGTATTCGAGGACCGTGTGTCCTCGCTTCATCGCAGCCAGCACCCGATCAGAGCCGTGCTGCACCGGCAGGTGCAGGTAACTCGCGAGCTTTGGCACTTCGGCGTATGCCTGAACGAGACTGTCCGTAAATTCGACTGGATGTGAAGTCGTGAAGCGTATGCGTTCAATGCCATCGACCGCCGCAACGTAATAGATTAGCGTGGCGAGATCCGCAATTGCGCCATCATGCATCGGGCCGCGGTACGCGTTCACGTTCTGGCCGAGTAAATTTACTTCGCGAACATCCTGGTCGGCGAGGGTCGCCACCTCGGCAATGACGTCGTCAAACGGTCGGCTGATCTCTTCACCCCGCGTGTAGGGTACGACACAGAAACTGCAGTACTTGCTGCAGCCCTCCATGACCGATACGAACGCGGTAGGCCCGTCAGCACGCGGCTCGGGCAAACGATCGAATTTCTCGATTTCGGGAAAGGAGATATCAATTACCGATTTGCCGGTGCTCGCCGCGCCGTCAATCATCTGCGGCAAGCGGTGCAGGGTTTGCGGTCCGAACACAACATCAACATACGGCGCACGCTTCGTAATGCCCTCGCCTTCCTGGCTGGCAACGCACCCGCCGACACCGATTTGGATATTCGGATTTTTCTCCTTAAGTGCGCGCCAGCGGCCGAGTTCTGAGAATACTTTCTCCTGTGCCTTCTCCCGGATAGAGCAGGTGTTTGCGAGCAACAGGTCGGCCTCATTCGGATTATCGGTCAGCTCGAACCCATGCGAATCACGCAAAACGTCCGCCATCTTGTCCGAGTCGTACTCGTTCATCTGGCAACCCATCGTTTTGATAAATAGCTTCTTGCTCATAGATCCGATATTACACTTTAGAAAGGCGCCCCTGTGCGCTACTCGCAGCTGTCAGGCCGCCAGGGCGGCGAGAACGCACCTATTCTGCAAATCCTTACCGCCAAATTGAGAAAGCCGCGCAGCCAAATACCATGCCACGCGGCTTCACGAGAATGTGCTGATGAATGCCTCGTCTAGAACGGAATATCGTCGTCAAAATCATCGGGCCCAGGCTGGGGAGGTGCGCTGCCGCCGCCCTGGCTGCCTGCGCCTTTGCTGCCGCCTTTGCTACCACCAAAGTTGCCACCACCACCGTCACCACGGCCGCCCAGCATCTGCATTTCATCGGCGATGATCTCGGTTGTGTAACGGTCATTACCGTCCTGGCCTTGCCACTTTCGCGTTCGCAGCTTGCCCTCGATGTAAACTTGCGAGCCCTTACGCAGGTACTCAGCGGCTATTTCGGCAAGACGATTGAACATCGCTACGCGATGCCACTCGGTGCGGTCCTTCTGCTCACCAGTCTGCTTGTCTTTCCACGACTCGTTGGTCGCGACCGTAAAATTGGTAACGGCCGAGCCGCTCGGCATGTAGCGCGTCTCGGGATCCTGCCCGAGGTTACCAACGATGATGACTTTGTTTACTCCGCGGGCCATATCGGTCCCCCATTTGTGTGTTGTTCTGTGGTCTGAGCCGCCGCCGAGGCGGCGAGGGGAGACTATTGTAGAGCCTGACGGGCTAAAAGCTACCCTGATTTCTGCATGCTATACCGGTTTTGTCCGGATTATCGCCGCAGCCGCCCGAAGCCCTGCATCGCCAGCCAGATGCCGGCCAAGAGCGCACAGACGAAGAACACGTCGGCAGGCCGGCCCTGGTGCAGGAAGCGGCCACCGATCAGACCCCCGGAGAAAGCCCCCAGGAACTGGGCACTGGAGAATACGCCGAGCGAGGCGCCACGAACCTCGTCATCGGCAAGCAACGACAGTCTTGCCGGCAGGCCGGCCTCAAGAAAATTGAAGCCACCGAAGTACGCGACCAGGGACAGGAATACCGGCACTATTGAAAAACCGGCAAAAGTCAGCGCCAGTTGCGCTCCGAGTATCAGGATCACGGCAATGCCAATCAGCTGGCTGCGTCCCCTACGCTCGTCCTTGATAATCAAGGGCACTGTAATCACCAGGGACAAGCAGCAGCGCACCGACGTACATCTTCCAGTGATCAGTCAACGCCAATGCGAGACGCTCGCTAAGCAGGAACGGCAAGGCGACGAACGTCGCGGTCATGATCGTGTGCAGAAGAAACACGTAAAAATCCAGGCGTAGAAGATCGGCACGAAACGCCGGCACCAGGCTCCAGCTTTCGCGTTGCACCGGGCGCGGGATATCGGGCAGCAAGCTGAGCAGCAGCCCTGCGACGATGGCCAGTGCCGCCGCAATCCAGAACAATGATTTGACGCCAAAATGTGCGGCAATCAAAGGACCCGCAACCATTGCCAGCATGAAAGACAGGCCAATACCAATGCCGAATATAGCCATTGATCGGGTTCGAACCTCTTCGCGCGTCGCATCGGATATAAGAGCGGTCAGCGTCGCCGATATGGCCCCTGCCCCTTGCAACAGGCGACCGGCGATAACGCCATAGATTGAATCACTGATCCCGGCGAGCACGCTTCCTGCCGCGAATATTGCGAGGCCGAAAAGAATGACCGGGATGCGCCCGATGCGATCTGAAAGCGCGCCCAGCGGTATCTGAAATCCGGCCTGCGTGAGTCCGTAAGCGCCAACAGCCAGCCCGATCAGGAGCGGTGTCGCGTTTTCAAGTTCCGCCGCATACAGTGACAACACCGGTAGCAGCGCGAACAACCCGAACATCCGGATAACAGAGATAAGCGCAACCACCCCAACGGAGCGGCGCTCCGACGCGTGCATCGCGACAATGGTGGCAGGGCTTTCTGAACTCAATCGTAGACTTCCTTTGCGCCGTGGATGCGCGGCGGCGTATATTAGCAGGTTGTTCGCCAATCACTGAATTCCTGTTATGAAATTCATCGACATCCGTGGAGCCAGGACCCATAACCTGCGCAACATCGACCTCCGCCTGCCGCGCGAGAAGCTCATTGTTATTACCGGGCTGTCCGGCTCCGGTAAATCCTCGCTGGCATTCGACACGGTCTATGCCGAGGGCCAGCGGCGCTACGTCGAGTCGCTGTCCGCGTACGCGCGCCAGTTCCTGTCGATGATGGAGAAGCCCGATGTCGATCATATCGATGGACTTTCACCGGCAATCTCGATCGAACAAAAATCGACTTCGCACAATCCGCGCTCGACGGTCGGAACGGTGACCGAGATTTACGACTACTTGCGGCTCCTGTTCGCACGCGCCGGCACACCGCGCTGCCCGGATCATGACATCACGCTTGAGGCGCAGACCGTCAGCCAGATGGTGGATCACGTACTGGAACTACCCGAGGGCGCCCGGCTCATGCTGCTCGCGCCCGTGGTTGCGGATCGCAAGGGTGAACACGTACAGCTGATGGCGGATCTGCAGGCACAGGGCTTTATCCGCGCGCGCATCGACGGCGAGATCTATGAGCTGGACCAGCCGCCGGACCTCGACCTTCGCAAGAAGCACAAAATTGACGCAATCGTCGATCGCTTCAAGGTCAAGGAGGACATTCGCCTGCGGCTCACCGAATCATTCGAGACTGCGCTGCGTCTCGCCGACGGGGTCGCGCGAGTCGCCTGGATGGATGATACGGGCAAAGAAGAGATCATTTTCTCAGATCGCTTCGCCTGCAATATCTGTGGCTACAGCCTGACAGAACTCGAACCCCGCCTGTTTTCGTTCAACAACCCGAGCGGCGCCTGTCCAGGCTGTGACGGACTGGGCGTCAAGCAGTTTTTCGACGCAGATCGTGTGGTTGTCAATCCAGGCTTGTCCCTGGCCGGTGGCGCGATCCGCGGTTGGGACCGAAAGACCACCTACTATTATCAGATGATCAAGAGCCTGGCGTCTCATTACGATTTTGACATCGAAACACCGTTTGACGAGCTGTCAAAGAAGCTGCAAAAAGTCGTCCTTTATGGCAGCGGCAAGGACAAGATCGAGTTTTTCTACGCTAACTCGCGCGGAATGCAGATCAAGAAGCTGCATCGCTTCGAAGGCGTACTGCCGAATCTCGAGCGACGCTATCGCGAAACCGAGTCCAGCGCTGTTCGTGAGGAGCTGTCGAAATTTCTGAATAGCCACGATTGCCCGGACTGCAATGGCACAAGGCTGAACCGTGCAGCGCGGCACGTTTTTGTCGCCGAGCGATCGCTGCCGGAAATCACGAGCTTGTCCATCGGGCACGCACGCGAGTTCTTCGACACCATGAAACTGGACGGTTGGCGTGCGGCCGTTGCAGACAAGATCGTAAAAGAAATCAGTGAGCGCGTCGGCTTTCTGTCGGACGTTGGACTCGATTACCTGTCGCTCGATCGTAGCGCCGAAACATTGTCGGGCGGCGAAGCACAACGTATTCGCCTGGCAAGCCAGATTGGCTCCGGCCTGGTCGGCGTCATGTATATTCTCGACGAGCCGTCCATTGGACTGCACCAGCGCGACAACAAACGCCTGCTTGGCACGCTCACGCACCTTCGTGATATTGGCAATACGGTGATCGTTGTCGAGCACGACGAGGAGGCCATACTCTCGGCCGACCATGTCGTGGACCTTGGGCCGGGCGCCGGTGTGCACGGTGGCCAGGTTGTCGCCGAAGGAACACCGCAACAGGTAAAAGACGAGCCTCGGTCGCTGACCGGGCAGTACCTTTCCGGCGAGCGCGCAATTGCGGTACCGAAAGAACGCACGCCCCAGGATCCCGACAGGCAAATTACGATTGTGGGCGCGACCGGGAACAACCTGCGAAACGTCAACGCGTCGATTCCCATCGGCCTCATGACCTGTATCACCGGCGTCTCGGGCTCCGGAAAATCGACGCTCGTCAATGACACGCTGTATAAAGCCGTTGCCGAGCAGATAAACCGGGCCAGCCGCAACCCGGCCCCGCACGAGGAGATACGTGGCCTGGAGCAGATCGATCGCGTGATCGACATTAGCCAGAGCCCTATCGGCCGAACGCCGCGCTCGAATCCCGCAACCTACAGCGGCCTTTTCACGCCCATTCGCGAGTTATTCGCCGGCACCCAGGAGGCACGCTCGCGCGGCTATATGCCGGGACGCTTCAGCTTCAACGTCAAGGGCGGCCGTTGCGAAGCCTGCCAGGGGGACGGCGTTATTAAAGTAGAGATGCACTTTCTCCCGGACGTATACGTCCCTTGTGATGTTTGCCGAGGCAAACGATACAACCGCGAAACGCTCGAGATTCGCTACAAAGGCAAGAATATCCACGAAGTGCTCGACATGACCGTCGAGGACGCTGCGGAATTCTTCAGGAATGTTCCCGTGGTTGCGAGAAAACTGCAGACGTTGATGGATGTCGGCCTGACCTATATTCGCCTCGGCCAGAACGCGACGACTTTGTCCGGTGGTGAAGCTCAGCGCGTGAAACTCGCGAAGGAGCTATCCAAGCGAGACACTGGAAACACGCTGTACATACTTGATGAGCCAACGACCGGCCTGCACTTTCACGACATCGAGCAGCTGCTTGGCGTTCTGCACCGCTTGAGGGACCATGGCAATACGGTCGTTGTCATCGAGCACAACCTGGACGTCATCAAGACGGCTGACTGGATCATCGATCTCGGTCCGGAGGGCGGCGATGGTGGCGGTCGGATAATCGCAACCGGCACGCCAGAGAAAGTCGCGTCAACCCGCGGCTCGTTCACCGGCGAATACCTGAAACCGCTGGTCAAGCGCGAGCGCAAAACGCTCCGCGGCACCGCCGTCAGTGCGTAGGTACAGTGACGGCTCGATCAGCTCGAGTTCCATCAACAGGTAGCGCCCATTGACGTCTCGGACCCAGTCTCCGCGACCATAGGTTGGCTGCGGCTCGATCAGGCCGAAGAGCGAACTCGCCGTTTGCAGCAGGGCATCGCTTGGCTGGACGGGTTCGATGTCCGCGCCATGCTCTTCCTGTACGCGAAAATCACCCGGTTTCGGCGTTTTCAGTATCGCGTGACTGTACACGCCGTTGAAGAAGAACAGCGAGTACTCGCCTTCTGTTTGTATTGTCTCGATAAACGGTTGAACGAGGAACGCACGTTCGGCGTACACGCGGCGTAACATGTGCAGGCGATCATCATCAACGGGATCGGTCAGCACGAACGTGTCTTTCGCGTTCGCACCCACCGTCGGTTTGATCACCACCCTGTTGGTTTGGTGTTCGGCAAAGAACTCGGCCGGATCAATCGACGCAAAACCATCGTACCAGGTGCTCGGCACGATCTCACTGCCGCGTTGCTCGACATCCCTGAGGTATGTCTTCTGCAACGTCCAGTGCACCAGCGCAAGATCATTGATCAGTAGCGCGCGCGACGCTTCGATAGCGCCCAACACCTCGAGAAACTGCGCCGGATACTCCGGGTAGTCCCAGGGCGTGCAAATATAGACGGCCTCAAACCCGTTCCAATCGACTTTCGAGCGCCAAGCGACCGTCTCGACCTGCCAGCCCAGGGCTGCCATCGGTTCGATACTCAAGTGATAGTCGGTCACGAAGTCGCCGACGTCCGCCATGGTCAGGTACGCGATTTTTTTCACTCGTCGAAACTACCACTGTTCAAGAACCGGATCGTCAGCTCTATCGGGCGTCGCATACGCATCATGAATGCGTGCGAATGCTCCACTACCACAAAGTCCGTCATGCCATCGAGCTTGGTATCTTCAACCGATACCCTCCCATCGTCGGGATTTTCGAGAACCGAGGAGGTAATAGGATCAATGGTGCGATTACCGGCGATTACTCCGAGCTCGAACGCGGCCGGACCCAGCTTGAGCGGCAAGCTCTCCTCCCCTTTGCCCAGCTGCAGTCCTGCGGGACCATTGAGCCAATCGAAACCGGGGAATCCCCTAAGTTCATCGACCGCAGCGCTGCCCTGGTTTGGCGGTCCGAGCATGACCACGCGACCCAACCCGGCGATGTCTTTCTCACTCAGGTACTGCCGCAGCAATATGCCCCCAAGGGAATGCGCAACGAAATGAATACGACCGACGCCCTCTTTCGCACGGCAGGCATCCAGACCCTTGGGTATGGCGATCTGCGCCAGCTCTTCGACGGTGTAGTCGCGCGAAGGATAGTCGATATTCGCGGTCTCGAATCCCTCATCGATTAGCGCCCGTTGCATGGGATTCATGGACATCGCCGAACGAGCCAACCCGTGCAGCAGCACAACACAGTCTGCGGCCGGCGCAGCGCCGCACGACAGCATCAAAATCCCTGTGAGCCAAACCCGTCGCATCATGTATCAAGTCTGTCGGAACAAAGCCGTGCTCATGGAGCTGCTTGTCGTGCCAGCGGCCGAGAATCGCAAGTGCCAACACGGCACCAAACATCGCCCAACCCATATCGGACTGCGTGTCCCACACGTACCCTTGAGTTCCAAGGAACGCGTCAGCCGCCTCTTCAGAGAACAATGCAACCCACCATTCGATAAGTTCATAAAACGCGCTGAAAGCAAGGCAAAAGCAGACGATGAAGAAATTTCGCCAGGCCGCAGCGTTAAATACGTTCAATCGAATCATGAGCTCGCGGGTAATCATCGCCGGGATGAATCCTTGCACGAAATGCCCCAGCTTGTCGTAGTTATTCCTCGAACCATCGATCACCTCGCGCAGCCACTCGCCCAACGGAACCTCCGCGTACGTGTAGTGTCCGCCCACCATGAGGATGACGCAATGGACCAGGATCAGCGCATAGACCAGGGTGGTCAGTGGAAAGCGTTCACGCGTAACCCAAAGGACAGCAGCCCCCAGTACCGCAGGAAAGACTTCGAGGCACCAGGTGGTGAAGTCCTTCGGCGCTATCCCCGACCAGATCAATACAGCGAGGAACACGGCGATCCACACTATTCGCATCGGTGACATCGTGATTACTCCTCGCCGCCCGGCCGGAGCAGCTCACCTTTCTTCGATCGCCAATACCCCTGGCTGCTGAAACACTGCCAGACCCAAGGCAACCAGCGTAACAATGCGAAGCTGAGCCAAAGCGCCCACGCCAGTATCAACGCCTTGTAAATCCACAGTGGCACCGAGACCACGGACGCGATCGGAAGGGCGGAGTCGCTGCCATCGGCGAACCAACTCAAGAGATCGCCGTAGGAATTGTATCCGGCGACATGCATATCCGGTGAGCCGAGCAACCCCTGCGGCAATGCCGTTACGACGCTCAGCAGCGCGATTACAGTCAGGCCGCCTACGCCAGTCTGAATCAGGTTGAAACGCCACCAGTTCACGTCAGTCTGCCATTTTTCGCGCGCACCACAGGCCAGCAGCCAGACCACGACTACCCCGAGTACGGGCCAGTTGAACGTGCTGAACCCCAGGCCCAGCAACAACCAGTGCCAGCTCTTGAGTGGCGCGAGTCCGATCCGGCCAAGAATGAGCGCGAACAAGACAAGCACCGCGAGCTCCGACCAATACAAGACGGCGGGACCCAGTTCAGGTCCGCTTGTTCCCAGCAACCAGCGGTCACGTGGCTTGGACAGTGACAGTTCGATATTGCTTGCCGGTGCGCCGATGTCGACGGCGGGCGTCGTGGTCCGAAAACCCATTTCACCGCCTTCACGCCATTCAACCAGGATGCCATGCTCGCCGGGCAAAATAGGCAAGGTCAGCTCACCATTCTCGGCCCGCATTGTTTGTGAGCGGCCATCTATCTCGATCGACGTAACCTCGGCGCCGTCAGGCAGACGCAACACATGCTGCGCGCCGCTCGTGCTGCGATAACGCAGTGCCAGGCTTGCGTCGCTGGAGCGATTGCCGTGGCTGACCGAAAGCTTGACGGAATCAAACGCAAGCGTAGAGCCCTCGGCCGCTTCCGGTCGGGTCGCGAGCAACGTTAGCTGCTCACCACCGCGCGGGCTGAATTCAGCGACCCGAACGTCGCTGACATCGTCTCCTGTATTGCTTTCTGGGATACCGTCGAATTCAGCCGTCCAGATATTGCCGACGGCGAATCGCCACACCTCTTTCCATGACGCGCCTTGTTCAGCCCGCAGTGTCAACGGTGACTTTCGAGGCAGGTTCGACATCCAGCTGATCGCACCTTGCTGCGGGTCCATCGACACAAGTACACGACCCTCGTTAACAGCAAAGTCCCCACTTACGATCGATTCGCCGTCGAGCAAGGGTATGTCGAGCGTCAACGCGCCCTGCATCGGTGCCACTCGGTAAACGGTCGTTCTCACTCGCCAGTCGAGATCCAGTTCTATCGTTCGTTCGATTCGCGCAAATGCCGGAAATCGGCTGCTCTCCCAGCGCACCGATTCATTGCCATCCCCGCTGGTTTGCAGGCGGGTGAGCTGCAGTGAACCAGACAACAGCCGTCTGTCTTTGATGCCCGCAACGAACCAACCGTCGCTTGCCACCGTGACCACACGCGGTGGCGTCAGGAACGGTACTTCGAGACTATCAACGGGCGGCACCGGCCCCCTCACCGTCACCCGATGTTGTCCCGAGGAAACGTACAGCCAAAGCATGTTGTTGCTCATGCGAATTACACGCGCGTTTGCCGAGCCATCCAACATCACGACCTCGGGGCGCCAACCCGTCTCGGACCCCGGCAACGGAATTGCTATGTCCTCCATCGCATGTATTGTCAGATCCATGCTGATTGCGCTTTCGCCGATCGTAACGTCCGCAGCAACTATTTCGGCACAACGCGGAACGCAGTCGGGCGGCTCGAGCAGACGCTGCTCCAGTTGCTTCAACAAATCCGCGTCGGGCATCTGTGCCTCGGCGCTCGGACTTGCCGCCATCAACGAGGCAAACACTCCGACAGCGAACATACTCACAACGCCTTTGCGTCCCAACCTGACTCCGCCGGGGAAGGTCCAGCGCTTATTCAGAATCTCCGCGGCCAGCACGGCAGCGAAGAGCAATAGCAACGCGACCTCCGCGAAGCGCAGAGCCGTGACGAGCGAACGTGGCAACACGACGAGCCGCATCGCCTGTTGGGAATCGACGGGGCCATTCCAGCGCAAGGAGTAGGTATTCCATTGCCATGATGGAATCCCGGGTCCGGCCTGTACGATCACGTTCGGTGCGTAACGTTCGAAGTCATAGGCTTGCTTCGGACCTGCTGACGACGAGTTCTTCCAGCATGTCGCTTTCCGCGATAATCGCCTCGGACCGCAATTGAGCGGCCGTTCCTTCCCGGGTCCGTCCCGGCCGCTCAGCCGGTGTTGATGCCGGCACAGCGCGGTCATACAGCTGGTACTGATTGTATTGCGGCTCGAGCTGCGGATAAATTGCGATGCGCAGCTGGTTTGCGACGAACGGCACCAGTGCGACAAGTAATGCCGCCGCACTCAGCATCTGGTACCCGGATACCATTTGGCGAAGTCGGCCAGCCGGCGCAACGCGCATGAGCGCCATGGCGATCAGCAGATTGAGCCAGAGCCAGCCTGGCGCGTACATTTCATGGAAGCTGAGCACCAGTGCCAATAGTGCAATCACACCACCACCACGACCCAGCAGTCTCCAGACGGCGATCGTAATAATCAGCACCAGGAAAAAATCCAGCAATTGCCACTGGCTTGCCCAGCTTCCGCGCGCGTCGTCAACGCCGGGCGCCGCGAGCAACTTGTTACCGGGCGGCAGATTCAGCGTGGCATTGACCGCGCCAAAACGCGCCTCCCAGCCCGTGACGGGCATCGATTTGCGCGCATCACTGCGGCCCAGCGCATCAACTGCCACATTCGTCTGTCGGACTTCAATTCCGGTCTGCCCTGACCCCTGGCCTCGCGTGACCAACAGGTTTTCGTCGCCCTCCCATGCCGCCAACAGCACATAGGGTGGCGACATATCCAGTCGCCAGCCGGTCCGCATCTGCCCCGTAACAGCGTCCTTCAACGACGAATCCGGCTCCATCGAAATCCAGCCAGATCGTTCGTTCAAGAGCCAGTTCATTAGTCGCCAGCACAACGCCACGACTGCGTTCCGTGATTTCGAAGTTCGCCCCGGGATCGACCCGAAATGCCGGAAAATCCTGCCAGTTCGTCGGTACCCGAACCTGTGTCGGATCGACGGGTGGCAAGCCCTCTGGGCGCAGTAACCCGCAGCCGATCGTTCGACTGGTAACTCCAGATTTCCACAGCCGGCATATTCTTGCCGGCATCCTGCCGCGCGATACTATTCCGCACGCCGGGTCCACGCGCGTTCAGGTAAATAGTCCAGCGCCCGGGCCGGACCTGCAGTCGCAGATTGCCGTCCGCCTCGAGCTTTGCAGGCAATTGACTCTGAAGATTCAACGGCACGAAGCCGTCGGGGAGCATTGGGCCAAAAAGCTCCTCGCGAACGCTGCCCGAGACGTCAACTTGAAGCTGGGTTATCAGCCGTGTCGGCACGTCATCGACAACCAGCCGGTGAACCTCGGTACGCACTGAATCAACAACCCGTGTATCGCGTTTTCGCTCGCCCAGAAAGATACCGTTACGATTCATTTCCGGACGTTCCACGCGGCGGCCGTCAACTGTCAGGGTGACGAGCCCACTCGCCGGTGGCAAGCGCAAGACACCAGGGCGCTCGTCCCAGTCGAACCGGCCAGCGATACGGTAAGTGCCGGGCGACAGCCGAATGCTCGGAACGCTGTCGCGTGCCACGACTTCGATAGCCCGGTCATTGGCGGTAACCCGATCCGGCCAGTAATCTGTGCCGCCCGGCAGTGCGACCCATTGCTCGTCTGCGTAAACGCTCCACTGCTGCGTGAACCGCGCATCCGATGATGTGACAGCGAGTTGTAATCGCCCTGGCCAGGCGCAGAGGAAATCGCCGCGCTGATTTGCATTGCGATCAAAATAAAACGGACAGTTGCGGTACTCCTTGTCTTTGAGCACCCATTGTTGCCAGTTTCGCAAATCGTCCGGCACGAATTCCTGTGCGGCGGTGGATACAGTGGTTAGTAAAAGAAATACGACAATCAACCTGAGTATCGATGACATAGCGTTCTTCCCACAGCACTGTTGGTAACACTATACTTCAACGTGACGGAGATGGAATTGGGGTTTGCCGTCAATAATGAGGCGGTCTTTCGTCACCCGCGTCACCTGCCGGTGCTGCGTCTGCCATCGAGCGCATCCGTGCAGTCAGGGACTTGCAGAGCTCTTCCAGCTGCATGATTTTTGCTTGCTGGCTGGTCACTACATCATTGAGTTCATTCAGAAGCTGGTCCTGGTGCGCCAGCCTGCTTTCAAGATCTATGAAGCGCTCCTCGCTCATACCCGTCCCCTGTTGCTATTTGCAATTCGAGCCGTAACTCGTGAATCATGCGCCCTGGGACAAAAGCGTAACTCAATCAGGACACTTCATGTCACTTCTTCGTTTCGACGGCATCGGACTCGAATTCGGCGATCAGGTCATTCTGCGCGATGCCGAACTCTCGATTGAACCGGGCGAGCGCATCTGCCTGATTGGCCGAAATGGGGCTGGCAAATCCACGACACTGAAGCTCATCACGGGAAGCATCGAGGCCGATCGTGGTGAGATCATCAGGAAGTCCGACCTGATCGTGAGCCAACTCGAACAGAATTTGCCGGAAGCGATGGACATGCCGGTTGCCGACGTTATCCGTTCCGGTCTGGCACAGATCGAACAGCTGCTCGTTGACTACGAAACCCGGTCGAAATTCGAGCTTGACAAGCACGGTCTGCGAGAACTCGAAGCCTTGCATGCGAAAATTGACGCACATGATGGCTGGCACCTGGACCAGCGCGTCGAAACAACGATAACAGAGCTGAATCTTCCGGCTGAAAAGTCGATGAACGAGTTGTCCGGTGGCTGGCGGCGGCGTGTCGCCCTGGCCAAAGCGCTCGTTCAGAATCCGGATTTGCTGCTCCTCGACGAACCGACCAACCACCTCGACATCGCGACCATCAAGTGGCTGGAAGACCGTATTTACGGCTATCCCGGAGCCGTCCTGTTCATAACGCACGACCGTGCGTTCCTTCAGCGACTTGCGACGCGCATCGTCGAGATTGACCGAGGCAAACTTACGAGCTGGCCCGGAGACTACGATAACTTCCTGAACAGAAAGGAAAAAGTGCTGGAAGACGAGGCGACTGCAGACGCCCGATTCGACAAGAAACTCGATCAGGAAGAGGTATGGGTTCGACAAGGTATCAAAGCGCGCCGTACCCGAAACGAAGGCCGCGTACGCACGCTTGAGAAGATGCGCAGAGAACGCGAAGCCCGCATCGCGAAAGAAGGCACGGCACGCATCCATATAGAGGAAGCGGAACAATCCGGCCGCAAGGTCATTCGTGCGCGCAACATCAGCTACAGCTATGGCGACGAAGCGGTCATCCAGGATTTTTCGATCAAGATTATGCGCGGCGATCGCATCGGTCTGATTGGTAATAACGGGGTTGGCAAGACGACCTTGCTGCGGCTCCTGCTCGGTGAGCTTGAACCAATAACCGGCACAATCAAAAGGGGCACGAACCTCGAGATCGGCTATTTCGACCAACTCCGACAATCGCTGGACCTCGAAAAATCGGTCGCCTACAACGTTGGCGAGGGCCGCACCTACATCACGCTCAATGGCAAAGATCGGCACGTCGTTGGCTATCTCAAAGGCTTCCTGTTCAGCCCCAAGCGCTCGATGACCCCTATCAAATCACTGTCCGGCGGCGAGCGAAATCGAGTGATCCTGGCGAAGCTCTTTACACGGCCGGCAAATCTCCTGATCCTCGATGAGCCGACGAACGATCTGGACATTGAAACGCTGGAAGTACTGGAACAAAAACTCTGTGACTACACCGGTACCTTGATCGTCGTCAGCCATGATCGACAGTTTCTCGATAACGTCGTCACGAGCACCGTCGTCTTTGAGGAAGACGGTAAGGTCCAGGAATACGTCGGCGGCTACAGCGACTGGTTACGTCAGGGTCACAATCTCGCGGTGACGGATAGTCCGATCGACGCCGAACAGAAAAGACGAGAAGCAGCCGGACGCCGAAAAAACAGGAATTCGTTCAAGCTGAGTTATAAAGACCAGCGGGAGCTCGACTTGTTGCCCGCGGAGATACAGCGTGTCGAAGCACACATCAGCGACTTGCAGAAAATCGTCGCCGCTCCTGATTTTTACGCTCAGGACAAAGAGGTCGTACAACAAACGCTTCGCGAACTCAGCGAGACCGAGTCGCGTCTCGAGCAGCACGTAGACCGCTGGGGTGAACTTGAATCAATGAAAGAGTCGTTGCGGTCGCGCTGAAATTCGACCGCAACGACCTCAGGCTCAGAGCAACTGCAGGATAAGTGCGACCTGGCATCCCCAACCAACAACAAAGGCAAGTGTCCGGACCCATGGGATTGCCATCGTGTAGGAAAGCAGGTGCACGACACGTGCCCAAAAGTACACGTTGCACGCCATCACGGTAATGTCGTTGCTTACACCGGCGGCGTTTGCGATCAGCACAAGTGCTGCGAATACCACGAGGTTCTCTACCGCATTGTAGTGCGCTGCTTTCATTTTGGTCGCCCAGCCTGACAAGGGCTTTGGGCTCGTCCGGGTATCCGACAGCGTCCATCAAACCGCGAACCATAATCGTGTTGACTACGTAGGGCATCCACATGACTGCATTGAGCGTCACGACCCAGGTCAGGCTGGTTAATTCACTCGTCATTTTCTTCTCCCTTTGATTACGACCTGCGTAGCTGATTTGCCTACGCATCCACCAAATCGTCTCCTAGCGTCAGGAAATAGCATTTGTCTTTCATCGGCGCATCATCCGGGTACTCCTGGACGACGAAGCCCGCCGCCAGATAACAGCGGTACGCGGGTTCATTATCGGTGTATACGAATAGTGAGCACCGGGTATGACCGGAGTGCCGCCGAGCTGCTTGGGTAAGCATGTTAACAAGTCGTTTGCCAATTCCGTGTCGACGCATTTCCGGGTGAGTGATCAGGCGCGCAAAATGGCCCCGGTCGTGACGATCGTAAATCTGCCCGAATGCGCACATCGTGCCGTCGGAATTTCGCAAGCAGTAGGTCCGTATGTCGCCAATACGACAGTCCTCGCGGAATGATTCCGGCGTAAACGGAAAGCGAAATCTCGGGCCACCCCATTGATCAACCGACCGGGCGTCGGGGAACCAGCGCATCAGCTCATCAATGTCAGCATCATTGGGCGCCGCGAGCGTCCAGCCATCCTCGACGATTGGCTCGAAATTCATGGCGCCGGTCACAAGTGTGCTGTCCCGTATATTCGTCGTGTTTCAGCGCGTTTGTTCAAGGCTTTTACGGGCTCCGAAATCATATGAATTTACGGAACCGCGCGCTAGGAACCGGGCATGGTCTGTTCGAAGTAACGGTCGAACGCCCGGTGCACGATTTCGGGGGAGATACCCATGGCGTTCATCGCTGCGCTGAACTGTTCCATCTCCGGCAACGTCGCGCCGCCCATCCGCGGCAACGACCTTGAGACCCATTAGCGCGATCTCTTCCTTTTCACGGTCCGATATCGTTGCGGCAAGGTCCGTAAGGAGATTCAACAGCGCCGGATTGTCCACCGTCTCTTCCAGTGCCCGCGTAATCAATTCGAGCGACTCGGCGCCCTGGAGGTGAAAGTGTTCCTCAATCAGGTCAATGATCAGCGACGACTCTTCAGGTTCGATCTTTCCGCCGCCGCGAGCAACGTGAATCAGCGTCGCAGCGACCAGGAACTTCGAATCATAAATTTCCTCGCCGTCGGGCGTTTCCACGATCAACGTCGAACCTTTCAGCCTGGATCCCAGGATTTCGCTGCTCACGACCGTCTCACTTTGTCTCGTAATTCTTGCGCATGTGTTTGACCGAACCTTCTATGAGTCGCCTCAGGACTTTCTCATCAATGTCGGCAAGGCGCTTGATATACAGGCATGACCTGCCGGTCTTGTACTTGCCCAGCTTACCCATGAATGACTCGAAGTGTCCAAAGCCCGGAATAATGTACAGCGTCAGGGCTTGCTTGCGTGGCGAAAAACCCGTGATCATGAAGTCTCCCTCACGACCACTATCGTATTTGTAATGATACTGACCAAAGCCCACAATATTCGATCCCCACATCTTAGCGCGTGAACCCGTCGCTTTGCGCATCATGGCGGCCACTTTCCTGGCATCGCGGCGCTTCTGTTCGTCCTGAATACTACTAATAAACACGGCGACGCTGTCACTAGGTGGGTTTCGTCTTGTTCTCAGCCACGTCCTCGCCTCTAATGCGACGTGCCAAACAATCGGTCTCCTGCGTCGCCCAGTCCCGGTACGATGTATTTCTTCTCATTCAACTCGTCGTCGATGGCTGCCGCATAGATCATTACATCCGGGTGAGCTTCTTCAACCAGCCCGATGCCTTCGGGACAGGTTACGATGCAGATCACAATTATGTTGTCCGCACCCTTTTCCTTTAACAGGTCGATCGCCGCGACCGTTGATCCGCCGGTCGCCAGCATCGGATCGATTATGATGCACGTGCCTCCCTGGATCTGGGGCGGAAAACGCTCGTAGTACGTCACCGGTAACTTCGTCTCTTCGTCGCGATACACGCCCACGAAACCAACCCTGGCGGTCGGCACGAGCTCCAGAATTCCCTCAAGCATCCCTACGCCCGCTCGCAGAATCGGAATCACGACGATATCGGTATCGATCTTCCGACATACCGCATTTGCAACGGGAGTTTCTACCGTTACCTCTTTCGTTTTGATGTTCTTTAACGCCTCGTAGCAGATGAACTTGGTTATTTCGGTTGCCAGTTCGCGAAAGCGCTTATGTCCCGTATCAATATCTCGGATGATGGCCAACTTGTGCTGAACGCAAGGATGATCAATCATTTCGGCCACGGTTTATTCTCCGCTGCTGTTATTAGAATTTTCTGCCCACATGGCATATTCGGTGCCAACAGGATCCATGAAATGAAATCGACGACCCCCTGGAAAGGAGAAGATGCCCTGGCTTATTGTTGCACCGAGATCTTTGACTCGCTCGACGTCACGCTCGAGGTCTTCGCTGAAGAATACAAGTAGCACGCCGGTGGACGGGGCCGGCTCGGGAGAAAGGCGAAAACCCCCGTCGAGATGGCCATCATTGAAACTCATATATTCGTCACCCCACTCCTGGAATGACCAACCGAACAACGAAGAAAAAAACTCACGTGTTTTCTGCAGATCGGTGACAGGAATTTCGACGTAGTCGATTCGATTCTCGGCACGCATACGTTGCCTCCTCGGCTATAACCCTTTGAACTTCAGCATTGGTCGCTCGGCATGAACGAACACCGTACCAAATTCGCCTGCGATTTCGTATCGGGCGTCGGACAAACGGCGAAACCCGGTGAGCGCACCGTGACCAAGATTACCTGCAGTTTCAACAAGTTCCGCTTCAGCTCCAGCGTCCGGACCCAGTTCCTCACAGCAGGGGAACTCGATGTAAGCAGGGCGAATACAGACTTTCTCGGCCGGCCGCGGCTTCTCGTAAAACGGATGCTCGGGCGTCAAGTAAACATCAATATCGATGAAAAGGGTATCGGACTCCATGTGCCATGAAAGCACGTACGAGCGTGTGAGATCGACATCCGCGAACTCAAGCAGCTTTTTCCAATCGGTAATATCGTCCGGATTACTCATCGACTAGTCGTCTTGCCGAACGGGCTGCTCACGATTTTGGTTCCCCTCGCCAGGCGCCACGAACATCATCTGTATCGAAAACCCTGACCGTTTTGTATTCAAACTCCTCGCTTAGTACGACGAAATTCGACGCGATTTGCAATGCATCAATCATGACAATAACTACCTATCCGAAAGTCCTCGCCACCCACACTCCTATGTAGTGGGAGAAAACAACGACCAGCATCGCAATACCGACATGTTCTGCGATGATAGCGAAAGGCGACTCGTCTTGCGTGCGTGCCAGGAAATAGCTCAGTACGACGATAACCAGCATACCCCACACCACGGAAACCACCACTGCCGTGGTGAGCGGCAGTAACAGCAGCGGCACGGCAAAACTGATTGAGAATACGAACTTTGTCAGGAACGTCATGATCGTTGCCGACCAGACGTGATCATGCGTCGTATTCGGATCAGACTCCTCGGCCAGGTGAATGCCGAGCGCATCCGACATCGCGTCAGCAACGGCGATAACCAGGATTCCACCAAGGACCGCCGTTATGGATTTGGTGCCAGAGTTAAGACCGACGATAAGACCGATGGTTGTGATAACGCCGGAGGTCGCACCGAAAAAAAGCCCGGTTCGAGCTCCGTCGCTCTTGAAAAACTCCATACTACTCCTACCCGACTTATTTCAGCTTCATGCCGTACAGGCTGATATTTTCCTGCTCGCCGGGCATTGTAATACCTCTGTCGAATTTCAGGCCAAGTTTCTCGATCAGGTTAATCGACGCCGTGTTCTCGGGCGAAACGATCGCGGTCAGGTATTCGATACCCAGATCGTCACGCGCATGGGCAACGACCGCCGCCGCGGCTTCGCCGGCCAGTCCAAGGCCGCAATACTCGGGCAAAACAGCGAAACCGATATCCGGATCATCCAGGTTTTCGCGCCGGAACAGGCCGCAGATTCCAACCAGCGTCCCATCAACTTTTTGCGACATGCAGTACGGCCCGTATCCGTGCTGCTCGTATAGCTTGAAAGCGCCCTCCATGAGCGCGGCCTCAGCTTGCTGAATCGTGCGGATCCCGCGGTCAGCCACGTTGCGCATGAATGCAGGATCGTTCCAGATCGACAGCATGAAACCTGCGTCACCCAGGGTGACGCGCCGCAGCAATAGCCGTTCGGTCTCCAGGTACCAGCCTTGGTGACGCTTGTTCAACGCCACGCACCGCGACTCAGGCCAGAAAGCATGAACGGAACAGTGTGATACTCGCCATCGATAGGCAACGGATTGTATGGGCCGTTGGCAAACAAGGAACTCGGCGCTGCGACCACGATGACCGCCCGGATATTCACGTCCATCTTTTCTCCTGTCTGCCTCCGGCGCTCAGATTCTTGCCCGCCACCACGAATACAGGAATTGCTGGGTCGACCCCATCGGCGTGACGTGTTGCTCAAGTTCGTAGTCGCCTAGCTTGAACCCGCCGCCGAACAGCTCCTGCAACTGCTCGATTCCGTAGCGTCGAATTTCGAGCCCGCTGCAACGTTCCGGACCCTCCGGCCCAAACGTCGCCAGTACCAAGTATCCTCCCGGCTTGAGTGCTCGCTCGACGATGTCAATATACTTATCGCGATCGGTTGCATCGGTCAGAAAATGGAATGCGGCCCTGTCGTGCCAGAGCGCGTAACGACGCCGCGGCTCAAACGCCGTTACATCCGACTCAATCCAGTTCATCACATCTGCGGTCTCGCCGAGCCGAGCGCGTGATCGCTCCAGCGCTTTGCCAGATATGTCCATTACCGTGATGTCGGTGTAACCATCCGCATGCAGATGATCGACGAGCGTCGAGGCGCCGCCGCCTACATCCAAAATTGGCTCAGCTCTTGCGATGCTGGTTTCGCGAATCAAATGCAGGGGTTTTTCCGGGACCGGCTGGTACCAGGATACGTCGGTCGGTGCCTTGTCGGTATAAACGCGCTGCCAGTGCGTTCGGCGAGTTTCGCTCATTGGACTACCCCGTAAGGATAGAATCGCCCGTTCACTACCTACTGTCACTTCCGAGTAGCCAGTTTCTGGCCTCGTCGACCGTCGGAAAGAGCCGGCCCGGGAGGTCTCGATTCGCCAATATATTGACGGTAAGCTCGACGACGTCGACAGCATCCGGATTCAGCTCAACCCAGGCAACCCTATAGCGTTGGTCGATGCCGTATTCATGAAACACCCCCGGGTACTCGTATCCTTCGACCACCTCCATCGGTCTGGTCGTATCGCCGATTCCCAGTACGTTGAAGCAACGATGCTTCTCGCAGAGGCGCGAAACCTTTGACCAAATTTGCTCAACGACTTCGTAATTCTTCTCACCGTCGGACCGCACCAGGATGTGGTCGCCCTCGAACGTAACGGAAATCTTGTTTAACACGCCAAATGGCCTTGTTTTGCGAGTCCCCATAGTAGCTCGCGCTCTGCGCTTGACGCAAAGGGCGGGCCCGACCGCCAACGGTGATTTAGCTACGTATTGCTCGTCGAAGTCTCGCTCATTCGCAGATCATCTCGAACGTATCGGGCCGCGTTGAAGTAGAAAGCGGCACCAACAACGGCGGCCACCGCCGTACTCATGATCGCCCAGCGAATCGATTCAACGCCCATCGATGGCGCCAGCGCATCGCTGATTGCGCCGACCGTTAATGGTCCTAGTCCAAGGCCGATTATATTCAGAACAAAGAACAACACGGATGATGACAATGCTCTATAGCGTGGCCCAACAAGTGCATGCGCCATCGCTATGGTCGGCCCCAGGAACATCGCCTGGCAAAGCGCTACCAGGACGTAGATGCTCCACATCACGTTTTGATTGCCGCTTAGCATCATCGGCAAGAGCAGCACACCAGCCAGTAGTGTGCTTATCCCGGGCACCCAGTACGGCCAACGGTCATCTCGCTTCCCGAGGCTATCACTGAGATGCCCGCCGGCATAAACACCCGCCGCCCCGGCCAGCCCGGCGATCAATGCCAGCCACGTGCCAACCAGTCCAACCGGCACCTCGTAAATGCGAATTGCGAACGACGGCATGAAGTTCAACGATCCATAGCCGAGAAATGCGTTAAAACCGGCGCCGAGTGCCGCGTAGCGAAAGCTGCGCAATAGCCACAGACGCTTGAGGTCCACCAGTATGTGGCTTTCCGGTACGTCCGCGTGATCGCCATCGTCCATCTGGCCACGGGGCGGCTCTCGCAATGTCAGCTTTACGATCACGGCCATCAGGACTCCGGGCAAGCCCACAACGAGAAACGCAACGCGCCAGCCAAAGAACTGATTGATCCAGCCACCGAGCAGGAAGCCAACAAGAATGCCTATGTAGATGCCCATCGAATACACAGACAACGCGCGACCGCGTTCTCCATGGGGAAAATAGTCCGAGATGATCGAGTGAGACGGCGGGCTTGCACCGGCCTCACCGACACCGACGCCAACTCTCGCGGCCAGCAACTGCCAGAAGTTTGCCGCGAATCCGCTGATTGCGGTCATTGCGCTCCAGACAGCGATCGACACCGATACGATATTGACGCGATTGTATCGATCCGCCCAACGCGCAATCGGAATGCCACAAACAACGTAGAAAACCGCAAACGTAAATCCCGATAGCAGACCCAGCTGCTTGTCACTCAGACCGAGTTCCGCCTTAATTGATTCCTGCAGGATGACAAGAATCTGCCGATCGACGAAATTGAAAATATAGACAACCATTAGTAGCAACAACACGTAGTTGCGGTATTGTTTGGATGTCTGCACGGCCTTCCTTTTCGTGATGATTACGACTTATTTGCGTACTATACCGCGATGCAACTGATGACGATCAAGCTTCAAGCACCGTACCTGATTTTCTTCGGCGACGTGCACCAGCACCTGAATGCAAAAACCGGGCTCGGCATTGCCTACTGGGCGCCTGATCGTTGTGCGGGACAGATGAAACTTCCCGGATGCGCGGTGGAGAGCGGGCTGCCAAACCTGAATGTTGCGGAGGCGCTGGGCTCGGGCGTACGAACAGTGATTATCGGCGTTGCGCCGACAGGCGGACAGCTACAGGACAACTGGTTGCCGCCGCTCCTTGAGCTGGCTAGCGCCGGCGTCGATATCGCGGCCGGCCTGCACAGCAGGCTCACAGAATTTCCTGAGCTGGTGCGGGCAGCCCGTGCTAGTGGTGCCAGGCTGATTGACGTTCGTGTGCCCCCGGCGGGCCTGCCCTGTGGCACAGGGAGGCGCCGCACCGGGAAGCGCGTTCTCACCGTCGGCACTGATTGCGCCGTCGGCAAGATGTACAGCGCACTCGCACTGCACAAGGAGCTCAAGCAACGCAACGTCAATGCGACGTTTCGAGCGACGGGGCAAACCGGCATTATGATTGCGGGCGAGGGAACCCCGATTGACGCGGTCGTTGCAGATTTCATCGCCGGAGCGGCCGAGACGCTGTCCCCGGATAATGAAAGCGATCATTGGGACGTCATCGAAGGTCAGGGCTCCCTGCTACACCCGAGCTATGCCGGCGTGACGTTGGGTTTGCTGCACGGCTCGCAGCCTGACGCTTTGGTTCTTTGTCATGATGCGAATCGCGCATCAATCAACGACGTCGGCGGCGATTTCCGGATTCCTTCGCTCGACGAATTTATTGAACTGGCGTTATCTGCCGCTCGAGTAACCAACCCTGAATGCATTTGCGCCGGCATTAGCATCAACTCATCAGGACTGCGTAGCAAAGATCGCGCTGAATATCTTGAGGACCTGCATCGACGGTTCTCCCTGCCCGTCGTCGATCCTGTCGCAACCGGAATTTCGCCGATTGCTGATTTCCTTCTGGAGCGATTGCCTTAGTTTTGCAGGGTGTCGGAAGGATTCCGACCCGACGTCTAAATGCTCAGTCAAACCAAAACTCGATTTCAGAAGTGCTCACCTCGAAGCGAGCGGCATGTGGCTGGTCCGGCCGTAAGTGATACCAGTCCCCCGGGCCGTAACGACGTTCCTCGCCGTCAACTGTGAGAATCAGTTCGCCGCACGTAATCACCCCACAATTTTCGGTCGCATGCGTATGCGCGTCGATTGTCGTCCCTGCCGGGTACGATGCGAACAGAACCTTGCAGTTCTCAGCATTGAGTTGATGGGCATCGAAGGGTCCGGAAAACGCCGGCAGGCCTTTGATCCGAGACGGGAATTCTTTGATATCTGACATTATTGCTCCACACCCTTAATATCGCGATCTCAACTGTTCATCGCCCGCGCCAATTTCCTCTTGGCAGCGACAAGCGCCGTTTTCGGCTGGTCGGCGGACCTCTCGGTCTCGCGAAACTCGGACAAAGCCGCCGCAACATCCGTTCCCTGCAACCAATCAATGATTGTCGAAACTCTGTCGATATTGTCGCTGACGATTGCCCCGCTATCGCCGTCGAGGATCGAAATACGGTGCTTGCAGAAATTACCGTACTGACCGGCCGGACACGAGCACAGCGCGGTCAGACTATCGCCATCTTTGATGAAGGTGACCTCGTAGGGCTCGGCGGATGAACCTTTGACCTGGAACGATAGTTCGCTAAGAGCCATGCTGGTCACCAACGTTGAATCGGGTTCGGAAAGTGAATGCCTTTGGGCTTGGGCCATTTTGCCACAACATCTCCAGCCGCTGCTCAGCCTCCTCTTCGGTGGGAATATGACCCGCGTCTACCCACCAAAGAACAAGCGGTGACTTGCTCGGGCGTTCGAACCACTCAGCCCGTTTTTGCACGACCGAGACATGGCTGGACTGATACACATAGGCTTCCAGCGCCTCGATCGATTCCCAAAGCGATAGATTGAACAGGATGAGCTCGTCGTCGAATACCCGCACGGCAGTAGCATCTCCATCTTCGGTCTGCAATCGCCAGATGAAGCCGGGCGAAGTGTCCGCCAGCGCATTCAGAGACTCGATACGGGTTACGAATCCCTCCATCAACGGATCTTCCATCGGCGCACGCATACGTGCAATATTCGCTTGGGCAAGATGCAATTGACGGGCCACGAGGTGAGTTTAACGCGAGTTGTCGTGCCGTGAATACCCGGTTTCATTCGAGACAATATCAACCGCAAATGCGGCCGCATTCTTAGGTGGCGCCATGGTTTGGGCGCTTTCGGAACCGTCGCGGACGAATCCAGAACCAGCTGGCAACCACAACGGCGGCGAAAACGGTGTAACACACAGCGAATACCCACGCAGGCGCTTGAAAATACAAAATTGACTCGAGCCAGTGCGCTATGAAAGAGCCTGAGTATGTCGCTGCGCCCGCGCGTTCGCGGAGTGCCATTTCCCATGTAGTAAGTGGGCAGACTACGCCGGCCCAGGACTGCAATACGACGATGCCGATCGCGGCCAAGTGCACGACTCGAAACCATGGATTTCGCACCCACGCCCATCTGAGAAAACCGCCGGCAAGAATCAGTGCCATACCGAAAACGACAAATGCAACGAATAGCACGTGACCGAATAGAAGAACATCGGAGGCCAGGAGAAACAGTAGCTCGGACCCCATGGTCGCCACCAAATAATTTAGCGAACTTGATCTGAGCTTATGGCGCGAAGGTTACCCTTGCAAGCTTCGCGGCAGAAGCCGGAGTGCAAGTGCGGCACACTGTCAGGCGGCGCCCTTCTTGAACCGCCGATAAATCTCGGGTTTGGACAATCCGGTAATCTCTACTACCTTTCTGGGCGACGTCTTTCCCATAATTATTCTGGCAGCGCCGCTGGATAGCCCAAGAGCCTGCGTGAGAGTCTTTTCGACCGCTGCGTTGGCTTTGCCGCGCTCTGCCGGAGCTGTTACGCGCACGCGAAGCGTCTCACCGAGCCATCCCGCAATGCAGTTTCCCGATGAACCAGGCACTACTTTAATTGGTATCCTGATTGTATCGCTGCCCACTGCCCGTGCTCCGCAAACCCCACTCGGCCTGACGCCTGAGCCAACTCGGACCTGGCTGGCAAGGTGCTTGTTCAGATCCCCATACGCACGAGCGCATCGATAACCTCGCGCATGAATCGTTCGATGGTTGGATGTTCTGTCGCGAAGTTCGTTTCCAGTTCCCTCGCTTTCGCCAAAACAGAATCCGTTTCAGCATCATGCGCTTCCGGATTCAAAAGATCGTGAATATCGGAATCCAGATCACGAACCAGGGCGCGAGTGTCGTCATCGAGTTCCGTTTTCTGAATCTCGCCCTGAAGTTTGGCCAATAGTTCCCGAATCTCTTTGTTACTCATGATGTTGCCTACCCCAGCTTCCGTATGCCTATCGCGTTGCGTATCTCCGCCATGTAAGGCACGGCAACTTCCCGCGCCCTTTCCGCACCTTTTCTTAGCTCCGCCTCAACGACGCCCGGATCGGCGATAAGCCGATCGTACTCGTCGCGAGCGGGCTTGATGTGATCATTAATATACTCGAATAACTTCTGCTTCATCGCGCCCCAGGCAATCCCGTCTGCGTAGAGCGTCTCGACCTCGGCCGTTTCTTCTGGTGTGGCAAACGCCCGGTAGATATCGAATATGGTACTGCCCTTGGTATCTTTCGGCTCGCCAGGCTCAAGACTGTTGGTTTTGATTTTCATGATGAGTTTTCGCAGCGGTTTTTCCGGCGCAAACAGCGGAATGGTATTGTTGTAGCTCTTACTCATCTTTCGGCCATCAAGCCCGGCAAGAACGGCCGTATCGTCGCCGATGACCGGGTCGGGCAGCACGAGGATGTCACCGTAGTGATGATTAAAGCGCTGCGCGATGTCGCGGGCCATTTCGACGTGCTGTTTCTGGTCCCGGCCGACGGGCACCTTGGTCGACTTGAACATCAGTATGTCGGCGGCCATTAGTATTGGGTAACTGTACAGGGCCATCGTAATACCCTTGTCCGGATCTTTGTCGCCGCTCTCGATGTTCGCCTGCACCGACGCCTTGTACGAGTGGGCCCGGTTCATCAGACCCTTCGCCGTCATACTCGTCAGCACCCACGTTAATTCGGTAATCTCTGGAATATCGGACTGCCGGTAAAACGTGGCATGGTCCGTATCGAGACCTAGCGCCATCCAGGCGGCCGCGATCTCGAGCGTGGAGCGGCTGATCTTGTCCGGGTCTTCGTTCTTGGCCAAAGCATGAAAGTCGGCGAGGAAGTAGTAGTTCTTCTTATCCGGATCCTTGCTCGCGGCAATGCCCGGCCGAATCGCCCCCACATAGTTGCCGATGTGCGGTGTACCCGTCGTCGTAATCCCTGTCAGGTAAATCTCTTGCGTCATAGTCTGTGCTTACTTGAATCCTGGCCTGGCGCTGAGAGTTACTCAGTTGCCGCCAGACGGGGCGGAAAAGGCCGGAAAAGCGGAGTGTACACGATGCGTACGTAAGCATTTCGAGGCCTTTCTCAACGCGGTATCGTGGCAATCGGGAGGTTCGCAGCTAATATCCTGCGGCCTGGCCGTCCTTCCGAACTTCACTGGCACCATAGTACACGCCCTGCTCCTCATCCCACATAATGGCCTGGTAGCCGCCAAAACTTCCGTCGCTCGATCCCAGCGTATGGCCGAACGACTCCAGCACGGAACGCGTTTCCTTGCTAAAGGTACTCTCCATGTGAACGACACCACCGTCGGTCATCGTTGTGCCGATCGGCTCTGATGAACCGGTGTGATTGATACGTGCCGCATCGCCCGCTTCCTGCAGGTTCATGCCAAAATCGACCAGGTTGACGATGACCTGCGCATGCCCCTGCGGCTGCATCGCGCCACCCATTAAACCAAAACTAATCAATGGCTTATCATCCTTCATCACGAACGCAGGGATAATCGTATGAAATGGGCGCTTGCCGCCAGCAACGACGTTGGCGTGGCTTTCGTCCAGCGCAAAGAGTTCCGCACGATCTTGCAGGACGAACCCGAGTTCTCCCGGCGTCATTCCCGAACCCATACCGTGATAGTTGCTCTGAATCAACGACACCATGTTGCCGTCCCTGTCCGCAACGGTCAGGTAAACGGTGTCACCGTCTTCGAGCTTCGCGTCTCCGGCCGGAAGTGCCTTTGAAGCCCGAAGGGGCATGATCAATTTGCGGCGTTCGTCGGAGTAGTCCTTGGAAATCAGCCGTGACACCGGAACGTCAACAAAGTCCATATCGGCGTAGTACTTCGCACGATCCTCGTACGCGAGCTTCTTCGCTTCAATCAGCGTGTGCAGATAGTCGGCGCTGCCAAAGCCCATCGCCGCAATATCGAAGCCCTCGAGTATGTTCAGGATTTGCAGTGCGGCAATACCCTGGCCGTTGGGTGGTAACTCGTACACATCCCAGCCCCGATAGTCTGTCGAAACCGGCGTAACCCATTCCGACTCATGCGTCGCGAGATCCTCGTACGCCAGCAAACCGCCTTGCGATGCCATGTACGCGTCGATCTTCCTCGCGATATCGCCCTTGTAGAATTCGTCCCTGCCTTTCTCGGCGATCGTCGCATAGGTTTTCGCGAGTCGTGGGTTCCGAAACATCTCGCCCTTTCGAGGCACTCTGCCATGCGGCATAAAGGTCTCGGCGAATCCAGGGTACTGCCGTATGTGCTGCTCATCCGCAGCCAGGTGGTGCGCGATGACTTCGGATACCGGGAAACCGTTTTTCGCATAGCGGATCGCCGGCGACAGGAGTTGCTCCATGGTCAAGCGTCCGTAGCGGCCATGCAATTCGAACCAGCCGTCCACGGCGCCAGGCACACTGACCGGCAATGGACCAAACGAAGGGATCTTGTGGATACCGTTCTTCTGAAAGTACTGCAGCGTCATCGCTTTCGGTGACCGCCCGGAGGCATTCAGGCCCGTCAGCTCGTTCTTGTCGGCATCCCAGTGAATCGCGAACAGGTCGCCGCCAACGCCACAACCCGTGGGCTCCATAAGGCCTAACGCCGCGTTGGCCGCAATGGCGGCATCCACTGCACTACCGCCCGCCTTCAGAATATCGAGCGCAATCTGTGTCGCCAGGGGCTGACTGGTCGCAGCCATTCCATGAGGCGCGATAACCTCCGAGCGAGAAGCGAACGCCCGCCCTGCGACCCGATCGTATCCGGGATCAGCCGCCAAACCGGGTCTCTCGACAACCTGAAACGGAACGCCTGCTAACCATGAGATTCGCTTCAACCATTACTCTGCATCCCGGCGAAGACACCAATGATGGCACTCGCCGCCGACGCCGGCAACAGGGTATGATCGTCCTATGTGTAGCGACTATACCGACAAAAACGCGTCACTCGGCGCTTTGTACGCGAGTCATCTTCAGGCCGTCACCAGGAGACACGATCACGCACTCGAACAGGCCGGTGCCAGTCACGCCGTCATCTACTCGGGTAACCCGAAGATCGCTTTTCTGGATGACAACAACTACCCGTTCAAAACCAACCCGCATTTCGTTTCCTGGGTGCCGCTGACGCGCCTGCCGTATTCCTACATCATCTACACGCCCGGCGAAATGCCTGTACTTGTCTATTTTCAGCCTCGCGATTATTGGCACGTGGTGCCGGGCGCGCCTGACGGCTACTGGACCGATCTCTTCGACATTCGCATCGTGCATGCTATCGAAGACGTTGCCGCACATCTGCCTGACAGGCGCGAACAATGCATAGTCATAGGCGAATTCGACGACCAAGCGCTCGCCTATGGCATTGACCGTATCAATCCGAGCTCGGCGGTCAACATTCTTCACTTTGCCCGTGGCAACAAGACCAACTACGAGCTGGCAATCATGCGACTGGCATCGCAGCGAGGTGCGGCCGGACATCGCGCGGCGGAAGCTGCGTTTCGTGAAGGATGCTCAGAGTTCGAAATTCACCGCGCCTACTGCAAAGCGGTTAGCCACACAGAACCGGAGCTACCCTACGGCAATATTGTGGCGCTGAACACGCACGGCGCCGTGTTGCACTACACCGATCTCGATCGTGCCGCGCCTGAGGTCGTCAATTCGTTCCTCATCGATGCTGGCGCTCAGGTGCACGGCTATGCGTCGGACATTACGCGTACCTATTCGTACCGCGACCGACGCTTCCAGGACCTGATTGACCGCATGGACACTATGCAACGGGAAATCGTTGAGCAAGTCGAGGTGGGCGTTGACTACCGCGAACTGCACATTGCCACGCACAAGATGCTGGCCAATATCCTTGTGGACGCCGAGCTCGCGAGCGGTGATCCCGACACCTTGCTCGAGACGGGCGTCACGTCGGCATTCTTCCCGCATGGGCTCGGCCATCTCCTGGGCGTACAGGTGCATGACGTTGGCGGATTCATGGAAAACGAATCCGGCAGCATAATCGATCCGCCCAGTGGTCACCCGTATCTCCGGCTAACTCGCGTGCTCGAAGAGAACATGGTGCTGACGATTGAGCCGGGCCTTTATGTCATCGACATGCTGCTGGAAAACCTGCGCGGAACGCCGGCAGCAGATCACGTTAACTGGAAGACGATTGACTGGCTGCGCCCGTACGGCGGCATCCGCATCGAAGACAACGTGCGGGTAATGGTCAACGATCGGGAGAATCTCACTCGCGACGCATTCGCTGCTGCCTCATAAAGGGTCATCAAGATCAGGCGCTGCCCTGATTTGGCGCGAAATATTACTGTCATCTTTCGCTGCCAGAGTGCAAAGCCCCGCCAGACAACAGCTTCAGGTTGAGACTTGAACCTGATCGCTTTGGCACGAAACGTGCAAATTAACGTTAGGTATGGACACCGCAAATCGCAACATATCGCTACGCGCGATGCGGGCCTTTCGCGTGGCCGCTGAACGTGAGAGTTTCCGCGAGACGGCGGACACGCTGTTTCTCACGTCCTCCGCGGTTAGCCACCAGATCAAGCAGCTGGAAACCGATCTCGGCATCAAGCTGTTCGAGCGTACCGCGCGCTCATTGCGGCTGACCCCCGAAGGCAGCGCGCTTTACGACGACATTTGCCCTTTGATTGTCGGTTTCGATTCTGTCATTAGTCAACACGCAAGGACGCAGCGACAGCGATCGCTGCGCATTTCCGTGCAGCCGTTTTTTGCGAGTGAACTGTTCGTGCCTCGCCTGCGGGAATTTGTAGATCAGCATCCAGATATCGACATCAGCATTGATACGAGCGACGAATCGCTCGAAAAGCACCCTGCCACAGCCGACGTGTCCATACGAATATTCAAGACTCCACCGGACGCGCTTGCGAACGACCCGTTGTTTCCGCTGTGCCTGATCCCTGCCGGGACCTTGGAATTGTATGACGCAATCGAAGTCAAGGCTGGCAAGATCGTTGGCCAGTTTCCGCTGGTAGTGCATGAATCCAGGCCAAAGGCCTGGCATGAGTGGGAACGCTCATCCCGAATCAAACTTCCCGACCACAACAACGTGGTTCGACTCGACTCGATGATTGCCGTGGCACGCGCCGCCGAACGAGGTTTGGGCGCCGCTCTTATCCCCAAAAAGCTCAGCGATTCGTGGTTCGAATCGACCAGTCTCGTGCAGCTTTTCGAGCATGAGCTAACGACCAAAGGTACGTATCACCTTGTCTACAGACAGGAAGATCGGGACAACGAAGAAATTCAGGTATTCAGACAATGGGTGTTACAAAATTTCGCGGATGATCGCTGAAATCTTTTCAGCCTTGGTGAAATATTTCTCGTTTGTACGTTACTCGATTCGAACTTACTGTAGCGCCCGACAAGAACGGAAACGCAGCTTGTCGCTTCGCAACTACGACAAATCGCATTGAGGCAAACGCTATGAAAAAGTCTTTCGAAATGAAAACGAAGTATAAATACGCAGTTCTTGGCATCCTGCTAATTGCTGCAACGCTGTCTGCGCCAGTCTCCGCTGAGAGTGCTCTGTCCAGCCAGTTTACGATGGGAGTTATCAGTAACGATGCCTACGGCATTGCGGTTAAAAAAGGAAAATATGGGCAGGCAATTGAGCGAATCACGAAGAGTGGTAAGCGGCTTCCGGGCTTCCTTTCTTTAATCTGCGCGCTTCACTCTTGCCGGGCCGCGGCGCGCGCTTCAGCTTTAAGCTTCTTCTTTACACGCTGGCCTTTCCGCTCCAGCGTCGGCCGGAGCTGCCTGCCTAGCCACGGCATCAGACCAATTATCGTAGTCAGAACGCCACTCCGTTTCGGGATCGACTCTTCGATGATGTTGTTGCCGCAAAGATCGAGCACGCTTTGCGCGACCTCGACTGCGCTACTCATCGGCTGAGAGAAAGTGATGTCGGATACTTTGTCCATGTCGTCCATTATGAACGCGGTACTGATTGGCCCTGGTGACACGAGCCCGATCTTGATTCCCGTACCTCGCAGCTCGTCGGCAAGCCCCAGGGAAAACGAACGCAGGCCGGCTTTGGTTGCGGCATACGTCGCTGCCCCCGGATAAACCACGCGACCCGCAAGCGACCCGACATTGATGATCGCCCCTTCCCCGGATTCACGGAGATACGGTAATGCCAGGCGGCTTAGCAGGATGGGTGCTCGGAGATTGACGTCAACCATCCTGGCGAGTTCGGCCGGCTCGACTTGCTCGACGTTGGCACGCGCGTGAATTCCGGCGTTGTTCACCAGGATGTCGACACTCCCAAACTCGAACTTCGCCTTCTTGAATACATCGACACAGGCATCCGCATCGGATACATCCATCGCGAAGATCTCGACCTTAGTCTTGTCGCGCAGCTCTTCGGCGATTGCTTCGAGGTTTTTCTTATTGCGTGCCACCAGCATCAGGTTGGCGCCGGCTTCGGCAAACAGGCGTGCAGTGGCGGCGCCAACGCCCTCGGATCCGCCCGTGATTATCACGGTTTTGTCTTTGAATATCATGGCGAGATACTACCACCCATCATTTGAATAATGTTGATCGAAAATTCAGAGTCCTGGCTGGTCGAAGTACGCGAGGAAAGTGACGGTAACTCGCAAAACGAGTCGGCAAACCTCGGTCCCGCTTGATGGGAGCGATGTCCTGGAGTCTTAGAAATTCGGGCGATCGGCGCGCCAGTGATTAGAAGCCGATGTAACCTCTGATCTTCTTCCACAAGCTCGACTCCCAGCCATAGACATCGAGCAGCTCTTCGCCGAGGGTTGCGACCGGCATGGTCGTATCGGGCGGGATGGGAACATTTGCAGCAACATCCTCCGGACGCATCTCCAGGCCGCCCTTCTTGCCATCGCTCGCATCCGTCAGGCCGTCCACGGCCAGGCTCAAATACGGCAGTACCTCGTCATCGACAATGTCGTCGAAGAAAACGGCGTCCGGATCGAAGGTTTCCTTTGACAGGATCACGCAGTCGTCAAATGCTTTCTCGCTGCTGATGGCTCTCTACCCTTGCGGAAGTCAACTTATACTTTAGTACGATTGACCTGGCATCACTGTGAGCCGACTCACAAGTTGTCAATTTCCTATTTTCATATAATTTTCAATGGTTTATGACAAAAACGGGTGGTGATGGTACGTCGGAACCCGCCGACTCCTGCAAAAATATATAAAGATATGCGGATAGAGTTAGTATTGTCTGTTCGTGCTCTATTTATACAAAACAAGAAGACATTCTCTAATGCCCGCCTGGATCCAGCTACTCCCAGCCCTTGGCTTTCTCTGCCTCGCGGCTTGCGATGAAAAGCCTGCGGAAAACGTCCGTGGAGGTTGGGGAGCGGCAACCAAGATTGTCACGGCACCGGTCGATCTCAGATCAATGATCGACGACATCGAGGCCCTGGGTACGGCGCGCGCTAATGAGTCCATCGAGATTCAGCCGCGAATCACCAGCGTCGTCGATCGCGTTGCTTTCGAAGAGGGCCAGATAGTTCAGCGGGGCGATCTCCTCATCGAACTGGAAAACAGCGAGATCGTCGCTGGCCTTGCCCTGGCAAGAGCTTCGCTGTCGGAAAGCCGGAGTATCTACGATCGCAGTAAAGCACTCGCATCCTCGCAAGCCATTTCTGCCTCGAACCTCGACCAATTGCTCGCACAGGTAAAAATCGACGAGGCACAGGTTCAGGCCGCGCGTGCGCGACTGGACAATACACGAATTCTGGCGCCCTTTGCAGGTCGCGTCGGACTGCGTCGCATCAGTCCCGGCAGCCTGGTCGACAGCCAGGATGTCATAACGACGCTTGACGATGTTAGCCGGATCAAGCTGGATTTCTCCGTACCGGAGACGTTTCTTACTGTCGTCAAAGTGGGCATGGATATTCAGGCCAGGAGCATCGTATTTCCTGATCGCGTTTTCGAAGGTACCGTCACGAGCATCGATACGCGCCTCGATCCGGTATCGCGTGCTGTACAGGTGAGGGCCCTGATTCCGAATGACGACGGCGGACTCAAACCCGGTATGTTCATGACCGTCGACCTTCAGCGCGATCGTGGCAAAGTCCTCGTGGTTCCCGAGCAGTCCATCGTTCCGGAGGGAACAATGCAGTTCGTGTTTGTGGTCAATGAGGGAACGGTCGAAAAACGAGCAGTCACTATCGGACGACGGATTCCAGGATTCGTTGTCATCAGTGAAGGCTTGAAACTGGGCGAACGCGTCATAACCGAGGGCACCGGCAAGGTTCGCCAGGGCTCTCAAGTTGAGGACATCAGCAATGCTGATCTCTGACATCTCGGTAAGGCGACCTGTATTCGCCGCGGTCATATCGCTCCTGCTCGTCATCATCGGGCTCATGTCGGTGAAAAGCATGTCTGTTCGAGAGTACCCGGATATGCAGCGCCCGATTGTGTCCATCAGTACCGACTACCGCGGTGCCGCATCCGATATCGTCGAGCGGCGGGTTACCCAGGTGCTTGAAGACCAGATTGCCGGCATCTCCGGTATCAGCAAAATCAAGTCAATCAGCTACGACGAACGGTCGGTTATCACCCTGGAATTCTCGCGCGAACGCAGCGTCGACGAAGCGGCCAACGATGTGCGCGATCGCGTGGGCCGCGTTCTGAGCCTGTTGCCCGACGAATCTGATCCGCCCGAGGTATCCAAGCAGGACAGCTCCGCAGAAACCACGATGTGGATCGACGTCTCGAGTGACACACTCACTGTCATGGAGTTGTCGGATTATGCCGACCGTTACCTCATTGACGCCCTTTCTGTGGTTAACGGTGTCGCGAGGGTTCGCCAAAGCGGCAGTCGACGACCGGCTATGCGCATCTGGGTCGATCCCAAACGCCTTGCGGCCCGCGGCCTGACCGTTACCGATATTGAGGACGCCCTGCGCCGTGAAAACGTGCAGATCCCATCGGGCCGCCTGGAGTCCACGACACGCGAGTTCACACTGCGCACCGACACGGGTTTCCGGGCTGTGTCTGATTTCGAACAACTGGTCCTCATGCGAGGCACTGACAATTACCTGGTGAGGCTGGGAGAGGTCGCCGATATAGAGCTCGCTCCCGAGAACGTCCGCAGCTTTTCGCGTACCGATGGCAAACCGGGTTTGTCACTCGGCATCATCCCGCAGGCTCAGGCGAATATTCTCCAGGTGAATACCGACGTTGCCGAACGTATAGACGAACTGCAGTCGACATTGCCAGACGGCCTGCGGCTCGGAATCAACATGGATAACTCCATTTTCATTCGGGAGTCGATGAAAGAGGTCGCCAAAGCGCTCGGACTAGCGCTGCTGCTGGTGCTCATGGTCATTTACGGCTTTATCGGCACCTTGCGGGCCACGCTTATCCCGGCAATCACCATTCCCATCTCAATTATTGCTGCGTTTATCGTAATGGGCTCGCTCGGTTTCTCTTTGAACACTCTGACGATGCTGGGCTTCGTGCTGGCCATTGGATTGGTGGTTGATGATGCTATCGTCGTGCTTGAGAACATCGCGCGACGCATAGAAAATGGCGAGCCCACGCTGTTGGCGGCGACCAACGGCAGTCGTGAAATCGGATTCGCGGTCGTAGCGACGACACTCGTTCTCATCGCCGTCATACTTCCGGTTTCGTTCATGCCGGGCAACATCGGGTTGATTTTCGGCGAATTTGGCATTTCTCTTGCCGCCGCGGTCGGTTTCTCGAGTCTGATCGCGCTGACACTCGTACCAATGCTGACAACCAAGTTGTTTGCCGACAATCGGCTGCACCGCAGCGGGCTGACACACCGGGTGAATCATCTGTTTCAGAAGGTCGCTACTGTCTATGAATCGGTATTACGGCGGACGATCGGTCATCCGTGGTATGTCATAGCCGCGGCTTTAGTGATCTTCTGCATGAGTTTGACGCTGATCGGAAAACTGCCCGTTGAATACATGCCGCGAGAGGACCGTGGCATGGCGATGATCAGATTGGCGGCCCCGGATGGCGCCAGCCTCGATTACACGCTCGGCTATGTGAAGCAGGCCGAGAAAATAGCGCTGGCTGACAAAGAGACAGGAGACGTCCTTCGCGTACTCGGGCGGTCAGGGACCTGGGGGGGCGGCTCTGACGTAAATACAGGCATGGTGTTTACGCCCTTGTCCGTCTGGTCCGCGCGCGATCGAACTGCGGCTGAGATTGTACAAAACTGGAACCGGCAGCTCGCCGCATTGCCTGGAGTACAGGCGTTCGCGATGGCGCCCGGTGCCTGGAGCCTCGGGCAGAGCAGCAGGCCGCTGAACATTGTGCTGGGCGGAACGGACTACGTCGAACTTGCAGAATGGCGGGATATTGTCATCCGCGAGGCGGAGAAGATCCCGGGTCTGTCGAACCTGCAGTCCGATTACAAGGAGCGCAAACCAAAAATCGACGTTGCGATTGATCGCGACCGCGCAGCCGATCTCGGCGTTTCTCTCGCTACGGTCGGCCGCACGCTGGAAACTATCCTGGGATCGCGTGTGGTTACGACCTACATCGATCGGGGCGAAGAATACCGGGTAATCCTGCAAGGTGCTGATGAGCGCCGACGAACCCCGAGCGACCTCGACAACATTTACGTGCGCTCGACAAACTCCAGCCAGCTCATTCCCTTATCGAACCTTGTCACCCTTAAAGAAGTCGCCGGACCCGTCGACCTGCGCCGTTTTGATCGCATGCGCTCTATATCGATTTCCGGAAGCATCAACCCGGGATACTCCCTTGGGGCGGCAATCGCCGATCTCGAAAAAATCGTCGAAGAGAACCTGCCTGAGTCGGCCCGACTGAACTATGACGGCGAATCGCGTGACTTCAAGAACACCGGAAACGCTATTTACCTCACTTTCGTCCTGGCTCTCACGATTGCATACCTCGTTCTGGCGGCCCAGTTCGAGAGCTTCAAGCACCCACTGATCATCATGACGACGGTGCCGCTCGCGATCATCGGTGCCCTGATCGGGCTGTTTGTATTTGGCTCGACTATTAATATTTACAGCCAGATAGGCGCCATCATGCTTATTGGGCTCGCGGCCAAGAACGGTATCCTGATCGTTGAGTTCGCGAATCAGTTGCGAGATCGCGGCGTAGAATTTCGGGAGGCGATTGTCGAATCGTCGAAGACCCGGCTCAGACCAGTGCTTATGACGAGCATGTGCACCGCGTTCGGTTCGGTGCCGCTGCTGTTGGCGACCGGAGCGGGCGCGTTATCGCGGCAGTCGATCGGCGCCGTGGTGTTCTTCGGTGTCCTGTGCTCGATGCTGCTGACGCTTATTGTCGTGCCAACGGTCTACGGACTGTTTGCAAAAAACACGCACTCGCCCGAGTACGTCTCCCACCTCATCGAAAAGCTGACAGCAAGTCGCGCATAAGAAAAGCCGGGCTTGGCCCGGCTTTTTGGTCAGCATGTCCTTATGTCGCGACAAAACTGCGAAAGCAGTTTTGGACAACGCCCATGGCGTTGGCCCGAAGGGCTGAGGGCCGCAGGCCCGCTCCGACGAGCGCAGCGAGGACGAGCCGGAGGAGGACTCATCAAACGCATGGACGCGCGAGAGCGACGTCTTTACGACTCCTCCGACGCAACCACCTCGTCGCTGCCTGTTCGGTCATCATGATGATGGCCATCGGCGCAGCGTCGCCCGGTCGCGGTCCCGTCTTCAGGATGCGCAGATAACCACCGGGACGCTCCTTGAAGCGCGGACCAATTTCCGTGAACAGCTTGCCGACGACTTCCTTGTCACGCAGGCGATTGAAAGCCAGCCGACGATTCGCAACGCTGTCATTTTTTGCCAACGTAATCAATGGCTCAACGACACGACGAAGTTCTTTTGCTTTCGGCAACGTGGTCTTGATCGTCTCGTGCTTCAGCATCGATGCCGCCATGTTGCGAAACATGGCGCTGCGATGAGAGCTGTTACGACCAAGCCGACGACCGGATTTCTTATGGCGCATTTGTCTTTCCTAATTTCAATTCAATAGCATTGCGAGTAACTGCTCGCAGTGCATTACATCACGAGCTCGTGCTCGGGACGCAGGCTTGCCGGCGGCCAGTTGTCGAGGTGCATACCCAGACCAAGACCGTGGCCCTCCAGGACTTCCTTGATTTCGGTCAGCGACTTCTTGCCAAGGTTCGGCGTCCTTAGAAGCTCGACCTCAGTGCGTTGAACCAGGTCACCGATGTACATGATGTTCTCGGCCTTAAGGCAGTTCGCAGAACGAACCGTTAGCTCGAGCTCGTCAACCGGGCGCATCAAAATCGGATCGACCTGATTTTCTGCCTGCGCTCCGACACCTTCTTCCTGACCCTGCAGGTCGACAAAGACCGAAAGCTGATCTTTGAGAATACTGCCCGCGCGACGGATAGCCTCTTCAGGATCAATGGTGCCGTTCGTTTCAATATCAATTAACAGCTTGTCGAGGTCGGTACGCTGCTCAACTCGCGCCGCCTCAACATTGTAGGTCACGCGACTGACCGGGCTGAACGATGCGTCAAGCATCAAGCGGCCGATAGGGCCAGTTTGATCTTCAAACGCTGGGCGTTGTGTCGCCGGGCGGTAGCCGCGGCCACGCTCGACTTTAAGCAACATATTCAGCTCGCCAGCCTTGGTCAGGTTTGCGATAACCAGTTCCGGATTCATGATTTCCACATCATGATCGAGTTGAATATCGCCAGCCGTCACCGGGCCCGGCCCTTTCTTGGTCAGGCGAAGCTCAGCGGTGTCACGTGAGTTCATGGTAACCGCAACCTGTTTCAGGCTCAGAAGTATGTCGACGACATCTTCCTGAACGCCTTCGATGCTGGTGTACTCGTGGAGCACACCCTCGATCTCTGCTTCGGTAATCGCAGCACCGGGCATCGATGACAACAAAATGCGACGCAACGCATTGCCCAGAGTGTGACCGAATCCGCGTTCGAAAGGTTCGATCGTGACTTTTGCTTGCAGATCGTTGACCGGCGTAACTTTGACTACGCGCGGCTTCAGAAATTCGTGTACTGATTCCTGCATGGGAATTAACCCTCCTGACTACTTCGAGTACAGCTCGACGACAAGGTTTTCATTGATATCGGGGAGAATGTCTTCCCGGTCCGGTAACGATTTCAAAACACCTGCCATCTTCTTGGCGTCGACTTCTACCCACTCGGGCAGGCCGACCTGGCTCGCGATTTCGATTGCGCTTTGAATACGAAGTTGCTTCTTCGCTTTCTCACGTATGTTGATGGCATCACCCGCTTTGAGTTGCGCAGACGGAATGTTCACCACTTTGCCGTTCACTTCGACGCTCTTGTGGCTCACAAGCTGGCGTGCTTCTGCTCGTGTTGAGGCAAAGCCCATACGATAGACGATGTTATCGAGGCGGCCTTCAAGAAGACGCAACAGGTTTTCACCGGTCGAGCCCTTCAACTGTGCAGCACGTTTATAGTAATTGCGGAACTGTCGCTCCAGTACGCCGTACATGCGACGCAACTTCTGTTTCTCACGCAGCTGCAAGCCGTAGTCCGACATACGGGGACGACGCTGTGTCGGTCCACCTGGCGGCACCTCGAGCTTGCACTTCGATTCCAGCGGCCTTACGCCGCTTTTCAAAAACAGATCCGTGCCTTCGCGGCGGGACAGTTTGCACTTTGGTCCTAAATATCTTGCCATTATTCAGCCTCTACACGCGACGCTTTTTGGGTGGGCGACAGCCGTTGTGAGGAATTGGTGTCACGTCCTCAATACTTTGAATACGAAACCCCAGGGAATTCAGGGCGCGCACGGCAGACTCGCGGCCGGGACCCGGCCCACGAACCCGCACATCCACATTTTTCACGCCGAACTCGAGAGCAGCCTTGCCCGCTTTGTCCGACGCAACCTGAGCTGCGAACGGGGTGGATTTACGAGAGCCACGAAAACCACAGCCACCTGCAGTAGCCCACGACAGCGCATTGCCCTGACGATCGGTTATCGTGATGATCGTGTTATTGAAGGAAGCATGTATATGCGCAATTGCATCAACTACGTGCTTTTTGACCTTCTTTTTCTTTGCTTCAGCCATTCAAGACCTACCTCTTTATCGGACGACGCGGGCCCTTGCGGGTTCGCGCATTCGTACGAGTTCGTTGGCCGCGCAGCGGCAAACCACGTCTATGCCGGATACCTCGGTACGAACCGAGATCCATAAGACGCTTGATGTTCATTGACGTTTCGCGACGCAGGTCACCTTCAACCGTAAATACTGCGACAGCGGTTCTGAGCTTCGCGACTTCGGGCTCGGCCAGATCTTTGACCTGCAAGCTCGGCGAAACACCTGCCGCCTCGCAAATCTGCTTCGCGCGCGAATTTCCAATACCGAAGATCGACGTCAGTGCGATCACGACGTGCTTGTTCAACGGAATGTTTATGCCTGCTATACGTGCCACTTAACGTATCCTCATTAATTAACGCGGGTACTAACCCTGGCGCTGTTTATGCCGTGCGTCGGTGCAGATCACACGCACAACACCGTTGCGACGGATAATCTTGCAGTTTCTACAAATCTTTTTGACTGATGCTCTAACTTTCATGAGCTCTCTCCTAAGCGCTGATCAGATCAGCGTACTTGTCCACCCCTGCCGTAATTGCGCAGATTGGCTTTCTGCATCATGCCCTCGTACTGGTGGCTCATGGCATGTGCCTGCATTTGCGACATGAAGTCCATCGTGACCACGACCAGAATCAGCAGCGAAGTGCCGCCGAAGCTGAACGGCATGGCCGGATAGAACATGCGAACCATCTCGGGCAAGAGACAAACGCCGGCGATGTAAATTGAACCCCAAAACGTCAATCGAGTAAGAACTCGGTCGATATACTCTGCGGTGTGGGCGCCTGGCCGGATACCCGGCAGGAATGCACCCGCCTTCTTCAGGTTATCGGCTGTATCTTTCGAGTTGTACATGAGTGCCGTATAGAAGAAGCAGAAGAAAACTATCATCCCACCGTACAGCAGCACGTAGACCGGCTGTCCAGGCCCAAGGTTCGCACCAACGGTCTGCAGCGCACGCTGAATCGCGTTCGGCTCGGCGGCCTGGCCGAAGAACTGGGCGATCGTAGCGGGGAACATCAGGATGCTCGAGGCGAAAATCGGCGGGATAACACCCGACATATTGATCTTGAACGGCAGGTGCGTGCTTTGCGCCTGAAACATCTTGCGGCCTTGCTGGCGGCGCGCGTAATTCACCGTAATACGACGCTGTGCACGCTCCATGTAAACAACAAAGATGATCGCGGCAACGCCACCGAGCAGCATGAGGATAGCCGTAATAGCACTCATTTCACCGTTACGCACCAACTCGGCGGTCCCCGCAATCGCTGCGGGCAATCCAGCGACGATACCGGCAAGAATTATCATCGAAATGCCGTTACCGATACCGCGTTCGGTGATCTGCTCACCCAGCCACATCAGGAATACCGTACCCGTCACCAGCGTTATGCAGGCCGTAATCAGGAATGCCGTACCAGGATTCACAACCAGGCCGGCCTGGTTAGACAGCCACGAGGCGGCAGCCACAGACTGGAAACTGGCAAGAGCGACCGTGCCGTAGCGCGTGTATTTCACGATCTGGCGACGGCCCGACTCACCTTCCTTACGTAAGGCTTGCAGGCTCGGAACGATGTGGCTCGCCATCTGCATGATGATCGACGACGAAATATACGGAATGATCCCCAAGGCAAATATGCCGAATCGTGAAAGCGCTCCGCCGGAGAACATGTTGAACATGCCGAGGAGGTTGCCCGATTGCTGCTCAAAGAAATTGGCCAACGCGACCGGATCCACGCCGGGCACCGGTATATAGGTGCCAACGCGGTACACGATCAACGCACCAACGAGGAACAACAAGCGAATTCTTAGTTCACCTAGTTTGCTCGCCGTCTTCGCAAGATCTGCCGGACTTTGTTGGGGCTTCTTCGCCACGTTACCTTATTCCTGTGTTCATTTGTCGCGCGCCGGGGCGCGCTCCTACGATGCTTTTCTATTCTTCGATGCTGCCGCCAGCTTTTTCGATTTCCGCGCGAGCACCCTTGGTGATCGCAAGGCCCTTCAGCTTGACCGCCTTGTTGATTTCGCCGGACTTTATAACCTTGACCTTCGTCACGAATGCCGGAACGAGATTGGCTTTCTTCAGCACATCCATATCAATGACATCAGCTGACGGAATTGCCAGTTCGTGCAGACGCAGCTCGGCGGTAAAGCGCGCCATGCGCGACTGGAATCCAACCTTCGGCAGGCGTCGCTGCAACGGCATCTGGCCACCTTCAAAACCAACCTTGTGGTAACCGCCGGACCGCGCGTGCTGACCCTTCTGGCCGCGACCACTGGTCTTACCCTGGCCCGCGGAATGACCGCGGCCCAAACGCTTACCTGTTTTTTTCGCACCCTTGCCGGGTGAAATTTCGTTCAGACGCATGTCAGGCTTCCTCTACCGACAGGAGGTACGAAACACGATTGATCATGCCGCGATTCTCAGGCGTATCAATAACCGTAACGGTCTGGTGCATCTTGCGTAGCCCCAGGCCAGCAACGCAGGCTTTGTGGCTTTTCAGCCGCCCGAATTTGCTTTTAACCAGCGTGACCTTTAGTTGTTTTGGCGTCGCCATGATCTTGTCTCTGCTAACTCTCTGGTAATTATCCCAAGCCCGAATCAGGCCAGGATTTCCTTAACTTTCTTGCCACGCTTTGCCGCGATGGACTGTGGCGAGTGGATCTGCGACAGCCCCTTGATTGTTGCGCGAACAACGTTGATCGGGTTACGCGAACCATAGCTCTTGGCCAGCACATTTCGGACGCCAGCGGCTTCGAATACCGCGCGCATCGCACCGCCGGCAATAACGCCCGTGCCCTCAGACGCCGGCTGCATGTAAACCAGCGTGGCACCATGACGACCCTTCTTGGCATATTGCAGGGTGTCATTGTTCAGGTTGATATCGATCATGTTGTTGCGGGCGCTCTGCATCGCCTTCTGAATCGCGATCGGCACCTCACGCGCCTTGCCATAACCAAACCCAACTTTTCCCTGCCCGTCGCCGACAACCGTCAGCGCCGTAAAGCCGAATTGACGACCACCCTTCACAACCTTGGCGACGCGATTAACGGTCACCAGCTTTTCGATCATGTCGTCGTTCGATTGGTTTTGTTCGTTTCTAGCCATGTTGGTCCGTTCCCAATTAAAACTTCAATCCCGCTTCGCGGGCTGCATCAGCCAGTGCTTTAACACGACCGTGATACCGAAAACCGGAGCGATCAAAGGCGACAGTATCAATACCGGCCGCTTTCGCTTTTTCGGCGATGCGTGCGCCGACAATGGCAGCTGCTTCGACGTTACCGCCACTCTTGACACCCTTGCGCACCTCAGCCTCCAGCGTCGATGCCGAAGCCAGTACCTGGTTGTTATGAGCACCAATAACCTGCGCATAGATATGACGCGGCGTCCTGTGAATCGTAAGGCGAGTCGCCTCAAGTTCGCGGATCTTGGCGCGCCCGCGGCGAGCACGACGCAAGCGATTTTGTTTCTTATCCAACTTCATGCTGATATCACCTAATTATTTCTTCTTCGCTTCTTTCAGAATGACGCGCTCGTCTGCGTATCGCACACCCTTGCCTTTGTAAGGCTCCGGCGGACGGAAGCGGCGAATTTCTGCACAGACCTGACCCACTTTCTGCTTGTCAGCGCCTTTGACCAGTATTTCGGTCTGACTTGGTGTTTCGACCGTAATGCCCTCAGGCACCGTGTATTCGACCGGGTGCGAAAAACCCAGTGAAAGATTCAGCTTCTTGCCCTGGGCCTGCGCGCGATAACCGACCCCAACCAGCTCGAGCTTTCGCTCAAATCCTTCGGAGACGCCTTTTGCCATATTGGCAACGATCGAACGCATTGTGCCCGACACCGCAACCGCAAATCGCGACCCGGAACGCGGCGAAAACGTCAATGAATTCTCGTCCTGAGTCAGCAAAACCTCTGAATTCATCTCAACCGACAACTCGCCATTACCGCCCTTGAGCGTGACGATATTTCCGTTCTGCCTGAACTCAACGCCTTTCGGCAGTTCAATCGGTTCTTTAGCAATTCTTGACATAGTCTAGGTCTCTATCCTCAAAGGTCTCGCATCATGAAACGATGCAGAGAACCTCACCACCAACGCCTTTTTCCCGCGCCTTGCGATCACTCATGACGCCGGCCGATGTTGAAACTATCGCCACGCCGAGGCCCCCGAGCACCCTGGGAAGATCTTCTTTGCCCCGGTAAATGCGCAGTCCCGGACGACTCGCACGCTGGATCTTCTCAATCACGGGCACGCCGTTGAAATACTTGAGTTCGACCGTAAGCTCTTTCTTGGCGCCTTCGCCATCGGTCGCGAAACCTACGATGTAGCCTTCGTCCTGCAGCACTTGCGCAACAGCCTCTTTTGCGGTCGAAGCCGGCATAGACACTGCAACCTTGCGAGCCTTTTGGCCGTTGCGAATGCGTGTCAGCATGTCTGCAATGGGATCGCTCATACTCATAATACTGTCTCCGCCTACCAGCTGGCTTTCGTAAGGCCGGGAATCTCGCCATTCATCGCAGCTTCGCGAAGCTTGTTTCGACCCAGGCCGAACTTGCGATAAACACCGTGCGGACGACCCGTGATTGCACAACGATTCCTTTGGCGGGTCGGGCTTCCATCACGCGGCAGCTTGTTCAGCTTCGCCTGGGCTTCCGCGCGCTGATCATCCGTGCTGTGGATGTTGCGAACGATTGCTTTCAGCGCCTTGCGCTTTTCAGCTTGCCGAGCGACCAGCTTGGTTCGCTTTAATTCACGCATGATCATTGATTTCTTGGCCATCTTAAAAAATTCTCGTTTTATGCAGCGATAATTCTATGCAGGGGCAAAAGTACGCGCCCGATTATTTCTTGAACGGGAAGTTAAACGCTTCCAAAAGCGCCCGACCTTCCTCGGGCGTACGCGCCGTCGTGGTAATGATGATGTCCATGCCACGAAGCTCGTCTATTTCGTCGTAGTTGATTTCCGGGAAAATAATCTGTTCCTGAACACCCATGCTGTAGTTTCCCTGCCGGTCGAAGGACTTGGGATTCAGGCCACGAAAATCACGAATACGCGGAATGGCGATGTTTACGAGGCGATCAAGGAATTCGTACATGCGTTCACGACGCAACGTAACCTTGCAACCAATTGGCATGCCGTCGCGAATCTTGAATCCGGCAACTGATTTTTTTGCGATTGTCGTAACCGGCTTCTGACCCGCAATCTTCTCCATGTCGGCGCGCGCGTTATCGATAACCTTCTTATCGGCCACCGCTTCACCTACACCCATATTGAGAGTGATCTTGGTGATGCGAGGTACCTGCATCGTATTTTTCAGGCCGAGCTTCTTCTGAATTTCTCCAGATAGCTCGCTCTGATATTTTTCCTGTAAACGTGACATTGCTATATCTCTTAAATATCGACTACGTCGCCGCCCTTGAAGACGCGTACTTTCTTACCGTCTTTTTCGACGCGAAAACCAACTCGCTCACCCTTCTTCGACTTAGGGTTAAATACGAGCACGTTCGAAATATCCATCGGCATTGCGGTGTCCTTGATGCCACCGGCCTCGCCGATATTCGGATTCGGCTTGATATGCTTCTTGGCAATATTTACGCCCTCAACCAAGATGCGTTCGATCATCGAAAACCTGCAAAACTGTGCCGCGGCGGCCTTTGTCCTTACCGGTCGTAACGATAACTTCATCGCCTTTTCTGATCTTATTCACTTAGAGAACCTCAGGGGCCAGCGAAATAATCTTCATGAACTTGCTGGTACGCAACTCACGCGTTACGGGCCCGAAAATACGTGTGCCAATGGGCTCCAGGCGGGCGTTTAACAACACCGCCGCATTGCCGTCGAAACGGATTAACGAACCGTCCTTGCGACGAACACCCTTGCGAGTGCGGACAACAACGGCGTTATACACCTCGCCCTTCTTGACCTTGCCACGCGGAATGGCGTCTTTAACGCTTACCTTGATTACATCGCCCACACCGGCATACCGGCGCTTCGAGCCACCGAGCACCTTGATGCACTGTACGCGACGAGCACCCGAGTTATCGGCGGCGTCCAGAACTGTCTGCATCTGAATCATGACTGAATCCTAAGTGTTATTGCTTGTCTGCCGAACGTTCGACAACGTTCACGACCGACCAGGACTTGTTTTTTGAAATCGGACGGCTTTCCGCGATCGCAACACGATCACCAGACTTGCACTCATTCGATGCGTCGTGAGCAAGAACCTTGGTCGTACGGCGAATGTACTTGCCGTAAACCGGGTGCTTGATCAGGCGCTCAATGGCGACCGATACAGTTTTGTCCATCTTGTCGCTAACTACGCGACCGACGAGCGTACGCTGTGCTTTCTTGTCTTCACTCATTTCTTCTCACCCGCAGCACGCTTCAGTTCATTCAGAACCGTCTTGACGCGCGCGATATCCTTCCTAACGCGACCGTGTTCAGTGTTGTGTGTCAGCTCGCCAGTCGCCTGCTGCATGCGCAGGTTGAACTGCTCACGCCGAAGCGCAACGAGCTCCTCGCTCAATTCATCTACCGACTTGGTACGCAGATCACTTGCATTCATCACATCACCTGCCGAGTAACGAACGTGGTTGCAAACGGCAATTTCGCTGCTGCCAGCCGAAACGCTTCACGTGCGATCTCTTCCGTTACACCTTCCATCTCGTACAGTACGCGGCCTGGCTGAACCTGACATACCCAGTATTCAACGTTGCCTTTTCCTTTACCCTGACGAACCTCAAGCGGCTTCTTCGAAATCGGCTTGTCGGGGAAGACCCGAATCCAGATTTTTCCGCCACGCTTGATGTAGCGTGTCATCGCGCGACGAGCCGCCTCAATCTGACGAGCCGTCAAACGACCGCGACCTGTAGCCTTGAGTCCGTACTCACCGAATGAAACATTGCTTCCGCGCAACGCCAGGCCACGGTTGCGGCCTTTCATCTGTTTGCGAAACTTAGTTCTTTTAGGCTGTAGCATCTTCTATTTCCCAGTTAACGAGCGTTCTTACGAACGCGCGCCAGCGGCTGCTTCCGCAGGCTCTGCCGGAATCACTTCGGGCTTGTCGAAGACCTCGCCCTTGAATATCCAAACTTTCACGCCGATCACACCGTAAGTCGTGTGCGCCTCGGCCGTTCCGTAGTCGATATCCGCACGCAGTGTATGCAGCGGCACACGACCTTCCCGATACCACTCAGAACGCGCGATTTCCGCGCCGTTTAGCCGGCCGCCGACCTTTACCTTGATACCCTCGGCTCCAACACGCATCGTATTCGTCACCGCACGCTTCATCGCCCGGCGAAACATCACGCGACGCTCAAGCTGCTGTGCAATACCTTCGGCAACGAGCTGCGCATCCAGTTCGGGTTTGCGAACTTCGCTGATGTTGATCCGAACATCCTGGATCAGCATGCCAAGCGTCTTCGACAACTGGCTGCGGAGCTTTTCGATATCCTCGCCCTTCTTGCCAATTACGATACCGGGGCGCGCCGTGAAAATCGTAACGTTCACCTTGTTCGCGGGGCGCTCGATAGCAATACGACTGACCGATGCATCTTTGAGCTTCTTCTTGATGACGGTGCGGATCACGTGATCGGCATGAATATACTTCGGAAACGTCTTCGAATCGGCGTACCACTTGGATGCCCAGTCTTTGACGATGCCAAGACGTATACCTGTTGGATGTACTTTCTGGCCCATAACTCTTACTCGTCTCCCAGCTGATCAGCGAGGTAGATGTTGAATTGCGTAATCATTTTTCGTCGGCTACCCGAATCGTAATGTGGCTGTTGCGTTTGATAATCCGTGCGCCTCGACCTTTCGCCCGGGCGCGGAATCGACGTAAGGTCGGCGCCTCGTTAACTTCGATCGTCGCGACTTTTAATTCGTCGATATCTGCACCGTGATTGTGCTCGGCGTTGGCCACAGCCGACTCCAGAACTTTTTTGACAATTCGGGCGCTCTTTTTCGGCGAAAAAGACAGCGTCCGCAGCGCTTCGTCAACGGATTGGCCACGGATAACGTCTGCCATCAGCCGACATTTCTGCGGCGAGATGCGCGCGTATCTAAGTGTTGCTGCAACTTGCATGAACCGGCCCCCTTATTTGGTCTTGCGATCACCGGAGTGACCGCGAAACGTGCGAGTCATGGAGAACTCGCCGAGTTTGTGACCAACCATGTTCTCCGAAATCAGAACCGGCACGTGCTGGCGTCCATTGTGGACAGCAATCGTCAATCCCACCATGTCGGGAAGCACCATCGAACGACGTGACCAGGTCTTGATCGGACGACGATCATTTTTCTTGGCAGCTTCGGCAACCTTCTTCGCCAGATGGTTATCAACGAATGGGCCTTTTCTTACACTACGCGGCATTATCGAAATCCTTTACTTACGCTTGCGTCGACGAACGATCATGCTGTCCGTACGCTTGTTTGAACGTGTCTTTGCACCCTTCGTCGGCGTGCCCCACGGGCTGACTGGATGACGGCCACCTGAGGTTCGACCTTCACCACCACCGTGTGGATGATCAACCGGGTTCATGGCAACGCCACGAACTGTCGGGCGGACACCTCTCCAGCGACTTGCGCCGGCTTTGCCGAGCTTCCGCAGGTTATGTTCGCCGTGACCGACTTCGCCGACTGTCGCGCGACAATTGACATGAATCTTGCGCGTTTCGCCGGAACGTAATCGTACCGTCGCGTACGCGCCTTCGCGTGCGGCCAACATCGCTGAAGCACCGGCGGACCGGACGAGCTGACCGCCCTTGCCTGGCTTCATCTCGATGTTATGAATCGTCGTACCGACCGGAATCGCACGAATCGGCAAAGCGTTTCCTGCTTTGATCGGCGCGTCTTCACCACTGATAACAGGCGCGCCGGCACGCACGTTCTTTGGCGCCAGAATGTAACGTCGCTCGCCATCCGCGTACTTGATCAGCGCCAGGTGTGCGCTGCGATTCGGATCATACTCGAGCCTTTCCACGACGCCAGAGACGCCATCCTTATCGCGCTTGAAGTCAACAATGCGGTAGTGCTGCTTGTGACCACCGCCCTGGTGACGAACCGTAATTCGGCCATTGTTGTTGCGCCCACCCTTCGACGACTTCTTGGCCAGAAGAGGTGCATACGGTTTGCCTTTGTGCAACTCCGGCGTTTTCACAGCGACGACAAATCGGCGTCCCGCGGATGTTGGCTTGGCTTTATGCAATGACACAGCTGTGCTCCTAATTACTCAGCGCCGAAGAACTCTTCAACAGAGCTCCCTTCAGCCAGCTTCACGTAAGCTTTCTTCCAGTCCGCGCGTCGGCCGTTGGATTGTTGGAAGCGCTTGATCTTGCCTTTCACGTTGACCACCTGAACCGCATCGACCTTGACCTCAAAGAGCAGCTCAACCGCCTGCTGAATCTCTTTCTTGGTTGCGTCGGTACGAACCTTCAGGACAACCTGGTTCTTTTCCGCGACGATGTGCGCCTTTTCCGAAAGGTGCGGCCCACGGATAACCGTCATCAATCTTTCCTGGTGCAATGCCTGGCTCATGACAAGCGCTCCTCGATCAGCTTCAGCGCCGGCAAGGTCACCAACACCTTGTCGAAGCGAATCAGGACTACCGGATCCATCGACGCCACATCACAAATGCCGACATTCGGCAGATTGCGGGCAGCCAGGAAGAGCTTTTCGTCGAACGCTTCGTTCAAGATCAGGACGCTACTGAGGTCCATCTCCTTCAGCATCGTTGCCAGCAGCTTCGTCTTCGGTGCGTCGAGGATGAGGTCATTCACGATGACAAGCCGGTCCTGACGAACCAGCTCGGACATCATCGAGCGCAGTGCCGCCCGATACATCTTCTTGTTCACTTTCTGATCGTAGCTGCGTGGCTTCGCCGCGAATGTGCGGCCACCACCAACCCAGATCGGGCTGCGAATCGTACCGGCGCGCGCTCGACCCGTGCCTTTCTGGCGCCAGGGCTTGGCGCCACCACCACGTACCGCGGCACGATTCTTCTGCGCCTTGGTACCAGCGCGTGCGCCCGACAGGTAAGCGGTTACGACCTGGTGGACCAGCGCTTCGTTGTAGTCAACGCCGAACGCTGCGTCCAATACATCAACCGATCCCTTGTCCTGTAGCTTCAGTTTCATCAACGCGCCCCTTATCTCTTCGCCTTCACGGCGGGGCGCACGATAACGCGACCACCACGATGACCCGGGACAGCGCCCTTGATCAACAGAAGATTACGTTCGTTATCAACACGCACAACCTCGAGGTTCTGAATGGTGCGACGAACGTTACCCATCTGGCCAGACATCTTCTTACCTTTGAAGACGCGACCCGGCGTCTGGTTCTGACCAATAGAACCGGGCGCACGATGTGCCAGAGAGTTGCCGTGCGTTGCGTCCTGCATGCTGAAGTTGTGACGCTTGACCGTGCCGGCAAAGCCTTTACCGATAGAGGTGCCAATGACGTCGACCTTCTGGCCTTCATCAAACAACTCGACGCGTAGTTCCGTGCCAATCTGATATTCCGTGTCATCGCCGTCTGCGATGCGGAACTCGGTAATCAGATCGCCGGCTTCTACCTTTGCGGCGGCAAAGTGGCCGGCTGCGGGCTTTGCAACCCGCGAGGCTTTTCGGCTTCCGGCTGCAACCTGCAACGCGCGATAGCCGTCCGTCTCCACGGTCTTCACCTGTGTGATTCGGTTTGGTTGTGCCTCCACCACGGTGACGGGAATAGAAGCTCCATCATCCGTAAAGACACGTGTCATGCCGCATTTGCGGCCAACAAGACCCATCGTCATCTTCAAAACCTCGCGCCAACTGCGATTGGCCAGCGCCTGCTCAAATTCAAATCTTCACCGCCGAAACTGCGATTGGCTTCGGCTGTAATCTCACTTTTCCCAGACATGCGAAAGGGCCAGCCGTCGCGGAGAGAAGTGCTCTCGTTGCTCTGGGGCTGACCCTAAGCTCCGACCCGATCCTTCGATCGGTCCGGCGGTTCCGGGATTTGCCGTGTCACCCTCGATTTCCTGGCGACAAAAATGCTGCTAGTACGCTCCCTGGCCGACTCCCGGTCCGGCCAAGTGCAGCGAGCCCGCTATTATACGACTCGAAACTCCCAATACAAGCGGTTTCCAGCCTTTTTGGGTCGTTTTTTTCAGGGTGACGCGACTATATACAAATCAATAACTTAGACGGCCTGGCTGGGGCGGGATGTTCCTCAACGAAAGTAAAGCGCAACACACCTCGGTCCCGCTTTGACGGGAGCGAGCCATTTCGATGAGGAATATGCCGCCCGAGGCGGTTAGTTAAGCTTGATCTGCACGTCGACACCCGCAGGCAAGCTCCAGCTTCATCAGGGCATCGACAGTCTTGTCCGTCGGATCCACGATATCCATCAGGCGTTTGTGCGTCCGGATTTCGTACTGATCACGAGCGTCCTTGTTCACGTGCGGTGAAATCAGGATCGTGAAGCGCTCCTTGCGCATCGGCAATGGGATCGGGCCCTTGACCGTAGCGCCCGTGCGCTTGGCGGTATCCACGATCTCACGCGCCGAAGTGTCAATCAGACGATGATCGAAGGCTTTCAGGCGGATTCGTATGTTCTGGTTTGTGGCCAAGTCAATTTTCCTTATCAGTCTGTAGGAGCGCGCCCCAGCGCGCGACATACTAGCTGCGGTGCAAGACCGCCGCAACGATGTCGCGCGCTGGGGCGCGCTCCTACGGTTATTCGATTACCTTTGCGACGACGCCGGCACCGACGGTTCGGCCACCTTCGCGAATCGCGAAGCGCAGTCCGTCTTCCATCGCGATCGGCGCAATCAGGTCCACCACCATCTTCACGTTATCTCCCGGCATCACCATCTCGGTGCCCTCCGGCAGCTCCACCGCACCCGTAACGTCCGTCGTACGGAAGTAAAACTGCGGTCGGTAGCCCTTGAAAAACGGCGTATGACGGCCACCCTCGTCCTTGGTCAGAATGTAAACCTCAGCCTCGAACTTGGTGTGCGGCGTGATCGAGCCCGGCTTCGCCAGTACCTGGCCACGCTCAACCTCTTCGCGCTTGGTACCACGCAGCAGTACACCCACGTTGTCGCCCGCCTCACCTCGATCCAGCAGCTTCCTGAACATCTCAACGCCCGTGCAGGTCGTCTTCATCGTATCTTTGATGCCAACAATCGCCAGCTCATCACCCACATTGACTACACCGCGCTCGATTCGGCCCGTTACCACCGTGCCACGACCCGAAATCGAGAACACGTCCTCAACCGGCATCAAAAAATCACCGTCTATGGCACGCTCAGGCATCGGAATGTAGCTGTCCATCGACTCGATCAGCTTGTGGATCGACGGCACACCAATGTCCGACTCGTCGCCCTCAAACGCCTTCAGCGCTGAACCCGTAATGATCGGCGTGTCATCGCCCGGGAACTCGTACATCGACAGAAGATCGCGTACTTCCATCTCCACCAGCTCCAAAAGCTCTTCGTCATCCACCTGGTCGGCCTTGTTCATGTACACCACGATGTACGGAACACCCACCTGCCGTGCCAGCAGGATGTGCTCGCGCGTCTGCGGCATCGGACCGTCAGCCGCCGATACCACCAGGATCGCACCGTCCATCTGCGCCGCACCCGTGATCATGTTCTTCACGTAATCCGCGTGTCCCGGGCAATCAACGTGCGCGTAGTGACGGTTGTCACTCTCGTACTCCACGTGCGCCGTCGCAATCGTAATACCACGCTCGCGCTCTTCCGGGGCGTTATCAATCTGGTCGTAACCCTTGACCTCGCCACCGTGCTTCTCCGACATGACCTTCGTCAGCGCCGCCGTCAGCGTCGTCTTGCCATGGTCCACGTGACCTATCGTGCCTACGTTTACGTGTGGTTTTGTTCTCTCAAATTTCTCTTTAGACATGTCCCTGACTCTCGGTTTGTTAACTTGCCTTTCTCATGACCAAATCCGCGACGTTCTGCGGCACTTCTGAATACTTCTTGAACTCCATGGAGTACACGGCACGGCCCTGGCTCATCGAACGCAGATCCGTGGAATAGCCGAACATTTCGGCTAACGGTACCTCGGCACGAATCGTCTTGCCCGAGGGCGTGTCGTCCATACCTTGTGGAAGCCCGCGACGGCGATTCAAATCACCCATCACGTCTCCCATGTAATCCTCAGGTGTCACTACCTCAACCTGCATAATCGGCTCGAGCAATACCGGGTCGGCCTTTAGAGCCCCTTCGCGGAACCCCATGCTGCCGGCGATCTTGAACGCAATCTCACTGGAGTCGACGTCATGGTATGACCCGTCGTACAACGTGACACGGCAGTCGACCAGCGGATAACCGCCGATCACGCCGTTTTCCATCTGTTCCTGAACGCCCCGATCGACGGCCGGAATATACTCTCGTGGCACCACGCCGCCAACTATCGCGTTGACAAATTCGTAACCGGTACCCGCCGGAAGCGGCTCGATCTCAAGATAAACATGGCCATACTGGCCCCGACCACCCGACTGCCGAACAAATTTCCCTTCCTGCTTCACGGTCCGACGTATCGTCTCACGGTAGGCAACCTGCGGCTTGCCAACATTGGCATCGACCTTGAATTCACGCTTCATGCGGTCAACGATGATGTCGAGATGGAGCTCACCCATGCCCGAGATGATCGTCTGGCCGGATTCTTCGTCCGTATGTACGCGAAACGAGGGATCTTCTTTCGCCAGCTTCTGCAGTGCGACGCCCATCTTGTCCTGGTCGACTTTCGTCTTCGGCTCAACAGCGACCGAGATGACCGGCTCCGGAAACTCCATGCGCTCGAGCATAATCCGGTTCTTCAGATCGCAGAGCGTATCGCCCGTCGTAACGTCCTTCAGTCCGACAGCCGCGGCGATATCACCGGCGCGAACCTCCTTGATCTCTTTTCGATCATTAGAATGCATCTGCAAGATTCGCCCAATGCGCTCTTTCTTGCTCTTTATCGGGTTGAATATTGTATCGCCCGAGTTCAGTACGCCTGAGTAGACGCGGAAGAACGTCAGGTTGCCAACGAACGGATCTGTTGCAATCTTGAAGGCCAGTGCCGCAAATGGCTCATCATCATCCGCATGACGCTCAGCTTCAGTCTCATCATCGAGGTGCCCGACGATCGCAGGCACATCGACAGGTGACGGCATGTAGTCGACGACGGCATCGAGCATCGCCTGAACACCTTTGTTCTTGAACGCAGAACCGCACATTGCAACGACCACGGCGCCTGACAGCGTTAACTTGCGCAACCCCAGTTTAATTTCATCTTCCGACAACTCGCCGGTCTCAAGAAACTTGTTGAGGAGTTCCTCGTCGCCTTCCGCAGCCGCCTCGACCATCTTCTCGCGCCACAAACTCGCCTCGGCGCGTAGTTCATCGGGAATCTCACGAGCCTCATAGGTGGTGCCCATGTTGGCCTCGTCCCAGTAGATAGCAGTCATGCGAACCAGGTCGATCACACCCTCAAAGTGCTCTTCGGCGCCAATCGGTAGCTGGATGGGCACCGGGTTCGCACCAAGTCGTTCCCTTACCTGCGCGACCACCCGGAGGAAGTCTGCGCCGGCACGATCCATCTTGTTGACGAATATCATGCGCGGCACACTGTACTTGTTGCCCTGACGCCAGACTGTTTCGGTCTGCGGCTCGACACCGCCGACGGAACATAACACGGTGACCGCACCATCGAGCACGCGCAGACTACGCTCAACCTCGATCGTGAAATCGACGTGTCCCGGGGTGTCGATGATGTTAATCCGGTGCTCGTCAAACTGCTTGTCCATGCCGAACCAAAAGCACGTTGTCGCGGCGGACGTTATAGTAATGCCGCGCTCTTGCTCTTGTTCCATCCAGTCCATAACGGCCGCGCCGTCATGCACCTCACCTATCTTGTGAGAGACACCGGTGTAGAAAAGAACGCGTTCCGTTGTGGTTGTCTTGCCCGCGTCAATATGGGCCATGATGCCAATATTGCGGTAACGCTCGATGGGGGTTGTACGGGCCACGTCAAAGCCTTCTACCAGCGGTAGTGCGAAAACGCTTTATTGGCTTCCGCCATTCGATGTGTGTCTTCTTTCTTCTTGACCGCGGTACCGCGGTTCTCGGCGGCTTCGAGCAATTCGTGCGCGAGGCGGTGCGCCATCGACTTCTCGCTGCGCTTCCTGGCAGCATCGATAACCCAGCGCATTGCCAGCGTCTGGCGACGTGCGGGTCGAACTTCGACCGGCACCTGGTAGGTTGCGCCACCAACACGGCGCGACTTGACCTCGACCACCGGCTTTACATTTTCCAGCGCTGTTTCCAGAAGTTCGAGTGCCTTTTCGCCCGTCTGCGTTTCACGCTCGGAGATGCGATCCAGCGCACCGTAGATGATGCGCTCGGCGACAGACTTCTTACCGTCGTTCATGATCATGTTCATGAATTTCGCAAGTAGATCGCTGCCGTACTTTGGGTCGGGCAGAATCGTGCGCTTAGGGGCCTGTGTTCTTCTGGACATTGTCTAGTCTCTTTTACCGCGGCTTCGCGGAACTAATAGTCTTAGGATTTCGGCCGCTTCGCGCCGTATTTTGAACGGCCCTTGCGACGATCGGGTACACCGGCACAATCAAGCGTGCCGCGCACCGTGTGATAACGCACACCTGGCAGATCTTTAACACGACCGCCACGAATCAGCACAACGCTGTGCTCCTGCAGGTTATGTCCTTCGCCGCCAATGTAGCTCGTCACTTCGAAGCCGTTGGTCAGTCGCACGCGAGCAACTTTACGCATGGCCGAGTTCGGCTTCTTGGGCGTCGTGGTGTAGACGCGCGTACAAACACCACGCTTCTGCGGGCTGGCATCAAGCGCCGGTACCGTGCTCTTTGCGCGCTTCGTCGCTCGCGGATTACGTACTAACTGATTCACTGTGGCCATGGGCCTTCACTCTTCATTATCGGGTTAATAGAATAGTCTTAATTACTACTGCGCGACGTCAAATACGAGCGCGCCCAACCGCCAGACTTCACGAGTCCAGTGGCCGGGAATAAATCAGGGCCCACCTGTCAGCGAGCTCTGAAAATAATCAGGGCCCGCCTTCCGGCGAGCCCTTGGGTTAAGGGCGGGCATTTTAGTGATGCCGGGAAGTCAGTGTCAAGCGCGCATCAAACCGCGCCCGCCAGAGCTGCTAAGCCCTTGATTTTAAGGGCAAGTTAACGGGCTCATAAGACCGTCGCGAGGCAATCGCGAAATTGTGGCAATTTTCTCCGATCGTTCGAGGCGAATGGTTTACGCCATTTAACGAGAAGGATCGGAGAAATTGACCGATTTCGCGCTGCCGCAGCAGGCCCTTCTGGGTCCGCTAGCTTGCTATGCGGCAGTTGTTTCTTCGCCACCTTCCGCAGGCACATCGGATTCCGCCGCCGCAACAACATCCGTTGCCGCTTCGCCATCAGCCGATGCGTCCAGCGTGTCCTCTTCCTCGTCAGCCGCGTCTGCCAGGGCCTGTTCAGCCGCCTGCGTGTCCTCGAGCTGCCGCAACTGATCGGCCAGATCCTGCTCGCGCGTACGCCGACGTTCAGCGTGATGCGCAAACCCGGTACCCGCCGGAATCAATCGCCCAACGATTACGTTCTCTTTGAGACCTCGCAGTTCGTCACGAAGGCCGCGAACAGAAGCTTCAGTCAGAACACGCGTTGTCTCCTGGAACGATGCCGCCGAGATAAACGACTCGGTAGCCAGTGATGCCTTCGTAATGCCCAACAACACCGGCTCAGAGGTCAGCGGCTCCTTGGCCTGAGCCACAAGCTGCTCTACTTCCTCAAGGAAACGGGCCTTGTCGACCTGCTCGCCGCGCAGGAAGTTACTGTCTCCAGGCGTTGCGATAATGACTTTCCGCAGCATCTGGCGAATGATCACCTCGATGTGCTTGTCATTGATCTTCACACCCTGGAGGCGGTATACATCCTGAATCTCGCGAACCAGGTAATCGGCCAGGTTCTCGACGCCCTGCAGTCTGAGGATGTCGTGCGGATTCGGTTCGCCGTCAGCGATGGTCTCTCCACGGACAACCTGCTCGCCCTCGAATACGTTGAGGTGACGCCACTTCGGAATAAGCTCCTCGTGACTCTCGCCGTTTTCTTCGGTAATGACGAGACGACGCTTGCCCTTGGTTTCCTTGCCAAAGCTGACGGTACCCGTATGCTCGGCCATGATCGCAGGATCTTTCGGCTTGCGTGCTTCGAACAGGTCGGCGACACGCGGCAGACCACCCGTGATATCGCGAGTCTTGGAAGACGCCTGCGGGATACGAGCGATAACGTCGCCCACCGATACGCTAGCACCGTCGGCCATCGAGATAATTGCACCGACAGGCAATGCGTAGACGGCCGGGATTTCGGTATTTGCGAAACAAATATCCTTACCCTCGTCGTCCACCAGTTTTGCAACCGGACGCAGGTCCTTGCCGGAACCGGTGCGACTCTTCGGATCGAGCACGACAATACTGGTCAGGCCGGTGAACTCATCAACCTGCTCCGTCACCGTAATACCGTCAATGAAGTCCTCGAACTTGATCTTGCCTTCGACTTCGGTAACAACCGGGTGAGTGTGCGGATCCCAAGTCGCGACGACCTGACCTTGCTTGACGTCAGCACCGTCCTGAATCGTAATCGTTGCACCGTACGGCACTTTGTAGCGCTCGCGCTCGCGGCCCATCTCGTTAACAATCGAAATCTCGCCTGAGCGAGACACGGCTACAAGATAGCCCTTGTGATGAGCAACCGTCTTGATGTTGACGAGCTTGGCGATGCCCTTCGACTTGATTTCAATACTATTGATTGCCGCAGAACGAGATGCCGCACCACCGATATGGAAGGTACGCATCGTTAGCTGTGTACCCGGCTCACCAATCGATTGCGCCGCGATCACGCCTACAGCTTCACCGATATTGATGCGGTCGCCGCGCGCCAGATCGCGCCCGTAGCACTGCGAGCAAACACCGTAGCGAATTTCACAGGTAATCGGCGAACGCACGAGAACGTGATCGATCTGCAACTCTTCAAGACGTTGAACAGCTGCTTCGTCGAGCATAGTACCTGCATCAAACGCGACTTTGTCGGTACCCGTGATCAACACGGGCTCAGCAAGGACGCGGCCGAGTACACGCTCAGTGAGTGGCTCAACGATATCGCCACCTTCAACAAGCGGCGCCATCGCAACACCATTGCGGGTTTCACAATCAACTTCGGTAACAACCAGGTCCTGAGCAACGTCCACTAAACGACGTGTCAGGTAGCCGGAGTTAGCCGTCTTCAGCGCCGTATCAGCGAGGCCTTTGCGGGCACCGTGAGTCGAGATGAAGTACTGCAATACGTCCAGACCTTCGCGGAAGTTGGCTGTGATCGGTGTCTCGATGATCGAGCCATCCGGCTTGGCCATCAGACCTCGCATACCAGCGAGCTGGCGAATCTGGGCGGCAGAACCACGGGCGCCGGAGTCGGCCATCATGTAGATCGAGTTAAATGACTCCTGATCAACCATCTTGCCGGCAGCATTCCTGGTCGATTCGACACCGAGCTTGTCCATCATTGCCTTGGCAACCTGATCATTTGTGCGTGACCAGATGTCGACGACTTTGTTGTATCGCTCACCATCGGTAACCAGACCGGAGCCGTACTGGTCCTGAATCTCTTTGACCTCGGTTTCGGCAACCGCCAGAATTTCCTCTTTGTTTTCCGGCACAACCATGTCATTGACGCCGATCGAGATTCCAGCGTGCGTTGCGAATCGGAAACCGGTATACATCAGCCGGTCAGCAAAAACCACGGTATTTTTCAGGCCAAGCTGGCGGTAACAGGCGTTTATAACGTTTGAAATCGCCTTCTTCGTCATGGTCTGGTTGATGCGCTCGAACTCCAGTCCATCGGGCATGATGTCCGAGAGCAACGCGCGCCCGATTGTCGTATCGACAATCTTCGTGATCTCGTTTATCTCGTCGTTGTCATCACGCTCGTGCACCGTGACGCGAATCCTGACCTGCGCTTGCAGCTCAGCCGCACCGGTCTCGTACGCACGACGCGCCTCGTCGAGGCCGGAAAAAATCATGCCTTCGCCCTTCGCATTAACACGCGTACGCGTCATCCAGTACAAGCCAAGCACGACGTCTTGCGACGGCACGATAATCGGCTCGCCGTTTGCGGGCGAAAGAATGTTATTTGATGACATCATCAAGGCGCGCGCTTCGAGCTGCGCTTCGATAGACAACGGCACGTGAACGGCCATCTGGTCACCGTCAAAGTCAGCGTTAAACGCCGTACAGACGAGAGGATGCAGTTGGATCGCCTTGCCTTCGATCAGTACCGGCTCAAACGCCTGGATACCCAGTCTATGCAGTGTCGGCGCGCGGTTCAGCATGACCGGGTGCTCGCGGATAACCTCTTCGAGAATATCCCAGACCTCAGTTCCCTCACGCTCAACAAGACGCTTGGCAGCCTTAATCGTCGTCGCCTCACCTCGCAGTTGCAGTTTCGAGAAAATAAACGGCTTGAAAAGCTCCAATGCCATCTTCTTCGGCAGACCACACTGGTGGAGCTTGAGTGTCGGACCAACAACGATTACCGAACGACCCGAGTAATCGACGCGTTTCCCAAGCAGGTTCTGGCGGAAGCGGCCTTGCTTGCCCTTGATCATGTCGGCGAGCGACTTCAGCGGGCGCTTGTTCGTGCCCGTGATTGCTCGTCCACGACGACCGTTATCGAGCAACGCGTCAACTGACTCCTGCAGCATGCGTTTTTCGTTACGCACAATGATATCCGGTGCGTTGAGCTCCAGGAGACGGCGCAAACGATTATTGCGGTTGATTACGCGGCGGTACAGATCGTTAAGATCCGACGTTGCGAATCGGCCGCCATCCAGCGGCACCAGCGGACGCAAGTCCGGCGGCAATACCGGCAGAACCGTCAACACCATCCACTCAGGCTTGTTACCCGACTCGACGAAAGACTCGATGAGCTTCAAGCGTTTGGACAGCCGCTTGATCTTCGTCTCGGACCGCGTCGCACCCATGTCTTCGCGAACCTTGAGGATTTCGCGCTGCAGGTCGATCGTCATGAGCATTTCGCGAACGGCTTCGGCACCCATACGCGCGTCGAACTCGTCGCCGTACTGCTCGAGCGCATCGAGGTACATGTCGTCGGTCATCAACTGACCGCGCTCGAGCTCCGTCATGCCGGGCTCCACAACCACGAAGGCCTCGAAATAGAGCACACGCTCGATCTCGCGCAACGTCATGTCGAGCATGAGTCCGATGCGCGAAGGCAGAGACTTCAGGAACCAGATGTGTGCAACCGGACTCGCCAGCTCGATGTGCGCCATACGCTCACGTCGAACCTTGGTTTGCGTAACTTCAACACCACACTTTTCGCAAACAACACCGCGGTGCTTGAGTCGCTTGTACTTGCCGCAAAGGCACTCATAGTCCTTGATGGGACCGAATATCTTGGCGCAGAACAAGCCATCACGCTCGGGCTTGAACGTACGGTAGTTGATGGTCTCCGGCTTCTTGACTTCGCCGAATGACCAGGAGCGCACCATGTCCGGTGAGGCCAGGCCGATGCGAATCGCATCGAAGTCATCAACCGGATGCTGGTACTTGAATAGCTTTAGCAGATCTTTCATTAGTCTGTCTCCAGCTCAATGTTGATACCCAGAGATCGAATCTCTTTCACCAACACATTGAACGATTCTGGCATGCCGGCATCCATGTAATGTTCGCCATCCACGATGTTCTTGTACATCTTGGTGCGTCCCTGAACGTCGTCCGACTTGACTGTCAGCATTTCCTGCAAGGTGTACGCGGCGCCATAGGCTTCGAGCGCCCAGACCTCCATCTCACCGAAGCGCTGACCGCCGAACTGCGCCTTGCCACCCAGCGGCTGCTGCGTAACGAGGCTGTACGGTCCCGTAGAACGTGCATGCATCTTGTCGTCAACCAGGTGGTTGAGCTTCAACATGTACATGTAGCCAACGGTGACATCACGGTCGAACTTGTCGCCTGTGCGCCCGTCATAGAGCGTCGACTGACCGGACTGATCGAGACCAGCAAGTTCAAGCAAGCCCTTGATTTCGGCCTCGGTTGCACCGTCGAATACCGGCGTCGCGGTAGGTACGCCGTTCGTCAGGTTACCCGCCAACTCCAGGACCTCTGCATCGCTGAAAGACTTGATGTCTTCAACCTTGCCACCGGTCTTGTTGTAGACGGCCTCCAGGAACTGACGTAATTTCACGACCGACTCCTGCGCCTTAAGCATTTCGTCAATCTTCTTGCCGACGCCCTTAGCCGCCCAGCCAAGGTGCGTTTCGAGCACCTGGCCGACGTTCATTCGAGAAGGTACGCCGAGCGGATTCAGGACGATATCAACGGGATTTCCATCTTCCAGGTACGGCATGTCCTCAACCGGAACGATGGTCGAGATAACGCCCTTGTTTCCGTGACGACCAGCCATCTTGTCGCCAGGCTGGATACGACGCTTAACTGCAAGGTAAACCTTGACCATCTTGAGCACGCCTGGTGCCAGGTCATCGCCCGCAGTGATCTTGGATTTCTTCTCTTCGTAACGGCGATCGAATTCGTCACGCTGCGCCTTCAGTCGTTCGAACGAATTCTGCAGCTGTTCGTTCGCGTCGTCGTTCTTCAGACGGATTTCGAACCATTGCTCGCGTGGCAATTCTTCAAGATAGGACTTGACGATCTTGCTACCGGAACTGAGCTTGTTCGGGCCGCCCTGGGCGACCTTGCCTGTGAGCATCCGCTCGACACGCTCGTAGATATCCTCTTCGAGAATACGCAGTGTGTCATCGAGATCCTTGCGAACGCTTTCGAGCTCGGACTTTTCGATAGATAACGCTCGCAGATCCTTCTCGACGCCGTCACGCGTGAAGACGCGAACATCGATAACAGTTCCGTCCATTCCGGGCGGCACACGCAGCGACGTGTCTTTTACGTCGGACGCTTTCTCGCCGAAGATGGCACGCAGGAGCTTCTCCTCCGGCGTCAACTGAGTCTCGCCCTTGGGCGTAACCTTGCCAACCAGAATGTCACCTGCCTTAACTTCGGCACCGATGAATGCAATGCCGGACTCGTCGAGCTTGGCAAGCGCTGAATCACCAACGTTCGGAATATCAGACGTGATGTCCTCAGGCCCCAGCTTCGTATCACGTGCGACACACTGTAACTCTTCGATATGAATCGTTGTGAAGCGGTCTTCCTTGGAGACACGTTCCGAAATCAGAATCGAGTCCTCGAAGTTGTAGCCGTTCCAGGGCATGAATGCGACCAACAGATTCTGCCCAAGTGCCAGCTCACCCATGTCCGTCGAAGGTCCGTCAGCGAGCACATCGCCAGCAGCGATAGTGTCGCCGCTCTTAACCAATGGACGTTGATTGATGCAGGTGTTCTGATTTGAGCGTGTGTACTTGGTCAGGTTGTAGATGTCGACGCCCGGCTCGGCTGCCGTCGTTTCGTTATCGTTGACGCGCACGACGATGCGCGACGCGTCCACCGAGTCGACGGAGCCGCCACGACGGGCAACCACCGTAACGCCTGAGTCGATCGCAACAGCACGTTCAATACCCGTACCAACCAGGGGCGCCTCAGCGCGCAGGGTCGGAACGGCCTGACGTTGCATGTTTGAGCCCATGAGCGCGCGGTTTGCATCATCGTGCTCGAGGAACGGGATCAGCGCGGCTGCAACCGACACAATCTGGCGCGGGCTAACGTCCATGTAATTGACGTCATTCGGCCCAGCCAGCGTGAACTCGTTCTTGTGGCGAACGGCCACCAGCTCCTCAGTGAACTTGCCGTTCTTGTCCAACTCGGAGTTAGCCTGAGCAATAATGAACTGGCTCTCTTCGATCGCCGACAGGTAGTCAATCTCTGCCGTTACCTTGCCATTCTTGACCTTGCGGTACGGTGTTTCGAGGAAGCCATATGCGTTCGTTCGCGCGTAGACAGCCAGCGAGTTGATAAGACCGATATTCGGGCCTTCCGGCGTCTCGATCGGGCAAACGCGGCCATAGTGAGTCGGATGAACATCGCGAACCTCGAAACCCGCGCGCTCGCGCGTTAGGCCACCGGGGCCCAGCGCCGATACACGGCGTTTGTGAGTCACTTCCGAGAGCGGATTATTCTGATCCATGAACTGCGACAGCTGGCTGGAGCCGAAGAATTCCTTAACGGCTGCGGCGACAGGCTTCGCATTAATCATTTCCTGTGGCATCAGGCCATCGGCCTCAGCCTGCGTCAGGCGCTCCTTGACGGCGCGCTCTACACGGACCAAACCGACGCGAAACGCGTTTTCCGCCATCTCACCAACACTGCGGACACGACGGTTACCCAAGTGATCGATATCGTCGACCGTGCCGTAGCCGTTGCGAATGTTGATCAGCGTCCCGAGGACGTCGAGGATATCGTCCTTGTCGAGCACCCCTGCGCCTTCAGAGTTGTCGCGGCCTACGCGACGGTTGAACTTCATGCGGCCGACGGCCGAGAGGTCGTAACGATCCGGGTTGAAGAACAGGTTCTGAAACAGGTTTTCAGCAGCCTCTTTTGTGGGCGGCTCACCCGGTCGCATCATGCGATAGATTTCAACCAGCGCCTCGAGACGTGTCGTTGAAGGATCAATGTTCAGCGTGTTCGAGATGAACGGACCGCGATCCAGGTCATTCACGTACAGCGTGCGGATGTGCTCGATGCCCGCGCCAATAAGCTGCTCGATAAGCTCTACCGTCAGCTCCGCATTTGCGGCAGCCAGCAGCTCGCCGGTTTCAGTATCAATGATGTCATGCGCGAGGATCTTGCCTTCCAGGTACTCGTTGGGCACCGTCAGCTTGTCAACCGACGATTTCTCCATGTCACGTACGTGCTTGGCGGTGATACGGCGTCCGTCCTCAACGATAAGCTTTCGACCCAGCTTGATATCGAACGAGGCTGTTTCGCCGCGCAGCCGATCGGGTACGAGGCCCATCTTGATTTCGTTCTCGGAGAGATAGAAGTCATTGTTTTCGAAGAACAAATCGAGCATTTCCTCGTTGTTCATGTCGAGCGCGCGGAGAATGATCGTGACCGGCAGTTTGCGGCGGCGGTCGATGCGGGCAAACACCGCGTCTTTCGGATCAAACTCGAAGTCGAGCCAGGAGCCGCGATAAGGAATAACGCGTGCCGAGAACAGCAGCTTACCTGAGCTGTGTGTCTTGCCTTTGTCGTGATCGAAAAACACGCCTGGCGAACGATGCAGCTGCGAGACGATGACACGCTCGGTACCGTTGATCACGAACGTACCGTGATCCGTCATCAGTGGCATTTCACCGAGGTAAACTTCCTGTTCACGAATGTCCTTGACGGGCTTCGGCGTACCGCTGGCTTCCTTGTCATAAATGACCAGGCGCACAAGCACACGAATCGGAGCCGCATAAGTCAGGCCGCGCATCTGACATTCTTTTACGTCAAAAACGGGTGTGCCCAGGCGATAGCTGACGTATTCCAGCGCCGCGTTGCCGGAATAGCTGACAATCGGGAATACCGACTGAAATGCGGCATGCAGACCACGGTCGTCGCGCTCCTCAATTGTCTTGTCCGTCTGCAGGAACTTGTTGTATGAATCAACCTGTATCGACAACAGGTACGGCACGTCCAGAATTGTCGGACGCTTGCCAAAGTTCTTGCGGATACGCTTTTTCTCAGTGAATGAATATGCCATTCGAGAAGTCCTCGTTAGCCTAATGCTTTAATTACAGACGCGAACAAGCAGCCAGTCGAAAACCGACCGGCTGCTCACCCGACTTGTGACCCGTCAGGTCGTGCATCGAAAGATGCGACAGCATGCGCGAGTTGATTATTTCAACTCAACGGTAGCGCCGGCCTCTTCCAATTGCTTCTTAACTTCTTCTGCTTCAGCCTTCGCAACGCCTTCCTTAATGGTTGACGGTGCGCCTTCGACTGTGTCCTTCGCTTCCTTGAGGCCAAGACCGGTGATCGTACGAACCGCCTTGATCACAGAAACCTTGTTGCCGCCGAAGCTGGTCATAACAACATCGAACTCATCTTTCTCTACAGCCGCCTCGCCAGCGTCGGCAGCAGGGCCGGCAGCAACGGCTACGGGAGCAGCGGCAGAAACACCCCATTCGTCTTCGAGCATCTTGACGAGCTCAACGACTTCCATGATGGGCTTTGCGCTCAGTTCTTTGAGCAGGTCTTCGTTTGAAAGTGCCATTTCTATAAATCCTCTAAAATATAAAACCCTGAGTCAGGGAATCTTTAATCGTTACGCCGCTTCCTGCTCGGCCCGCGCAGACAAAGTCCGTGCGAGCATTGCAGAAGGTTCGGCAATCGTGCGTACCAATTGGCTCATCGGGGCCAGCATCACGCCGAGCAGCATCGCGCGCGCCTGATCGAAGGTCGGCAGATCGGCCAACTTACTCAAATCAGACCCTGGCAATAGTTGCCCACCGGCTGATAGCGATACCGCCTGCAGGGCGTTGTGCCCCTTGGCGAAATCTTTGATAACCCTGGCAGCAGCACCTGGATCGTCTTTTGCGAACGCAAGCAGAATCGGGCCCTTCAGAGTGTCTTGCATACACTCAAATTCGGTACCCTTGACGGCGCGGCGCGCCAGCGTGTTTTTTACGACACGCAGGTATACACCGGATTGTCGCGCAACTTTCCGCAACTCCGTCATCTCTGCAACAGAAAGACCCCTGTATTCAGCCGCAACGGCTGTTACAGAGTCTCCTGCAACCGCGTTCACCTCTTTGACAAGAGCTTTCTTGTCTTCGAGTCTCAGTGCCATGAATTTCTCCTGGCTTACGGTTACACAAAACGGGCGAAGAAAAACTTCACCCCCCATTCAGGGATATCCATCCCCTTGTCGGACGGGTAACCAAAGCCTGCTTTACTGACTCGGGTAACACCATCTACGTAGGCGACTATTAAGATCAGTGGTAAGACTGATCGCCTGCGGTCTTCGACGATCGCCACTTCCGTGTGGCTGCCTGCTCCAGTGCAGCAAAGCACCTGAGCAAATTTTTCCGGGCAAAAAGTCGACTCAAGCGACTATTGCCCGATCAACTGACGCGGTCACACGGACCGAGTCAGGCGTTAACTGTGCCTCTGTCTACCGATACACCCGGCCCCATCGTGCTGGATACGGTCAGTTTCATAACGTACGAACCCTTAGCCGATGCGGGTTTGGCTTTCTTCAAGTCGGCCAACAATGCGTCGAGGTTTTCTTTGAGCGCACTGACCTCGAAGTCAGCGCGTCCAATCGGACAATGGATAATGCCGGCCTTGTCCGTGCGATAGCGAACCTGACCTGCCTTCGCATTCTTGACGGCGGTCTCAACATCCGCCGTTACCGTGCCAACCTTCGGGTTGGGCATCAGGCCGCGCGGACCAAGAATCTGGCCAAGCTGCCCCACGACGCGCATGGCATCGGGCGTCGCGATAACCACATCAAAGTCAAGCTGTCCGCCCTTAATGGTCTCGGCAAGGTCCTCGAAACCAACGATGTCTGCTCCGGCGGCGCTTGCCTTATCGGCATTCTCACCTTGTGCAAACACGGCCACTCGCACCGTCTTGCCTGTGCCGTTCGGCAGCACCGTCGAACCGCGAACAACCTGGTCCGACTTGCGGGGATCGACGCCAAGATTGACGGAAACGTCAATGCTCTCGGGGAACTTTGCCGTCGCCAGCTCTTTTACGAGGCCCAGCGCAACATCAATCTCATACGTTGTCTGCGAATCAACCTTCTCACGCGCCGCCTTTTTTCTCTTGCTTAAGCCTGCCATCAGATAACACCCTCCACTTCGATCCCCATGCTCCTGGCCGTGCCGGCGACCGTACGGACAGCGGCGTCCATATCAGCTGCAGTCAGGTCAGGCATCTTGGTCGTGGCGATCTCTTCGAGCTGCGCACGATTAACCTTGCCGACCTTGTCCGTGTTTGGCGTACCGGAGCCTTTCGGAACTCCGGCCGCTTTACGCAGCAGAACCGCAGCGGGCGGGGTCTTGGAAATAAAGGTGAAACTACGATCACTGTAGACCGTAATCACGACAGGAATGGGCAACCCGGGCTCCGTACCTTGAGTCTGAGCGTTGAACGCCTTGCAGAACTCCATGATATTCACACCGTGCTGACCCAATGCCGGACCAACCGGTGGAGATGGGTTTGCCTGGCCTGCAGGTACCTGCAGCTTTATGTAGCTGGCGACTTTCTTTGCCATCGTATTTTCCTTTCGAGTTCAAACGCTCTTAGAGAGCTCCTCGTATGGTTTTTCAAATGGGGACATTCCTGATTTCTTTGATTTGGCGTATCGATACGCCAAATCAGGAATGTCCCCGTTACCCTTTCTCTACCTGACCGAAATCAAGCTCGACCGGCGTGGACCTGCCCAGAATCTGTACAGCGACCTGAAGCCTGCTCTTATCGTAATTCACCTGCTCAACCACTCCAGAAAAGTCGTTGAACGGTCCGTCAGTGACTCGAACAACTTCGCCTGGCTCGAACAAAACTTTCGGCCGCGGCTTATCGACGCCTTCCTGGACACGCTGCAGGATATGGTCCGCTTCCTTTTCCGTAATCGGTGCCGGCCGATCGCTAGACCCGCCAATGAAGCCCAATACTTTCGGAACTTCTTTCACGAGATGCCAGGTCTCGTCGTCCATTTCCATCTGCACGAGGACATAGCCCGGAAAAAATTTGCGCTCACTGCGGCGCTTCTGGCCTTCCCGCATTTCGACCACTTCCTCGGTAGGGACCAGGATCTCGCCAAACTTGTCCTGAAGGCCCATGCGCTCAATGCGCTCCTCGAGCGCACTCTTGACGCGGTGCTCGAAGTTCGAATAGGCATGCACGATGTACCAGCGTAAAGCCACTGCTGTTATTCCTTTAAATCTCGTTCGCTTTCAGAAAGAAGGATCAACCCACCAACGTTCGGGTCAACCAGAGAAGACCCGAGTCCAGCGCCCAGAAGAACAGCGACATGATCAGCGTGAAAACAAAGACGGCTATCGCCGTTTGTGTGGTTTCCTGCTTTGTCGGCCATACGACTTTGCGAATCTCAACGCGCGAGCCCTGTATAAAGTGCCAGAGTCGCTGGCCCTGGGTGCTCGTCATCGCTATGCCAATACCGGCAGCCGTACCCGCCAGCACCATGAGGACCCTCAGCGCCTGAGCAATTTGGGGTTCATAATAATAGTAAGCGTATAGCCCGCCGATCAGCGCCGCCGCCGATACCGACAGCTTGATAATATCGAGCACGCCGCTTTCGCTCTTTTCTGTTTGTGCAATCATGATCGTTCAAACGCCAAGTGGCTCAAATGGCAGGCCAGGAGGGAATCGAACCCCCAACCTGCGGTTTTGGAGACCGCCGCTCTGCCAATTGAGCTACTGGCCTATGTCGCGTGTCCTTATCAGTCTGTAGGAGCGCGCCCCAGCGCGCGAATACTAGCTGCGGTGCAAGACCGCCGCAACGATGTCGCGCGCTGGGGCGCGCTCCTACGGTTACTCGATTACCTTTGCGACGACGCCGGCACCGACGGTTCGGCCACCTTCGCGAATCGCGAAGCGCAGTCCGTCTTCCATTGCGATCGGCGCAATCAGGTCCACCACCATCTTTACGTTATCTCCCGGCATCACCATCTCGGTGCCCTCCGGCAGCTCCACCGCACCCGTAACGTCCGTCGTACGGAAGTAAAACTGCGGTCGGTAGCCCTTGAAAAACGGCGTATGACGGCCACCCTCGTCCTTCGTCAGAATGTAAACCTCCGCCTCGAACTTGGTGTGCGGCGTGATCGAGCCCGGCTTCGCCAGTACCTGGCCACGCTCAACTTCTTCGCGCTTGGTACCACGCAGCAGTACGCCAACGTTGTCGCCCGCCTCACCTCGATCCAGCAGCTTCCTGAACATCTCAACGCCCGTGCAGGTCGTCTTCATCGTATCTTTGATGCCAACAATCGCCAGCTCATCACCCACATTGACCACACCGCGCTCGATTCGGCCCGTTACTACCGTGCCACGACCCGAAATCGAGAACACGTCCTCAACCGGCATCAAAAAATCACCGTCTATGGCACGCTCAGGCATCGGAATGTAGCTGTCCATCGCTTCGATCAGCTTGTGGATCGACGGTACACCAATGTCCGACTCGTCACCCTCGAAGGCCTTCAGCGCCGAGCCCGTTATGATCGGCGTGTCATCACCCGGAAACTCGTACATCGACAGAAGATCACGTACTTCCATCTCCACCAGCTCCAGCAGCTCTTCGTCATCCACCTGGTCGGCCTTGTTCATGTACACCACGATGTACGGAACACCCACCTGCCGTGCCAGCAGGATGTGCTCGCGCGTCTGCGGCATCGGACCGTCAGCCGCCGATACCACCAGGATCGCACCGTCCATCTGCGCCGCACCCGTGATCATGTTCTTCACGTAATCCGCGTGTCCCGGGCAATCAACGTGCGCGTAGTGACGGTTGTCACTCTCGTACTCCACGTGCGCCGTCGCAATCGTAATACCACGCTCGCGCTCTTCCGGGGCGTTATCAATCTGGTCGTAACCCTTGACCTCGCCGCCGTGCTTCTCCGACATGACCTTCGTCAGCGCCGCCGTCAGCGTCGTCTTGCCATGGTCCACGTGACCTATCGTGCCTACGTTTACGTGTGGTTTTGTTCTCTCAAATTTCTCTTTAGACATGAGACTTTTCCTGCTGATCCTGCTGATCTAAAAGTTGTATCTAAAAAATACATCTGTTTTTTCTGGAGCCCACACCCGGATTTGAACCGGGGACCTCTTCCTTACCAAGGAAGTGCTCTGCCCCTGAGCTATGTGGGCAATTCGCTTTGTGGGCCGTTCTTACAGTCGTTACGCAAGCTTCCAGTTTGGAGCGGGTGATGGGAATCGAACCCACATCATCAGCTTGGAAGGCTGAGGTTCTACCGTTGAACTACACCCGCCTTTACTCACCCGAACCCTCTCTAATAATCAGGTAACGAGCCTTAATATTTTGCCGCGCGCCTTATGCCGTATTGCGTTATTCAGGCGTGCAAAAATCCTGACAGTCTTTAGTTTTTAAACCGTCCGGATGTCATTTATTCCTGTCTGTGTCTCGCGCGTCTGGCGTCGGTCTGAAATCCTCCCTCAGCCGAACCATCATCTGGTGGAGGGGGTAGGATTCGAACCTACGTAGGCATAGCCAGCAGATTTACAGTCTGCCCTCGTTGACCGCTTGAGTACCCCTCCGCGTACGCAAGCCGGGCATTGTCTAATTCCCCCGCCTTACTGTCAACAGCTAAACGACTGATTCTTCATATTTCCGTCAACGATCGAGAAATCGCCCGAATCCCTTGCTGGGCGGAGCTTTGCGGACGACTCAGACCTTCTGCGCCCAATGCCAGGGTTCGTAGATGAAGCCGAAGGCATTGTCGCGAGGATAAGTCATCGAAAAACCGTAGCGGCTGGCGTTATCGACAAGCCAGCGAAACGCGTCCGAATACTCAAATTCCTCGGTGAGCGGCCGAGCACCCGGTGTCGCGATATCCACGGCCCTGCCGGTATGATGCTCACTGAAACCGGGCGCGGCATTCACAGTCAGAATATCCCTAACTGACTGACCTGCATTGATTTTCTTCCGGATCAGTTGCGCCTGATAGTCGATTCCACGAAATCCCGACACGATGAGAAGGATGACTCCATCGGCAGCCGCAGCGTCGACCATATCCGCCCATTTGCTCGCCGTTTCGGGTGCAAGGCTTTGCATCCGGCCGACGAGGTTAGGACCCACCTCGACGAGATCGGCCGCTTCCTCGAACAGGGGCTTGCGACCATCGAGGCCGTAGTCGTCGGGAATGCCGAGTTCCTGGTGAAGTTCGCGTAGCATAAGGTGATTGTCTCACGTGATGAGGATGAGTCCCACAGGGCGGTCCGCAAGAAGAACAGAGAACCTATGTTTGAAGACACGATTTACAAGGCCGATAACGGCTCCGAGCCGTTTCGCTTCGACGACAAGGTCGCCCGCGTGTTTCCCGACATGCTCAGGCGATCGATACCGGGTTATGCGGCGTCGATTGAGGCCATTGGCTCGCTGGCGTCCCGCTACGTCCGCGCCGGTACCAACTGCTACGACCTGGGCTGCTCGCTTGGGGCCGCGACGATCGCCATGCGACAGGGGATCCACGAGGCCGGCTGTCGAATTGTCGCAGTGGATGCCGCGCCGGCCATGATCGAGCGCTGCAGGGATGTCGTTGCCGAAGACTCAAGCCCGCCCGACCTGATGACTGACGTCGACTTCGTTCTCGGACGATATCCGGGAGATCGAGATCGTCAATGCATCGATGGTGGTCCTGAATTACACGCTGCAGTTCGTGGATCTCGCCGATCGCGACGCGTTGCTGCGTGGAATCTGTGCGGGCATGAACGAGGGCGGCATATTGGTGTTGTCGGAAAAAGTGGTCGACGAAAATTCGCACATGGAAGAGCTGCTCGTTGCGCTTCACCATGAACACAAGCATCGCAATAATTACAGCGCGCTCGAGATCAGCCGCAAACGGGCTGCGCTCGAGAATGTGCTCGTGCCCGAGACCGTCGCGATGCATCGCGCACGTCTGAAAAAGGCGGGATTCGCACACTCTGCCGTGTGGCTCCGATACTTCAACTTCGTGTCTATCATCGCGCTGCGATAGTCAATGACCGAGCTGGACGACACTGATGCACTGGTCGAATGTCTGCGCTCCATCGGGCTCTCGGACTGGCCGGCCGCCCTGCAACCGCTGTTGCAGAGCCGCCTGTCCGCGAAAGCGCACGGCGACTTTGCACGCTGGGAGAAAATCATCGCGGCGTTGCCGGACGCGGCGTCAGATTCTCAGGAACTGAGGGCGCTTTTGCTGGGCCTCTCGCCCTGGCGCAAAGGTCCATTCGACATCGGCGGCGTCACTGTCGATGCCGAATGGCGCAGCGACCGGAAGTGGGCCCGAATGGCGAGCGCCATCGCGCCCCTCGCGGGCCGCAAGGTGCTCGATGTCGGCTGCGGCAATGGCTACTACGCGCTGCAGATGCGCAAGGCCGGCGCGACAATTGTCATAGGTATCGACCCAACGCTTGTTCATGTCATGCAGTTTTTTGCGGTCAACCGCTTCGAACGAGACCCTCACACATTTGTATTGCCGCTTCGCCTCGAAGAATTGCCGAACGCACGGAACGCGTTCGACACAACATTCTCAATGGGCGTTTTGTACCACCAGCGTTCGCCGATCGAGCATCTGCGCCAGCTCCGTACGACCCTTCGCCAGGGCGGGCAGCTGGTGCTTGAGACGATCTATATCCCGGGTGAGGAGTCCTACGCTTGCACACCTGAAGATCGCTATGCACGTATGCGTAATGTGTGGCTGTTGCCAACCATTGCAGAGTTGACGACCTGGATGAAGCGTAGCGGGTATCGGGATGTAGAAATCGTCGACCGGTCGATCACGACAACCGAAGAACAGCGCAGCACCGAATGGATGACGTTCGAGTCGTTGCGCGAGGCGCTGGATCCCGACGATCGATCCAAAACCGTCGAGGGCTGGCCCGCGCCGCGCCGGGTTGTCGTCACGGCAATCAGTCCGTAGCCCACCCTTTTGACGCCGGCCCTGGAGGGCCCGCACCTTCTGCACGTTGCGGGTAGCAGCATTGACTCCTGGGAGGGTCGACTGTAATTTCAGTCCAGACAGAAATAACGGAAGTTTCTTATGAAGATGACTCCGGCGGTGGAAAAGTACGTTTTGCATTGGGGTGAAATGGGTACGCGCTGGGGTACCAACCGCACCGTCGCGCAGATACAGGCCCTGCTCTATTTATCACCGAAACCCTTGCGCGCCGATGAGATTGTCGAGCTGCTGTCTGTCGCCCGTTCCAACGTCAGCACAAGCATCCGCGAGCTGCAGAGTTACCAATTGGTGCGCATGACCCATGTGCTTGGAGACCGGCGCGATTATTTCGAATCGCTGCACGACGTCTGGGAGCTTTTTCGCGTCATTATCGAGCAACGCAAGACGCGCGAATTAAACCCGACCCTGACAATGCTCAGGGGATGCGCGGAGGAAGTTGAAGGCGAGAAAGAAACCGATCCGATTACGAAAGAGCGTATTCGGAACATGCTGACGTTTGTGGAATCGACCAGCCAATGGTATGAGGAAATCAGCGCGGTGCCGACCAGCACGTTGACCAAGCTCATGGCGCTGGGCAAGCGCATCACCAAACTCGTTACAAAATAACGGCCAACTATGGTCTCACGGGTCCTCTACATCGGATTCGCTTGCGCAGCGCAGGCCGGAACCGTTTCCTGAATTCCCTCCTGAATTTCACGCAGCAACCAGATTGACTCGCTCGATGCCGAGGCCTCGGGTCCTCCATTGATCGTATCGGCTGGCCGAAAGAAATAGCCCCCAGGGGCATATTGCCAGGTGTGCACCTGCCCGGCGACGCATTCGCTGTGCTGGTAAACCCCGGTCACAAGATAGCCTTCCCGCGTTGCTGAGGACTTTTGCCACGACAGGGAAGCACCGGGCTCTACCTTGAGCAACCAGGTTTTCGAACCGCTGCCCGGGTCCATTCTGAGTTCCTTGGTAAAAACGCCCGATGCGGCCGACGCCTGCCACGGGAGCAGTGCAGCATCAACAATGATCGGCGACCGAATAACAGCCTCAGGATCAACGTCGTTGAGAAAATAGAGGATCCGAGCGCCGTCGATGGAGGCGAGGTTAAACCCGAGAGATCCTGCCGGCAGGTACGCGTATCCGCCACTGCCGAGTCCGATATCCGCGATCGTCATTTTGCCGGAGATCACGAAGAGTTCCAGTGACCGTCCTGGCGAGCCGCCGCTGGTTCCATTCCAACCAGGCGGTAAATCGATTCGGTTGCTCGTGCGCCGCGTCTGCGGATCGCCGGCCAGCTGCTTCGCGCGAATGCCGGGCAAGCTCGCCATAAAGATATCTTCGAGTTCGTCAACCTGCACAAAAGCGGGGTACGGCAGTTTGGGCGGCCCGCTTGCACACGCCGCAATCAGGAAAACCAGCAGGGTGCACGCAATTCTCTGTGTTGCCATTCGAAAGCCCTTAGCCCAAGAAAAAAGCCGCCCAGAAACTGGGCGGCACAATAAGCAAGAGATGTATTCGGCTGGGCAAGGATCGCGTTCGAAAGATCGAGACATCACTGTCGCAATGAGTTTCGGCGCGTTCATCTCCCGGTTGGCAATCCGCTTCGTCGTCGGCAATGACTGTTTGCAGGTAATCAGTCAATAAGGTGGCGTGATGAGAGGGTTCACGCAACACCCGCCGTTGAGTCATGCATCCAGCATGGCAGTCCGCCCACTTCGCCTTCCTACATCCCATCTCCGTGCGTACCGATTTGGTACGCACGGAATGCTACTACATCTTGTATGGGAAGGCGAATAAAGCACTATATCTAGACTTTGATCGCAAAAGCGACGACGACAAGCGTCGAAAAAGGTACGCTTGCCCGCAGCAATTCTTTTGTGGGGAACCCTAGCCTTGACCGACACCATCATCGAAGGCCGTTCGACACACCAAACGGTTGGTCTGTTTGTCGGGCCGTCACTTGCCCTGCTGATGATGCTCAGCGGTGCACCTGCCGACCTGTCCGACGCTGCATGGAGTACCGCTGCGATTGGCGTATTGATGGCCGTATGGTGGGCGACGGAGGCCGTCCCCATTGCGGTAACCGCGCTGTTGCCACTGGTCGCCTTTCCACTGCTCGACGTCGCCACCATTCAGGACACGGCCGCTCCCTACGCCAACAAAGTCATCTACCTTTTCCTCGGCGGATTCATCGTTGCCTTTGCGATGCAGCGATGGAATCTACATCGACGCATCGCCCTGACCGTGCTGCAACACGTCGGTGGCAACGGCCGCTCACTGGTCGGCGGGTTCATGCTCGCAAGCGCAATCATCAGCATGTGGGTAATGAACACGTCGACGACCATGATGCTGCTGCCTATCGCCGTGTCGATAATCACGGTCGTTCACAACACCGTTGACGGGCTCGATGAAACGGCCAAGCAGAACTTTCAGTACTCGCTGCTCCTCGGCGTTGCTTACGGCGCCACTATCGGTGGCATGGCGACACTGGTAGGCACGGCGCCGAACGCATTGCTCGCCGCGTTCATGCAGGAGAGCTACGGTACCGAAATCGATTTCTCAAGCTGGATGCTCGTCGGTCTGCCTCTGAGCGCGATGATGCTGCCGCTCGCCTGGCTAACGCTGACTCGCTTGGTGTTCAAAGTCGATTTTACGACGTCCGTTGAAGGCCGCGCAACGCTTAAAAAAATGAAAGACGACATGGGCACGATAACCGTGCCTGAAGTTCGCGTCGCGATCGTCTTTACACTGATGGCGGTTACGTGGGTACTGCGACCGATGCTGGTCAAATTTCCAGGACTGTCGGCGCTCGACGATTCCGGTATCGCGATGGCAGGCGCAATCCTTTTGTTCTTGATTCCCAGCGGTGAAAAAAGCGATCCACTGTTGTTGAGATGGAAATACGCCGAACAATTGCCATGGAGCGTGTTGATCCTGTTTGGCGGTGGCCTGACGCTCGCCAGCGCTGTCACCCGTACCGGCCTCGCGGAATGGCTTGGCAGCAGCCTGCAGGCCGTCGGCATGCTGCCGCTAGCGGCGATCGTCATTATCGCATCGGCAATGATCATCTTCCTTACGGAACTGACGAGCAATATCGCGACGACCGCAACGTTTCTTCCTGTCGTTGGAGCGATCGCGATTGAATCCGGGTTCGATCCGATCGTATTGGCCGTGCCTGTTACCTTCGCAGCAAGCTGTGCCTTCATGCTGCCGGTTGCAACGCCACCCAACGCCATCGTCTTCGGCTCCGGCATGCTGACGATTCCGAAGATGGCTCGTGCGGGCTTGCTGCTGAATATCGTCGGCATCTTCCTGGTGTCGCTGGTCGCATTATTTCTTGCGCCGAAATTTCTCTAGGGAGAACTCACCTTGACCTCCGAATATGCAGTTAGCAAGCAGAACAAGGTCCGCCAACTTCGCGAAAAAGCGTCCTACGATCGGGATACGGTGCACGGTATTCTCGACTCAGCGATGCTCGCGCACGTCGCTTTCGTGCAGGACGGTCAACCCGTCGTGGTGCCGATGCTCTATGGGCGGGACGGCGAAACCATATTCCTGCACGGTGCAAGAAAGGCACGTGTGATTCGCTTGCTCGAGAGCACCGGGACAGCCTGCCTGAACGTCACACACGTCGACGCACTTGTTTTCGCAAGATCCGCGTTCAATTCATCGATGAGCTATCGCTCGGCAACCGTATTTGGACCGGCCCGCCTGATCGAAGGCAATGACGAAAAATTGCACGCACTGCGAATCATTTCAGAATGCACGATGCCTGGTCGTTGGGATGAGCTCCGTGAGCCACTACAAAACGAAGTCAAGATGACCGGCGTCATTGCACTCGACATCGAATCGGCGTCAGCGAAAGTCTCGATGGGAATGCCCCACGACGAAGACGACGACTATGCGATTCCGATCTGGGCCGGCGTGTTGCCGCTGGAATCCCGGTTCACAACACTGCAATCGGATGATCGCTTGATCGAGGGCGTGTTGCCGTCAGACGTCGTGCGAGCGATGGAAGGGAAAGTCCTGTAGGAGCGCGCCGCTTTGCAGGAGCGCGCCCCGGCGCGCGAGCAAGAGCTGCGGCCTGCGGCCAGCCAAAAACTGTCGCGCGCTGGGGCGCGCTCCTACAGCAGGTCCTGCGTATTTTCCGCCTCAAGCCGCAGTAGCGCCTCCTTGGTATCGAGTCCACCTCCGAATCCCGTCAGGTCACCGCCGCTTCCAATGACGCGATGGCAGGGCACGACGATGGGAATGGGGTTGCGGCCGTTGGCTGCCCCAACGGCCCGTACCGCTTTTGGTCTGCCAATACGTTTCGCGATCTCGCCATAGGACACGGTCTCGCCGTAAGGAATTTTCTGCAACGCTTTCAGGACGCTAAGCTGGAATTCGGTGCCGCTGAGCTTCACCGGAAGATCGAAATCCTTTCTAGCGCCTTCGAAGTACTCGTCGAGCTGCTGCCTGGCCTTCGCCAATGGTTTCTCGTTATAGATCCAGTCGGGTTCGGGATCGCGACGCATCGAGCCTTTCGGGAATCCGATCATCGAAAGCGCATCATCTTCACCGGCGAGCAGTAGCTCACCAATAGGTGTATCAACGTAACAGTAGTACATGGTTTAGCCTCCAGCTCCGTTTTCAGAGCCCCACAACAATAGAGCGGCGTAAGCGCGCCATGGCCGCCAGGCCTCGGCGCGGTTGATTAGTTCACGGGGTTTCATGCGCTTCACGCCTGGTTTGTCGAACGCGCGCAACAAACCGAGATCGGACGCAGGAAAAGCATCGGGGTCCTTCATCGCACGCATCGCGACGTACTCGGCGGTCCAGTCGCCAATGCCCTTGATCTCTTTCAATGACGAACAGAGGTCGTCTGGGCGTTCTGCGGCGTCGAAGCTCAGCTTGCCGTCGACGACCGCTCTCGACAGGCTTCGGATGGTCTGCGCGCGACTTCCAATAATGCCGAGGTTTTCGAGCCGCGCCCGCACGAGTTTCTGCGGCTCAGGAAACAGCCGGTCCGGTGCCTGTAGCAGTCCTGCGACCGGAATATCGATGCGTTCACCGTAGCGATCTGCGATGCGGCCCGCCAGCGTGGTCGCGGCACGAACTGACACCTGTTGCCCCAGTATCGCGCGCACCGTCAGCTCGAAGCCGTCCCATGATCCAGGCACGCGCACGCCAGGGTTCTTCTTCAATAGCCGCCTGAGCATGGCATCGTCAGACAACACATGGGAGATATCGTGAGTTGATGCGTCAAGGTCGAACATCCCTCGCACGCGTTGCACGATCGAGAACAGGGCTTTCATTCCAGTGCCATGCAGTGACAACAGCAGGTGATCACCGGTGTTGCAGACGTCTACTATTCCGCGCGCATCACCGATACATAATAGTGCGGAGGTATCGCCCAGCATGCACGTGCTCCACGCCGGGCGTTGCTCTCGCCGAAAAGAATTCCAGCACTCTGTCCCAATCGAACGGCAGTCGATAAGGCAGCTGCACGGAAAAAGCACTGGCTATGACTCTCGAAGACCGATGCTGGCGTAATTCTCGCGGGGTACGGCCGTATGTTTTCTTGAATGTATCGTTGAATCGCCGCACGCTGCCAAATCCTGCCGCGACGGAAATGTCTCGCATTGATAATGTCGTTTGGTCAATGAGATTTTTCGCAAAGTGCAGGCGCTGTGTGTGCGCGACAGCGAGCGGGCTCGCACCAAGGTGCTTGCTAAACAGACGCCGCAAATGACGGCTGGTAACGCCAAGCCTGTCGGAGAGACGCTCGATATTGCCGTCATCCAGCGCGCCCTCCGCGATGAGTCGCAGGCCTCGCCGAACGGTCGTTGAAGTTCCTGCCCAGGCGGCTGTTCCCGGCGCGCATTCCGGCCGACAGCGCAAACACGGCCGAAAGCCTGCTTCGCCCGCCGAAGCAGCTGTTCGGTAGAACTCGACATTCTCACTCTTCGGCGCGTTGGCCGGGCATATCGGCCGACAATAGATCCCCGTCGTTTTGACGCCGATGAAAAACCGGCCGTCGAACCGTGCATCACGTGACAGCCTGGCGCGTTCAAAAATTTGCTTGGTGCTCATCATTATTGCGTTTCCTTCGTTCTGAAGTATACGCGGGCGATGAGCCTGAAGTAGCCAGAATCGGACCCGTATAACGAAACAGGCCGGGCAGACCTTTCGGTCTGCCCGGCCGCTATTCCTGGTATCGTTTGCCGGTTTAGGCGGCGGTACGCGTCTGCAATTCCTGACGATTCTCGAGCCACGTCTGCAGATCATCAGAGCCACCAATCAGCTTGCCGTCGATGAACACCTGCGGGTAGGTGATCTTCGACGAGACGGCACGCAGCGTTTGGTCAGTGTAATCCCGGTTAAGCAGCAACTCCTCGAACTCGATCCCTGCATCTCGCAGCAGACCCTTAGCGCGTGCGCAGAAGGGACAACCGTCACGGGTGAAAATTGCAACGTCGTGCGGCAGCTGGCCCTGCGGGTCGAGGTATTTGAGCAGGGTGTCTGCATCCGATACATGGAACGGGTCGCCCGGCTCTTCAGGTTCTACGAACATCTTCTCAATCACGCCATCACGCACGAGCATCGAGTAACGCCATGACCGCTTGCCGAAGCCGAGGTCTTCCTTGCCGACCAGCAGGCCCATGCCGTCCGAGAATTCGCCGTTCCCGTCCGGCAGGAACGTCACACGGTCCGCCTTCTGGCTGCGCTTCCACTCGTTCATGACGAACGCATCGTTGACGCTGACACAGATGACTTCGTCGATACCATTTGCTTCGAACAAAGGAACGAGCTGGTTGTAGCGCGGCACATGCGACGAAGAACAGGTCGGCGTGAACGCGCCCGGCAGCGAGAACACGACGACGGATTTGCCGGCGAAAATATCGTTGCTCGTGACATCAACCCACTCGTGGTCTCGACGGGTCCTGAACGTTACGTCCGGGATTCGCTTGCCTTCTAGATTCTTGAACATTTTTATCTCCGATTACTAGGTTTAGAGGTCAGGCCAGCATGCTGCGAAGCATCCAGGCGTTTTTTTCGTGAATTTGCATACGCTGGGTTAACAGGTCTGCCGTTGGCTCGTCGTTCGCCGAGTCCGCGGCCGGAAATGCCGCGCGGGCCGTACGCACGACCGTCTCCTGGCCTATGGCCAGCTGGCGAATCATTTCCTCGGCGGTTTCGTCGCCGGTGCCCTCTTCGATTTCCGTCATTCCGGCGAATTCGCGGTACGAACCGGGCGCTTTGATGCCCAGCGCGCGGATACGTTCCGCAATCTCGTCGACGGCTGTTGCCAATTCCGTGTACTGGCCCTCGAACATCAGGTGCAGCGTATTGAACTGCGGACCGGTCACGTTCCAGTGGTAGTTGTGGGTCTTCAGGTACAGCGTGTAGCTGTCGGCCAGTAGCCGTGACAAACCAGCCGCGATCGATTCACGGTCTTTTGTACTAATGCCCAGGTTGAGTTCCATATCGGTTCCGTTGGTTTTCATGAGGCGCTTAGGATAGGGGTAGATATACAATAAATAAAATGGTTTAATTCGTATACTATATTCGTTTTTATCGATCAATGAAGACACCAACTATAAGGCAGCTGCAGTACTTCCTCGCACTGACCGAGCGCCAGCATTTCGGGCATGCCGCCGAGCAATGCTTCGTGTCCCAATCGGCTTTCAGCAACGCCATAAAAGAACTCGAATCGACGCTGGATGCACAACTCGTCGATCGCACCAACCGCAACGTGACGATCACCGCGACCGGTCAACAGGTCGCAGTGCAGGCGCGGCTGGTATTACGCGATGTGGACAGCCTTGTTGAGACTGCGCGCGGTCAAAAAGAGCCGCTGACCGGGGAACTGCGCCTTGGCGTCATCCCCACGATAGCGCCGTTTGTCCTGCCCGATGCATTGCCCAGGCTTCGCAAGCAGTACCCGGAATTGCGTCTTTTGTTGATTGAAGATCAGACGCAGCGAATTTACGTTCGGCTAATGCAAGGTGAACTCGATGTTCTGCTTATGGCTCTGCCATGGGAGATGCAGGGCGTCGAGGAACTTTCCTTGTTCAAGGATGTTTTCTGTCTCGCCTGCCACGAGAACACGGAGCACGTCGAACCGGACAACTATCGCTTCAACAAACTTGATTCCGACAGTATCCTGTTGCTCGAAGATGGTCATTGCCTCAGGGATCATGCGCTCGCGGCCTGCAGGATTCGTAACACGCAAAAAGTCAGCCGATTCGGAGCCAGCAGCCTTCTGACACTGATCGAAATGGTAGATGCGGACCTGGGCGTGACGTTTCTCCCCGAGATGGCGCGCGGATCGTCTTTACTCCGCAATACCCGGGTTAAGCTGCATTCCATCGGTGAACGGAGCTACCGCGAGATAGGGCTCGTGTGGCGCAAAGGCAGTCGTCGAGTAGAAGAGTTTCGTTTGCTTGGCGAATTTTTCCGGGACAGTCGCTAAGCAGAAAACGTCCCGCGTAGGCAGGAATGCGTATTGTTGGCATACTTGACTAATAGCAACATGATCGTGAAAGGAGCGCCGCTATGAAACAGACATTTCTCGTGTTGGCAAGCGCCTTGCTCCTTGCGGCCTGCGCGCACGACGACGGGCGATCAGGGAACACCTCGGATACGGGCGATGAGCTGCGAAGCAACGTCACCGTAGTGAATGGTGAAGCAGCCTACAACGAGCATTGTGCCGGTTGCCACGAAACCGGCATGACGGGCGCACCCGTTGCGGGTGACGCCGCCGACTGGGGCGCTCGTTCGCAGCTCTGGGATGCAGTCCTCCTCGACCATGCGATCACCGGCTACCTTGAAATGCCGGCCAGAGGCGGCCGCACAGACCTGCCTGATGAGGTCGTTAAGTCGGCGGCTGAGTACATGCTGAGAATGACGTTTCCCGACATGCAGCACGACTGTAACCCCCCGCTTTGCAGCGACTTTGAGGAATAGATTTCCGCCAGGCTTGGGCGCGTCAAGCTAGCGCCAGGTTTTTCTCACCCACCGCAACGCGGATCTGCTGCCTGAATGCCCGCGATCATTTCACGCGTCACGGGTATCGGATCACATCCGTGTTCCTGCTCGCAGATCAGGTCGTATTTTGGTTCCGCCTTGATGTGGCAACCAAAACAATTGCCACCAAACTTATTAACGACATCGACAAAGCCCCGATTTCGAATGCTGCTACCCTCGGCAGACACATCTAATTCAAAGAACTCCCAGTCGCGCGTGGCGGCATTGAAGCCAGCGGGATGCTTCACCATCACTTCCGTTGGAACGAGTTGCACGACCGATCCTGGTGGGTAAACACCGCCGTCGGTGGACTCTGCGACAGCGACGGTCGCGTCGAGATCGCCGAGCAGGTTATCAACGTAGAAATGACGAATGGCTGTCATCTTCTCGAGACAAACGAAGGAACTGGCATCAATCGTCAGCTCTGGCTGGCCGGTAACGGATGGTGTTTCGGCCGCCGGCGTTGCTTCAGCCTCTATCGTCGCTTTCTCGACTGCATCGTTTTTGCCACAGCCTTGGAGGGTAATTACGACAAGCGCGAGCAGCGCCAATTGCTGAGCACATTCTTGATTCGTTGATTTCATTGTCATAGCCGTCTACCGCTGGCCCTCGGAACAGGGCGGAAAAACCATACTACTACCAAACAAATAAAAACCGGCCCCTTAAAGAGTGGCCCGTCTGGGTTTGGTGCCGGCACCACAAATCGGCAGGACAGCCGATTTGGATTGCGGAGCGACCCGAGCGTCGCGAGGGCGAGGGCCACGGATGGCCCGAGTCAACGGTCGAAAACACCCGAAGGATTAATAGCGATGGCACAAAAATATGGGGGTCCCGAAGGGACCCCCAAGTTTTTTGGTGCCGGCACCAAGAGTCGAACTCGGGACCTACTGATTACAAATCAGTTGCTCTACCAACTGAGCTATGCCGGCTGTGTGACCGCGTGATGGTCGTGGGGGGCGCATTATTGGCTTTTCGAGCCTTTCTGACAAGGTCTTACAACGCAGATTACTTCGGACAGGATGCCGCGTCTCGTAGCAGGACCTGCTCTTCCCCGT
>CAVXCW010000014.1:0-317350 GCA_963760325.1 uncultured Gammaproteobacteria bacterium | reverse complement strand
CTCGTGAAGATCGCGGTCGGCGCATCAAATATTGAACCCGAGAAGCGAGACTGGCGCTTCAAAGACGATGCGTGGGAGCACAACGGCTTCTACAAGCGACTCGGTCAGTCCTACCTGGCCTTATGCAGGGGAGCCAAGGGCATTGTCAATGAGAATGCCGACTGGCGAACCCGTGAACGCGCAAAGTTCGCGCTGGAAGTAACGACGAGTGCGCTTGCGCCGACGAATACTTTACTGGGAAATCCCGCGGCGCTTAAGAAAGCATTCGACACCAATGGCAAAAGCCTGTTCAGAGGCTTCAAGAATTTTGCGTACGACGTCCGGCACAACGGCGGTATGCCGTCGATGGTGGATTCCAGCCCTTTTACAAAGGGCGACAACATTGCGGCGACGCCGGGCGCGGTCGTATTTCGTAATGAGGTCCTGGAGTTGCTGCAATACGCGCCGCAAACCGACCAGGTTTATGCGATTCCCACACTGCTGATTCCCCCGCAGATCAACAAGTACTACTTTACGGACCTGGCGCCTGGACGGAGCCTCGTTGAGTATGCCGTGCAACAAGGCGTGCAGATGTATGTCGTTAGCTGGCGCAATCCGCAGAACGAGCAGGGTGACTGGAACCTGGACACGTATGTCAGCGCTCTGCTCGAAGCCATTGATGCCATCAACAGCATCACGGGGCGCAAGAAACTCAACACGATCGGCTTCTGCGCCGGCGGCATCACGATGTCTGCCTTGCTGGCGTACATGGCGGCAACCAACGACAAGCGCGTCAACGCGATCAGCTATGCCGTTACGCTGCTGGACTGGTCCACGCCGTCAATGATGGGCATGCTGCAGTCGAAAAAAGTGACCAACCACGCGCGCAGAAAATCCAGGCGCAAGGGCGTTATCTCGGGGCAGGAACTTGGCAGCGTGTTCGCCTGGTTTCGACCCAACGAGCTGGTATGGAATTACTGGGTCAACAACTACCTGATGGGCGAAGCGCCGCCGAGTTTCGACATCCTCGCCTGGAACGCGGATGCAACCAACCTGCCCGCGAGCCTGCACGCGCAGTTCCTCGGTATCTTCATGGACAACCCCCTGCGGAACCCCGGCGAGATGGAGGTCCTCGGGCAGCCGATTGACCTTGGTCGGATTACCGTTGATGCGTTCGTCGTCGGCGCGATCGATGATCACCTGACGCCGTGGAAAGGCTGCTACGAAACGACGCAGCTGCTCGGCGGTGACAGCACTTTCGTACTCAGCAATGCCGGCCACATCGCGGCGCTCGTAAACCCGCCCGGGAACCCCAAAGCCAGCTACCTGCTCGGGCCCAAGCCCGGCGAGGACCCTGTTGCATGGCTCGATAAGGCTGAGAAGCAAACCGGAAGCTGGTGGCAGCACTGGTCGAGTTGGGCGGGCAAGCGAGCGGGCGACAAGATCGATGCACCGAAATCACTCGGCAACAAGCGCTACCCGGAACTCGATCCGGCGCCCGGCACGTATATTAACGATTAACACTTGCAGGATATGAGCAATGACAAACACAACAGAAAATATCGAATCAGCTTTGAAGCTTAAGGACAACTCGCTTCTGAAGACCAACGCCTACATCAACGGCGAATGGTGCGGGGCCGCGGACAATGCGCGTTTTGATGTCACCAACCCCGCGACTGGTGCGGTCATCGCGACCTTGCCCGACATGGGCGTCGAAGAGACGCGCGAGGCAATCGAGGCAGCGGACAAGGCCTGGCCATCGTGGCGCGAAAAGACCGGCAAAGAGCGGGCCGGTATCTTGCGAAAGTTGTTCTTCCTCATGATGGAAAACCAGGAGGACCTCGCACAACTGATTACCGCCGAGGGCGGTAAACCGCTTGCGGAAAGCCGCGGTGAGGTCGCCTATGGTGCAGCCTTCATCGAGTGGTTTGGCGAAGAAGCCAAGCGCACCTATGGCGATCTGATCCCGGCCACGTTTAGCGACCGGCGTATTGTCGCCGACAAGCAGCCCATCGGCGTCTGTGCCGCGATCACGCCGTGGAATTTCCCGATTGCCATGGTGACGCGCAAAGTCGGACCGGCGCTCGCCGCCGGTTGCCCGATGGTATTGAAGCCGGCCCATGAAACACCGCTCAGTGCACTGGCGCTGGCAGAACTCGCTGAGCGCGCCGGCGTCCCAGCGGGTGTGTTCTCCGTCGTTACGTCGTCCTCTGGCAGAACGGTAGGCGGCGAACTGACATCAAACCCGATAGTTCGCAAGTTAACGTTCACCGGTTCGACGGCGACAGGCAAAGTGCTGATGCGCCAATGTGCGGACACGATCAAGAAGCTGTCGCTGGAGCTCGGCGGCAATGCACCGTTCATCGTGTTCGACGATGCCGATGTCGATAAGGCCGTAACCGGTGCAATTGCCTCGAAGTATCGCAATTCCGGCCAGACCTGCGTGTGCGTGAATCGCTTCCTCGTTCAGGACGGCGTCTACGACGAATTCGCCTCGAAGCTCACCGCAGCGGTTGAGGCTATGAAAGTCGGTAATGGTGTTGAGGACGGTGTTGTGCAGGGGCCGCTGATCAATGAGGCAGGTGTTACGAAAGTGCAAGAGCACGTTGACGACGCTGTCAGCAAGGGCGCCAAGGTAGCCGCGGGCGGTCATCGCCATGCTTTGGGTGGCAATTTCTTCGAGCCGACCGTGATTACGGATGTGACACCGGATATGACGGTTGCGCGCGAGGAAACCTTTGGCCCGGTATCACCACTGTTCCGGTTCAAGACTGAAGAAGAAGCGATCGCGATGAGCAACGACACCGAGTTTGGTCTCGCGGCTTATTTCTACACACGCGATTCGGCGCGCACCTGGCGGGTATCGCAGGCGCTCGAGTACGGCATCGTCGGCGTCAACGAGGGCATCATCTCGACCGAGGTTGCACCGTTTGGCGGCGTGAAGGAGTCGGGCCTGGGTCGCGAAGGCTCCAAGTACGGCATCGAGGACTATCTCGAAATCAAATACATCTGCATGGGCGGCCTGAACGATTAGGACTGCCTGGAGAAAATCATGACAACGAATCAATCACTACGGGATCGACGCGGCGCGGCAGTCGCGCAGGGCGTGTATTCCTCGCATCCCTTCTACGCAGCACGGGCCAAAAATGCCGAGTTGTGGGATGTTGAGGGGAACCGATTTATTGATTTTGCGGTGGGTATCGCCGTGTGCAACACGGGACATTGCCATCCGGATATCATGGCCGCGGCGAAGGCGCAGTGTGATTTGTTCACGCACACGGCGTTTCAGGTCAGCGCGTATGAGTCTTACGTACACCTTGCAGAGCGTTTGAACGAGCTCGCTCCCATTGACGACGCGCGCTCGGTGTTTTTCTCAACCGGTGCAGAGGCGGTGGAAAATGCCGTCAAGATTGCTCGTGCCGCAACCGGTCGCCAGGGAGTCATTGCGTTCACCGGAGCATTCCACGGCCGAACGGAAATGGCGCGTGCGCTGACCGGCAAGATCGTGCCTTACAAAGCCGGTGCCGGCGTGCCGATGCCGGCCATCTTCCATGCCGATTTCCCGGTGCCCTACCACGGAATAACGGTCGAGGATGCGCTCGCGAGTATCCACCGAATTTTCAAAGTGGACATCGAATCCAAAGACGTTGCCGCGATCATTATCGAGCCGGTGCTGGGCGAGGGCGGCTTCTACGCGGCACCGCCGGAGTTCCTGCGTGCGCTGCGTGACTTGTGTGACGAGCATGGGATCATTCTGATTTGTGACGAGATCCAGTCCGGCTTCGGCCGCACCGGCAAAATGTTCGCCATCGAGCACAGCGGTGTCGAGCCGGACATCATCACGGTTGCCAAGGCCATTGCGGGTGGCTTCCCGATCTCGGGCGTCGTCGGCAAGACGTCGGTCATGAATGCGCTGGGTCCCGGCGGGCTGGGCGGAACGTACGGGGGTAACCCTGTCGCTTGCGCGGCGGCGCATGCAGCGATCACAGTAATTCAGAAAGAAAAGCTTTGTGAGCGGAGCGCGGAGATTGGCGCGCGTATGGTGGAAAGGCTGAACGCCATAAAGGCACGCGACGATGTCACGCCGATCGGCGATGTTCGAGGGCTCGGCGCCATGGTCGCATTCGAAACGGTTGAGGAAAAAGGCGGCAACACGCCGAAGCCTGAAGCGGCACTCGCAGTGGTTGCCAAGGCGCGTGAACTCGGCCTGATTATTCTGTCGTGCGGGTATTGGGGTAACACGGTCCGACTGCTTGCGCCGCTGACGATCCCGATGGAGCACCTCGAAGAAGGTCTCGACATTCTTGAACAAAGTCTCGAGCAGAGTCGCGTTGAAATTGCCGCGTAACCGCACTTAACTCCCGAAGGAACAACAATGAGCTATCGCAAAAAAGACGCGGATCTGCCCGAGTTCGCCAAAGTCGAACGTGATGAGATGTTGCGCGGAACAGGGCTGGGCGAAGAAGGCATTCGGCGTCCACAGATCGGTGTCGTCAGTTCCTGGGGAGAGGTGAACCCGGGCTCTGTGCACCTCGATCGGATCAGCCGCGCCGTCAAGGACGGCATCTGGGCCGCTGGCGGCACACCGCGTGAATTCGTTATCAGCTCGATTTGCACATCGATGGCAGGTCACGACAACTATCACCTGCCGCATCGCGACCTCGTCGCCGGCTACATCGAAACGGTGGCTATGACCAACCTGTTCGATGCGATGGTGTATGTACCGGTCTGCGATGACGTCGTGCCCGGTCACCTGATGGCGCTGGCACGAATCGACCTGCCGTCGATTGTCGTCACCGGTGGTTACATGAGCGTCAATCGACACCACGGACAACCGATTGATCCGTTAAAGGTCGCCAACAAGCACTTCAACGATCTCAAAGAAGGCCGCACAACACCGAGGGATTTTGAAGAGATCAAGGAACGCGGCTGCAGGGGCACCGGCGCCTGCCCGGTGATGGGCACGGCCAACACGATGGCTTCGATGACCGAGGCTCTGGGCCTTTCGTTACCTGGCACAGCGTGCACGCCGGGTGCCGATTCACGGTTGCAGCGCATTGCATTCGCGGCCGGACAACGTGTCCTCGATCTATTGGTCGACGACATTCGTCCTTCGCAAATCCTTACTGAGAAAGCCTTCCGCAACGCCATTCGCGTGTTGATGGCGACGGGTGGCTCGACCAATGGCGTGCTGCACCTGCAATCCATCGCGGCAGAGCTTGATATGGACCTGTCGCCCGGCATGTTTAACGAAGCCAGCAAATCGACTCCATTCATTTGCGGTATTTCGCCAAACGGACCGGGACTCATGCAGGACCTCGATGAGGCGGGTGGCATTCCATCCGTGATGAAAGAGCTCGAAGAGATTCTCGACACCGATGTTATGACAGTGACCGGCCAGCCGCTGACCGAGACCCTGAAAGTATCATCGCCTGGCGACGGCAAGACAATAAGGACATTGGCCGATCCGATTGCAGAAGAGGGCGGCCTGTTGTTCCTCGAGGGGTCACTCGCGCCTGACGGTGCATTGGTAAAACGGTCAGCCGTGCCTAAGAACATGCACAAGCACGAGGGACCCGCTCGAATCTATGTGACCGAAGACGATGCAAGCAACGCACTCATGGCGGGCGAGATCGAAGAAGGCTCGGTCGTTATCGTGCGGGATATGGGCCCGGCCGGCGATCCGGGCATGCGGCTGTTGCAACGCTTCTTGTGGTTGTCGGCCGCCAAAGGTATGAGCGACAAGATCGCTTTCCTGACCGACGGTCGCTTCTCCGGTACGAATATGGGTTGCGCGGTTGCACACATCTCGCCCGAGTCCGCGGTGGGTGGACCGCTGGCGCTGGTTGAAGAGGGGGATACGATCTCTATTGATGTCGAGAATGCCCGCCTCGACCTGCTCGTCGACGAAGTGGAGGTGCAACGTCGGCAGCAGGCGTGGCAGACACCCGAGCCGCGCATCAAGAAAGGTTATCTGTCGATCTATTCGCGCAACGTCGACAAGACGTCGCGCGGCGCATCGCTTAAGTACCGGTCCACGGGATAAAAGAACCGGGGTCGAACCGAGGTTTTTTTCTTAAGCGGCGTGGCGCTTGACCTTGATTTCGACACGGCGTCCGGTCTTTGCCAGGAGCTTAACGAGCATGTCGATACTGAATCGATCGATCTTGCCTCGAACCAGGTCACTGACACGAGACTGTTGAATACCAAGTAATTCAGCGGCATCACTCTGTGTCAGACGCTTGCGATGAATTAGTGTTTCGAGCTCTCGCATCAGCTGGGCACGCAGCTTCAGATTCTCGGACTCGGAAGCGTCGAAGCCGAGATCCTCGAACACGTTGCCGCTGGATTTTGTCACCCTACCCATAACTAAGTCCCTTTCATCTCCTTCAAACGCCGTCTTGCAATATTGACGTCCTGCTTTCGAGTTTTCTGCGTCTTCTTTCGAAACGCGTGCAGTACGTAAACCGCACCATTGATCTTCGTGACGTAGATCACTCGATACTGACCCTCGTGGTGAATCCGAATCTCTCGGACGCCGCGGCCGACGGCAGTTAGTGGCTTCCAGTCGCTGGGCTCCAGGCCATATTGCACACGGTCCAGTTGGTAACCGGCTTCACGTCGCGGCGCCCGCGGCAAGGCTCGCAGGTCCTCAAGCGCCGAGCCGACGAAATAGAGTGGTTTCAGCATCAGGAATATATAAGTTTAGTGATATAATATCAAGTTATTTATATAATAAATTCAGTGGATATATTGAACTGGCTGACGGTTGGAAAGGCACCTCAAAATCTCTGTGAAACCTTCAGATTTCTGAGCCTGTCATGTGAAGTGAATTGACCAGAGTCTGAGGCAATGTGATCAGACGCTGTCCGTCGTGCAACGCACAATTAGGGAAACACGACGCAGGAGAGGTCAATGAACATCAGAGAAGAGACAAGGCGCGAGCCCCGAACTCCGAACATACTGATTCGCGCCGCCGTTAAGGGTTGCTTGTCTGAAGTTTTCGCCGATGAGTCCGGATCATTGTGCCGCCTTGATCGCTGGACGCGTCGCCGCGTCATCGCAGAAAACATGGCCAAGATGAATCTTGTGCTCGAGGCGACCGACCCTGTCGAGCATTGCTACCAAAACCTGATACGTGAGATCGACAACGAAGCCGAGATGGGCGTGCTGCTGGCCAACCCCGTGGCTGCAGTCGATGCGCTCCGGCTCATATGCGAGGACCCGGGGGTGTCAGGTGCGCTCTATCTTGAGATGCATCAGATTGCACCCGTCATGTTTCCTGATGAATACGCTCAGTCGAACGGCGATCTCCACAGGGTTTGGGCTTCAATCCAGGCACTTTATAATCGTGCTCGACTGGACCAGACCGTCTCAGAGGTTTTGATGGGGTATTTACTCGATAGCAAGCAGAGCGCGTCGGATATCACGCAGGCTTTAATATCGCTGTTCTATTCGTTTCACGAGGAGGGCATTCGCCGCCAGTTCGACATGTCCTCCCTGCTTGATGCACGGGAGACGCAGGACCTGTTCGTAATGGTTGCCGAGTTTCTCAGGCGTGCTGGCTCCTATGAGGACCGCGCCAGCTTGATCGGAGTGAACGCGGGCACCGTCTGACAATAAAGCCCTCATGCTGACAGTAGTATTCGGCATTCTTCGCGGGCCCTCGGGCCCGCTGTTTTTCTCTATTGCCCGGCTCAGTCCGCGAAGAACACCGGTATTGCCGTGAAGTCATCGAGTTCCGCTCGATCCGAAGGATTGTCTTTCACGAAGACAAGAGTGCCCGGCGAGCCGGGCTTGGGCCTTGTGAAAGACAGGCTGCCCGAGAAATCCACGAAGTCCGTTGTCATCGATTCTTTTGCGGCCGTCACATACGACCTGGCTATGACGTCGCCGTCCGCGTCTTTCAGCAAGATCGGAAAATCGCCTTCGAAGAACCAGGTGCCGCGGGCGCGCCCTCGAATCGTCAATGGCGATTCGATCACCGCACCGGGGGCTGGTGTATCCACGGTGATGAACGTATCGCGGCAATTGCCGGTAGGCTTGACGTCCAGCAGGCGCTCTGCAAAAAATGCGCTGTCATAGCTCGCGCCAAAACCTTCGTCCGGCGGATCGACGACCTGTCCTGCCAATATCATGAACAAAGGTGCGTAGTTGTGTGCGTTCTGCAACATGCCGCTGTATGTCGAACGAATATCCGACAGAGCCGGGGACTGCCCCAATACCCAGAGCTCTTCATCTGCGCCACACGGCAGATAGCTGCGTACTTCATGACCGAACGTAAACCATCCTGACCGAATACCATCATCTGCTAACGCGATCAGCTCATGTTCGTCAAGAATTGCGTATCGGCTGACGGCGACCGTCGGTGTGGCTGAGAATGGTTGCGACGTTTTGCGATCCAGGAATTCCGCAACGATACTGCGGTGTTGAATATTCACGAGTTTGGGAACGATCCGGTCGCCCAGCAGCACCGCATTGGTTCCCCGATATCCGCTTTCGTCGGCGATCGCTGCCGCAACGTAATAGAAAGTGCCGCTGCCGCCACCCTGGTGAACAAGAATCAGGGCCGCATCCATGTCCTGATCGTCGTCGAGATAGCCGTAGACTGGCGGGCCAAATACGCTGACGGTAATTCGCGCTGCAGCACCCGGCGCCGCGGGCATGTCGAAGCGGCCGTCGCGAAGCGTGACCTCAAGACCGTTCAGGCTATAGGTCGCCTGCAGCGGGTTCGTGCCGGTAGCATCGAAGTCAACCGCACTGTCAGCAACTTTGTCGACACTGCAGGCGGTGATCAACAGGAGCAACATCGTTAGTAATAATTTCATTCCGCGCCTGAGTGATGGAGAAGCAATGGCCTGCCGGGATTATACTGCGGTGATCGCGAGCGGGCCGGCACCGGCTTTCAGGAATTCGACTCTAATGGTCCCTCCCGACCAACGGCGATTCCGTGTAACATTGCCCGAACAATAATCCACCGAGATGTCGAGCCGAGCGACGGAGGCCGCCGAACGCGTGACAAGGTAAAGCGAACATCCGGACCAAGGATCATGCACGAGACCCAGGTTCCAGCAAGTCTTTTCTTTCGCCTGACGGCCTATTTCGTAATGTTAATAGGGGCTGCAGTGTTGCTTGCCACATTCAGCCCCGAATTCCTGCATTCGTTGCCGATCGCCGGTATCGATGCCATCGAGATAGCGGAAAGGGGTGATGGCGCAGAGACGCTGAGCCCTCCGTTTGACGAAGGGCTTTCTGGCAGTAGTCAACGCAAGATCAAAGTGACGCAGGAGCAGGCTGGTCGCATCCTCGTGTTTCTTGCGGTCAGTCTGGCACTGACTATTGCCCTCCTGATTCCAATAACGTGGACATATATCGCGACGCGTCAGGAAGCAGGATTTCGAAAGACCTTCGTGCGCCTTCTGATCACACTCCCCATCTGTGCGACCACAATCGTCCTGTTGATCCAGAACAGCCTGGCCCTCGCGTTCGGTCTGGCGGCACTTGTAGCGGCCATTCGTTTTCGCGTATCGCTGCAGGACCCCATCGACGGCATCTACATTTTTGCAGCAATCGGCGTCGGCTTGGCGGCAGGCATCGGCTACATGGGGATCGCGACCGTGATGACCGTGTTCTTCTGCTTTACGAACGCGTTCCTGTGGAGCATCGACTACGGCCGAAATCCGATTGACGACGCCAGGATGGCGAAAGATCGCGCCAAGCTCGATCGGTAGTCAGGTACGCAAAGATGATCAGTCTTAGCTTTCGGATCAACCGGTGACCATCTCATGACCTGCACGTCGAAAGTCGGCTGTTCTCTCGCCGGGGGTGGTTTGCGCCTCGATAAGCACCAGGGCGCCCGGCGGGGTGGCGGATCTACTGAATGACCAGCGGCGTCCGCAGCGTGGTTTCGAGCAGGGTGCCGCGCGGCACGTTGATGCTCGCGCCGGACGTCAGAATCGAAACGCCCGCGCCAACCTTTGCACCTTTCCTCGCACCTTTGCTGCCATCGATCAGACCACCGATCGCCGCCGCTCTTGCGGAACGGGCAACCGTGCGGCCGGCCTCGCCGCCGGTCTGTGCGCTAAGCGCCGTTGTCGCGATCGGGAATAGCTGATCGTCGATCATGATGTCGGTGAATTCCATGCTCAGCTGCGAAGAGCCGGCGACCCGACCGGACTGGCTGGCCGAGGCGACCACGCCGTGCAGGAACGTGCCCCTCGGTGCCACGGTTACGCCATCGACCACGATCGCGCCTTCGAGCTGGCCGCGAAACCGGCGACCCGCGCCGTGTTGACGGGTGTCTATCGTTTCTACGGTGCGTATGACGAGCCGCGTCCCGACCGGAACCGTAATTGCCGGTGCTGCGGCGTGCGCCGCCGCCGCTGCGACACCACTGCTGAAGTAAACGCCAACCACGTCGTTCTCCGGATAGGCCTCGATACCCTCCCCAGTGTTGAACATGATGATGCCATTGCTGCTGCCAACAAAGTCACCTTCGAGAATTGTGCCGTCAGCCAGTTCGATTGAATCGGCCATCAGCGGCAGGCTGATGAGGCTCGTAAGTAGTACGGCAAAGCAAAAGGTAAGACGACGCATGAACAACTCTCCGATTGAGGCCGGGTCAGGGAATACGAGACCCGCGATAATACAAGAAAGTTCAAAGAATGCGTTATCTCGATGGCATCAGCTGAGTAAGCTGCGCGGTTGACGCGATTCTGAAAGGCTTTCCGCCCCGATAACGATGTCAGGCTTTCAAAACGCGAGGCTGAGGTATAGCTTGGGGCCGTGATAACGCAGGTCGAGCTTGCCGCCGAGACCCTTGTCCTTTGAATTTAGCCGCAGGCTGAAAAAATTGTATCCGAGGCCCGCGGACAGAGACTTACCGAAGCGTCGATCAAGACCAACGGTCAGGTAACTCATAAACCCCGAGTAACGATCGAAATCCAGCGCAAATAGATTTACGTCGGCGCTAAGCTGCCATTTTTCAAGCAACGAAACAGTCGCAAACGCGCCGACCGTTGGCAATGGCGCTTCTGCGCTTTGCCGCTCCGGCTCCTGGGCGCCGGCCTCGCTTATTGCGCTGTCGAAACGGATGTAGCTCAGTCCGGCCATGACGCCGAGTTCCTTTTGTGCGTCGCGAAGTAGCGAATACGAGTAAGCGAATCGCAACAGGGATGTTTCGACTGTTGACTCGACTTCTGTTCCAGCGGCATAGAACTGATCGCCGTAAGTCACATCACGGTCGAGCGTCGGTACCGACTTGCGCGACAAACCGAAGTAGCCGAGATGCAGTCGGTGGTAGTAGCCGAGACGTATCCTGGCGTCGACCTGGAACAGGGTCTCGCGGTCAGCCACGCCAAGCAGGTCCTCGAGATCAACCTCTTCACCACTTTCGCCGCCGCTGGAGCTGCGGGTCACCGTCGTGTTGATTGCGCTGTTAAAGGCGCCGAGCCGTATCTCCACAAGTTTGTCGACGTGTGATTCGCCACCGTCCCTGGGCGTAAACACGTCGGCGTTGTAAGCGAGTCCGACGGACCCGGACCACAGCCGGTCACGCTCTATTATCGGACTGGTAGTTATCGCCGAATCGAGGTGCTCGAGGCCTATCGATGCCTTGAGCAACCAGCGGGGCGTCAGCTCGTATCCCATCACGACTTCAACCTCGACGTTGGTAGCGGCTCCGGGCCGATACGATGGCCGGGTTACCGTCGCCTCCTGCTCCGAAACCCCGAAGTAGTAGTTGCTGTAGCCAGGGCTCATGTACAAAAGTCTCACGGCCGGAACGACAAAGCCGCGCCCGAACTGTCGCGGCCAGGAGAAATCGAGTTCGCTCGTCGAGCCGCTGTGCCGGTTGGGGAGCTCCCAGTACGAGCGCAACTGTATGTGGACCGGCCAGCGGCGAAAGCCGATCAACGGGCCGATTTCCAGGGCCCAGTTTCGATCCTCGATGCCGTTCAGTTGGTCGTTGCCCGACACGCCCTGCCCCATCGTCTGCACGCGGCCGACGAGGCCTAATTCCCATTGGCTCTCGGACACGAAGCGCAGGCCGACGTTTTCGCCGCGTATCAAGAGCCAGTCGTCGGTGAACGCGGAATGCTGAAAGCTGGTCAGGTACGGATAGGCGATTGTCGAGTTTGTCGAGCCTGCATAGGAGTTCAGGCTTTCAGAACGCGAGGCTGAGGTATAGCTTGGGGCCGTGATAACGCAGGTCGAGCTTGCCGCCGAGATCCTTGTCCTTTGAATTTAACCGCAGGCTGTAAAAATTGTATCCGAGGCCCGCAGACACAGACTTACCGAAGCGCCGATCAAGGCCAAAGGTCAGGTAACTCATTAATCCCGAGTAGCGATCGAAATCCAGTGCAAATAAATTTAAGTCGGCGCCAAGCTGCCATTTTTCAAGCAACGAAATAGTCGCAAACGCGCCGACCGTTGGCAATGGCGCTTCTGCGCTTTGCCGCTCCGGCTCCTGGGCGCCGGCCTCGCGTATTGCGCTGTCGAAGCGGATGTAACTCAGTCCGGCCATGACGCCGAGTTCCTTTTGTGCGTCGCGAAGAAGCGAATACGAGTAAGCGAATCGCAACAGGGATGTTTCGACTGTTGACTCGACTTCTGTTCCAGCGGCATAGAACTGATCGCCGTAAGTCACATCACGGTCGAGCGTCGGTACCGACTTGCGCGACAAACCGAAGTAGCCGAGATGCAGCCGGTGGTAGTAGCCAAGCCGGATCCTGGCGTCGAACTGCAGCAGAGTCTCGCGGTCAGCCACGCCGAGCAGGTCCTCGAGATCAACCTCTTCACCGCTCTGGCCGCGGGTCACCGTCGTGTTGATCGCGCTGTTGAAGGCGCCGAGCCGGATCTCCACAAGTTTGTCGACGTGCGATTCGCCACCGTCCCTGGGCGTAAACACGTCAGCGTTGTAAGCAAGTCCGACGGATCCGGACCACAGCCGGTCACGCTCGATTATCGGACTGTTGGTTATCGCCGAATCGAGGTGCTCGAGGCCTATCGATGCCTTGAGCAACCAGCGGGGCGTCAGCTCGTATCCCATCACGACTTCGACCTCGACATTGGTAGCGGCTCCGGGCTGATACGATGGCCGGGTTACCGTCGCCTCCTGCTCCGAAACCCCGAAGTAGTAGTTGCTGTAGCCAGGGCTCATGTGCAAAAGCCTCACGGCCGGAACGACAAAGCCGCGCCCGAACTGTCGCGGCCAGGAGAAATCGAGTTCGCTCGTCGAGCCACTGTGCCGATTGGGGAGTTCCCAATAGGACCGGAACTGCAGTTGGATCGGCCAGCGGCGAAAGCCGATCAACGGGCCGATTTCCAGGGCCCAGTTTCGATCCTCGATGCCGTTCAGTTGCTCGTTGCCCGACACGCCCTGCCCCATCGTTTGCACGCGGCCGACAAGGCCTAACTCCCATTGGCTCTCGGACACGAAGCGCAGACCAATGTTTTCGCCGCGTATCAAGAGCCAGTCGTCGGTGAACGCGGAATGCTGAAAACTCGTCAGGTACGGATAAGCGATTGTCGAGTTTGTCGAGCCTGCATAGGAGTTTTGCGATGTCGTATAGGCGAGGCCCAGCGCGTAATCGTTAAGATCGTGGTTGCGAATATAGTCGAGCATTGGCCCGGCATTCGCGAGAATCGGCGCAAACAGCAACAGGTTTGCAGCGAGGGAGGCTGATAGCAGGAGACGCGCGCTCACGTACTCAGGCCGCTTAGTAGATTCGTCCACCGACACCTACACGGGTTCCGTAGCCGCCGTAGCCGCCGTAGGAACTGTACCCGACACTGCCATAGACGCGTACGTCGTCGCAGCTGCTCATTGCCAGGCACGCGGCGAGAATCGCGGTCAGTTTCAAGAGCTTGATCAGCGTTTGCATTGTATCCATTCTCCTAATCTTATTGTTCGAGCGGCCAGGTTTGCAGCGCGATTCCGGCGCCCGATGGCCCGGCAATGAAAGCGACTTCGCCGCCGATCGGGCGCGATTGAGCTTCGACGATGACGCGGCCTCCCAGCTCAGACACCCTCGACGCAATAGCTGCCGGGCTCTCAACGCGCAGATAACTGACCCATACCGGATCGAGCCCTTCCAGCGGATTCGGCATGATACCGGCCCTGGGCGTGTTGCCGGCCTTGAGCATGCGATAGGTTGGTGCCGTCGCCTCGTCGTCATCGATGTCAACCTCCGCGGTCTCGAGGCTCGCTATGTCGGCGTAGAAGGTACTGGCATTGTCGACGTCCGTGGTCCAAACCTCATCCCACAGGAAGTCACCGTTGCCGGGTTCGCGATCGGCCGGATCGCCATCCCGGGTTTCCAGCAGCCCCAGCAATGCGCCCTCGGCGTCCCTGACAACAGCGAGTCGGCCGCGATGCTGCAGGTCGGTCGCTGGCGTAATGACCCGGCCACCCGCGGAAAGTACTTTCTTGACTGTTCCATCAATGTCCTGGACTGACATCAAGACCACCCATTGCGATATGTCGTCGCGGTTGTTGAGCGCCAGCGTATCGATCATTCCGCCGATTAGCCTGCCATCGTGCCGGATCAGCGTATACGAAGAATCGCGTTTCAGGTTGGATGCTTCGCCGATGCTTTCGAATTCCCAGCCGAACAGCTCACCGTAGAATTGTTGCGAAGCCGCGGGATCATTGGTGAGCAGGTCATGCCAGATAATTTTTCCGGGCAGTCGTTCGCCCGTGGGCGTTTCAGTGACTGACGGCAGGTCGATATTTAGCGTTGCGCAGCTTGCAGACAGCAGCACAAATAAGAGCAGGGGCACGGCGCGACTTTTGCGGGTAAACGGCATGGAAGCTCTCTTTGGTAAACAGACTCGGAGGGTACACGGAAGCCCCGGTGTGTTCAGCAAGAATTCGGCAGCTTGCTAGAGTGAGCTCGACACTTGTGACAGGCGCACGGCTGTGATTTCAGGTAACGTACGGCCCATGCTCAGATACGTTCCTATCATCGTGCTGCTCACGCTGTGGTTTGCCGCAGGTTGCAGCAAGACCGAACCGCCCCCGAGGCCCGACAACAACGAAGCAGCAACATTCGTCGGCAGCACCTCGTGCCAGGGCTGTCACGAGGCGGAATTTCGGGACTGGACAGGCTCGCACCACGAACTGGCTATGCAGGTTGCGAATGTCGATACCGTTCTTGGTGACTTTAATGATGCCAGCTTTGATTATTTCGGCACGACGACACTGTTCTACAAGCGCGATGACGGTTTCTATGTCAAGACCGCGGATGCGTCAGGCGAGGATCGCGAGTTCCGTATCGCCTACACATTCGGCGTCGAGCCGCTGCAGCAGTACCTGATCGAGTTTCCGGGCGGTAGCCTGCAGACGCTGGCCTTTTCCTGGGACACGCGCCCGGCGTCCGGGGGCGGCCAGCGCTGGTTCCACGTGTATCCCGATGAATACATCGCGCCCGACGACTCACTGCACTGGACCGGCTTGCAACAGAACTGGAACTACATGTGCGCCGAGTGCCACTCGACCAATGTCGAGATGGGCTTCGACGCAGCAAGCGATACCTTTGCGACAACCTACTCGGAAATCAGTGTCGGCTGCGAGGGCTGTCATGGACCCGGATCGAAGCACATTGAACAGGCCCAGGCTGGCACCGAGAATCCCGGGTATGGATTCAATGTCGATCTCGATGACCATGGCAATGCGACCTGGATCATGAACCCGGAAACCGGGATTGTCGCGCGCAGCGAAGCGCGAACGCAGCCCCAGCAGCAGCCTGAGGCCTGCGGCCGCTGCCATTCGCGGCGTGGCGTCATTAGCGACAATGTACGAATACGGTAAACCGCTGGCTGACACGCACATGCCGGCGTTGCTGGATGAGGGTTTGTATTTTTCCGACGGACAGATCCTGGACGAGGTCTACGTTTACGGATCGTTCCTGCAGAGCCGGATGTACAGGGCCGGAGTCACCTGCACCGACTGCCACAATCCGCACACGTCGACGCTTGTCACCGGAGCCGACCCGAACGACGTCTGCTCACAGTGCCACATGCCGACGAAGTTCGCGGTGGCGGAACACGCCGGCCACGTGCCGGAGCACGCCGGCTGCGTCGACTGCCACATGACGTCGCGGACCTACATGGTCGTTGACGACAGGCGCGATCACAGCTTTCGCATTCCGCGGCCGGATCTGACCGAATCTATTGGCACGCCGAACGCCTGCAACGATTGCCATGCGGATCGCGACGCTGCGTGGGCAATGACGGCGATCAGCGAATGGCGTGGCCCGGAGGCACCTCCGCCGCGGCCGCACTTTGGTACTGCGTTTGAGGCCGGTCGCCACGGCTTCGCGAATGCCGAATTGCTCGAGGTTGTGCGCAACAAGGACTATTCGGGCATCGCCAGGGCCACGGCCGTTGCGCAGCTTGCGCAGCCCTTCAGCAGTAAGGAATTCCGTACTCTCGAGGCAGAGCTTGGCAACCCGGATCCGTTGCTTCGGATTGCGGCGCTGCGCCAGCTGCGCACGCTTCCGGGCGAGTTGCGCCTGCGCTTGCCGGGCGCGCGGCTACTGGCTGACCCGGTGCGCGGCGTTCGAATCGAGGCCGCATCAACCTATGTGGGCATGCAGGATCTGCTGCCGCTCGAGGAAGCGCGCGCCTGGCCGCAGGCGGAAAGCGATTTTCGGAGTGCTTACGAGGCGATTGCGAACAGGCCTGAAGCGCTGCGTTGCACTCGCCACGTTCGAGATGGAGCAGCGCAATGTCACCGCCGCCGTCGCGCTGTACGAAAACGCGTTGCGAATCGAGCCACGCGCCGTGACGGCGCGCGCGAATCTTGCAGACGCCCTGCGCGGACTCGGGGACGAGGCGCGCGCACAAGTGATTTTGCGTGACGGCCTTGCTCTGGATGACGCCAGTGCCGTGCTGCATCACGCGCTGGGCCTGTCACTCGTTCGCAGCGGCCAAACGGAAGAGGCTCTCGAAGAGTTGAGCCAGGCGGCAATACTGGGCCCGGAGAATCCACGCCTGGCTTACGTTCTTGGCATCGCACTGAATTCCGTGGGCCGACATCAGGAAGCGGTGCGGGTCCTGCGCAGCGCCCGCGAGCGCTTTGATGGCGATTTCGACATTGCGCTGGGGCTCGCGACGATACTCAGGGACAGCGGCGACCAGGAGGGAGCCCTGAACATCGCCTACACGCTGGCGCGGCGACATCCCGAAGATCAGAACGTATTGAACCTGCTTCGTTCGCTCGGCGCGATTCAGTAGGCGACTCCAGGATTAATGGGCGTGCGCTTCTGCTTCGCTCTCGTTTGCGGCAGAACATCCAAACAGGCAGGTCGCTCGTCACTCGCCGATACGTCGCGGCTCGTCAAAGACGCGAAGCAAGCCTTGAGGCCGACACAAGAACGCCGCGGGCAAGCCGCGGCGTCCGATTTTCTTGCCTGTAATTTCGGCCTAGAATTTCCAGCCGTAAAGCAGGCGAACACTCTCGAGTCCGGGGTTCGCCCGGGAGCCGCCGGTATCCAGCTCCCAGTAGTCGTAGCTCAGATTCAAAAATGTTCCGCCGGCAAATTCGTAGCGAGCGCCGACAGCTGACGCCGTAGCTAAACTCTGTCGATCCGTAAGTGCGGTAGTAATTCGAGCAGATATAGCCCCACCAGGGATGCCACCAGCAACCCGTTTGCGGCGGTCCGTCGGCAACGTTCGAATCGAAGGAACTCCAGCCGATACCGAGCTGTGCGTAGGGGATGAACGGTCCCTCCGTAAAATTAAACGTCCCTTTGATCCGACCGTTGAACTGGGTTGCACGGTGGTCAATATTGATCGTGTCGGTCGGGTCGTTCTCGCTGACGAGTACCGCCGAATAACGTGGCGAGAGATAATCAAGATCTCCGCCGATCGTGAACCAACGATTCAGCTTGTAACCCAGCGTGAGTCCGAGGCCCACCTCGTCACTCGTTCGGAGCGACGAATCATTACTGCCTCCTGCCGACTTGCCCGTCTGGTAGATGGCACCGATCGAGAAGTCCCAGTTGCTTCCGCCCGAATAATACTGGGCGAAGGCCGCAGCCGGTGTCAGCAGCAGCGCTGCAAGAATTGTCAAAATAACGCATGAATTGCTCCAGATTTTCTTATTGAATGCATGTAACCGTTTTGCCGATTGAGCGCATGTAACCATACCGACCCGCTGGTCGCATATAATGCTAAATACCTATATCAATCGAAACCGCTGCCCCCACGACTGTCAACGCAGCGTGATACGTCTGCTGCGAGCGGCCTGAAGTCGCTCGAAAAACGCGGACCCGTTTTGACTCTGACCACATCAGAAAAGTTCCAGGCATACATGACCATCTGGGGAATTACTCGGCAAGCAATCCGGGCGCGCCGGATCGCACGACAGCAAAAGGGAACACCCTCGTGAGCTATTTGGCGGCGTCAATGGTCGAGTAAACCTCGTCGCAACCCTGCGGCGAAACTATGGCAGTCCCGGTTGACGAGGGTTCCGCGAGTTTACGATCGAAGAACCTCAGTATTCGCGACCGCAGGTAGAAGATATATGCCGCGGTTGTCGCATGTCCGGTCGGCAAGGTGATCGCCTCCGGGCGGCCCATCGCCTCGTAAAGTTCGAGCTGGCTGGTATAGGGTACTGACTTGTCGCGCTTCGCGAGCACCATCAGGATTCGGTCGGCGTTGACGTGAGGCGCGATTGAAAGCGTATCGGTTTCTATTCTCTCATCCAGATAGGCCATGAGCTGTTCGTCATCAAGGGATAACTCCTTCTTTACCTCCGTGACCGCTTCCAGGATACGTCGTTCACTCGAGTTCACCAGCACGTCGGACAAGCTGCCGCCGACGAGCGCAATGGAGGCAACGCTGACTCTTTCATCGAGGGCGGATAGATACAACGCGTTGAATCCGCCGAGGCTTGCGCCAAACACGCCCAGCCTCGATACATCGAGCTCGGGCCGAGACTCGGCCCAATCGATGACCCGGCGGTGACGCTGGGCGACCTGACGAATGGACGGCTCCGGATCCTGGAGATCGTCCAGAAGCGTCCGGCGCTGCACCGTGTCGACGATAATGACGGCGTAGCCTTTTTTCGCAAAGAGCGTCGCGAATGGCCGCATCAGGTGTTTCGTTCCGTTGAGGATTGGCAGTAGCAGTACGACGGGTGACACGTTTTCGCCCGGCTGTTCGTAGTACTCGAACGTAATCGGAGAATCGTCCCCGGAGTCATCGAGGCCCGCCTCGAAACTGCCTTCGTAAATGCGATACTTCCGTTTTTCTTTGATCAGCCTCAGGTCTTCAGTGATGGGCGAGGGCTGGTAGCAGAATCCCGCCAAATACTCTTTCGGCAAGGGCTCAGGTGCCTGGTAGGTCTCCGGGAGCGGTTTTACTGACGCGCACGCGGAAAGGCTGCATAGCATCGCGGCACCAAACAGAACTCTGATTCTCATACGTTATCTCTTGGTGGAGACAGCAGCGCGGTCATTCGTCAGTGAACTCTGATGGGTCACGTTCCCGGTACGCAGTTTTTCTTCGACCCATCATGTTACCTGCAGGTTCCGCCGCAGGGATTACGAAAACGTGGTAGCTGGTTGCCGACTATTTTCAAAGCCGAAATCCAGCCGCTCACGTTGATGACGTGTGCGGCCCGGCTTCGGACGGTGTCGCGTGCACTCCATCGTAGTAGTGATGCACATCGTGCTGCGCAAACGGAATGGAAATTCCCTCCCTGTCAAACCGCATTTTGACTTCCCGGGTAATATCCCAGTACACCGCCCAATAGTCCTCGCTCTTTACCCACGGTCTTACAACAAAGTCGACCGACGATGAGTTGAGCGTCTGCAATTTGATCATCGGTTTTGGGTCATCGAGCGTCAGTTCGTGCTTGTCGATAATATCGGCAAAAACCGTTTCCGCCTTTTCTACGTCATCCGCGTAGGAAATGCTGAATGTCATATCGACTCGACGCTCCTGTTGTGCGGTCACGTTTTGTATAACATCGCCCCAGATTTGTTTGTTCGGCACGATCAGTTTCTGATTGTCAAAGGTCAGAATTACCGTGTTGACGAGGCTCATGTGGTCAACCTTGCCCGTTGCGCCGGCTGCAGTGATGACGTCGCCGACGTCGTAGGGACGATAGATCAGAATCATCATGCCCGCGGCGAAATTGCCCAAAGTATCCTGCAACGCGAAGCCGATGATAAATCCGAGGACGCCAAGGCCGGCGAGCAGCGGTCCAAGTGAAATGCCCATTTGCGAAAACGCAATCATGATGCCTATCGCCATGACGATATTGCCGACGGTCGCCGCGATCATGCTGCGCAGCAGTACCGACAGATTCCCATGGCTTACCGCACGTTCCAGGGCGCGGCGCACCAGGAGCGACAGTGCCCGGAAGCCGACCACGATCAATACGAACACGATGATCTTGAAGACGACATTGAAACCATTGTCGCCGATCCAGTCCCAACCGGCTTTACTCCACTGTTTCGCAAGTGATGACATCACGCCGGTGTCAAGAATCTGGCTGGCTACGTCACCGGTTACCACGAGAACCATGCGGCGGTATTCCGAAGGGTCATCACCATGCTTTTTGAGCATGTCGCTAATTGCGCCGAGGTTGCGGGCGAAGCTGTCGCGTTTGAGATCGGCAACCTTGACGAGAATTTTCAGATCGGCATCGTCAGGCGAAAGACTGAACCGGAAACGCAGTTTTTGTAAATTCTCGGTGTCGATCTCGATCGCAATGGCAAGCATTTCAGCTAATTCGCGCAACCGGTCGAGATGGCTTTGCCGTCGCTCAGAGACATCGATGCCGAGATTTTCAAGATTATCCAATACGAGTACGATGCCCTGGAGAGACTGAATACCTGCAGAAAAGCTACTGTCCATCTCAACAGCGGACTCCGCCGCGTCAGCTGGAGAAATCGACGATTCCTGGTAGAGCCTCGCGACGATGTCGGCCCGGTCGCGTCCAGTCCGTCGCTGATCCACCGCAAGGCGGTCTCAAGCCAGGCAACGGTTTGGTCCTTATAGGACTGAGCAATGTCGCCCTTGGCGTGCCTTGCGATGAGGTCTTCCGCCAGCCGGTTGACGCGCACTGTCGCCGATAATCCGACGTTATCCATGCGCCGCCGCAGCATTTCCTGCAGTCCTGGCTCGCTGGCGTCAGCAAGTTCCTGCAAACGTCTGTAGTCGGCAATCCCGGCCTCGACGTTTGCGATCTGTACGTCGATTGCGTCAACTGAGGCTGCCGTTGATGTTGGTTTCGGCCCCGGATCCTGCTGCGAATAGGCTTGCTGACTCGCCGCCAGAGCAGCGACGAATACCAACAACAATACGGCTTTTTTCTTTATCGTCATGGTGTTTACGGCTCCTCTGATCGGCGAATATAACCGATCGTGTTCGAATAGTTGAAGTTGCTGGCGTGGCGTCGGTCAGTATTTAGACCAATTGCGTCGATTTTCAGACCCGCTAGACTGTCAGGAATGGATGCGGTCTCCTGGCAGATTGGAGTAATGCCTCGTTATGCGCATAGCCCGCAACATTCTGATCGGCTTCGCCGCGCTGCTGGCAGTGACCATTGTGTTGCTGCTGACCGTTGACCTGGGTCGCTTCAAGGGCACGACCGAGGTCTTTGTCAGCGATATGCTGGGCCGCGATTTCACCATCGGCGGCCAGTTTCAGGTTCATCTTGGACGGCAGATTCACATCATTGCGGAAGATGTGCAGTTGGCCGATGCGGACTGGAGTTCCAACGATGCCTTTGCCCGCGTCGGCCGCTTTGAAGGCACCATTGATACGTGGTCGTTGATTTCGTCACCCATTCGGGTCGAAAAACTGCGCGTCGACAACGTGCGCGTAAATCTCCTGAGCAGCGAATCGGGACAAGACAACTGGGACCTTTTCCCAGCGGACGAAGCTGACGACGATCAGCCGCAGGAGCGACAGACGTTACCGGCCATTCTCGTCGACGCCGTGGTCGCCGACCTGGTGCTTAGCTACGACGCTCCGCAACGGCCGCAGCCGCTCACATTCACGGCAACAGAAATTCGCGCAGTGCAAACTGACGCTGATGCGCTGCAACTTGACCTTAGCGGCGATATCAACGAAACGCCATTGGAGTTAATGGCAAGCGCGGGCGTTGTAGAAAACCTGGTGGACTTTCGGGATGTCGAATTCGACTTGTCGGGCCGCCTCGGTGAAATTCGTTTTGACGGCGAAGCGGCAGTCGACGATTTGCTGCCGCCGCGACGGCCTACGGCTAGCGTGAAACTGCAGGGTCCGAATGCCGAGTACCTGACGGATATATTGCGGCTGCAGCGGCTTACGACGGGTCCGCTCGACCTGACTGCGACGATCGTACCGGTCGGCAACAAAATGCAGCTCCTGGTTAACGGCGTATTCGGCGAGTTTGCGCTGGACGTAAGCGGTCAGTTCGTGGACCTCCAGGACCTGCAGGAAGCGGATTTGCGTATCGCTGCGAGCGGCCCTGACTCCAGCGCGGTTGCCCGCCTGATCGGCAACGACACCGTGCCGGCCGACCCGTTCACTATTGTCGGCAACCTGCAGCGGTCCGGCAATTCGCTCGCGGTCGATGGCATCAAGGTAACGGTGGGCAAGTCGCAGTTTGATATCGGCGGACGCTTCGACAATTTTCCGGATCCGCGCAGCGCCCAGGCGACGATTCACATCGAGGGTCCGGATTTTGGCCGCTTTAACCGCTTGCTGGGCCTGCCTGGAAAACTAACCGGACCATTCACGCTGGACGCCGGCTTGAAACCGCTCGCGGACGGCAGGGCCTCGGTAAATCTGAAAGCCATCGCCCAGGACGCACAACTCGAAATCGCTGCAGACGTGTCCGAGGATCCTGATTTCGTCGGCACGCGGGCCGAGATAAAGACCGCTGGTCCCAATCTGCGGACAGTGACAACGGCGCTGGGACTTGAGCAGGCGCCCGCCGACCCGTTTCGAGCTGAAGGTGATACTCGAGCGTGTTGCGGAAGGCGCGAAAATCGAGACCGGCACGCTGGTGGTAGCAAGTGATCGGATTTCCTTGCAGGGCCTCGTAGGCAATGATCCCGTGCAAGCGGATACCGATATTCAGTTCGATATCTCGGTTCCGAACCTTGCGCGTACCCTGGCCGCGTTCGGCAGGGACGCTGACGAACTACCGAAAGCGAAGTTGCAAGCGAGCGGCCGCGTCGAGCGTGGCGCGGAAAACTTCATCTTGCACGATGTGCAGGCCGTCATTGGTGAAAACGGCGAATACACTCTGAAACTCGATGGTCAGGTCAGTCCGGAAACGGACTTCGTGGGGAGCCAGGTCCGGGTCAGCGCCAAGGGCAAGAGTCTCGGTGCGTTGACTGATGCGGCCGGCGTCGAAGGAATGCCTGACCTGCCGTTTGAACTGGGCGCAACCGTGGAACGGCAGTTAAAGGGAATTTCCATCGAGGATGGCAGTGCCCGCATCGGTGACGATCATGTCAAATTAAGCGGCTTGATCGCGGACAAGCCGCTGGAAGGGGATACGGATATTTCCTTTGAAGCGCGGGCGCCGGATCTCAAGGCAAGTTTGAAGCGCTTTGGCACGGACCTTGCCGAATTGCCGGCCGGCCCTTTCGATGCGTCGGGTGAAATTCGTTACCAGGGCAAGTACTTCGCCGTGCAGAATGTGCGTGCGACGCTGGCAGGCGCGAAACTCGCTGTCGACGGCCGGCTCGGTACGTTTCCCGAGTTAGAGGGCACGAAGCTCACAGTGCAATTAAACGGAGCAGACCTTTCCCGGCTGTTGCCCGACGAGCAAGAATTTTCAGCGCTTAACAAGCCGTTTGGACTCTCGGCAAAGGTCGGCGTGCGCAATAAGGATTTGTCCCTGGATGAAGTCTCGACGTTTATCGGCGAGATGAAACTAACTGCCGACATTGAGCTGCGTTTGTCACCGGTGCTCGACAAGGGCAGATTCTCAATTGACGCCAATTCGCCGGACCTGTTTCGCCTCACACCGCGATTGGCGGAGATGGTGGTGCCTGCAGAGGGGCCTCTTGCGTTTCATACCGACGGCACGTGGGCCGATAACGTGTGGACGCTGGACGACTTTTCGCTGCAACTGGGCAAGGCAACACTGGCGGCCAATGGGACCGTGGATGGGCCGCCGAATTTCAAGCGCACGGATCTACGGTCGACCCTGAACATTGCCAGTATCCGGAATTTCAGCACCCTGGCTGGACGAGAGTTGCCCGATGAGCCCGCGCAGCTGAAGCTCCACCTGGTCGGAAGCGACGAGGCGATGACCCTTAAGGAATTTGCGGGCACTTTCGGTGATAGCGATATCAGCGGTGAATTCACACTGCGCACCGGCGACGTGCAAGACATCGACTTCGGCCTGAGGTCAAAGCGACTGAACCTCGCGCCCTACCTGCCGGAGTTGACCGAAGAAGACCAGCCAAAAAAGGATGCCGAGGCAAAGACAGCGAAAGCCGATCGTGTCATTCCGGACACCGTTATTCCCATGGATGAACTACGAAAATACCGGGTGTCGGCAAATATTGATATCGCCGAGCTGAATCTCCGCCATCGCACACTCAGGGACATCTTGGCGGTAGGCGCAGTCGAGGGCGGCGCGCTGAAATTGACGAAGTTCAATATCAAGTCCTCACGAGACGAGGTACTCACGGGAAAACTCGACCTTCGTCCAGGCGAATCCGGGGCCGAATTGTTGCTGGCTATCCAGGGGACCGCGCTTGCAATGGGCCTTCCGGCAGTGACGGAAGAGGAAATGAAGGCGCTACCGAGATACGACGTCGACACCGTATTGCACGGCACCGGCACGACCGTGCGGGAACTCGCGGGATCACTGAACGGCTATGTACGTCTCGTCGCGGGAGCCGGGCGATATACGCACAGACGGCGCTGGCGTTTTTTACCAACGATTTTGCGTCGGAGGTCCTTACCACGGTTAATCCGTTTGTTAAATCGGATCCGTATTCGCATTACGAATGCGCTGTGATCCTTTTGCGACTCAAAGATGGCATTGTTGACGGTCAACCAGCGGCTATTTTGCAGACGGATCGTTTGCGCATATTCGCGAACGCGAATGTCGATCTGAAATCGGAAAAGCTGAACGCAACCATCAGAACCGTGCCAACGAAAGGTCTTGGGCTCAGCTTCAGCGATCTGATAAATCCGTACACAATGATCGGCGGCACTCTGGCCAGCCCGAGCCTCACGCTCGACCCCGAAGGCGCTTTAATTGAAGGCGGCGCTGCTGTTGCTACGGGCGGTATCTCGATTCTTGCCATGCGCTTCAAAGACAGGTTCCTTTCGGCGAAAGACGCCTGTGGCAAGGCCGTCGCTGACGCGGATCCGGATTTTCAGGCCGTAAAAAAGTCCTACTATCCAGGGATCATCGAGGCTAACTGACCGTAGCGCATCGGTTGCAAACTCGGGTCTGACGGCGACCGTCAGAATGCCTCGCCGACCGAGAAGTGGATGGCATCGCTCTTCGTCGAGCGTGCATAGTCGAGTCGCATGTTGACGCGCTTGGCCGGAAGCACACTGAATCGCAAGCCCACACCGTAACTCGGGATCGGTTCATTTTCGCGAACATCGCTATAAGATTTGCTGGCGTATCCCGCACCGCCAAAACCGACCAGTCCCCAGCGTTTGCTCAATCGCCAGCGGGCTTCAAGCTGTGCCGATGCGGTGTTCTTGGCAAGATAATCGGTCGTTGCAAAACCCCGCAGAGCGATTCGGCAGGCGTCCCACAGCGGCACTTGTCCGGATCGGTTGCAGCCTTGCGCTTCCCAGGCGAGCACCAGCGACTCCGACAGCTCGTGATAGGAGCGAAAGGCAATGCTGTAATTCTGATACGTTCGCTGGCTGCCGATGCCCTCCAGGTTGAACAGACCTTCCGCTTTCAGATAACGACCGCTATAAGCATTCCCGGGCATATCGCGGGTGTCGTATTCGACGGTGATGCCGAGGCCGACTGCGCGCACGCTGCTATCCGTGTCGAAACCGGCATCCGGGTCCGGCGTTCCTGACTGAATATCCTGATTGGCGTCAATGAGGCGAGTGAACGCGCCGCCGTACCAATCTCCCAGGAGCCTGCGTGACAGCCGTGCCAAAACGAAGCCGCCGTCTATCTGCCAGTCGACCGACTGCCCGTTTGGCGACTGATCCGGGGCCAATAGTGGCAACCTGAAATCAACGGCGCCGGCGACCCCAGTGAAACGCCAGTTATCGTTTGACCAGTAATTCTGCTGTGCGATTGCGATCGCCTTGCTGTCGTTGCTGGTATACATGGCGGCCATCCCGGTGACGGACGCTGGCTGCACTTTCTTTTGTTCGTCAGTTTGCGCATAAAAATAGGCGGCGACGGCAACCAGGCCTGTGCCCAGGGTCGGGTTGGAGATCGGGATCGGTGCGACAACGACATTGCCGCGCTCCAGAGTTAGCTCGGATTCGTCGCCACGTATGTCAGGCGCTATGCCCGGGCGAGTGTCCGTGCCGGCTTCGTCTGAACGCACCGGTAGAGCAGCAATAGTGAGCAAGGCGCCCAGCGCCGCAATGCGTAGCAATTTATTCATCCATGCAAACTGACAGCAACATCCGGGCTGTTCGAATAACCGGTTGTCAGACCGTAACATTATTGGCGTTATCTTTCTGCAACCAGCGGCACGGTTGCAGGGTGTCGTGAGTCGCCACGTCAAAAAGAATAGCCAAGCGAGGTCGTGGCAACATAGTCCGACCTCGCGGCACCCATTGGCGGACTACTGGAGTAGGAGTAACCCACGGTTACGTCGAGGAACAGGTCTTCAAACACTTCGCGTTTCAGGCTCAGGTCTGACTCCGCGCGGTAGCTGCGCAGGTCTTTCAGTAACGGGTAGACAGTGGATGTAAATGTGAGCGAAGTCTCCGGCAGCAATTTGCGATGGAGATAGCGAAGTTCGAATCTGCCTTCAGCTTCAGTCGTGCCTTCGTCTTCGCCCACAAAATCAGATCGGGAGCCTTGAACGCCTGCGGTTACGGACAGCTGGCTCTTGTTTGTCTGCGTAATATATCGACCCAAGGCGCCGCCGGCTGAAACGCGCCCGGCGATACCGAGTTCGTCGTTTTTCTCCCAGCCCGTGAACCAGTCTGTGAACCAGCGATTCGCCCGGAAGCGCTGGTAATTTGTGCTGATCCCCTGCCGTGAAGTAGTCGGCAGGTTGTCCTGGTCCGTTACTGAAGAGTTCATTCGCAGGCCGACCAGGTAACGACGGGTGCGGTAGCTGATGTCGGCCGCCAGGTTTGACGTCGTGACGCCGTTCGACTTCTGCGTCTGGACCCCGAAGCTGAATGAGCCATCGACGCGTTGCAGAAATTTCTCACTAGTCTCGATCGGTACAATACGAACAATTTGTTGAGCGTCGAGCACGAGCTCCTGTTCCGCCGTTTTTATACGAACATAGAAATCATCCTCGGTCGGCAACAATTCGCCGAAATAACGCGTTCCGTCGGTCAGTTCGACCTGCAGATCCTGGTTACTTGTGACGCTCACAATGTCCTCCCAGTCGATACTGACGGTGCCCATCGAATCCGTGCTGTAGCGAAGCACGCCAAACTCGAGGGTCTTGAGTTCCCCGGTTACCGCGTTTCCATTGACCAGGATAACGGTATCGGTTTTTGCCGCATGCACGGGCCCGACAAACAGGCAGCACAATAAGATCGCAGGTACACAGCTTGCGAAAGTTTTTCTGAACATGAGAATACTGGCCTTGTTGATTGCTGGGATTAGCGTTACAGGTTTTGGTGAATAATGCTCGTAAGGACCGATAATCTGTCCGCCGAAACAAAATGTTACAATAATGTGTGTCGATCCACGACCGTTCGCCTATCATCACGTGTTGCAGGAAATTGCGATCAGCGCCAAACAGCAACGCTGACCTTCAGAATCTCCTTCAAGGGTTATCTAGATGACTACCCGGCTTGTCAACACCATAATCCGTGCCGCAATGCTCGTGGTACTCATCCCATTCACATCCGCTAATGCTGCCGACAAACCCAGGCTCATTCTGCAAATCACCGTGGATCAGTTGCGTGGCGACCTGCCTACCCGCTACTACGATCGGCTTGGCGAGGGCGGATTTCGTTACCTCTGGGAGTCAGGCATCGTGTATCGCAACGCGCATCATGCGCACGCCAATACGGAGACTATCGTTGGCCACGCCACGCTCGCGACCGGCGCGCACCCTTCTGCACACGGCATGATAGGCAACCTCTGGTTCGATCGTGAGACCGGCTTTACGACCTACAACGTCGAAGATCCGAACTACAGCCTGTTGACGAAAGGCGCATCTGTCGATGCGAACACGGAGATAGACCCCACTCAGCGTGCCGCGCGCAGCGAGGGCCGTTCCCCCGCTGCCATACTGGTCACAACGTTTTCCGACGAGTTGCGCAGCAACACCGGCGGTAAGGCGAAAGTCATCGGCGTGTCAGTCAAAGACCGTGGTGCGATATCCATGGCAGGGCACACCGGCACGGCTTACTGGTTTTCCAAGGCCAGCGGCGAATTCGTTACCAGCACCTACTACCTCGACAGCTATCCGGACTGGGTCAACGCCTTCAACGCTAGCAAGCCGGCACAGCAGTTTGCGGGTACGAGCTGGCAACTGCTGCACGAGCAGGAACAGCTACCTGTTCGGTGCATCCGACGACCGCGAGTGGGAGTCAGATATCGGTGGTTTTGGCCGGACATTTCCGCACAGTTTCGGGGATGGCAGCAGCAAGTACTTCACAACCTGGCTCACATTGAGCCCCCCCGGCGACAAACTGGTACTCGATTTTGCCAAGCGAGCGCTTGTCGAAGAGCAGCTTGGTCAGGATGCTGTTACCGACTACCTGAGTGTCAGCTTTTCGTCGACCGATTACGTTGGTCACGTGTTCGGACCTTCCAGTCTCGAAGCAGAAGACAATATCTTGCGGCTTGACCGCACGCTCGCCGACCTGCTCGCCTTTGTCGACCAACAGGTAGGCCTCGACAACACGCTGATCGTGCTTTCCGCTGATCACGGTGGCCCCGATACTCCCGGTTATCTGAATAGCCTGAACATTCCGGCTGGCTATGTTGATCCTGACAGCTGGGACAAGGCAGCCGCGATTGCGCGCATCAAGGAAGCCTTCAGGATCGATGGTGACCTGATCGCAGCCTACGATCACCCCTATGTTTACTTCAGTGATGCCGTCAAAAACAACCGCAAGATCGACCAGCAGTCACTTGAGGCCGCCGTAGTCGAAGAGCTGTCGAAGTTCCACGGCGTGTCACTCGCAGTGTCGAGTTCAGCGCTGCGCCGCGGCAATCTCCCGGATACCGATATCTACCGCGCGGTGGTCAATAACTTTAATCCGAAACGTTCGGGCGAAGTCTTCATCGTCTTTGAGCCGAACTGGTTCATCAACGACATGGAAGGTCTCACCGTGGCATCAACGCACGGCTCGCCGTGGAGCTACGATACCTATGTGCCGATCGTATTCGCCGGAGCGGGCCTGACGGCTCGAACCGTATACAGGAGCGTTCAAACGGTAGACGTTGCGGCGACGTTGTCGGCGTACATGGGAATCAAGCCGCCGTCGGGTTCTGCCGGTACACCGCTCGCTGAAGTTCTGGCAGACTAGGCGCCATGGCACACCAACAAATACAGGCGCTCCGGGAGCGTATGCAGCAATCCATCATCGGTCAGCAAACCGTGGTGGAACGAATCATCATTGGCCTGTTGGCCAACGGCAACCTGCTCGTCGAGGGTTTGCCAGGCCTTGCGAAAACGCGAGCGATCAAGGCGCTGGCAAAGAACATCGAAGCCGACTTCAGCCGCATACAGTTCACACCGGACCTGCTGCCGTCCGACGTAACCGGTACCGAGGTGTATTACCAGAAAGACGGCCAGGGCGAGTTTCGTTTCGAGCCCGGGCCGATCTTCGCCAATATCGTTCTGGGTGACGAGATCAACCGCGCGCCGGCCAAGGTGCAGGCCGCGATGCTCGAGGCCATGGAAGAAAGGCAGGTAACGGTCGCGGGCACCACCCACAAGATGCCGCCCTTGTTTATGGTCATGGCCACGCAAAACCCGGTCGAACAGGAAGGCACGTACCCGCTGCCGGAAGCGCAGATGGATCGCTTCCTGATGCACGTCAACATCGCATACACGCCGGTCGAGGATGAGGTTCGAATTGTGGAGCTCGTGCGCGCGGAAGAAGTAGCGACGCATAGCGACGATGCGCAGAAGCCGAAACAGACGTTGGAGCGAATTCCGCAACAGGCCGTGTTCGACGCACGACGGGAAATCGGCCAGGTGCATGTCTCTGCCGCAATAGGGCGCTACATGGCGGATCTCGTCTACGCGACCCGCACGCCCGAAAAATACTCGGAAGACCTGGCCCGCTGGATCGATGTTGGCGGCAGTCCGCGCGCGTCGCTTGCGCTCGACAAATGCAGCCGCACCCATGCATGGCTCAATCAGCGAGACTTCGTCGATCCTGAAGACGTTCGGGCGATCATCCATGACTGCCTGCGGCATCGTCTGATGTTGTCTTACGAGGCACAAGGTGAGGGCGTCAGCCCCAACCAGGTGATCGACGCAATCGTCGAGCAAGTCGCGCTGCCCTGATACCAGCATGAACTCTGACACGCGCATCCATGTGTCGCTGGCCCACCTGAGGGGTCTGCAGGGAGCTGCGCGGGGTTTGAGTTTTCTGCCGCACCAGCCGTCGGCCAGCGTCCTCAACGGTCGACATGCATCGCGGCTTCGTGGTCGTGGTCTCAATTTTGAAGAGATGCGGAACTATCTGCCCGGTGACGATGTTCGCTCGATTGACTGGAAAGCGACCGCACGCACGGGCACTCCGCACGTTCGCGTATTCACCGAGGAACGCGATCGCCCCGCATTGCTTGTCGTCGACCAGCGCATGTCCATGTACTTTGGTTCGCAGCTGAATATGAAGTCGGTGACGGCAGCCGAGGCGGCTGCGATTGCTGCCTTCCGTATACTCGATGCGGGTGATCGGGTCGGTGGCATCGTCTTCGACAACGACAACCAGATTGAGTACGCCCCCAAGCGCAGCCGGCGCACGGCCTATGCGCTGCTCGAATCGATCGCCGAAATGAACTCGGCGCTGCATGCCGACAAAAGCGCGACGCCCGCGCCCGGTGAGCTGAACAGTGTGCTCGGCAGCGTTGCGCGCATTGCGCATCACGACCATCTCGTACTCGTGTTCAGCGATTTCGACGGCATCGACGACATGACGAAGCGACGGCTGAGCGGCATCGCGACACACAACGACGTTCTGCTGTTTCTCGTCCATGACCCATTGTCGGATCGCATCGAGGCAGGCGAACGTACCGTGGTCGGAGACAGTCGCATGCAGGCGGAAGTTGACCTGGGGGCGGAGTCGACGCGCGCCGCGGTCAGCGGATTCACGCGTCAACGGCTCGAAGAAATCTATCGCTGGCAGTCTGAAATCAACCTGTCCGTGTTGCCGCTGAGTGCCGGCGAGGAGACTCTGCCACAGATTCGTCGCCTGATGGGCACGCTCGCACCGCGGCGAAAAGTCCGGTGAGCCAGTACGAGGGTTTGAGCCTTCCCCAGCTCCTTGAGCTGATGCACGAACTCGTCATGCCCGAACCCGTGCCGTGGTTGCCGCAAACGCCCGGCTGGTGGGTCCTGCTCGGCTGGCTGTTCGCCGTGCTGGTGCTCCTTGGCGGGTACTTGCTGAAGCGCCGGCGTCGAAATCGTTATCGACGCGAAGCGCTGGCGGCGCTCAGAGGCATTGATCGTCAGGCAGAGCTGAGCCCGGCAGAGTCGGCGCAACGCATTGCGGCATTGCTGAAACGCACGGCGCTGGCGGCGTATCCGCGACGCGACGTCGCGCCACTCTATGGCAGCGCGTGGGCGCAGTTCCTCACAGAATCGGCGAATGACGATCGGCAGATCGCTGATGCGGCCGGCCTGCTCGCCGACGCCGCCTACCGGCCGGACGCCGACGGGGCGGCACTGAGTGATGCGGCGCGGCGCTGGATACGGTTACATCGTGCTTGAGTTGGCCTATCCATGGGCGCTGCTCGCGTTGCCGCTTCCACTGCTAGCCTGGTGGCTGCTGCCGCCGCAGCGTGAGCGCGTCAGCGCACTGCGAATTCCGTTCTTCGAGCAAATTGTCGCGGCAGCGGGCAGCGAGGCGCGCGCCGGCGCCGTCGTCATGCGGCGCCGCTGGTTGCAGATGGTGATGGCAGTCATCGTTTGGTCACTGCTGATACTCGGACTGGCAAAACCCGAGTGGGTTGGCGAGCCCATCGTCAGAACCGAGGCGGCGCGTGACATCATGCTGGCGATCGACCTTTCGGGCTCGATGGATTACCGCGATTTTCCCGGTGAGGATGGCGAGCCCGTCACCCGATTCGATGCCGTTCAGCGCGTCGTCGACCGCTTCGTCGCGGCGCGCGAGAGTGATCGTATCGGCCTGATCGTATTCGGTACGAAAGCCTACTTGCAGCTGCCGTTCACGCGCGATCTCGATACGGCACGTGCCCTCGTAGAACTCATGGAAGTCGGGATGGCCGGGCCGCAAACAGCCCTTGGCGACTCGATCGGCCTCGCGATCCGCTCGTTCGAATCGAGCGAAGTCGATGATCGGCTGCTTATCCTGCTGACCGACGGTAACGACACGGCCAGCACTATGACGCCGATCAACGCGGCTGACATCGCGAAACTGAACGGAGTTGCAATTTATACGATCGGCATCGGCAATGTGCAGGCGACCGGCGAAGATCGCGTCGATTTCGAGGTGCTCGATGACATCGCCACCCGCACCGGCGGGGAATTTTTCAACGCAGAAGACGAGGCCGCTCTCGACGCGGTGTATCGGCGCATCGATGCAACGGCGGCTGCGGAAGTACGCACGCAGTCATGGCGGCCGCGCGAGTCGCTGGTGCACTGGCCGGCAGGTATCGCGCTGCTTCTGGCGCTGTTCGCCTACGCCGCGCTGTTGCTCGGATCGCGTCGCAAAGGCGCCCGCGCATGATCGATCTGTTTCACTTCCTGCGACCAATATGGCTGATCGCCTTACCCGTTATCGGCCTGACGTGGTGGCTGGTACGGCGCCGCGAAGCCAGTCAGGCCCGGATTGGCGACCTTGTTGCGCCACATCTGCGTGACGCGCTGACGATAAACCGCGACGTACGCAAGGGTTTGCGGGCTGTGGATGGCATCAGCATCGCCCTCGTTGCTGCCGCACTGGCGGCCGCGGGCCCGACCTGGAGCAAGCAGGCAAGCCCGTGGTTCGCTGAAACTGCGCCGCTCGTCATCGCTTTCGAGGTTTCCGACTCGATGCGCAGCAACGATTTTCAGCCGACCCGGCTTGATCGCGCGCGTTTCAAGGTGATGGACCTCATTGCTGCGCGCACAGGGTCGAGGACGGCATTGGTTGCCTATGCGGGCTCGGCACACATCGTTGTGCCGCCAAGCAAGGATGCCGACGTACTGAAGCCATTTCTCGAGAGTCTCGATCCGGCCATCATGCCGGCGCCAGGCTCGCGGGCGAGCGAGGTGTTGGCGCTGGCGAAGACGCTGCTGGGTGACCAGGCAAGGGCGGGAACCCTGCTATTCGTCAACGACGGATTCGATGCCGATGACATCGCAGCGTTCGCCGAATACGCAAGCCAGGCCGACACGCCGTCGCTGGCGGCGCTGGTTGTTGGCACCGACGCGGGGGGCGTCGCCCTGATGCCGGATGGCAGTCCGGTCATGGCTGCGGCCGGCGGTCGTCTCGACACAAGTATCGACACGGACTCGCTGCGCCGAATTGCTGCCGAAGCGAATGTGTCGGTAGTGCGTGCGGGCACGGGTGATGCCGATATTCGCCAGCTCATGCGCACGATCCAGTCCAATCTGCAGCAGGCCGATGACCCCGACGCTCAGTGGCGGGACCAGGGCTGGTGGTTGCTGTGGCCAGCGGCGCTGCTGGCGCTGCTTTGGTTTCGACGTGGATGGACCATGCAATGGTGACGCGAGCCGAGTCGCGGCCTGATTCGGTCCGCTTTGTCGCCTGGCTGGCGCTGATCACGATCGCCGCAGCCGCGGTGCTTGCCTGGCAGTCCTGGCGCGCCGGCGATTTTGTCTCGCTGTGGCTGACGCCCGATCAGCAGGGTCGCCGGGCCTACGAAAGCCTGGAGTTCAAAGACGCATACGAGCGTTTCGAAGACCCGGCCTGGAAGGGCGTCGCCGCCTACGACTCGGGCCTGTACGCAGAGTCTGCCGACGCGTTTGGTCGTATCCCGACCGCCGAGGCTTTCTTCAATCGCGGCAATGCGTTTATGAAAGGTCGCGAGTACCGCAAAGCTATCGCTGCTTACGAACAAGCGGTTGCCGACGCACCACAATGGGCGCAGGCGCGAGAGAACCTCCAGTTGGCAAAGTACACACTCGACTACATCGAGCGCACACGCGAACAATCTGACCCGGGTGAACAAAGCCTCGGCGCGGATGATGTCGTTTTCGACAATACGGAACAGCGCGGTGCCGAGATAGAGGTTACCGAGCAAAGCACGATCGAGCTTCAATCGGCTGAGAAGTGGATGCGAGCGGTCGATACCGAGACCCGCGACTTCCTGCGAACGCGCTTTATGCTCGAAGCCAGCCGCAAGGGATTGCTGTGAAACGGATGCTGCTGCTCGTCGTCGTCACCTGCGGTTTCGTCGCCGCTGTGTGCGCACAGGAGCAACCGGTCGTTCGTGTCTCGGTATCGCCCGAAACGGTCAACGTTGGCGAGCCGGCGAATATGCGTGTGACCGTGCTGGTACCGACGTGGTTTACGCGTCCGCCGGTCTATCCCGGCTTCGAACTTTCCAACGCGATCACGCGACTGCCACCGGACAGTTCCTTCCCAACCAGCGAGCGTATCGGCACTGAGACCTGGGCCGGCATCGTGCGCGATTACCGCGTGTACCCGTTGCTCGGCGCGAGCTACCGAATAAGTGAACAGGTGATTACGGTGACGTACGCCAACCCGGGCTCGTCCCCGGTAACGGTCGATGTCGACGTCCCCGACATCCAGTTCAGGGGCCAGGTGCCGACAGGCGCCGAGCAACTCAATCCCTACCTTGCCGGACGCCGCCTGACGCTGTCGCGAGATATCGATGGCGACCTCTCCGAACTCGAAGCCGGTGATGCGCTCGTCATCCGATATACGGCAGAACTTGACGGCCTTCCGGCAATATTCCTGCCACCCCTGGCGCCCGAACTACAGCTGGAAGGCGTTTCGGTCTATGCCGACGCGCCCCAAGTTGAAGATGACGCGGTCGCGCGACGCAGTGAGAAGCTGACGCTGGTTTTTGACGCGGGTGGCGAGTTCAGCGTTCCGGACGTTGAGCTCAGTTTCTGGAATACCGAATCAGAATCGGTCGAGAGTGTAACGGCCGAGGGCTTTGCGATCTCAGTGGCAGGGCCTCCGGTCGTGCCGCCAGTTACGGACGCCGCAACCGAGCGCCGCTGGCCGCAGATTTTGGCGCTATTGCTCACCGCGCTCGCGATGCTGCTTGTTCTACGTCGCTGGGCGCCGACGGTAGTGCGTTATTTTCGCGCTGCCGCCGAACGTCGCAGGCAGACGGAACAATATGCGTTCACACAGTTGGAAAAAGCGATCGCCTCAGAGCGGCCGCAATCCGTTTACCACGCGCTGCTGGCCTGGCTAGAACGGCTGCAGCCAGGCATGGACGCAAGGTCGTTCGCACGTGATTATGGCGACGCATCGCTGCTCGCAGCCATCGACGTACTCAGTGCCGGAATCTATAACGACGCGGCCGAACGAATTGACATGCGGTCCTTAGGAGCGGGGCTGGTAACGGCCCGAAAATGTTTTTTGCAGCAGCGATCACTGCCGGGGCGACTGTCGCTGCCGCCATTAAACCCTTGAGGCCTAGTATTGTCCGCCGCTATTTTCCTTCGCCCGGGTTCTCACGGAGTTCGGCGAGCCGCTGCATTAGCCATTCGCCGGTGGGTGTCTTTTCCTGCCCGGGACACTCGATATAGTACGGCTTCTTGCTCATGGAACTGCTGCTGGCGAGTCGCTCTATGAACGACTCGGTCGTGGTCACGTAACGTTTACCTCGTCTCAGCTTCATGCGCAGATGATCTTCGGCATCCTCGGCATTATGTCGCTTGCCGTTGCGAATGAACACGCAGTCACTGCGCCCCATCGTGCTTAGCAGATTATCGATCTCGACTTCAGCGGTGCCCGCAGTCGCGCTTAAAGGCAAGAGCAGTCCGGCCACAATAACGATTCTCAGGACAGACAGTCTCATGACGTTCATAGTGAGGTGGTCAACGGACCTTCCTCGTTTGTCAGCCGAAACCGCACGGACATCGGATTGTGATCCGATGAATCAAACTCGCGGGTCGTCGCATGAATAGAATCGAGCCCGCGCACAAAAATATGGTCGAGCGGCCAGCCCAAAAAACGCTTGCGATAGTCCGAGCGGAACTCGAGCGGTGTAAGGCCGACACGTCCAAGTACCTCGTCGAGTAGTCCTGCTCGTCTGCCGTGCCAGGTATTGAAGTCGCCAGAGAAGAGCACAGGTCCCTGGTGCTCCGCGATAACTGCAAGCGCTTTCAGCAACTGTTCCTTCAGGTCGCTGACGCCAAAGGTGAAATTGATGCCGTGGATGTTGACGACCAGTAAGGTTTGTTCCGTAGTCGTTAAAGCATACTCGGTGACCAGGGTCGCTTTGCGCGTGCCAAACCAGGGTTCCAACGAGACCAGTTCGCATTCGGCCAGGGGTCGAGTGGTACTCAGTGTCATGACGCCACTAACGCTTGAGCCAAACCCGAAGCCCTCCGAAAAGGAACGAAAATGATCCGCGGCCAGTGCGTCCCAGTCCTCGGAGTGCGCTACTGCCTCCTGCAAAATAAACAGATCCGCATCGTTATCGGACTCGGTGAGCTGATGTACCCATTCCGGGTCTTTGCCTTTTTGAATATTCCAGTTGACGATACCGAAGTTGAGCGCATCAAGTTGACTTGATGCACCACCAGAGTCACCGACAAGTCGCTCGGCACACGCCGATGTTTCGTCCATTAGTGCCAGTCCCTGGCGTTCGGGAGTGGAGGCATTCAATGCGCACCCGGCAAGGAGCAAAGCCCAGGTCGCAGCAGCCAGATTATGGAAACGATTCATAAGTCCTATCTGTGGTGTCGGGTTTCGCTGTCGGAAAAAAACAGGATTCGGGCGCAGCTAGGACGGCACAGGCCATTCGCAACGTAGGGAGGGTCAAACTCGGTAAAACCGGCCGGACATTCTATCCTAATGAGCAATCCCTTACTATAGGCGGAGAACCGCGACCAGGCGCCTGCCGCACCGATAGCCGCCTGGTCATTAGCCCGACGAGCGATCATTCCCTCATTGCCTTTGGAATTATCAATGAATAATCTGCAAACCTTGAGCATCTTTGTACTGGCGATTGCGTTGTTTGCACAAACGGCCGGCGCCGCTGAGACAAAACTCGGAGTGGAAGTGACACCGTTTGGCGCCTATCGCTTCGGCGGCAAGTTCGACGTGAAGCAGTCTGATGAATTCTACGAGCTCGATGACTCTGCAAGCTTCGGTGTCATCCTGAATCTTCCGCACTCGGATAAATACGCAGTACGAGGTCTTCTATTCGCAACAGGATACAAAGGCCGTCTTCAGCGGCGCTGCGGCGAACGATCCTGCCGTTGACCTGGACATGCACGTCCTGCAACTTGGCGGTACGTATCAGGGCGACGGGGAAACGATACGGCCCTATCTGGCTGCCACGATTGGTGGCACATACGTGAAGGTTCGATCGGCGGGCTCCGGGAGCGATACCTTTTTCTCTGGCTCCATTGGCGCCGGCCTGTTGTTCCAGCCGTACTCCCGGCTGGGCTTACGGCTCGAGGCGCGAGCCTACGGCACGCTGACGGACTCGAAAACGGATTTGTTCTGTCAGACCGGGCCGAACTTAAGCCTCTGCGCCGTGAGGATCGAGGGCAACCTGCTGTCGCAGATTGAGACATTTGCCGGCATTGTCTTCAGGTTCTAGATCTGGCGCAGTACAATCGCCAAATCTGTTTTGGCCGCGGCCGAGGAGCGAGACTCAGTGAATTGGTTCATTTTTATCATCGTATTCGTTGTAGTGGCCGGGTGTGAGTCACCCGACAAGCGTTATGATCGAAGCGGCGAACGAGGTCGGGCAGTTACCGATGACAGACGACGCACACAACAGCCGCAATGCCCTCGACTGGGCCGGAACTTACTCAGGCGTGCTTCCCTGCGCGGATTGCGAGGGCATTCTGACGTCAGTCACGCTTCATCAGGATGGCCGCTTCACGCGCCGTACAACGTACATTGGCAAATCACCGATGCCTCGGTCCGACGAGGGAAATTTTGCCTGGGACGATGACGGCCGTCTGGTTACGCTCAGGAGCCCGGATGGTTCCGAGCAGATGTACCAGGTGGGTGAAGAACAGTTGTTTCATCTTGATGAAGACGGCAATCGAATCACCGGCGAACTCTCAGGGATGTACGTATTGGAGAAGACAGTAGAGGATCCGCGAATCGAAGGCATACGTTGGGTGCTGATTGAGCTCAACGGGCAACCCGTACAAGCGTCGCAAGCAAGCGAACAGCCCCACTTTGAACTGCAGGCTGCCGAGTCGAAAGTGTACGGGCATGCATCATGTAACCGATTCTTTGGCACCTACGAAATCAAGCGCGGCAATCGAATTTCCTTCGGCGACAACATGGGAATGACAATGATGGCCTGTCCCGACATGGCTATCGAAACAGCTTTCATGGAGGCTATGCGCAAAGCAGACAACTACGCAATCTTCGAGGGTCAGTTATCGCTCAACAAGGCGCGCATGGCCCCACTGGCGAGATTTTCGGCGGCTAGCCAATAGGTCCCGGCGCTTTCGTTCTTGCGGAGCTACCGATGTTCGCACGAGTCGGTTTACGACGTCGTGCCAGCGAAGCTCCATCGATCGCGCAGTTTGAGACTGGTTCACGACCCTTGTTTGTCGGAAATGTATGCGCTCACCAGTCCGGCGACAAGAACGGCGACGTAGAATTGACCGACGACGGCCTGCAGGTAGGCGAGGCTTCGAGCAGTTGCCGATACCGGCGTAATATCGCCGTAACCGAGTGTCGTCAATGTAACAAAGCTGAAATACAGCCAGCCGTTGTCCCAGCCTGGTCCACGTATCGGTGCGACTCCCGCAAAGGACGACGGCACCACGAGTTCCAAGAACGAATAGGCGAGCGCCCATATGACGCCAAGCAGCAGGAAAACGCAGATCGCGCCAACCAAACGGTTGGCGTTTAGCTCGGTTCCAAATACGACTTGCCTTAGAGTAAAACTGATCGTGACGAGCAAAAATCCAATTAACAGTAACAACGAATTGAAATGAAAGATCGTTGAATTCAGCTGCATGGCAAGCACATTCAAAATGACGCCGACAATCGCCAAAATCATGCCAATCGCGAAAAAACGCCCGCCGCCTTTCAGGCTCCAAACACCGACAAGCAATAGCACCGAAAAAACGACGGCGCGTACCGGAGCGGCCGGGATCTCGAGATCGTGGGCCAGAGGAATCGCGAACAGCAGAAACAGCAGCGCACTCAACAGATAGAAGAAGTTCGTTTTCCCCACGTTGTACCCCATTGATCGTGATCGCGACGGGTTACCTCGAAAGCAATCCATCTCGCGACATTGCGTTGATAATCGCCTTTGCCTCATCAGCAATTGTTGAGCCGCGTGTTTGCCCGTTGATGTCTTCGGCTATTTTCGAGTGGGTCTCGATCGCCCACACGGGTTCCTCGTTGCGCACGGAGAACAGCTGGGTTGCCATGGTCAATGAGTGCTTGAATTCCAGTCCCGGCGGTTCCACGTACTCGGTCAACTCAACGCTCCAGACATTGACGTAATAGGTCGGACGAAGGTTATAGGTAGACTCCGGGCTTCGGTCCCTGACCTTGCTTGCTGTGCTGAGGTCAACCAACTGCGTGACCAGTACAGCATCCGAATTCACCTGGTCAACCATTGCTACGAAGGTGTCCAGGTTGACGGGCGTCTTCGTGTTCATCATTGAAGTACTGGCGACTGCTTCGATGCCGCGCGCCTTGAGCTGCTTCACAATTTCCTGCTCAAAATAACGGCGCATGTCGAATGACTTGAACAACGTGACAACAAGCACGTTGCCATAAGGCGCATCTGCAGAATCCGACAAGGTTTGGATGCGGGTTACCTTGGGTCCGGCGCAAGCGCCCAGAAGCAGAGAAACACAGACAAGCAAGGCTATTTTTTTCACAATTGATCCTTGTATAGAGGACGCGGGTATTGCCGGCGAGTTAGCTTCGGCCATTACGCGGACTGCGATTCTAGCATCTGGTCTGGCGACAAGTTGGGTGGATTTTGGAGGCGACTGCGGATTGATTGCGCAATCGCTGCAGCGGACGCGAGCAATCGGGAGGCGGTCATTTTGATTGTGACGTTGCCCGGTGCGCGGGCAGCTTTAGCGGAGATTGCTGATCAAGCAACTACTCCTTAGTCATCAGGGTCTCGAGGCCACTGCGCACGATGCTCGCCCACTTGCGACCGAGACGGCGAACTTCGGCCCGATTGCTGACGCGGTTCGATTCCATCATGGTCCCGGGGCCGCGCTCCGCGGCACGTCGATCTATCGCGCGAGCCAGAATAGCGTTGCTCATCGAGTCCCGCAGTTCCATCACAAGTGTCGCCTCACCCACCTTGTCGAGGTAAACCGAACTGCGGCCCATCGTGTCCGGCGGCACGCGGGATATTACGTCCAGTAATCCGACACGCACCGTCAAAACGTCCGGGCCCGGCTCGTTCACGATTTCGTAGCTGCTGCTTCGCGCCAATTCTTCGACGAATGCGCCACGAATTTCTTCCTGAACTAATGCCTTGGTTTTGTCATCGAGTTGAAACTCGCTCTGCGAAGATCGGCCTATCGACGTCGAACCGGCACGACCGCTGTAGGCGCCCTTGACCGGTCGATACTCAACACCGACACCCTCAAGCATGATCTTGCTGTAGTCCGAAAGATCGATATCGGTTCTCGCCCAGACCGTATCCATGACGGTTTTGTCCACGCGAGTCAGGCCGTCGTGAGTGACCTCCGCATCGGGACCGCTTTGAAATTGCGGTGTCGATGTGCAACCCGAAAATAAAGCGAAGAGCGCGGCGAGCGCCGTCAACTGCGACTTATTCATGACTTTCCCAACCATTCGTCAGAGCCTCTCGGCCAACAGCGCTAAGAATATACTGAATTTGCTTTTAGCACGCCAGCGCAGAAATAACTTGAAACAACTGCGTTGCCGGCGGAATCGACGCGGCTCAATTGACGTATCAGAACAAATAGCCGAGCGAGGTCGTGACGCCATAGCGGTTGGTAAAGGCGATGCAGAATCTTGCTTTGGACTACAAGAGGCTCTCTGGCCTGAAGATTTCGCCGAAAGTGGTGGCGCTGTCAATAACCCAATATACTCAGTTGCGCAGCAGCGCGCCGAGGCTGCGCAGCGACTCGATGGGCATTTCCTTTAAGTTTGAAGGCGTAGACGAACCATGTTTAGAAATTTTCGGTTTCCGATTTCCCTGTTGCTACTCGCGGCGGCGGTATTGATAGCAGGCTGCGGTGGTAAGGGCGCGGTGTCACCGCAGGGTGTCGTTGCTGAAGCGTTTGACGACTTGCGTGCCCAGGTAGCGCAGGTTGTTGTTGATGCCGAGCGTCGCGACACGGCAATCGAATTGGTGGACCGGCTCGAGCGAGACTATGGAGCCCTTTACGACGGCGTGCAGGAAAGACGCACCCGCCTCCGCGCGCTCCATGCAAACTACGACGCAACTCGTGAACAGCTGGTCGACCTTGCGGACCAACTGGAGGCAGACGTTCGCGAGGCGCGCAGAACGACCGGCCTGACACACCGGGAACTCATGGCCGCGACAACGGCCGAGGAATGGGCGTCGATCAGGAAAGCGAATACGAAGACAATGAAAGCGGCGATCGCGGCGCTGCAGTCGATTTAGAAAGGAGTCGGACAAATGCTCGTAGCACTTATCGTTACCCTACTATTGGGCGGCGGATCAATTTCGGTCATGGACTATATCGCCGATACCAAGAAGGACGTGAAGACCGTCATTGTCGAACCGGATCGCCGTGGTTCGGCAATGTCGACGCTGAAGGCGATGAAGAAGAGAGCGGCTGCCATGAACAAGCAGGCCGGCAAGAGCGGCAAGCGCCTGAAAAAGGCTTTGCAGCAACACGACGTCACTGACGCCGCGATTGATGAAATCTGGACAGCGCACTTCGCATCGATCGACCAGTTCAACCGGGACATGATCGACCTGCGCTTTCAACTCAAAAACGACGTCACGCGTGACGAGTGGCAGCAATTGTTCGGCCCGCAATAACGCCGAACTGAGCGGCGGTCGCCTCAGCGCCGCCGCTGCCCGCCGAATACTCATAATTGCTTTCTTCCTTCATCTCATACTCAAACCGGGCCGACAGCGGTACGTGGCGGGTTTTTTGCCGGGAACTGTTACTGGGGTAGACTGGCAAATCTACCACGTTTATTTGTTGGATTCTTCGGTATGAAACATTCGCTCATGGTCTCAAAATGCCTGCTATTTGTAGTGCTTGTTGTTGCGGCAGGACTGTCCGCCTGCACCACTGTTGAAACGCAGAGTTTTCGCGTCAACAAGAATGCTGCGGTCGAGTCCGCGCAGATTTCGACAGACGCCGATTTCAGTCGATACAGCAGTCTCCTCGCAGAGGAAATGGGTGTCTTCTTTTCTCCGAATTCGCCGTCTACAGACGAGGACATACAGCGAATTCGCCAGATATTTCGTGACGCTTTTTTTACCGAGCTTAAGGGTTACGAAATTGTCAGCAAGCCCGGCCCGACCACGATGGCGGTTCAGGCCTCATTGATCGATTTGCGACAATCATCCGGCGGGCAGGCGCCTGGCATGCGTCGAGAGATTCGTGACCTCGCGGTCCCGGGCTCGCTCGTTTTCTTGATGGAAATGAAAGACTCTCGCTCCGGCGCGGTGCTCGCGCGCGCTGCCGACAGCGCGACCGCGCCGACGTTCGCGACAAGCAACGGAGCTGAGACGGACTGGAGCAGCGTGCAACAGGCAGCCCAACACTGGGCGACATTATTCAGACAGTTTCTTGACGCAAATCTTGCCCGTTAGAAAAAGAAATGGCGGTCGTGTATGAACCTCGCCCGCCTGACTGGTCGCAGCAACGCCGCCGACGTGCCCGACGAAACCAATAAGGCGTAAACCGAGCCTGGATCGATCTTCCCGACGGTGTCACTTTGTGACAGTCTATAGAAATGCTGAACGGGATGACCCAACTTGCGCGAACTCCGTTACTGCTGCTCGACTATGCGGCCAGGCTCGGCATGGATCGCGATGTGCTGGTGGAAGTCGCGGGCCTCTCACAGAAAGATCTTGCGGATCCAGATTCACGTATCCGGTCGGCGTCGATGCTGAAGCTCTGGCGTGCTGTCATCGATAGACAAGACGACTCGGCGCTGGGCGTACATATCGGAAGCACGATCAGGGCAACCGAATTGGGATTGGTTGGTTATGCGATGTATCATGCTCGTGACCTTCACGATGCCTTGGGTAGCCTGGCGCGCTATGGGCGGATAATTTCCGAGGCCGTGCAGTTCAAACTCGAAGAGGACGATGAGCACGCAATTCTAATCTGGCAGGCGCATCCGTCGCTGGTTGCTCTTCGGCACCCGGTGGAGTGCGGTATCGCTATTGTCGTTTCGGTAGCCAGGGAAATTACAGGCTCGGATCTCCAACCATTGCAGGTTGAACTGCCTTCGCCGCGCCCCGAATTGTCGGCTGAATATCGCGCAGTGTTCCGATGCCCCGTTCTGTTTGATCGTTCCGTTGGTTCGGTCACGTTTTCACGACAGCAGATTGAGCTGTCAACGATTGCGTCTGACACAACGCTCGCTGGTTACCTTGGCGACCTGGCAGCAATAACCGTGAAACCGCTCGCAGAGCGCGATGTCAGCGCAATTTCCGCCGTCCGGCACGTGCTCTGGTCACTGCTCCCTTCTGGTCGCCCCGATCTCTGGCGCACTGCTGCAGAAATGGATATCAACGCACGCACTCTGCAGCGACGGCTCGGCGAGGAGGGCAGCTCTTTTTCCCGCGTTCTCGACGACTTACGGCGCGACCTGGCGAACGAACTGCTTTCGGACAGGAAGCTGGCTGTGTCCGAAGTTGCTTTCTTGCTGGGCTACTCTGAGCCAAGCGCTTTTCAGCGCGCCTTCCGCCGTTGGTACGACGACTCACCACGACGATTCCGCACCGCCTGACAGAATTTGACCGTCGCTGCCTTGGCGTGAATTGACCATTTTCTGGCACGCCGGGTCGCAGAATGTTTAGGCTATTTGTTCTCTCATAGCCACCCTTGTATCCGATGCGAGTTGCGCGATTCGGGCGCAACCGACTCGCGGAAAATCGACTATGAGAAATGTGCTATTGGTCAATGACCATTTAGAGATCTTGAACCGCACTGCAATCATGCTCGAGCAACTGGGCTGGGAGGTTTACGTGGCGACAACGGAGACACTTGCCTTCGAATCCTGCTGTGCGCGAAGGCCGAACTTTGTCATCGTCGACGTGGAAATGAGCGGCGGAGCGGGATTCGAGTCCATTTCCACGACACGCAAACTTTTCCCGGATCTGTTTGTGGTCGCTGTGACGCGCGGAGGTCACAAAGAGCTTTGGCCGAAAGTCGCTACTGCGTGCGGCGCGAACCGGTACATCGTCGGCCCGGTGTCATCGCCCAAACTAATAGCAACCATCGACAGTGGGTTGGCCGACGAGCTTATTTACCAATGACCTGCGACGATGACCGGGTCGACAGTAACGAGGTGTAATTCGACCCCTATTTACGGGAGGGAGTAGACGCCGACGACGGGAAGGTGATCAGAAATCTGCAGTGCTTCTTCCTGCATGATGTATGCATCGTCCAGCAACCACTGGTCACTGTAGAACTGGTAGTCGATCGTGCGATCAGGCCCGGTCGCTGTTGGATCATTAGGAAAGTGCGTGTACCAGGCTTTCGCATCGCTCAATGTCAACTGCTGCAAAGACGGGATGCCACGATACTTCCGGTACAGCGACTCTATTTGCGGGTTCTCGTCATAGCTGCCGGTGCCAGCGGCCAGTATGCGTTGCCGTTGCCGGTTATTGTCCGGTGGCAGCAAATTCAGATCACCACCGAGTACCCACGGGATGCCCGCGGTATCCAATGATTGCAGCAGCGCCTCCGTCCTGGCGATTTGTCGCTCCATGATTCCGGTCCCGGCACCCCAGGCATCATAGTGAGTGTTAATCACGGCCACTGTCTGATCGTTACTTGCAGCGATGTGGGACTCGAGCAGGGCGCGCTGAAAATGAAACGGCGTCACGAGAAAGTTTCTCGGCTTTCTGGGCAGTTGGTGGCGCACGGATTTTTCAATTCGGTATTTGGATAGTGTCAGCAGCTTCATATTGACGGGCCCGAGCACATCCGGATGAAAGACAAACTCCGCCTTCCAATAGGGCGCCTCCGAGTGACAGGGATACAAGTCGTCCGGCAGCCGGCTCAATAGTTCGGCCGATTGCTCCGTGTAATACGTCCGGCTATCATCCCCGCCGTTTATCTCCTGCAACAGGATGATATCGGGGTCTTCCCTCTTTATTAACTCCGCGACTTTGTCCAGCGTCCAGAAGACATGTTCCTTCGAGGGTCGGCTGGCGATGGTCTTGTTCGCCTTTTCCACGGCGTCTACCCGGTCCGGGTCGTTGACATCGATGTCGTAGAAGAAGACGTAGTTCTTGCTCGCCATGTACTGGACGTTATAGCTCATGATCTTGAGCGGTGAGCCGGCGGTCCATTCGGGCGCGGATGCCGAACAAGTAATGCTGGCCGCTTCCGTATCGTCGGGCAACCAGGATCGAGCCCATAACACGGCAACAGCGGTTGCCGGTATCAGAATCAGTGCAACTAGAAGTTTGCTGGCAGAAGAAAAAATCGCGGACGGTCCAATTGGATAAGCGGCCGTATAGTAGCGTATTTGTGCCGCTGGACGTCTGCCGGGAACTTTGCTCCTTGAAATCGCCTCAAAAGGACCTACAAATGAGTCTTGTTATCAGTTGGAGAACCGACAATGTTCAAGCGCATAGCGCTCTTCCTGGCGACCAACCTCGCCGTTATCCTGGTGCTGAGCATCGTGCTGCGGCTGCTCGGCGTGGACAGCATCCTCGACGAGCGCAATGTCGGCATCAATTATGAAGCGCTGCTGGTGCTGTCCCTTGTCATCGGCTTCGGTGGCTCGTTCATCTCGCTCGCCATCTCAAAGTGGATGGCAAAACGCAGCACGGGTGCACGCGTCATTACGCAGCCAGCGAACGCCACGGAATCCTGGCTCGTCAACACGATTGAACGCCAGGCGCGCCAGGCCGGCATCGAGCCTCCCGAAGTGGCGGTCTATGACTCGCCGGACATGAACGCGTTTGCAACCGGCGCGCGCCGTAACTCAGCACTCGTTGCGGTCAGCACCGGTCTTTTGCAGGGCATGCCCAAAGATGAAATTGAAGCAGTGCTCGCGCACGAGGTGTCCCACGTCGCCAACGGCGACATGGTGACCCTGACTTTGATCCAGGGCGTGGTAAACACATTTGTCATCTTCCTTTCACGCGTGATTGGTCATTTCGTCGATCGCGTAATCCTGCGGAATGAGAGCGGCTACGGAATTGGATACTTCGGTGCCGTCATAGCGGCGCAGCTCCTACTCGGCATACTCGCGAGCATGATCGTGATGTGGGTGTCACGCTTGCGCGAGTTCCGTGCGGATGCGGGTTCAGCCAGGCTGAATGGTCGCGAGCCGATGATCAACGCGTTGTCGCGCCTCGAGCGCGGCCGGCCGGGCGAATTGCCTGAGGCGCTGCAGGCATTCGGCATCTCGGGTGGCGGCAAGCAGAAGATGATGCGCTTTTTCATGAGCCATCCGCCAATCCCGGAGCGGATCGAAGCGCTGCGTCGAGCCTAAGCGGATGCCTTATCCGACTGGTTTGCATGATTCGCGATCAGGCCGATAATTCTCGGCCATAGCTCGACCGGAAAGTTATGGCCCATGCCGTCGATGATCTCCAGCGCGGCGCCGGGGATGTGCTTCGCGGTGTCGATACCGCCGGCCAGTGGCACCAATGGATCCTCGCGCCCGTGTATCACGAGCGTCGGCGCCGCGATCTTGCGTAGCCGGTCGCGACGATCCCCATCGTGAACGATCGCGGCCACGTGGCGCGTGAATCCGGAGGGGAAGTAGCAGCGGTCGAAGCTCATCGAGGTCATCTCCCGCCGGGTCTCCTCGTCGACTGGGTAGGCGGGGCTGCCGATCAGTTCAATTGTGCGCATATTATGAGTAATTACGGCTTCGCGATCGTTACCAGTCGGCCGCGACCGGAACAGATGCCTGGACACCAGGGGATCGGCGCCCGGCAGGGAGCGATGACCGCTGGTGGACATAATGGAGGTCAGCGAGCGAACTCGGTTCGAATGATCGGCTGCAACATTCTGGGCGATCATGCCGCCCATGGATGCGCCGACAATGTGTGCTGACTCGATTCCAAGCGCATCGATAAGGCCCACCGCATCCGCGGCCATGTCTCGCAGTGTGTAAGGAACTCGTATAGGCAAGCGCAGCATGCTTCGAACGATGAGCGATGCGACGCCGGGCGCTTTCTGACCCTCGAACTTTGTCGAGAACCCTGTGTCGCGATTGTCGTAGCGAATAACCCGAAATCCCTGCGCTGCGAGTTCGCGGCAGAACGGTTCGGGCCACGCGATCATCTGCATCCCCAGCCCCATGATCAGTAACACGGTCGGGTCCGAGGGCGATCCAAATGACTCGTATTCGATTTCGATATTGTTCGCGCTAACCTGCGGCATGGATTCTCCCGTTCTCTTGTTGCGAGCTTACTCGGCACGGCGAATCCGATTCGCCGAAGCTAACGATGTATGAGGCTGAATGAATTGTACTAGCGTTCCGGTAACGGAATGAACTCGTCGTCGCCGGGGACCAGGCCGAAGTGGCCTTTACGCCAGTCGTCCTTGGCTTGTTCAATTCGTTCCCGCGAGCTGGACACGAAGTTCCACCAGACATGTCGCTCGCCCAGCGGTTCACCACCGATGATCATTACGCGACTGTCTTGTTCAGCCCGTAGCGCAAGTGCCTGACCCTGCCTGGCAACCAGCATTACGCCGCCGCTCGTAGTTGACACCTGCGAGGCCCACCTCGCCGGAAACAACATAGGCAGCGAGTTCCTCGGTATCGCCCGGTATCGTGATCTGATGTCCCGCCGGGATGACGCACTCCAGATACAAGGTGTCCGAAAACGTGGTCACCGGAGACCGTTCGCCAAAGCACTCGCCCATAATAATGCGCACGGTACAGCCGTCAATCTGAAGCTCCGGCAACTCTGCTGCAGGATAGTGCACGAACGCGGGCTCGCGCTCTTCCTCGTCCCGGGGTAACGCCATCCACGACTGGATGCCATGCAGATGCGAGGTATCGCCAAGATCATCACCGGCACGCTCGGAATGCACGATGCCGCGCCCGGCCGTCATCAGGTTAACGGCACCTGCCTGGATCGCTTGCACGAAGCCCAGGTTGTCACGGTGCATGATTTCCCCTTCGAACAGGTAGGTAATCGTTGCAAGGCCGATGTGTGGATGCGGTCGCACGGCGATTCCCTGGCCCGGAGGAAACTCGGCGGGCCCCATGTGATCGAAAAAAACGAAGGGGCCGACCATGCGCCGCTTTGCTGCGGGCAATACGCGACGAACGGTAAACTCGCCGAGGTCACGTTCGCGTGGCCTGATGATCAGATCGATGCAATTATCGGCAGCGAGCGTATTCATTTACCCACCAGGCGTCGAAACAGAGTGACGTACTCCGCGCCCTGTTGCTTCCAGGAAAAGTCCATGGCCATACCGTTCAGCATGATCTTCCCCCAAAGCGGTTTATCCTCGAACAGTTCAAGCGCCCGGTTGATAGCCCAGGTGAGCCCGGTTTCGTCGTAGTCCCGAAACAGGACTCCTGTGCCGGTTTGCTCCTCCGCGTTGATTTGGTCCACCGAGTCCGCCAAACCGCCGGTTTCGCGGACGATCGGAATTGTGCCGTACTTGAGGCTGTACATCTGGTTCAGCCCACAGGGCTCATACATGGAAGGCATCAGGAACATGTCGCTGCCGGCCTCGATCCAATGCGCGAGCTTGTTATTGTAGCCACGGTAAAAGCTCACACGGGTGCGTGTTGTTTGCTGCAGGGACTCGAAGAATTGTTCGAAACGCAGCTCACCATTGCCCAGCACGGCAAGCGAAAAATTGCGGCGCGACAGCAGCGTCGGCAAAACACGCTCCATGAGGTCGAAGCCTTTCTGCTCGACAAGACGGCTGACGATGCCGATGACCGGCTGATCGGCGCCGCCCGTCAGCCCGAGTTCGTTCATCAGCACCTGTTTGCAGAAGGCTTTGCCGCTAAGATCGCGGCTCGTGTAATTCTGGGGAATGAGCGGATCCGTTTTCGGGTTCCACTCGACGTAGTCGACACCGTTCAAGATCCCGACCAGTGCGTCGTTACGATCCCTGAGAATATCGTCTAAACCCATGCCGTAGTCGGCACCCTGGATCTCCGTCGCGTAAGTGGGGCTAACGGTCGTTAGCAAGTCCGCCAATCGGAGACCGGTTTTCAGGAAATTGATGTGGCCATCGGCGAGGTCCTCCTGGTCGAGCAGTTGCTCGCCACCATCGAGATTGAGATCGCCGATGATCTCGCTACCGAAAACCCCTTGGTAGCCAATGTTGTGAACGGTCATAACCGACCGCGTATTTGCGAACAGCTTGTCCCAGGCATAGATCGTGCGCAGGAATAGTGGAATCAGGGCCGTGTGCCAGTCATGGCAATGGAAAATGTCCGGAGCGAACTCCATGCGCTGGCACATCTCGATCGCTACGCGTGACAGCAGGATGAATCGCAGGTGTTCGTCGGCCGCTGTTGTGTACAGTGTCTCACGATCAAACAGGGCCGGGCAGCGGAGCAGATAGACCGGCAAGCCCTTTGCGCGTGGCGTCGCGACGTCGATGGAGTAATAGAAATTCCAGGGACCGATGGTGATGGCAAGGTTCTGCAGGTTTGCTACGGGTTCGATTTTGAGGTTGTCGCGCTTGAGGCTCGAGTATAACGGCAGCAACACGCGTATATCGTGGCCCTCCCGATGAAGGTATGCGGAGAGCGCCGCATTGACGTCAGCCAGGCCGCCGGTCTTCGCGAGCGGAGTCAGTTCGGAAGTGGCGAGGCAGATATTTAGTTTGTCTTTCGTTGCCAATTGTCGTCCATCAGTTAACGTTTGGAGCGCAATAATATGTCGATCCCTGCGAACTCCACTGGATCATGTTCACACTATATTCAGAAGGACGGCCGTATGTCACCGATTCAACAAAATAAAAATGGTATCCTTCCGCAAATGTTGCGGCCGACCTGGCACATCCAGGACACCGCCAACGGTCCCCTGATAAACCGTATTTTTGCCGGGTCTATTATGTCCCACAGTCCGACCAAGCATATTGAGGGAGTGATAGCCCGGTGGATTTAACGGCTCATTGGGTCGGTGCCACGGCCATCGTATTGTTCGTCCTGGCCTACGGTCTCGTGATCACCGAGGAGTTTACGAACCTCCGAAAATCAAAGCCCGTCATGCTGGCGGCGGGCATCATCTGGGGCCTGATCGCTTACCAATACGCGGATTCTGATCAACCGCACGCAGCCGCGGATGCCGTCCGCGAATACCTGACGGAGTTCGCACAGCTGTTCCTGTTTCTGCTCGCCGCGATGACCTATGTGAACGCGATGAGTGAGCGCAACGTTTTTGTCGCGCTGAGAGGCTGGTTGGTACGACGCTCGTACACCTATCGCACCATTGACAGTTCGCACAGCTGTTCCTGTTTCTGCTTGCAGCTATGACCTACGTGAATGCGATGAGTGAGCGCAACGTTTTTGTAGCGCTTCGAGGCTGGCTGGTACGTCGCTCGTACACCTATCGCACCATGTTCTGGATTACCGGGATACTGAGCTTCTTCCTGTCGCCGCTGATTGATAATCTGACGACAGCATTGGTTATGTGTGCAGTTGTGCTGGCTGTCGGCCATGGTAATCCGCGCTTTATTGGCATTGCCTGCATCAATATCGTTGTGGCGGCAAACGCCGGCGGGGCATTCAGCCCTTTCGGCGATATTACGACGCTGATGGTCTGGCAACGCGGTGTCTTGAATTTTTCGACCTTCCTGCTGTTGTTTCTTCCGAGTGTGGTTAATTTCCTGGTGCCGGCGATTCTGATGTCATTGGCGGTGCCAAATGTCGCGCCCGAAAAAAACGCTACGGAGCCGAGAATAATCATGAAACGTGGCGCCAAAATGGTCATGTTCTTTTTTCTCTGCACGATCTTCCTTGCAGTTTCGTTCCATAACTTCCTGCATCTGCCGCCTTTCCTCGGCATGATGACGGGCCTCGCTATTCTGAAGTTCTTCGGCTTCTACTTGAGGAGAACCTACGATACGGTGTTGTTCGATCGGAAACAGTACGGCGAGATCGGCGACCAAACTCCCTTCGATAGTTTTCGCGAGGTCTCCAGGGTCGAGTGGGACACGCTGTTTTTCTTCTTCGGCGTCATCATGTGCGTCGGTGGGCTGGGCTTCATTGGCTATCTCGAGGATCTGTCGGCATACCTGTACGGCGAGCTCGGGCCCACCGTTGCTAACGTACTTGTCGGCGTGATATCGGCTCTTGTCGATAACATACCGGTGATGGTCGCCGTGCTGGAAATGAATCCCGCGATGGACGTTCAGCAATGGTTGCTCGTCACGTTAACGGCCGGTGTCGGCGGCAGTCTCCTGTCGATCGGTTCTGCTGCCGGAATCGCGTTGATGGGGCAGGCCCGCGGGCATTACACGTTTTTTACACACCTGCGCTGGATGCCCGCTATTGCGCTGGGTTATGGCCTGAGTATCTGGCTGCACCTCGTGATCAATCGTAGCGTCGAGAACGTGCTGCCGTACGCGCTGCGATAGGCTCGGTCGATGCTCTCTTTTCTGGGCTTGTTTGCGGGGATCGCCCTTCTGATCGGAGGAGGTACCTTGCTGGTCCGAGGCGCCTCCGAAATCGCGACAAGGCTCGGTGTGTCACCGCTGATTGTTGGATTGACAATCGTTGGATTCGGCACGAGTGCGCCGGAGCTCGTCATCAACGTTGTTGGCGCCCTGCGCGGCGAGACCGGCCTCGCATTTGGTAACGTCGTCGGATCGAATATCAGCAATCTCGCACTCGTTCTCGGAGCCGCTGTCGTAATCGCACCAATCAAGATCCAGGGGCAGCTGGTTCGGCGCGAAGTGCCGCTGTTGCTGTTGGCGACCACGGTCATCACCGTGATGGCGCTCGATCAATTCCTGGAGGGGCGACCCGGCATGATCGGTCGTTCAGAAGGGTTCGTGCTGCTTTCGCTGTTCTGTATTTTCGCCTACGTGAACGTGCTCGATTTCGTGGAAACCAGGGCTTCGGATCAGCTGATCGCCGATATTGCGCACAATCCGTTAATCGAGACGGACCCGCACAGCCGGTTTCGCTGGCTGTTCGTCATCGGCGGCATGGGACTGCTGTTTGCTGGCGGCGAAATGACGGTGCGAAACGGTGTCGCAATCGCCGATAATCTTGGTGTCTCCCCGACAATCGTCGGCCTGTTTCTCATCGCCGTCGGCACGAGCATGCCCGAGCTCGTCACATCGATTGTTGCCGCGACGCGCGGCGAGTCAGACCTGGCGCTGGGCAATGTGGTCGGATCCAATATTTTCAATTCCCTGATAGTTCTGCCGGCGAGCAGTCTGATCAGTCAGATACCGGTGCCGCAGGGTGGCATCGGCGACCTCGGGTTGTCCTTGTTCCTCACGGCAATCCTGATACCGATATTCATCTTCGGTGATGCTCGTTTGGGTAGAGCGACGGGCGTGTTCCTGCTGCTGGTCTACTTCACCTATGCGATTTTAAGGATCAACTTCACGGCGTGAGCCTTGTGCTTGCGCTTGTACGTATGGTCAGAATTCGAACTCAATGTTCGCCTTGAACGTCCGGTCGGGACTCTTGTTGTCAGCACCGAGAAAAACGCCGAGCTCCCATCGCAGTTTCTTGCCTTGCGAGGGACGAATCAGCCCCGTGAGAGCAGGCCCGATGGCGACTGTGTCCTGGCCCATGTGCAGTTCGATGGCAGGTTCGAAAGCCTCTTGTAAGCGATAGCGTGTTTGCACATGCAACGCTGTTTCGAATTCATTGGCGCGGCCCTCCCCCCACTCGTAGATCAGACCAAGATTCGCAGTCGCCGTGATCTTTCCAAAATCGCGTGACGTTAAGAGACTGGTTGCCAGCTCCCATGCGTTGGCGTCAATCTCTCGTTCCAGCTCGAACAGCAGTCCCCAGTCAAAGGCGAATTCACCTTGTTCCGTCAGCTGCCACTTGAATTCGAGTTCGTACGTGTTCAGCGACAGACTGTCTTCAGCCGCCTTATTTCCGATCGCATACAGTTCATAAGACCACCGGTCGGAAATGGACCGTCCAAAACCGAGAGAGTGCTGTATCACGTCCGGTAACTGGTCATCTCTGAGATCAACCATGCGCCATTCGAGCTCGGTTTCCAACGGCTGCACGTAGGGATCGTAGATTTTGCCGACGACGATGCCGTCAGCGACGGCAGGCCGGGCAATCACGAGGACAGTCATGATCGCGGTGACCAAGCAGATCCGATTCGCGTGCTGAAAGCAGCGTGTCATCGTAGTTCGTCCACAACAGAAGAACGCATTGACCGGCCGACGAAATACAAAGCAGCGACAACGACCATGCTTCCCAGATGCACCGCCACCTCTATTGCGGCGGGGGACGCTTCGTAGCCAACCAGGGCGTAGAGTAACTGTCCCAACAGCGATTCCTCGGAGAGCAAGGACGACGTGTTCCAAAGTGCACCGGCGGTTGATATCCAATCGGCCTGTATCAGAAGTCTCGTCGCTTGTGATGACATGCCGGCCGCAATGAGCAACAGCAAAACCAAAGACACTGGCAGCCCCCGTTCTGAAGGCTGGGCAACCAGCAGGTAATAGATAAGAACGCCAACGCTGAATCCTATACAAGCGCCAATTAGCGATCCCACACCGACAGCCGAGAAGAAATCGGTTAATTGCCAAAATCCTGATACATAGATGAGAATCTCGGCACCTTCACGCGTGACGGCAAGGGTAACCGCGGCAGCCATCAGTGCCTGAAGGATCGGTTGATGACTTTTCGGGCTCGATATCTGCCAGCCGATAAGGAAAACGGCTGCGCCAATCAATACAAAGGTGGCAAATTGAAGCAGGGCGTTGCCGATCTCCTGGCCCACGCCGTCGAATAACTCTGACAGAGGGTCCAGCAGGTAACCGTAAGCTATGGCGCCGAGGACGCCTAGTAAAGTCGCAACAATCGCCCACCGATTGCCGAGCTTGAGAAACCGCGTACTGGCCAGAAAAACGCTGAGCAATAGTGCCGCCTCAAGCACTTCGCGCAGCACGATTACGACACTATTCAGGAGCACGGCTGTCATCCTGGACAATTATCGTGCCGAGTGCGGTTTGCGGATTGAATTCGCCGAAAAACGGATACTCACCTGGCGGCAACGGCCCGACAAAGACGATAGCCTTGCGACCGCCCAGTATCACTTTCTCCCTGTTGAGTTCGTAGCTCTCAAATTCCTCGGGCGTCGTGTCGCGATTGTAGATAATCAGCTTCACCTTCGTGTTGGCCGGGATTACCAATATGTCCGGGTGAAACAGGTGGTTGCGTATCTCGAGTTCGAATTCGGGCGTAGCGGCGAGGGACGCCGATGCCAGAAGCGTGGCAAGCACAGGTCCCCAGAACCTGAGGTGTCCAAAACCGTTCTTGATCTTCATTAACTCCTCTTACCAACGTTCGTCGCGACTGTCATGTCGGGCGGAAACAAAACGCCTACCGTGAGCCCTGGTCCGTCGTCATTGTTTTGCATACTGATGTTTGCGTGATGCAGGTCCGCAATATGCTTGACGATTGACAAGCCGAGCCCGACACCTTCAACCGCACTGTCGTGCCGATCGCCGCCCACGCGGCGAAAACGATCGAACACCTGGCTGATTTCCGTTAACGGAATTCCGGGGCCACTATCCGTTACGCCCAACCAGATGCCCAGTTCTTCGCGGTCAACATTCACTGTTATTGAAGCACCCTCCGGCGAGTATTTGCTGGCATTCAGGATCAAGTTGCTCATGAGTATGATCAGCGATGCCTCGTCGCCGACGATTGTCTGCGGCGTGCCGCCCAGGGAAACTGTCTGATGCTTGCGATCTATGTCGTCGTAAACCTCAGCGATGACCGTCTGCGCCAGCTTGTGCAGGTCGAGCTCCTGCATTTTCGCCTGGTAGTGCTCCGGTGCCGTGCGATAGAGGAGCAGTATTTGTTCGATCAAATGGCCAAGGCGACCGAGGTCTCGATCCAGTGTCTGCAGCGCCTCGCTATTCTCTGGCAACTGCTGTTTGAGATTGTGTACATGGACCTTGATCGCGGCAAGCGGCGTACGTAATTCGTGGGCCGCATCCGAAGAAAACCGACGTTCTCGCTGTATTGACTCGTCCAGGCGCCGCAGCAGATCGTTTATCGCATCGACCACGGGCGCCAGTTCGACGGGTGGATCGGATGTATTGAGGCGGGTCAGGTCATCAGCTCGTTTCGTGCGCAGCTCGTTGGCAAGCTGGCCGATGAGCGACAGCCCGTTGCCGACGACGAGCCAGACAATCGCCGCAATCAGCGGCAGGCTGAGGACTATCGGCAACAGGGCCCGCATGATGATGTTGTCAATGAGTTCGACACGTATGTCGATTCGCTCGGCGACCATCAGCCATTGCCCGGATTCCTGATCGAAAAGACTTAGCACGCGCCAGCGGTAGCCCTCGAAATTCTCGTTCCGGTACCCTTCTTCACGCAGCGTGATCGGCGCAAGGCCACTGTTTGCAGAGCGCTGTATCAGGGTGCCGTCAGACGACCAGGTCTGGAACGCCAACCTGTCGGAGGGTGGCGGAGATACGGTTTGGCGTGCCGGCCGCATGGTTCGGATCAGTGCGGCCGTATCGGCCAGCTGAGTGTCGAGCAGTGCCTCGGCCTCATCCGAGCTTTGCCGGTAGCCGTACACCGCGGCGATGAAGTTGCCCAGCGTGACTGCAGACAGCAACGCGATAATAAGGTACAGGCGTATTGACTTCACGGTTTTCGGACGGTGTAGCCGACGCCGCGAACAGTCTTGATGAAGTCATTTCCGAGCTTCTTACGAAGATGGTGTACATGCACTTCGAGAGCATTGCTCGAGACTTCTTCCCCCCAGGAGTAAAGGCGCGACTCCAGCTGCTCGCGAGTTTGTATCTTTCCGCAATTTTCCAGCAGGGATTTGAGGACCATGTATTCGCGGCGAGCGAGCTCAACCGGCTCGCCACGGCAAAGAACCTGCCGACTTAAAGTGTCGAGCGAAACATCACCAACCCGGATAGCGCTTTCCTTGGTGCTGCTCAAACGTCGCTCGATCACACGGAGCCGGGCGATCAGTTCCGGCGTTTCGAAGGGCTTCGACAGGTAATCATCGGCACCACCGTCCAGCCCGGACACCCGTGCGTCGATACTGGATCGGGCCGTCAATATGAGGATCGGTATCTGGGAGCCGGAGGCGCGAATGTGTTTGAGAACGTCGAGGCCATCCATGTCGGGCAGGCCCAGGTCCAGGACGACGATATCGGGTGGCTCTACACCGACGGCATGCAGGGCGGCTTTGCCCAGGGCCACATGGTTAGTGACAAAGCCCTCATTGCGGAGGGCTTTGCACAAACCAGTGGCAAGTGATTGGTCGTCTTCGACGAGCAGAACCTGCATGCGACGTCATCGTCTCCATATTGGCGGTCCGGGGCATTATGAACCAACACGCCCCAACTTCTCCCGAACCTCAAGCAATGCTGTCAATATTTCCTGCTGACGACCTGAGTCGGCGACCGGCCGATCAGCGCGGGGCGCCGCTTTTTGTGCTTTGAGGAGGTACTTCTCAGCGTTCTCGAAATCCTTCTTTTCCCGCAGGTAATCGGCATAGAAATAGTTCGGGTCAATGCCGTCCGGGTTTATCTCAAGCGCTTTCTCGAGCAATTGTACGGCTTTCTTATCATTGCCAAAACCCAGGGGCCAGCCGGGCACTTTGAAGTACAACGTACCGAGGCTCGCATAGGCAGAGCCGTTCAGCGCCTTGTCGTCGAGCTCCATTGACGCTTCCAGGCTTTTCTTCGCCTGCTTCGCGAGGCCCAGCGCTCCGACGCCACCTTTAACACCGGCGAAGGCAGACTTGATGATGCCATTCCAGACCAGGATTTCAGCCGAACGCGGATTGCTGTCGACCGCCGCGTTGGCTCGATCTATCAGCGCCTCGTAGGCCTTGATTTGTTCGTCGCCGCTAAGCTGGTAATTGGCGATCGCCCAATCGTGCTGCAACTCGGCCACAACATCTGAAGGTGTCTCAGCGAACACCGTGACGGGTATCAGTAAGGTCAAAAAAAGTAGCTTTATCGTGGTTTTCACTCGCATCGTCTTATCCTCAATTTTATATTTCATGTTTCGCAAAGCGCCTTATGATCGGCAGCTGCTTTCGTAGGCTGCTGTCAACAAGGGCGGGAAGCAGTGCGTTTATGCGCACAAAAAGTTTCTCCGGCCAGCCGAGGTAGGTGTCGGAAGCGACCGGCGTGCTGATGATCTGCATGACCTCGTCGGCAACCAGCGACGGTTTGTCCATGGCAGTGCCGAGTGCGGCATTCATGGCGACAATTTTGTCGCTGTTGAGATCGGTCTCGGTGGCGCGTGGGGCAATATACGAGACCTGCAGGCCCGAGTCGGAAAGCTCACGTCGCAACGATTCAGTGAATCCGCGCAGCCCGAACTTGCTGGCGCAGTAGGCGCCGAAGCCGGGGTAGCCGATGCTGCCGAAGGTTGAGCCGACGTTGATGATCTGTGCACCTTCGTGTTGCCGCAGCAGCGGTAGCAGGTCCTGGCAGATCAACATAGGGCTGACCAGGTTGATGTTGATCAGGTTGGCGATCGCCGTTTGCGATTGCTCCTCGAAAAGTCCGAATTCATTGGCGCCGGCATTGTTGATCAAGAGGCTAATGCCATCCGGCCCAATGTTCCTGCAGACGTCGAGCAGCTGCTGCCGGCCCTCGTCCTCGCCGAGGTCCGCCAAGACCATTACATGGGGGTGGTCGCCGAGATCGTCCACCAGTTGCATGAGTTTTTGTTTATTCCGGCCGACCAGGATCAGGCGCGCGCCCTCGGCGTTGAGTTTCTCGGCGACGGCGCGGCCGATACCCCCGCTCGCGCCGGTCAAAACAACATTTTTATTCCGAATATTCATGAGTCGCCTACGCCGCCATTGCAACGTTATTGGTCAGCGTGCGGAAAATATCGGCGTACAGCCGGTAGAACATTTTCGCGCTGTGAATGATCTGTTCCTGGTCGCCCTCGTCCGTGATCTTGTCCATCAGCGACTCGAAGAACTTGATGTGATCCTGGTCCAACGCACCGTGCGAGCGCAGGTAGGAGAACGCCTTGCCAGGAAGGTCGAGCGCTTGCTTGATGGCATCTGCGGCTTTGTCGGCGGTGGTGACGCTGGTGCCTTCGAGTACCAGGACCATGCCGAAGAAACCAGCCGGGTTGACGCGGTTTATGGTGTCATAGGCGTAGGCGACCATCAGCTCGGTGGCCGCGGCTGGTCGTGAATTGCGAACGGCTTCCTTGTCGTAACCGCAGGCGGCGATGTCGTTAAGGATCCACTCTTGATGGCCCAGCTCTTCTTCGATGTACTCGGCAATGGCCTCGCGCAGCCACTCCTTGTCTTCGGGAAGACGCGCGCCAGCCGACATCAACAATGGCACGGTGTGCTTGACGTGATGATAGGCCTGCGCAAGGAACTCGACATAGTCGTCCAATGTGATGTCGCCGTTCATGCAACGGCTGATGATTGGCGATGAAAGCAGGAAGTTTCTTTCCTGTTCCGTCTCACCCTGAAGTCTTTCGTAGAAACTCATAGGCTGGATACCTCTTTTCGGATTTCATACAAGTCGCCGATAGCGAGTTGATAGGTCAGTTCGATGTTGCTGCGTTTTGGGCGTCCGTTTTCAGTCAGCTGTCCGTCGTGAACATTGAGCGCCGTCGGCAGGCGGTACCATTCGACGATGCGTGCATAGTCCGGCAACGTGAGGTTGACATTTTCGATCCAGCCGGCGATTTCGCGATCACTGGTTGATGGGTCGCGCGGATAGACCAGCGCGACGCAATAAGGCCGATCGTCACCGACGACCACTGCCTGTTGCAGCGTGGGCCCGGCGAGCAATTCGCTTTCAACCCATTCCGGGGAAAGGTTTCGGCCGAAGCTTGTAATGAACTGGTGCTTTATCCGCCCTTCGACATGGAGAAAGCCGTCATCGCCCAAATGACCGATGTCGCCGGTATGCACGCAATCGGCGCCCCAGCTGTGCGGCTGGTTGGCATAACCGAGGAAGGTGCTGCCGGTGACGACGATCTCGCCATCGTCGGTTGTCACCGACACATGCGGTAACGGGCGACCAACAGAACCGATCTGATCGTCGGCAGGCACGTTCAGGCTGACGACCGACGAGCATTCCGAGAGTCCGTAACCTTCGTAGGCAGGCAAGCCGGCATCGCGAGCATTGGCCAGCAGCTCCGGTGAGACTTTGCCGCCACCGACGGCGACGAATCGCAGCGATCGAGGCGCTTGCCAGCCCGCGCCGGCGGCCAGGGTGAGGGCATTCAGTATTTCCGGCACCAGGATAAGGCTGTTTGGCTGGTGCCGTTCTATACACCGCAGCAGTTTTCCCATATCCAGCCCGGAAGAGCCCGCCAGCCCCACGTCCGCAAGCGACGGTGCAATGACGGTTCCTCCGGCGATGAGCGGCGCATAGACCCCTGCCAGGTTTTCCAGCAATGTACTCAACGGAAGCACGCACAGGTGTTTTGGTTTCTCGATGCCGATGACAGATACCAGCGAATTCGCAAGCGTGACTTGCTGGTCTGCGGAAAGGCAGACGCCTTTGGGCTTGCCGGTTGTCCCAGACGTGAACGAAATTTTCTGTGTGCCGGATGGCAGCAGGGCTTTGTCTCGCGAGTTCAGACGGTAGACCTTGATCGCGCTGCTTACGAGGTGATCGAAAGAAGGAACTTTCTCGATATCGACCGGCTCGGCATTCGACAGGGCTGCGGGAAGTTCGCGGTCGGCGATCACGGCATCGACAGCACTACTCGAGATCGCGTGCAGGACCTGTTCGTCAGAGAAGAACAGGGGCAGCGGCACGATGGTTAATTCGGCGAGCTGACACGCCAGGTCTGAAAGAACCCATTCAATACCATTGTCCGCGTATAAGGCCACGCTGCTGACCTTCATTGCTTTGAGCTGTGATGCGAGAGTCCGGACCTGCTCGGCCAATTCGGATCGCGACCGGCTGACGCTGCCGGATTCCAGGACAGGGTCGGAGGGCGAGCCGGTGTCTCGCAGGTAGTCGAACATTTGGTGTTTCATCAGCTGGCTTTGCGCAGGCTCGTTGCCATCCGAGCGATCTGCGGCTCGAAATGACGCACCAGCGCCCGCATTTCGCGATTCTTTTCGACCTGGGCTGCGGCGCGGCGCACATCGCCAACGATCACCCGCGGTTTCGACGCGTAGTAGTCACCCCAGTCGGCGGATCCTTCTTGCAACCGCGCCGGATCCGCGCTGCAAAGCGTTCGCGATGAAAAGCGCATTTTCGACAGCATCGACTCAACCTGTGGCGTTGCCGTGCAGGCCACCCAGCGATAGCCGGCGCGATTCAACACGGTGGCCAGAACCGCAAAGAGTGCATAAGCCATGCCCGGAACCTCGGCGGCCAGGTTGCCAATCTCAATGACCTGCGCACGATCGACCGGTGTCTGGAACGCCCGCGCGATAGCCTGTTCAATGGGCTTGTCGAGATACTGCTCAAGAAAAAGCGCGTTGGTGCCAGCTTTGCGAATGCCGACTACGGCACCCAGCTCTTGGGAAACCCCGAGGCGGAGAAGCTCGGGTAGAAAGTGGCTCAGGTTTGCGCCATAAACCCGCTCGAATTTCTGTGTGATGCTCGTTTCTAGCTGTCCCCGCCCCGCTGACTGCTCCTGGACCAGGTCGAACGACAGGTTTCGGCCGGCGAGCGAGCGACGGCCAACACTCGGTGAGGCGGCTCGTGGTTTGAAGCTCGGGCGTGGTGCAATGATCGTAGTCATACCGGGTCCAGCAGGTTCGTTTCAATGGCTGCCAGATTACCGGGGGAACCTTAAGGCAATCTTAGGACTCCATGTGAATAGGTTCACAGTTTCTTAAAGAGGGGCCATTTCTGCGAAAATATGCCGAAAACGGCCAGATATGGCCGATATCGACGGCCCTTGAGCACGAGAAAGCGAGGCTTTTCCGGTGCCATTGGTCGCCACGGCGCGTGACCTTGCTGTAGTCGCATTCGGCCAGCCAGATCCTGGGGAGAACAAGAAGATGAGGAAAATTCTGCTTGGAGCGCTGCTCCTTGGTTGCACGGTGGCTCACGCGGATGACGACCCCTACCTGTGGCTGGAGGATGTCGAAGGCGAGAAGGCGCTCGCCTGGGTCGAGCAGCAAAATAAGCTTTCCCTGGGATACATCGAGGCGCTACCCACCTTCGAGCCATTTCGCGAACGTAATCTTGAAATCTACGACTCCGAGGAGCGCATCGCGTTTCCGGATTTGCGCGGCGACTACGTCTACAACTACTGGAAGGATGCCAACAACAAGCGCGGTATCTGGCGACGCGCGACGCTTGCCGATTATGCCGCCGGAAAGTTGAACTGGGACGTCATCCTGGACCTGGATGCGCTGGCCGAGGAAGAGAAAGAAGACTGGGTATGGAAGGGTTCCAGCTGTCTTCGTCCCGAGTATCGTCACTGCCTGCTGCGATTGTCCCGGGGCGGCGCCGATGCCGTCGTGATTCGCGAATTCGATGTTGAGGAAAGGGCCTTCGTCAAAGACGGCTTTTACCTGCCGGAAGCCAAAACACAGCTTAGCTGGATCGATGAGGATTCGGTCTACGTCGGATCCGACTTTGGGGACGGCAGCCTGACCGATTCGGGCTACGCACGAACTTCGAGGCTCTGGGAGCGCGGCGTGCCGGTTGCCGAAGCCCGCGAGGTATTCGTGGGTGAACAGGCGGATGTTTCGGCAGGGGTCTTCCGCGCCTGGGACAAGGACACGGCGTATGACATCGCTTACAGGAATCCGTCGTTCTTCCGCTCCAATATTTTCCTTTTTACGGGCGAGGACAAGTTCGCGCGCATCGAAATCCCCGAGGACGCGAATTTTCACGGCGTTATGAATGGGCAAATGCTCGTCGAGCTCAAAACGAACTGGAAACCGGCTGACACCGAGTACCGGCAGGGAGCGCTCATCGCGATCAACTTTGACCAGTTCATGAGCGGCAAGCGCGACTTCAAGGTAGTGTTCGAGCCCACTGATACGATTGCGTTGCAGCGTGGCGGCGTCATGACGACGCGCGACTACATAGTACTCAACGTGCTCGATAACGTCGTCAGCCGACTGATGCGGTATTCCTATGTTGACGGCGAGTGGCAGGGCGAAGACATAAAGGCCGAAACACCGGGCAGCATCAGCCTCGTGACGTCCAGTGAAGAGTCCAATCTTTTTTTCTTCAGCTACGAGGACTTTTTGCGGCCCGACACGTTGTACGTGGCGAACGATGGGGGCGCGATGACCGAGCCTCTCAAATCGTTACCGGATTTTTTTGATACGGCGGGAATGTCCGTCGAACAGCACTTCGCGACGAGTAAAGACGGCACGCGGATTCCCTACTTCATAGTCTTACCGGCGGGATTCAAGGCAAACGGGCAAACGCCGACGTTGATGTCCGGATACGGGGGCTTTCAGGTTAGCAGGACGCCGTATTACAGCGCGACGGTGGGTCACAGCTGGGTGGCGCGCGGCGGCGCGTTCGTGGTTGCAAATATTCGCGGCGGCGGTGAATACGGCCCGGCCTGGCACCAGGCCGCCATGAGAGAGCATCGCCAGCGCGCTTACGATGACTTTATCGCGATTGGCGAGGACCTCATCGATCGGGAAGTTACGAGTCCCCGGCACCTTGGAATTCGCGGCGGCTCGAACGGCGGCCTGCTGACGGGCGTCATGCTGACGCAGCGCCCTGACCTCTGGAATGCCGTGGTCGTACAGGTACCGCTCCTCGATATGAAGCGTTTTAACAAGCTGCTCGCAGGTGCGTCCTGGATGGGCGAGTACGGCGACCCTGATAGCGATGACTGGGCATTTATCCGCGAGTATTCGCCGTATCATAATCTGGAGAGGGATCGGGACTATCCGAAACCGTTTTTCACGACATCGACGCGCGACGACCGTGTGCATCCGGCCCATGCGCGCAAAATGGTCGCGCGCATGAATGAGATGGGACATGACTTGTTCTATTTCGAGAACACGGTTGGCGGTCATGCGGGGGCATCGGATAACGCCCAGGTGGCACGCAACGAGGCGCTGATCTATAGCTACCTGTGGGATCAGCTGGGTGGAAAATAAGATGTGGGCTGATGAAAAGCATGCTGGACTTCGGAACGACGTATTCATGAACATCGAGTTCGGTCGCGCAACGCTTGCTCTGTTTGCTGCTGCGGTGACATTCTTTCCGGGTATAGCAGCTTCCGAGGAAACGGATCCGGAGCGTTTGCCGGCCGCAGAGCAGGAGCAAGCCGCCGAGGCGCCGGCACACCTGTCGGAGGCGATTCGGTCGTCCGTCAGGAAGGTCGTTGTATTGGCCGGCGAGAGTCCGATCGACCAGGCGACAACCGGCAGCTACGAAAAGCAAACGTCCGGCTTGTACGGTGGCGCTGAGTCCGGCTCGAGAATCGGGCAGGGGGTGGGGACAGAGGTGGGACCTGTCTCCATGCGCATCCCAATCCCGATACTGACGTACCCGGGCGCGCTGATCGGCGGCATTACCGGTGCGACCAAACGCCAAATCCAGGAGTTTCGGGACCGGCTCACGGATGATCTCGCTAATGCCTCAAGTCAGCCACTCACGAACGATGCACTGGCATCGGACGTATTCTGGGGCCTTCGGAGGTTGCCGAATCTTGATTCGAAAGTCTTCGCGCCGACAACACCAATTCCGGAAGATACCGATGCCCTTCTCTACGTGAGCCTCAAGGACATTACGATCGACGTTCAGGGCAAGAATGCAATTATCAGGACAACGGCCAACGGGACACTGCGGCGTGTGAGCGACGGCGAGCATTTGTACGAAGTGGGCGTGACATACGAGGATCGGGATAGCTTGAGCAATTGGACCGCGAACGAAAACGCGCTCTGGCGAGATTACGCCAACTTCGCCCGTCACTTCATCGGGCGGGAGATTTCAGCGAAAGTGTTCAACAGAGTAGAACTGAAGCACGAGTTGCGACCGCAGCCAACGAATACCGTCAAGCGAGTCAAGAAAAACGATTGGCAAGGTATTAGTCGATCGTTACGGCCAACTCTTGCCTGGGAACTCAAGCTGCTCGGAGGCAATACGTATGGACCCTGGGCGAACAGCATCGATGCAGCGGACATCTCTTACGACGTAGAAATATACGACCAGCGCCGCCTGGTTTATTCTGCGAAACAGGTTTCTGAGTCGCGCCACATCGTCGCAGAGGATCTTGAAGCTTGTAAGACGTATCGGTGGTCCGTGCGGCCGTCCTATCGTGTTGGCAGCGACAGGAAATTCGGTGAGTGGATGAGATTCAATTCCGACACGTACCGCGGCACAGCAAACGTCGGCAGGAAGGCCTCTGAGGCACCGGCCTATACGCAGGATTTCGCATCGCTCAACGTCAAGTGCGGCAGCAAGTAGATAAGCCGTCAATCGATGAAATTAAATACCGCTAACACATAGACTCACCGCGTATGGACTCACTGACACAGGCCGTTCTCGGCGCAAGTATTGCTGGCGTCTGCGCGCCGCGCGGACAGCGCCGCAAAGCGCTGCTTGTGGGCGCGGCGCTGGGCACGCTGCCCGATCTCGATGTGGCCATTCGCTACGGCGATGCGGTCAAGGACTTTACCTTTCACCGCGGCTTCAGCCATTCGCTTTTCGTTCTGCTGCCATTCTCCCTGGCGCTTTGGGCCATCTTGTGCCGATGGTGGGCGCCGGTGCGTGCCGCTCCGACGCGCTGGCTCGCCGCCATTCTGCTGGCACTCTTGACGCATCCATTACTCGATGCCCACACTGTTTACGGAACGCAGCTGTTCTGGCCGATCGAGTCGCCACCGGTCATGTGGTCGACTCTTTTTATTATCGATCCTGTTTACACGCTGCCGCTCCTGATTGGCGTGATCGTTGCGTCGTTGTCGCCCGCGAAGCGGAGGGCCAGTGTCGTGCTGAGTGCTGGCCTGGCCATCAGCAGCGCGTATCTCGGCTGGTCGTGGGTCGGTAAGACGCTGGTGGAGCGCCACGCAATGGCCGAGCTTTCTAAAATGGGCCTGGCCGGTGCGCCAATGTTGTCGACGCCGACGCCCTTCAACACGCTGCTCTGGCGCATTGTCGTTTTGACAGAGCGAGGTTACCTCGAGGGATACGATTCGCTGTTGGTCAGCGACAAACCGGTGCGATTCGACTTCTATGCGTCCGACAATGCGACGCTGCAAGCCGCATCGGACGTCTGGGCCGTTGCCCGGCTGCGCTGGTTCGCGCACGACTTTCTGAAGACGGAGGTGCGCGACAATCGACTCGTGCTCACCGACCTGCGCATGGGGGCGGAACCCACGTACGTATTCAGTCATGTCGTGGCTGTGCACGGCAACCCACACTGGAAAGCGATTCCGACCGAACTCCTGCCGACGAACTTTGGTCGCCGCGACCTGGATGTCTTTTGGCAGCTTTTGTGGAAGGACTGGTAAGACTCAGTGCGTGTTGATACCTGGCGCGCGTTAACCCGGTGCCCGGCTCACGCTTGCTTTGTATGTTGCTGCAGAAAGTCTTCTGCGGCGGAGAATATTCGTGAGCGACGCGCGCCGTCCAGGCGATCGAGCGCCCTCGGCATCAAGGCGAGGCGTGGGTTGCCGCTAAAGAACTCGCGGTGCTTGTCGATGAAACGCCAGTAAAGGCCGTCAACAACATCACACCATGGGCCTTTCCCGTAGTCGCTCATCTTGAGCAGGTAGTTGGATCCGCAGATGTAAGGTTTGGTGGCGAAGATGCCGCCGTCACTGAACAGACCCATGCCGTACACATTCGGGCCCATGACCCATTCTGAGGAGTCGACAAACATCTCCATGAACCAGCGATGCGCGTTGGCTGGGCGAATCTCGCAGAGCGTCATCAGGTTGCCGAGCACCATCAGGCGCGGTATGTGGTGCGTCCAGCCGAGGCGCTGCGCCGTTTGGATCGAGTCGTCCAGCGGTGGAAGGCCGGTCGTGCCGTCGTACCAGGCCGCCGTCATCTCACGCTCATGTGACCAGAAGTTGCTTTTGTCCTGCCGGTCGCCAAATTCCTGATAAACGCCCCGCACGAACTCGCGCCAGCCGATAACCTGCCGAACAAAACCCTCGAGGCTTGGCAGCGGAATCTCGTCCGCTCTGGTCAAGGCTTTTTCGATAACCTCGTCGGGCGTTAGCAGGCCAAGGTTCATGCATGGGCTCAGCACACTGTGAAAAACGGTAGTGGTACGCGCGCTGATGGCGTCCTCGTAGGGGCCGAACAGCTCGAGCCTGCTCGCCACGAAGTCATCGAGCCAGGTTCGTGCCTGCTCGCGCGTTGTCGGCCAGCAGAACTCAGCAGCATCGCCCGGATGATCTGCAAACTCCCGGCCCACCAGGTCAACGACGTCATCGACATGCTTCGTTGGCTTCGCCCATACGATTTCTGGTGGCGTTACGCTGCGTGGCAGCTTCTTGCGATTCTCTGCATCGAAACTCCAACGCCCTCCAACCGGTTTTGCATCATCACCAATGAGTATGCCCAACCGACGCCGCTGTGCTTTATAGAAGTCAGCCATCAACAGGCGCGACTTGCCGCTTGCGAACGCGCTGAATGCGGCGCGCGTGCTCAGAAACATCGGGGACGACAACTCGATTCTTTGCAGGTCGTAATCTTCGGCGAAAGAGACTATTCGCTGCTCCATCGGCTTGTCCTCGATCTCAAAGTGCTGGATGCTAGTGGCGCCGCAGGCCTTTATCGTCGCCGCGAGCTTGTCCTCGTAGCGGCGCGTATCGCTGACATCCAGCGCGTCATAGGTGACCTCGTAGCCAGCCTCCCTGAGTTCGTCGGAGTAAGCACGCATCGCCGCGAGAAAAAGCACTATCTTTTGCTGATGGTGTTTCACGTAGGTGCATAAGCCGAGATCTTCTGCCATGAACACGGGCGTGGTTGCCGGCGGCGGCAGGCGTTCTATTGGGAACAGCTGATTGCCGAGAATGATGAGCATCGCTTCAGTCACTCAGTTCGCGTGCCGGGCAGAGAACATCATGTAGTTGACCGCGAGTGACCGTGTGATTCGAAGGCTTCGACTAAACGGGTTCACGGCCACGCCGACGGCATCGACAACGGATAAGCCGCCACGTTCGAGATGTGCGACCATTTCAGACGGTTTCTGAAACATACGCCACCGATGCGTACCTTGCGGCAGCCACCGCAGGATATATTCTGCGCCAACGATTGCGAACAGCCAGGCCTTCGCGCTGCGGTTTATCGTTGCCACGAACATTGCGCCGCCGTCGTCGGTCAGGCGCGAACAGTCCTGCATGAAGGCATCGACATCGGCAACGTGCTCGACGACCTCCATGTTAAGGACGACATCGAACCGGGCTCCCGTGTCGGCCAGAGCCGATGCGGTCGATAACCTGTAATCGATGGGCAGATCCTGCTGCCGTGCGTGCAGGGCGGCAACGGCGATATTTTTTTCGACGACGTCGATGCCGGTGACCTGCGCGCCGCGTCGTGCCATCGACTCGGATAGAATGCCGCCGCCACAACCTACGTCGAGGACACGCAGTCCGTGCAGCGGTTCGGCTTTCGCCACGTCGCGTTCAAAATGCCCGCTGATCTTCTCGATAATGTAAGCGCTGCGGAGCTGGTTGAGCTTGTGCAGCGGCCAGAATGGGCCATTTTGATCCCACCACGTTTCAGCGATCTGTGAGTAGAACTCGACTTCACGCTCATCGACCGTGCTGTCGTGACTCATGCTTTTCCCCTCAAGGTGCGCGCTCGCACCGTCGCAAGTCGCCAGAAGCGGAACAAACCGTTAAAGCGCGCTCCAAGTTCACTAAGAGCGATACCCGAAAGAATTAACGACATGCCCGCGTAAACGGATGACGAGACGGTCTCGTTCAGAAACAGCGCTCCGGCGAGTACGGCGCAGGGCGGAACGAGATAATTCACAAAAGATAGAAAGGTTGGTCCGGGACCCTGCACAAGCCGGAAGTAGAGAAGGGTTGCCACCCCCGTCGACAGCAGCCCCAGCACGGCCAGCGATGCCGTTGCTGCGACGCTTGGGGAAACCATGGTGGGTATGTCAACGGCGGCACCGGGCAGTGACAGCAGACTTGCGGCAACCAGCATGCCGGCCGACAGTTGCACCGGGTCTGTTGCACCCAGGCGGCGCGCGTATATGCTGTTCAACGAGTAGCTCAGTGCCGCGCCGAGGACCGCAATTGCGCCCCACAGAGTCGAGTTATCGTCCAGTCCGCGCAACGCCTCCGGTCCGATAATTGTTACGACTCCGGCAAATCCGACGACGAACCCGACAACACGGTAGGGCGTGAGTCTGGATCCGGGCAGCAGGAAATGCGCCAGCGTTAATACGAACAGCGGCATAACGGCCATCAGTATGCCCGCCAGGGACGAGTCGATATGTTGTTGTGCCCAGGCAATCAATTGAAACGGAAGCACGTTGCCGAGAATCGCCATGACGAGCAGCGGTATCCAGCCACGCCCTACGGGTGGCAGCCGGATGCCGTTGGCCCGCATAAACGCTACCAACACAGCGGCGGCAATTATAATGCGGCCCGCCACTAGCACTGACGGTGAAAACGAAGCCAGGGCCAGCTCGTTAAACATGAAAGCCGTACCCCACATAAGGGTCAGCGCCAGCAGTGCGACCCAGTCACCAAAATGAGCTGCGCGAGGCATGCGAATCAGATGCCCGAGGCCACAGCGCTATTGGCGCCGATCGTGCTCAAGACAATGACACCGATCACGAGTATGACGACAGTGAGCGCGACGCTGATACGATGCAGGCGCTCGAATCGTGCGATGCCCGCTTTACCCGCGTCGCGCGCCGTGTTGATGCGCGGAACCAGCCACAGCGATACGCACTCGAGCACCAGCATCAGCGATGCGGCGGCGGCGAGGATGCGAAGCGCGTCGGACCAACCCGACGACATCGCGATGAACGCGATGCAAGCCAGCGTCACGCCACCGCACACCAAGCCCAGCCGATAGAAGCGCGGAAATAGCGTGCGAAGAAACGTCGGGCGGCGTCGCTGTCGAGGTCGACGAACACCGCGGGGGCAACCACGGCGGACTGAAAAATGATCGCGCCAACCCACGTTCCTGTCGCAATCGTGATCAAAACTGTCGCAAGAGCTTCCATGTCGAATAAATGTCTATATAATGTCTATCGAATAAGCATACAATATATGAACAAACTTTTCGTGTCTATGGCACGCGTCGACACAGGGTGGTAATAATGGCTGCAAAAGCGGACAAGGAAGAGCATCGCTACGGTATTGGCGCTGTCGCCAAACTCACCGGACTGACAGATCACACGATTCGGGTGTGGGAGCGGCGCTATGGCGCGGTTGTTGCCCAGCGGGCACCAAACGGCCGTCGCGTATACGGCGCCGCGGACGTCGAAAAACTCGGCATCCTTAAGCGACTCACCGACCAGGGGCTCTTGATTGGACAGATTGCTGCAAGCAGCATCGAACAGCTCAGGGAGAAATGCCAAAGCCTCAGCGATATTTCGTCGGCTTCGTTACCGGAGCAGATCGGTATAGCCGTGCTGGGTGATTACCTGCCCGCGCAGTTGCTCGCACATGACCGCGATATTTCTCCGATCACTGTACGAGTGGCGGATAGCAACCACGATCGCTTCGCGGCTGACCTTCGTTGCCAGACCGCCGATGTCGTTATCCTCGAGAGCCCAACCCTGGGTCCCGATAAATTGACCCAACTCCTTGATTATATGAAAGCTTGTGGCGCGAAACGAGGTGTGATTATTTATGGCTTTGGCAGGAGTTGCGATGTCGAAACGGCGCGCCAATCCAATATCGTAGTGCTACGAGCACCGGTCAATATCGACGAGATTCACGCGGCCGTCGTTCGTGCCTACACGCAGCCGTCAGTCGGAAATCCTCAACCGAAGAAGCCGGAAGTCCAGGAATCATCGGGATGGAACTTCTCAGGGGTCAGCGCACCGCGGCTCTTTAACCAACAGCAGATTGCCCGCCTTGCCAATACCTCGAGCACGATCGAGTGCGAGTGCCCCAAGCACCTGGCGCAGCTCGTCGGCGATCTCAGCGCGTTCGAAATTTACAGCGCGAACTGTGCCAATCGTGATGACGACGACGCGGCGCTGCACCGATACCTGCATCAGACGACGGCACAGGCGCGGGCGCTGATCGAGGTTGCGCTGAAGAAGGTCGCCGATGCCGAGGGCTTGACCTACTAGACTTGCCTGGAGCTGTTACACTTCGTTACATTATTGTCTAATAAATACCTAGACAAAACGTTGACAATTATTCTGCTCGCGGTATCCTAAATCTGCGTTTGGACTGATTCTCCTACGCATGTTTTGCAGAGGGCCAACGTTCCCCCGACTATCCCCTCTGCCGGTTACCGGCCGGCGCTTTGCGCCGGCCGGAATTTTTTAACAAGGAACAGGGACGATGGCAGGGACAGCGATGAATAAACCAAACACTTCGCGACGATGGCTACAAACAATGACGCGCCGCCGCTTCTTTACTTCTGCCGGCGCCGCCGCGGCCGTCGCCACTACTGGCTTCGGGGAATTTGCCGCCGCGAACGACCTGGCTCGTCTGGACGAGAAGGATCCTACAGCGAAATCGCTCAACTACACTCACGATGCAAAAACGGTTGATGCCGCCAAGCGATTGTCAGATCAATACTGTAACAACTGCGCGCTTTTTGCCGGAGACAGCGATGACGAGTGGGCGGGCTGCGGAATATTTCCCGGGAAAGCCGTGTCGGGCCAAGGCTGGTGCTCCGTCTGGGCGGCCAAACAAACGTCGTAACGAATCAGGAGACCCACAATGGAAATGGTTGCTTTAATACTGCTTGGAATAGCCACGATGGCGATTATCGAGCAACAGAAAAGCGCGATGGAACGGATAATCAAATCCCGTCGTGAAAAAGACGTCTCTTCGAAGCGACGGCAGCGCGGCTAATGCGGGTATAGCACGTGCAGATGGAGACAATGCCAGAGCCCAGCCGCAGCGCCGGCCTGAGCAGGACAGCCGCATTTATCGCGCAATCCCTGACCCACTATTCAAAAGCGCGTAACTTTGATTTCGGTCCGACGCGGCGTAGCAATGTTTCGTTGCTGTCGCCCTACATACGTCACCGACTCGTCCTCGAGCAGGAGTTGCTCGACGCTACACTTCAACGGCACTCACTAACGTCGGCGCGCAAATTTGTGCAGGAAATTTTCTGGCGCACATACTTCAAGGGATGGCTGGAGCAACGACCGGACGTCTGGCTGGATTATCGTGCCAGCGTTGCCCGGCTCATCAAATCGCTCGACTCTGATCCAGACCTGCTGAAGCGATATAGCGCGGCCGTCGACGGGCGGACGGGTATCGATTGCTTCGACGCCTGGGTTGGCGAGCTCGCACAGACCGGTTATCTGCACAACCATGCCCGCATGTGGTTTGCGTCAATCTGGATCTTCACGCTGCGGCTTCCCTGGTCGCTCGGCGCTGACCTTTTCTTGCGCCACCTCATTGATGGCGATCCCGCATCGAACACGCTGAGCTGGCGCTGGGTTGCGGGACTGCACACGAAGGGCAAGACTTATCTTGCGCTGAGCACCAACATTGCGCGCTACACCGACAACCGCTTTGATCCGGAAGGCAAGCTGGCCCCAAGCGCGCCCACCTTGACTGAATCGCGCGTATTTCCGGTCCGCGATTTGCCCCTCACGCAGACGCTCCCGGGCGACGAGGACTACGGCCTGCTGATAACCGAAGAAGATGGTTGCCCCGAAACGCTGGCGCTTCGGGCCAAACCGAAACTGGTGCTGGGTGTGGTCGCGACTCAGCGTCGGTCACCGCTAGCGGTTGGCGCGCCCGCGCGTGAGTTTGCCACTGGCGCCGTCGCGGATGCCCTGAGACGAGCTACCCAGCACTTTGCCGTGGACGGGCAGCTCGCCGAAACCGAAGACTGGGGCAACCTGCTGACGGATTGGGCGGCGCAGAATCGCATCAGCACTGTCGTTACCGCCTATGCGCCCGTCGGTCCAGTCGCGGAGATACTCGCAACGACAAGAACCCATCTGCAAAAGCACGGCATCCGGCTGTTGCAGCTGCGTCGGCCTTACGACAGTTTGACCTGGCCGCATGCCAAGCGCGGCTACTTCAAACTAAAAGACAAGATACCGGGTCTTCTGGAGAGCCTCGATATCGAAACCGAAGACGAGCTCCTGGATTCACGCAGCGAAGCCGTCTAACGCAGCGCCGAGCGGTTAAGTTCCTTTGCCAATCCAAAGCCACTGGTGAACGCGGCCTCAACCCGTCCGCGAGTGAACCAGTCACCGCACGCGGCCAGCCGACGGGTTTCGTCAATAAGAAAGTCCGCACCGTCCTGCACATCTGCGTTGGCATAACGCCAGCGCCGCAAATGACAAAAAGCCGCCGCGTCGAGGTTCTCGCCAAGAACCTCGCCTGTCTCCGCGAGCAGCCGGGCGACGAGTCCATCGATGTCGCTATCAATATTGGCGTCTGCAAACGCATTCGTCGAATGCACAACAAGCGCATAAGGTTCCGGTCGACCCGGCTTGCTGCTGTTGACCGAAATCCAGCTAATGTCGGCACCGCGAACCAGCGCCGCCTGCCAGGACAAAGACAGTGGCGCCTCGAAACCGAGCAGTAAAGCAATGCAAGCTCGCATTTTCACGGAACCGGCCAATCGACGCAGGCGAGAGTCATCGGGTGCCAGGGCAGCTGTTTGCGCCGCAGGCATCGTCAGAATCACCCAGTCGAAACGACCGAGGTCCTTGCCACCATCGTCGGTCAGCCGCCAGCCGCCGGACTCCCGTTCGAGCTTGCTCACGGTCGTATGGCGGCGAACGTCGAGACCCTGCGCGAGATACTTTCCGATCGCGTTCATGCGCGGATCACCTACGTAATGCGGGTACTCGTCATCCCAGATTCGTTCCGAAACGACCTCGTCGCGTTCCAGTTCGGCAAAGTGAGCGCGCCAGGTTGCCACTGTCCCGCTTTCGATCAAAGGCTGCAGGTACTGACGGAAGTCGGACGTTCGAGCGGTGAAGAACTGGGCACCATGATCAAACTCGAAGCCATTCTCGTAGCGCGTGGCCATGCGACCGCCGAAGCCACGCGATTTTTCGAACACGGTTACGATGTGCTCATCCTGCAATTCGCGGGCGACAACGAGGCCGGAAAGGCCGGCACCTATGACGGCAATATGCGTCATTGGAATAGCAGGATAGCCAGGAGAGAAACGACCGCTATGGCGGTTGCGACGCTGCGGATTCGGAAGTAGTGCGCAGTGACTACGCCACTCGCTTTCAGACGATGATCGATGAACAGGAGAAGCAGAAAGGCGATCACCTGGACAGCGAGTGCCCACGCAAGGCTTGCGCCGATGAATGCAAACCAGACCGCCAGAAATATCGCGTTGCTGATAACAAACAGGTTGAGCGAGCTCGCGGACTGGCCGGATAGATAGGTGCCCCAATGGGCGCCCGCCAGAAAACAGATGATCGCGAGTCCATAGGTGCCGGCAAGCAAATCAAGGGCGCCCAGGATCGGTATCTCCACGATCCCGAGCAGTGGCAGCAGTGCGCAAGCCAAAAATGGAACGGTTCCGGCGAGCGCCAACAGCGTGTAAAGCCTGGAGTGTTTCATAGCGTCGCTACTTTAGAACGCTACGGGCGTGGCGTCTAATACGGATACGACTTGTTACAGAAACACGCTGGTGCCTCCGCTGGAAAGAGCGCAGGATAGCGAGATCGAAAAAGAGCCCATAGCACGGGCGACACTATTTTTGGAGTATCAACAATGCGCTACCTGGCAGGAGTTTTACTTTTCATGACCGCAACATTTTCACTGGCGTCCAGCGATGCCCTGCTTGATCAGGATTTCCGTCGCCTGGCGTCCGACGACGTTGTAAATCTGGGCGAGACCTACGCAGGAAAAGTCGTGCTGGTCGTAAACACGGCGTCAAAGTGCGGCAACACACCGCAATATGAAGGACTCGAAAAGCTCTACGAAGACTACGGCGATGACGGCTTCGTTGTGCTTGGGTTTCCATCAAATGATTTCATGGGTCAGGAGCCTGGCACCGAGGAGGAGATTCAGGAATTCTGTCGCCTGACGTATAAAGTAAAATTTCCGATGTTCGAAAAAGTCACCGTCAAGAAAGGCAACGCGCATCCATTCTTCGACCAGCTCGCAGCGGAATCTGGCACCTATCCGACCTGGAACTTCCACAAATTCCTGATCGGCCGCGATGGCAAGCTGATCACCGAGTTCAGCCCGCGCACACAACCTGACAGCAAGGACGTTGTCTCACAGATTGAAGCCGCGTTGGGCAGCTAAGACGCCAATTAGCAGGGTATTGACCGGAGTTAGCGGGGCTCGTCAACTGCGAATCCGCAGCGGTTATCAGTCCTTGAGTTTCTCTTCGGCGTCTTTGAGTCTCTGAATCAGGCGCGTCTTTTTTGCCGTAAGCCGATCTTTGGCGTTGCTATCAGCCTCGACTTCTTTGTCGTCGAGTAACGCGATTTCCGCATCCACAAGCTCGATGGACTTGCGGATTTCTTCGGCCGAAGCAGCCTCCTCGGCTTTGTCGAAGGCCATGGCCTCGGCTTGTACGGCGGGTTTACGGGCAGCCGTCCGGGTCGGTTGCGGGATGAACACCCTGTCCTCGGGCACCGCGCGAGTGTTCATGAAGTTCGGCGATACGATTTCGACGCCCGCCGCATGCAGCGAGTCCAGCACGGCCTCTCTCAGTCGTGAGCGCGCCGAAATCAGGCTTTTCACGTCTTCCAGCAGGCCGGCAACGCGATAGGTCACCGAGAAATCGCCCAACTGCCGTATATGCACGAAACCGTCTGAAAGGCCGGCTTGCGCGGCGGCATCGCACAGGATTCTTGAGACATCGATATGAGATACGTCATAGCCCAGCGAGACTTCGGACGTAATGATCGTGCCGGAGGAACGCACAACCTGCATGGGTTGAGTCACCATGTAGAGATTGGGCACGGTAACAAGGTCGCGAAACTCGGTTTGAACCTCGGTGTGCAGCAGGCCCATTTCGGTAATCCGACCGGTCAGCTCGGCTACCGTAATGAAATCGCCTGGCCGGGCGCTTTTCACGGCTCTCAACATGATGCCGGCCATGATGTTGCCGATAAAGGTCGTCGAGGAGAGGGCTATTGCGGCGCTGAGCAGTATGCCGATGAGGCTGAGCAGCTGTCCGCGAGTCTCTACGCTGACGGGCAGCGCCAGAATGACCGAAAGCAGGCCGGCGAATGTCAGTGCCAGCATGATTAATTGAAAACGAAATTGCAGGTCCGGGTTTTCTTTCCAGCGTCGTTTCAGCATCCGGTCGACGAAGAAAAGGATCGCTACGACCAACGCGGCAGTGCCGAGTAACGGCAGGAGTCTGGACGCTGTCGCAATCAAGCTATCTAATTGATCCACTATCAGGACTTCCTGGCCAAGAATTATCGGTGTGGGAGAGTAGAACCAGCCAACGGAGTACAGCATGGCCGCAGCGAAAAAAACTATCAAGTGTTCCTGGACGGGGCTATCAGACAATCTCGACGTCTGCATCAGCCATGTAACGGCCGGGTTCAGCGTGTAGATGCCGGAGGGGCCTGAAATTCGGCTGGCCGCCGACCGCGTCGCCAAGGTTCTCGTTGACCGTTCGATCGAACAGGTAGAGTTCGGCCTGCCGCGGCTGAAGCGCTTCGTGAAGCGCCTGACCGGCTGCCGCGTTACCGCTATCGATACGCGCGGCAAAGCCATGCTTACGCGCTTCGACAACGGGCTTACGCTATACAGCCATAACCAGCTTTACGGAAAATGGTTCACGACGCAGAGGCCCAGTTTGCCAAAGACCGGGCGGCAGCTGCGTGTCGGACTGCATACGGCAACGCACAGCGCGCTGTTGTACAGCGCGTCGGAAATCGAGGTGCTATCCGAGCGCGGCATTGCAATGCACCCGTTTCTGAATCGTATAGGGCCCGATATTCTCGATCCGGGCCTGACGACGGATGAGATCGTAGAACGCCTCGGTTCGTTGACCTTTCGAAACCGTGCGCTCGGCGGACTGTACCTGGACCAGGCGTTTCTGGCCGGCATCGGTAATTACCTGCGATCTGAAATTCTCTGGGCTGCGGGTGTGAATCCGGCAGCGAAGCCGTCGCAGCTGGGTCACGCCGAACTTTGCGTCATCGCAAAAGAAACGCTAACGATCAGTCGCCGCTCGTATCGAACTCGCGGCGTAACAGCGCCGCCGAAACAGGTAAAACAACGCAAGATGCGGGGCAAGAGCTACGAACAATACCGCTTCCAGGTGTTCGGTCGAGAGGGACTGGGATGCTACGAATGTGGCACCGCCATCGAACGTCGAATCATTGGGAGCCGTAACATTTTCGTATGTGAGTATTGCCAATCCGGCCACAGCCGATGAGCTGATACTCAGAGTTCGCGCAGTGCCTGTGCAACCGGCAGCCGCGCGGCGCGAATCGCAGGCAGCAATCCGCCAAATGCGCCGATAATTAGTGCGGCGTACAGACCGTCGACCAGCAAGTCACCGGTCACCGCAAAATCGAAAACGACCTGGCTGAAGCTCGCACTGTTCAACGTCGATACCTGGAAGCCGTTGAATACGAGGAACGCGACGCCGCCACCGATCAAGCCGCCGACCAAAGCAAGCAGCGTCGATTCGACCATAGTTGAGATCAGGATCGATATTGGACCGAAGCCCAAGGCGCGCAGTGTTGCAATCTCTTTGCCTCGAACCGAAACTGACGAATACATCGAGTTCAAGGCTCCGAAAATAGCGCCAATGGCCATCAAAACCGTTAGCGGGTAGCCGATGAGCTTGATGAACTGACTCATAGGCTCGGCCTGTCCCGAGTAATACTCCTTCTCCGTCATCACATCGGAATTGATTCTCGGATCCGCTTCAAGCGCCGCCTCTAGCGCCTCCAGGCTGTCGGCGCTTTGCAGTTTTACGCGCACCGATTGAAACGAATTGCCACGCCGATACGCACCTTGCAGCACACGCACATCGGTCCAAAGCTCGGACTCCGATACGCTGCCTCCTGCCTCAAAGGTGCCAACGATGTCCCACGCTGTTTGGCCGAACCGAATCGTCGATCCCGTATCGAGCCCGAGAAATTCCTGCTGCGCAGAACGCCCGACGATAATCTCGTTCTTGCCGGGCTCGAACATGCGGCCTTCCACCAGATTACATTCTTTCGCACATCGAATGCGCCGGGCTGTGTGCCGCGAAAGGGTACGTTGGCATCGGTGTTGCTGGTTCTCTTCTTGACGTCTACGACCACGTAGAGCTCGGCGGACATGACGCTTGCATCACCGTCCTTGAGTACGCCAGGTGCGTCAGCGATGATCAGGGTCTGCTCGTTGGACAAGCCCGCTATTAAGTTCCGATGTCGAACCGCTGCGCATGATAATCGCGGTGTCTTCGGAACCTGCAGAAATCATTGTGCGCTCAAATCCTTTTGCCATCGAAAGAACCGCGGCGAAAACCAGCACGACGGCCGCGACACCGATCACGGCAACGACAGAGGATCCGACGCGTTGTGGCAGGTTGCGGAGGTTGAGCCACGTGACTGCTACTATTTGTTGTAATCCGCGCATTGCCGTCTCCTAAGCGCGTGCCAGCGCGTCAATGATCGACAAGTCGCATCGCCTTGATAGCAGGGAAGATTCCGGCGAGTATTCCCGCGCCGACCATCATCGCGATGGCTTCCGCAACAGCAATCGGTGAGAGGAAAATGCCGGGTAGAAATGCGGCCATCTGCTTTGCCAGCCCTTGAACGATGAGCCAGCCCAGGCCGAGACCGAGCAGGCCGCCCATCAACATGATAAGTATGGACTCTGAAAGCACGATGCCGAGCACGGATCGGTCGTGAAACCGATAGTCTTCAAAACGGCAAGCTCAGAGATCCTCTCACGAACAGATTGTGACATCGTGTTGCCTGACACAAGTAATAGTGTGAAGAACACGGCGCCGAGTATCAGCGTAACGATCAAAGCGATGTTGCCGTACTGTTTCATGAACGACTGTGCGAAGGCCGCTTCGGTGCTGGTCTTCGTCTCGTTCGGTGAATTTGCGAACTGCAGGTCGATCGCATTCGCCACCTGTACCGGGTCTGCTCCCTTGGCCACTCTCAGCTCGTACCAGCCGGCCGTGCCTTTGCCGAATGCCCTTGCTTCATCGAAATAAGTCGTACTGGAACAGCATGATGGCCGTGCTGCCGCGCGGATCATCGGTGGAGAAGATGCCCTCGAGATCGAATTCCCAGGTGCGGCCACCATCGGTTCTGGACCAGATCGTCGCCTGGATCGGAATCCGGTCGCCGACCTTCCACCCGAATTGCGTAGCAAGTTCCTGTCCAACCACGGCACCGGTTCGATTGCGCTTGAATGCCTCGAGTTGCTCCCGGAGACATGCGGAACTCCGGGTACATGTCGAAGTATGACTGCGGGTCCACCGGAAATTGCCCGAATTGATTTCGCTGATTCCTGGTAGTAGCCCCCGAACCAGCTCGCATGCGTCACCGACGCGACGCCTTCGGTGGATGCGATGCGATTCATGTAGCTCATCGGCAGAGGATTGATCAGGGAAATCTTGTGAATGACGATCAGCCGCTCGGCGTCGGCAACATCGACGCCGCCTCGAAACGCGAAGCCAATCGCCGAGAGCAGTGCGAACAGCAGAAACGCGACGAACACCGACAGGATCGTAAGCGACGTGCGAATTTTCTTGCGCCAGACGTTTTTCCAGATGAGGCGGAAATATTTCATACCGCCTCCTTCGCCTCGAGCGTGCCTTTGTCGCAATGAAGCGTTCTGTTGGCATACTCGGCGGCCTGAGCATCGTGCGTAACCATGACGATGGTCTTGCCATGCTCGCGATTCAGGACCTGCAGCAGCCGCAGAATCTCATCCGCTGTGTCTCTGTCGAGATCACCGGTGGGCTCGTCGCAGAGCAGCAGTGATGGATCTGACACGATTGCGCGTGCAATGGCGACGCGCTGTTCCTGGCCGCCGGATAATTCGCGCGGATAGTGTTTTGCACGATCGGCAAGCCCGACGATGTCCAGGGCGATCGATGCGCGCTTGACGCGCTCGCGGGCATTGAAGTTCGTCAGCAGCAGCGGTAATTCGACGTTTCGAAGGGCGGTCAGCACCGGCAACAGGTTATAGAACTGAAATATGAAACCGACATGGGTCGAGCGCCAACGTGACAGCTGGCTGTTCGACATAGACGACAGTTCGGCGCCACCGACAGTAACAGTACCTGCGGTGGGTCTATCCAGGCCGCCGAGCAGATTCAGGAGCGTCGTCTTGCCCGATCCGGAGGGTCCCATGATGGCGATAAAATCGCCGTCCGGAATTTCGAGATCGAGCTCATGCAGAACCTCGACCCTTTCTTTCCCCTTCTGGTAAATACGGCTTACGCCACTTCAGTCGCGCCAAAACGTCGGACATCGGCTGCTCCTTATTAATTAATTTTGATCGACTGGCCATCGACCAGCGGTTTCTCGGAGGACCTAACGATAGTATCGCCAATGCTCAGTCCGTCTACGACCAGGACCTGTGTTCGGTCTCTTTGTCCGCCAACTTGCACCGGCCGCTTCTCGACTTCGCTGTTCCGTACCAGCCAGACGTAGTCGCCGCTCGCATCGGAGCGCAGCGCTTCGCCCGCTATCATTACTCCCTCGATCTCCTGCGGCGAACTGGCTGGCATCTCTGCCCCAAGAAAGGCGACCTTGACGCCCATGTCGCGCAACACGCGTTCATCGCGCTCAAGAAAACCGATGCGTACCTTGACTGTCGCTTTTTGGCGATCCGCCGTTGGTACGATCGCGATGACTTTGGCGGGAATGCGCCAATCCGAATAGGCATCCAGTGTTGCGGACACAGATTGTCCCGCCTTCACTCTTTGGATATACGCTTCATTGACGTCGACTTCGATCTCGAGCGAGTCCGTGTCAATAATGGTGCAGATGCCAGTCCGCGTGAAGCCGCCGCCGGCGGAAATCGGGGAGATCATTTCACCGGGCTGTGCGTTCTTTGACACGACCATGCCGGCGAATGGTGCCTTGATGGTCATATTCGATAACGAGTCCTTGGCAAGTTCGACATTGCGCATCGCAACCTTCACGTTCTCGCGCCTCGTTTCGAGCTGCGCCGCGACTTGATCGAAAGTCGCCTCAGCGGTATCGACGCTCGACTGGCTGGTCAGATTGCGCTTGATGAGGTCACGAAACCGGTCGCGCTCAAGTCGTGCAATTCGTAACTGCGATTCGATTTCGTCCAGCGTGGCGCGTGCGGATTCGGCCTGCGCCCTGGCCAGCGACAATTGGGCCTGTTGTGTCGTATCGTCGAGTATCGCAACAACCTGGTCTTTTTCGACGCGCATGCCTTCCTCTACGAAGACATCGACGACCTTGCCGGTGACTTTTGACGACACGGTTGCCTGGCGACGCGCAACGACGTATCCGGAGGCATCCAATACCGTGTTGGCCGCCGCAGCGCTCGGCGGCTTGCGGGCAATATCCGTCTCGGCGAGGACAGCACTCGAACCCGGGCTGAAGAAGATCCACCAGACCATGATGGCGCCGGCAATCGTGACGACGATGCCCGGCAACAGCCAGCGGCGCTCGGTTGCAGCGGGCACGCTTCGGTCGATCTTGAGCTGACTGATTTTGTCCGCAGGATCCGCCATGCTTTGTCCTTACTGCAGTCTTGGGGCGGGCCGTCAATCGTAGCAAAATTCGACGGTGACCGACGCGGCCAACCTGTCACCAGACGAAAGACCGCCCCCGGTCAGCGAACGATGTAGTTGGACAGCTCCGCTTCGAATTTCTGATAAAGGTCGAAGTTGTGCGCGACGGCGTCGTTGATGTCTTTTTGGACCCACGCGGTTCGCAAGGATTCGCGAACCCACTGGTGCTCGGCCCAATTACCACCCGCCGACTTGACCACCTCAATTTCCGATGTCTGCAGGCCGGCCACCTCTGTTACGCCGCTCATCATGCTGCCCAGGTCGCTGAGCGAAACACCTTCGTCGCTCTCCGCCTTTTCTGCAAGCTCCTGGAAACGGGCCGTTTTTTCTTGCTGTAGCTCTTCGGTGCGTTGCATAACGCGAATGAATTCGCGAACCTGATCTTCGCTTAGACGGCCATCGGACGGTGGGTCGTACCGGTCGTTCTCCGCCGCTTCCATTAATTCGGCCTGGCGGGCCATGCCACCGTAGATACCGGCACCGGTTGACGAATCTGAAGTCGGCAGCTCCGATATGTTTTTGAAAGTGGGCCCATCCATCGATGGGTACAGGAGCCGGCCGATTGTCATTGAGAGAATGAACATGGCGGCGATCGTTGCGACCAGGGAAAGAATGTAATGACCGACGCGCTTTCCATCGGGCACGGCCAGATAAATCGGTATGATCTTCCAGAGAAGCACCAATCCGTAAATAAACAGGCCGAGTGCCAGCAGCCCGCCTATCCACGGTAGCCAGGTGGCTGCCTGGCCCAAATAACCCGGAATAAACGCGAACGACGTCGCAGCAAGTCCAAGCGCGAAACTGCTTTTCCCGCCAAAAGCACCAGCCAGGGCGCTGACGACGAACGCGACGACACCGGCCGCAATTGCCGAGCTGATTATGGTCAGAATCGTCGAGACGATCGTCGGACGAAACCCACCGAATAGTGAGATGTCGCTACCGAGAAAGCCGAAGATGTAGGCGGCCACAGCCGCGAAAATGATCAATGGGCCGGTGAGCAAGAAGACGGTCTTCTGCCAGTCTTCCGCCTCTGGCAAATATTTTCGCCAGGTCTGCTCCGGGTCAAACATTCCTCCGCTGACGAGATTCAGCGTACGCTTCAAGTCGATCATGGCTTGCCTCGCTCTGTTTTTATTGTCTTTCTACGCCTGAGCGATGCGAAAATACCAGCAGGATAAGTACCTAAGCCAACCCCGGCGTCTACGCTGATTGCGCAATCCGGAGAGAAATGGGGACATTCTGCTTTTCTCCAACGAGCTAAACATCATCATTGGCTGGGGATCAGCATAGGGACATTCTGCTTTTGGAAAAGCAGAATGTCCCTGTTTCCGCGATCAATAAAGTTCGCGAATGTAGATGCGCCGATCAACGCCACGGAAGATGCCGAACACGGCCGTGCCGGTGGGGTCCTCCAGCCCGGGCAGCGCCGAGTTCCAGTCATATTCCAGCCAGTAAGGCACGTCCACGGTAACCGTCGTGCTGCCGTCGTTGCCGGCGCCGGGCGCCTTGAGGTGTAGATTGAAATCGCCACCGAGCGGTGGCGAGCGAAAGCGCAGCCCCGGTAGGCCTGCGACGGCGCAGCCTGCGCCGCTGGCGCCAGGCGCGCCCGTATCCAGCACGCAGGTTTCTCCAGCGGCAAGATTATCAGTGAATGCGCCGAACGACATGCTGACCGGCGCAGTACAGCTGTCGTCGATATTCGGTACGAAGCCGGTCGCTGTATCGACGAAGTACTCGGTTCCGAATGGCAGCGCGAGGTTAACCAGCTCGGAACCATAGCCGTTCTGCAAACCGCCGCGCCCGAAACGCATTTCTGCGCCCGAGTCGAACAATATGCCGCCGGCCGAGCCGAAAATGACCGGATTACTGGCCGCGGCGCCGTCGGAATCAAGCACGTCGATACTGAGACGGATGTCCGCGTCAAATGGCGACTGCTCGGCGCCACGAGTGTAGGACATTCCGCTGCCGCTGCTGAAGGTCAACGTGCCCGTGCCGGCGCCGGTTGCTGCAACGCTTGGATCGCCTGAAGGCAGGCCCGAGCTGTCGAGCGTCGCCGGTATTGACGTGTAAACCGGGTCGGGGAGAGTCGCTGTGTCGATCTTGAAGAAACCGCCGACATAGTTCTCGGTGAGCTCACCGGCAAGCGCTCTCGCGGTCACCGTTATAACGGGGTCGTTCGAATAGCCGAATGTTTCGCCAATGTAGGTAAACGATCCGGCGAAACAGCTGGTCGCGAATGTCGGCGTGTTCAACGCGGTCGTGAAGTGATGCGCGAAGAAGCGGCCCACGTTTCCGGACGCAGTGCCTGAGACGTTGCCTGTGCCGAGATAGTCGCCATCGCCCACGGAGGGCGTCAGCGCAATGATGCCGACTTCGGGCCAGTTGAAATTGGTGCCTGTCGCCTGTCCTGCGCTGAAAGCGCCGAAGCCGGTTGCCGCGCCTAACGGCGGGTTATCGCCGGCAGCCGGGGCCACCAGGTTGCTCGTTAGCAATACTGTCTCCGGGATGCTCTCCTGGCCGTAGTTCGGTGTGATATCACCTTCCGCGTCGATGGCAGTGACGGTGACCGAGAACGGCTCGCCGGCCGCAACGAATGCGCCGCCGTTTGCGTCCGCTGCCGCGGGGTTCGGATTACCGGACGCGTCTTCAATATCCGATAGCACGAAGCCGTTTGCATCCGCGGCCGCGGGGTTCGGACTACCGGCCCGGTCTCGATATTGAACAACTGATACGGCTTGACGACGAAACCCGCGGTCGCGCCGCGAATGCCGTTGGGCAAGTCCGGGTGAGGCTGGCTATCGTCTTTGCGTTGATCTGAATTCGGCCGACGTCTTTGTACTTGCCGGTTACTACCGCCTGGCCGTTCGTGAAGGTGACCGGCTGGTTTGCTGCCGTCGCTTCGGCGGCGGGAATAGCCACGGCGTCGATAGTCGGCGCAATGGACCCGGCGACCGGGTTGATAAAGTCGAACCAGAGCTTCAGGTTTTTCGGCCCTGTGTACGACTCGATAATTCCGCAGGTCGGATCGTTCGCCGTCTGGCCGAATGCGGCGATATGCAGGGGAAAGTCCGTGCCCGCAACCTGCGGTGTCGAGAAGGGCACGATAACGCTTGGAGGCGGATTGCTCAGCGCGTTCGCGGTTAGCGTAAATCCGTTGGGCGAAAACGTAATGTTCCCCTCGGAGTCGTCGTCGCGCGTCGCGGGGTCACTGGTCTGGTAAGCATCGATGTCGAACGACGCAGTTCCGTTCGTGTAACTCAGTGCGAACTCGGCGCTGCTTTCTCCCGCCGGCCAATCGTAAGTAGCGAGACCGTCGTCAGCGATGGAATCGATTAGAGTGCCGCTGCCGCTGACGAGTGTCCATGTGCCGCTGCCGGTTTGTGTGTCCAGCGTAATCTGTGCGTCGTAATCGATACGCGGCGTGCCCGCGATGCTGTCTACGACGTCGATCTTTAGCGTCTCGTCCAGGCAATTGATGCCATTGTTGTCGTGACTAATGACGAATTCGACACCACCACAATTGGTGCAGGGACGAGTGCGGTCGCGATGAGCTGACAACCTGTTGCGGCGTAATGGCGCCATCCCAGATAGTCAGTTCGTCGATATCGCCGGACCAGTGTCGATTGCGCTGTTGCGAGTTCTCTCCGATAAACAGATCGAAATTGTTCGCGTTAATCGCCGCTGTATAGGATGCCGAGTTCACGAGATTGCCGTTGATATAGAGCTGCATTATCGAGCGATCGTAAGTCGCAGCCACGTGATACCAGGTGTCGGGCAGTGGCACGACGTTGCTATTAAGATCGGCTCCGGCACAACCGCCGTTCAGTCCCAGCGTAATGCCGTGCCTGGTGTTGCCTGGCAAAGTGTCCGCGATGCCGCAGCCGCCGTTGAGGTGCAGACGATAGGCGCTATCGCCTTTTGCCAGTATGGCTTCCCAGTCTTTCAAAGCGGCGCCGTCGTGGCGTACCCAGACGGCGACGCTGAATCCGTCTGTCATGTCCAGCGCGGCGGAATCGGGTACCGCGACGTACGCGGAGTTGCCGTCGAATTTGCCGGCGCTGCAGAGCTGGCCGTCGTTCTCGACATCCAGGCCACCCACTGTCAGTCCATCCAGGCCGTTGGGGCCCGAATCGACTACTGAGTTGCCGGCAAAGCCCAGCGTGCAGTCATCGAGATGATAGTCTGCGACAACTTGCGGCGGTGACGCCGACGGGCAAGGGTTTGTACCCGAGGTTCGGAGATAAAGGCGCGGCCGGCGGTTTCCTCGATCCCACTCTTTACTGGTGTACTTCGACTCCTTGTCGGATGACGTCGGTATCAGCATGAGTCCGTCATTGTCGAATTCACCGCAGACCCAACTCTGGACCAAACCGCTGATATCAATCCGTTCCCAACCCGTATCATCGGGAACAAACGATGCGTGCACGGCGGGATCGAAGTCGTTACCCGTGTTATTCCAGGTGACAGTATTCTCGGACCAGGCATCGGTGACACGGTAAATATTTACAGGCTGGCCCGAATCATCTTCACCCGTCACACGTAGCCAGAGATCCGCCCGGGTCACATTGGCGTTGGCAGGGAGTGCCGAAAAATCGAAGCGATACAGGGCCCGAAAATTGTCAGTCGGATTGTTTTTTGCCGATAGTTCCTTGTCGTTTCCATGGTTTTCATTCGGCGCCGCTTCTTTCAGCCAGGCATCCGCAACAGAGGTCTCGTAGCCTTGGGCCATCGCCTCACAGGTCATGAATGTCAGCGCAACGCAGACCAGCACAGAGGGCATATGCCCGGAAAACATCGGCGGCCTCACGATGCGTCCGTCACGGTGCTGCGAATTCTTCGAGACACGTAATCAGGGTTGCCGTAACTGCCCGACCAGGCGAATGCATCGATCACGTACACGCGCACCGTGTTCGGTCCCTCGCTGTGCGATGTGCTACTGCAAGTTGTGTCGACCGAAAAACCGGCAAGCCCGGCCTCAGTCAAGTTAAGTGTAGCAGCGGCGCAGCTGCCGTTCACCAGCGCCTGGTATGCAGACCAGTCGACGCCCGATCGCGCCGCGGCATAGGCGCGGCCGCTTTGCATGGCGAGCACGACAGTCTGATGCTGCACGCCGGCGAGCCTTACCGCGACAACGCCGAGCGCGGCGAGGACCACCAGCAGGAACAGGGCGGGCACGAGCGAAAAACCATTCTGTAACTTCCTGCGGCTCATGGGACGTTATCCACATGGATCTGGTGCAATAACGACACCGTCTCGCCGGTGTCCGTCACGGCGAGCGCGATGGAAACGAGGCCTGCGCGCTGCGCGGTACCCGGGGCGTAGTTCATACTGCAATTGCTGACCCTGTTCGCGATCAACGTTGTATTCGCGCCGGCGCCCAAGAGTTCTGCGGCGCTATTCCGGTCCGCTTGATCGAATGTAATGGCGTAATTAGCGTAACGCACCAGCGTACCGGCCGAGCCATCGCACAAATAGGTAACCGGGCCGTCGACCAGGAACACGCGCTGTCCGGGCGAAGCGAATTCGAACTTGAACGCGGGGGAAAGCCGCACGTTGTCCTCGCCCGGAGTCGTATCCGCGTCGATGTCGATCTGTGTTCCGGGTGGCGTGATGACATTTGCGAGTTCGTAGGCATCGGCCCCAGGTACGCCGACGTTGTAGATGGAAAGATAGTGAGTATTCGACGAAAATGGTTGCGCGATGTTGCGAAAACCCCCGATGCTGTTGAAGGCGTCGTCAGCTGCCGTAAATCGCAGCCGCTTCGACGGATTGCCTGGCGGCGGCCGATCTCGATAACGCGCGCCATCGACGGTATTTATTAGTTCCAGCGCGACAACACTTCCAGCCGAGTTCAGGCGTACGCTGTTTGGCAGCGCGCGCCGGATGTCACGGGCGATACGGCGCAGCGAGTTCTCCGCCAGGTCAACCAGTTCGGCGCGCCTCGCCTGGTCCGTGTAAGCGTCGACCGGTCCCGCGATGAAGATGGCCATGAAACCGACAACAATAGTGCTTAGCGCGATCGTGATGACGAGTTCGATCAGCGTAAATCCGGGTGTGTGGTTAATTTTCATCGCATTACAACCGGGTACGGTAGCTACTCAGCACGAAATTGATATCGGCCGTATGGCTGACGACGACGTCGATACGCAGCGCGTCGGCAGCGGGCACAGAAGGCAGTCCGCTGCTGGGTGCAACAGAGACGGTCACGTTATAATTGGCGAGCCCCGCAATCGATGCACCGAACTGGTCTCGCGCACCGGCGTCTGCAAGTCCGTCATAGTCGTCAAGATCGTCGTAATCGGCGCGCGCAGCCTCGCCGTCAACGCCATCCGGATCCGCGACCGGTTTCAGCATGATCTCTTCGAGATACGCTTCAGCGATCGCGGCGGCCTGGTGGCGAATCATCGGGTCGGCGCTTGCCGCCGTGGTCATCGAGAGCACACCGAGCACGCCGCTCGCGGCGATCGATACGATCACGATCGACACCAGCAGTTCAACCAGCGTCACGCCGCTTTGCGGTTTCGACGAGAAGCTCATGGCGTCGTGACCAGCCCGCTGTCGGCCTGTATCAGTATCGTGCGCGGGCCTATGGTTAACACCTGGTTAGATACCAGGTTGGTGCGACCCAGCGCATCGTAGATAAGCGTGATGGCCGGTGCGGTTACGACACCGGCAGGCGCTGAGCCGTTCATCGTCTGGCCAGTCGACAACAATACCGGCAGCGGAAAACTGGCGTCAGCCGGGTCGCAGTGACCTGCCTGCGGTGCCTGTTGAGTCAATGTATAGCTGCCGGCGGCTATGTCGGCGCGAACGCGACAACCGCTTGCGACAGAAATTTTTTGTGCGTAACGAAGAGAACTGGCGAGCTCATCGAGATAGGCGCGCTCATCGAATGCGGAATTGTCAAAAAAGCGCGGTCCGGCAACTGCGCCGAGAATCCCGATAATCACCATGACGAGTACGAGCTCCACGATCGTGTAGCCGCGATGCAGACCGGGGCTGCCGCATCCATTTCGGGATCGTGGCGAGAGCGCTGATTGCCGGCGCATGATTCAGCACCCGCTGGTGTCTACACTGATCACCGGTGCGCTGCCTGCAATTGCGTCGTTATAGACGACTTCACAGTTGGTAAGGCCGATTTTCGAGAATATCGCCTGATTGCCGCCGCCGTTGACGGTAACTGTGAAGCCCGTCAGGTCGGCAAGCGTTGCCGAAATGTCGGTGGCATCCGGATAGCCTTCCGTCAGGTTGATGGCATTGCCTTCCATCACGACTGGATCGATACCCTGCGATAACCAAAGCCCGTGAACGAGGGCCGTGCCGCTGCGTATGCTGCCCGAGACGCCGAGGATTGCCGCACTGCGGGCCTCTCTCTCGAGTCCGGCGTAGCGCGGAATTGCGAACGCGGCCAGGATTGCGAGCAAGGCGATAACCACAACGAGTTCAATCAGCGTGAATCCACGCTGTCTTTGTTTTTCAAATGCACACATAGCGTTCTTCCTGCTTGATACAAGATCCGCACTGCGGCCGGTTCCATCCGGCATGAACATTCAGCCGCCGCTTACCGGGCAGGAGGCCGCGATGACCCCGCTACCCGGCATATGCGGCGAACATCAGCAGCCCGTGGTCGTAGCAACGATCGCCGGCGGGTTGGTTGCCGTTGCTTCGCTATAAGTGACCGTGCAGTTAGCCGTTGTTCCGACTTTCACGAAAGTTGCCGTCGTACCGTCATCAGATACCGTAAAGCCGGTTGAATCGGCGAGTGTCAACGGAATCGTTTCTGCGTCCGGGTAGCCAAAGACGATATCGATGGTATTGCCTTCCATGTCTACCGCTGTCAGCCCCGTGGCGAGATTCAGTCCATGCGCCATTGCTGCGGCACTGCGGACACTGCCCGACAAACCTTGTGTTACGGCCGAACGTGCCTCTCTTTCCAGAGAAGCAAAACGGGGTATCGCGAACGCGGCGAGAATGCCGAGCAGCGCGATAACGACGACCAGCTCGATCAGCGTAAAGCCCTTCTGTTTTTCCATCTTCATTGGTCCATCCTCATATTTTCCATTTGCTACAAATTCACTGGCGAAACTGCCAGAATTCCTTAACGCGGTGTCAATGTGCTTCCCGTGTTTCTCCGGAAAGCCATCTCGCACCGGCCACTCGTTGCAGGCGCACGCCATACAGCTCTTCACGCTGCGCCTCGAAAACGCCGTTGCCGTTGGTATCGGCAAAAGCGACTCGTACCTCAAAAGCCGGGTCTTCTACCGACTCATCGTGGGCCGGGAAACCGAAAGGCTTCCCGAGCCGATAAACCAGCCGGTGCCCGTCCTGCTCGTAATACCAGCGCCGCGTCGGCGCCTGCTCGATTTCTCGCTGCAGCCGCTCGCCTACATAGTTTTTCGGCGGTTCCAGCAAAAACTTGACCGGATTTGTGCCCTCGAGGTCCGAGAGGCTTGCCGATTGGCCGCGTACAATGCGTTGCGCGGCCTCCATCATGAGTGTGCTGCGTAGTTGGCCCTCGACCCTGAGCACGGCAACGCGCTCGGCCTCGTCGATATACGGCAGCAGGCGGGTCACGGCGACGGCGATAAGCGTGCTGATCAAGGCAATGACTACGATCAATTCCAGCAGCGAAAATCCGGCCATCAGGTTGCGGCCCAGGGCACCTATGAATTTACCGGCGCTCATGTTCAGCCCGCCTTTGCCCGCGCGACCATGTCCCACATGGGCAGGAACACGCCTAGCGCCAGTACCAGCACCACGGCGCCTACCGTGACGATCAGGATGGGTTCCAGTGCCGCGCTGAGATTTTCGAGGTCGTAGTCGACTTCCCGCTTGTAATAGTCCGATGACTCATCAAGGAGCTCGGGCAGTGCCCCGGTCTCTTCTCCCAACGCGATCATCTGCAGAATCAAGGGAGTAAACAGGGCGCTGTCTGCCGCCGTCCTCGATAGTGACTCGCCGCGCTCTATATCTGCGCTGAGCGAGGCCATTTTCTTACCCAGCCACATGTTGCCGATAGATGCCGAGACAGTCCGCAGGGTCTGGTTGATCGGTAGCCCAGCGCTAATGGATATCGAGAGTGACCGCGTGATTCGCGACATCGCGGCGTTATGGACAATGATTCCGATAACGGGCAGTCGGAGTCTTAATCTGTCCCAGCGCAGCCTGCCGGTTTCAGTCTTGATGTAGTGCGAAAACGCTACCGTCAGTACCACGACGGCGCCGATTATGAACGGCCAGTAGTTAATCGCGATATCGGAGACACCCATGATTATGCGAGTGGGCATCGGTATGTCGTCTCCGAGGGCACGGAAGATGGGGGCAAAATTGGGGATAACGAAAACCGTAATAATCGATAGTGCGATGGCAACCGCGATCAAGACGACAATCGGGTAACGCACGGCAGACTTGACGCGGTCGCGGACCTCCTGGTCCATGCTCAGGTATTCGTAGAGCCGTTGAAAAGCAACATCCAGTGTTCCGGTGGCCTCACCAATCTCGACCAGGTTGATGAACAGGGCAGAGAATATTTTCGGATGCCCTTTCATGGATTGCGCGAGTTCGCGGCCTGACTCCAGGTTCGCGATCACATCGATCAGCGCCTCTTTCAAAACGTCGTTATGTGTGGTTTCCATCAGGCCACTCAGGCCTTTCAAGAGTGGCAATCCCGTGCGTGTAATGGTGTGCATCTGGCGGCAGAACAAGACCAGGTCCTTGGTTGTTGGTTGTCCACCCCCTAACCGCCTGGTCAGGTCTGCGAGTGTGATGCTGGTGGCATTAGCCAGGTCGCGAATTTCCACGGGCGTTATACCGATACTCACGAGCCGGCCGGCCACGGCATCGGCGGTTTTGCCGTCAAGCTTGCCCGTAACCAGCGCGCCGTTGGCCGACCGTCCTTTGTAGGCAAATTCAGTCATCGGCGACCACGCTCTGGTTTTCGCCGTTACCAATCTCGGTGTCGGCTTCGGCATCCAGGCCGCCGGCTACGCGCAGCACTTCGTCGAGCGACGTAACGCCGGACGTCGCATACTCCAGCGCGCAGTTGACCAGGGGTACGTAGCTCTTTTTCTTTGCGGCGAGCGCGACAAAAGCGCTCAGGTCCTCACGCCGCATGGCGTCGGTGAGGCCGCCATCCATTTCCAGAAGCTCGTAGACGCCGATACGCCCACGGTATCCCGTCAGTTGACAGTAGTTACAGCCGCGCCCGTGCACGAAGCTGGCGTTGCCGGCACGCTTGCTACCGAGTTGTGCCTTTAACCACGCCGTCTGTCCGGGCGAAAGCTCGACAGGTTCGGCGCAACTCTCACACACTCGCCTTACGAGTCTTTGCGCAACGATACCCTGCAACGCCGCGCCAATAAGGTAGCCCGGCGCGCCCATGTCCAACAGCCGGTTAGCAGTCGCAACGGCGCTGACGGTATGCAGCGTCGAGAAAACCAGGTGTCCCGTCATCGCCGCGCGCAACCCGATATCGACGGTCTCGCGGTCTCGCATCTCGCCCACGAGGATAATGTCCGGGTCCTGGCGCAACGCGGTTCGCAGCACGCGTCCAAAATCGAGGCCAATGCGTGTATGTACCTGGACCTGGTTGATACGGGGCAGCCGGTATTCCACAGGATCTTCAACCGTGATGATCTTGGTCGAAGGCTTGTTCACGTAGTTCAGCGCGGAATAAAGCGTGGTGGTCTTGCCGCTTCCGGTGGGCCCCGTTACGAGGACCATGCCGGACGGGCGCTCGATCAAACGGTAGAAGCGCGCCAGCAAATGTGGCGGCATACCCAGCTTTTCCAGGCTCAACAGATTCGCGGAGTGATCCAGCAGCCGGAGTACGATCGATTCGCCGAATTGAACAGGCAGAGTGGAGACGCGAATATCCAGCGTGGTTTCGTTGACGCGAATCGAGAATCGCCCATCCTGCGGGAGTCGTTTCTCGGAGATATCGAGTCCACTCATGAGTTTCAGTCGAGTGACCAGCGCGCCGGCGACGCCGCGCCCATCGATAACGTGTTCCTGCAGCACACCATCCACACGCTGGCGAATACGCAGCACGAATTCGTCTGGTTCGATGTGGATATCGGATGCGCTGACCTGCACCGCATCTCGAAACATCGACTGCAACAACTTGATAACGGGCGCTTCGGCGGAATCCTCGTCCGCAGTGAGCTGATCGATATCGATGCGCGCTTCGCCGAGTTCTTCCTTCACTTCCGCAGCGAGCGCGTTGATCTCGTCCGTGCGCCGATACGTGATGTCGATCGTGCGCAGCAACTCGGTCTCATTAACCAGCGCGATTTTTACGGATTTGCCGAGCAGCCGGCTGAGTTCGTCATGCGCAAAGATGTCGGTTGGATCTGCCATTCCCACAAGCAGACCGTCCTTGTCGCGCTTGAGTACCAGCGCGCGCAGCCTGCGCGCCTGGACTTCAGGCAGGAGTTTAACGATTTCGGACTGCAGCTTGATGTTGGCAAGTTCCAGGTAGTCGATCTCGAGGCGTTTGGCCAGGAAAAGGTAGAGGTCGGCCTCATCAATAGCGCCAACTTCAGTCAACGCTCGGCCAAGCTTGTGCCCGCTGCGTTTTTGCAGGGCCAGTGCCTGGTCCAGTTGCTCCTGCGTAATGGCGTCCGCGTCCAGCAACAGCTCGCCTAGCCGCATTTTTTTGCGGCGGACCAGTTTGGACACGGTTGCGCTTGATGTACTCATCGTGGCTCGGCGCGGGCTCTAGTGCCCGGAATCCCGTTTGATGCGCTGCAACGACTCGTCGGCCATCCGCGTCCAGGCATCGTCGCCATCGATGACGATGGGCTTAAGCAGGATGACGAGTTCGGTCTTGCGTTCAACGGATCGCCGGCTCTTGAACAGGTTACCGATACCCGGAATCTTGCTGAGTCCCGGCGTCCCGAAGTTCTCGTCGGTCATTGAATTGCGCATCAGGCCGCCAATGACGATGATCTGTCCGCTGCGGGCTTTGACGATGCTGTCCGACTCGCGTATCTGGCTGAAGGCGAGCGGCAAGGTGTCGGTCTCACCCGAGACCGTCAGATCCTTCTCCTGATCGGTAACCTCGCTGACCGTTGGATGAATATGCAGGGTTACTTCGCCGTCCGCGCTGATCTGCGGCGTTACATCCAGTGCGATACCCGAGAAAAACGGCGTCAGTTCGACGTTTCTCGATGTCGTTGAAGACGTGCCTGTTACCGTATTGCTGGTGACGTCGGTGACGAAGAACTCATCCGTGCCTGCCTTTATCACGGCCTTCTGATTATTCAGCGTCGACACGCGAGGGCTCGACAACACGCGCGTCTCGCCCTGCTGCTCGAGCAGTTCGAGGAACGCATTGAAGTCGCCGATATCGAAAGCCATCGTAAATGCGCCGCCCAGCGTAGACGTGGCAAATCCTGTGATCGGATTACCCGGCTGGACGGTTACGGGCGCGCCGCCAAGATCCTGGGGGTCGCCGGTATAGCCGTGCGGTGGTGCCTGCTGGCCAAACGTGAACGTATCGCCGCTGCTGTTTTGCGAGACGGCGACCCAGTTGATACCCGAGCGGAATCCGTCACTGAGCTGCACCTCGACGATCTTCGCTTCCAGCACGACCTGGCGCTGTGCGATGTCCTGGATGGCATCAAGATAGTCACTGATGCTGCGGAGCTTTTCCGGCAAGGCTCGCACGACGATAACGCCGGTCTGTGAGTTCACAACAACCTGGTGTCCCTCGGCGTCACCGATCATTTGCTCGAGCGTTTCCTGGAGCTCCGCCCAGAAATCGGCCACGTAGTTCGTCTCGATGCCAGAGCCGCTGATCTCCTGTTTATCCCGCGAATCATTGCCAGCTTGAGCACTAACCACGCCGTTGCCCAGGTTGCTCTGGTTGCTACGGCCGCTTGCCTGGATTCGCTAACCTGGCCGGAGCTCACCCGCGTTCGCGAGACGCCCGAGCGCTGCAGGTTGAGATAGTTGATCTGGAAGATTCGACTTTGCAGTGTCGCGGGAAACACGATGTAGCCGGCGGCACTCTTACGGTAGTTGTAACCATAGACTTCGCTGACCACATCCAGAACTTCCTCGACGGTCACGTTCTGCAGCATCAGCGAGATACTGCCGGTCACCTCCGGATGCACGACGATGTTGTGCTGAGTCTGATCGACAAGCGCCATGAAGAATGCCTGCGCCGGCGTATCTTCACTATTCAGGTTGAAACGTAGGCTTCGACTTCCTTCGCGACAACAGGCAATGCTTCTGCGGGTGGCGGAACGACCGTACGTGCCGGCGGGCTCTTGGAGGCATCCTCCAACGCCGATTCAATGCCATTACGCGTTTGCTCACCTCTGGCGAGTGAGGAATCGCGCGTCGGCATCATGGCGTCGCAGCCGCTCAAAATGAGCAGTGCACTGCTGACTGTCCAGAATGATTTTCAACATGAGTTGTTCTCTCCGGTGATCTTCATCGGCGCATCGCTCCTTCGTTCAACCCTGCCGTAATGCGCTTGCCGCCTATTTCAAGGATCAGTTGGTCTTTTTCGATCGCTATAACCGTGGCCCCGCCCAACGAGCCGCCGACACTGACACGCCGGCCGTTGACTATCGCAACACGTCGCTCGGCAGAGACGATGATTGCGTTGACAACGAAACGGGGGGAGGAGGCCGTGCTGTGCTCGGCGGCCGTGTACGGGCGTGTCGGATCGCGAACCGGTTCGTCTGCAAGGCATAGACTCGAGGCCGAGATCAGCATCAACGCGATTGCTGCCAAATGTGTCGCTGGTTTACGCACCGATCCATTCCTCATCAAGACTCAGCGTGCCTACCTCGATACGGATACGGTTGCGCGGGTAGTCGATGACGTCGAGCTCAAGGACCTGCCAGTACAATCGCCAGGGCAGCGCTTCGATTGCGTTCAGGTACTCAAGGCACGCGGCATAGCTGCCCTCGACTTCGATTTCGAGGCCGTGCCGATAGAAGGTTACGGCGTCCGTTTCTTCATCCGCAGACAGTGAGTCCGGCGTGGTATTGCGGATACGTACCAGGGTCAGTCGCGACTGTTCTTTTAGAACGCCCTCGAGGACTTGCGCCATTTCTGCAGGATCGATCAGTTCGGCGGCATGGTTGCCCAGCGTTGCATTGATCTCATCAATTCGTCGGCGTAGTGACGCGATTCGCGACCGCTGCTCATCGCCACCGCCGGCCAGCTGCAATATTTGGTCTTCCAGGTTTTGGTTGCCCGCCGCTATGCGCTGTTCAAGCTCGATGAGTTCGGCGCGGGACTGTGCCGCGCGCTGCTCCAGCGGCTGCATGAAAAGCGTGTGCCACAGAGCGCCGATCAAGACCAATGTCGTGATGAGGACCAGCAACCTTTCGCGCACGGAGAACGCGTCGATCTTTGCGACGATTGGTGCCATGGAGGCGTTGATTTCGTCGATGTATTTCAACGCGAATCCCTCGCATCGGCGGTGAGCAGAACGTCGCTGTCCATCGAGAACGACAGTGCGGTCTCTTCGTCATCCACCGGGTTGTCGATCTGGAAATGATGAAAGCGCTGCTCTGCAAAAGGCGCTTCAGAAGCGAGGCCCTGTACGTACAACGGAATCAGCTCGGCGCGTATGGACCGACCTTCCAGCCGCGTCTTGTCGCCCATGGCGGAGAGCGCAATGTGTGTCAGCCAGAGCCCGTCGAGGTCCTGACGGGACAAAGCACGCAGGTGGCGTGAAAATCCTTTCGTATCACCGAGTGTTGACCCCTGGATGAGGTTAAGCACGGCCTGTCGTTCAGCCAGCATTCGCAAGCTGTCGTCGAGTTGCTCGGACCAGTTGGTTTCGCCCGTCACCGCGTTGATCAATGGCCCGATATTCTGCAGGCGCTCCAGCACGACCGATTCCTGCCGGGCGACGACCGTAATCTCTTGCTCGACGCCGTCGATGCGTTGCTGGGCAAAGACGTAGGTCAGTAACATGCCGAGCACAACAATCGCGGTTGCCTGCAGCATGAACCACGCGGGAAACATTCGCATCTGTGGCCGGAACTGCGCGTGATACAGGTTGATTTGCTGGTTCATGACGCCGCACCGTCTCGGGCCGGCTGGTCCGTGCGAAGCGCGGCGCCCACCGCAAGCAGGCATCCGCCCTGTTCTTCGGGCGATATTTCGTCCTCCAGGCTGAACAGGTCCTGCAAGTCGATGCTCTGCACGGTCACGCCCAGGTGCTCCGTCAACGTGACAGGCAGGGCGTCGAGACCCGTGCCGGGGCCCAGCGCAATATGCGTAACGGGCCGATAATCGTAATGGCTCTCGTAGTAATCGAGCGAGCGCTGTATTTCGAGGGCGATGCCACCGATAAGCTCTTGCAATGTGAAATCGTCGGTTGCTGCCGCGGCGAGCGCGCGTCTGCCGGTGTCGAGATGACGTGTGAGGTGCAAGACGCCTTCGCGCGTAATCGTCAGGTAGCCACAGTTTTCGGTAAAGTGCAGGAACGCCAGGCCATCGGCGTCCTGCGGTAGCAAAACGGCGATGTTGCGGATGCAGAGCTCGGGAATATCGATGACATCCATTCGCAGGTCTGCCTGCTTCATGAGTTCGATCTGTTGCAGAACCTCTTCGCGCCGAGTCACCACGGCGTACGCGGTGTGCGGGGCTCCGGGGTTGGAATGCGGCGGCATTTCGAGCAGCTCAACGACGGCTTCTTCGACCGGGAAATTGATCAGGTCTTTCAGGCGCCAACGCACCGCGGCAAGCAGCTCATCGGCTGGAACATTGGGCATTTCCAGGAGTTGAAGCTGGTAGGCTTTGGCGCCCAGCACGGCGGACACCGGCGTTTGCTGCAGGTTAATGTCGTCCGCGTGTGACGCAGCATGATCTGGCCAGCCGCCGGCAGCGCCATCGGCCACAAGCACGCGGACCGCGAGGCTCATGCGCCCGTCATTCAGCCTCCGGACACGCGCGAGGCCCGCAGTTGCGCCATCCAGCGCAATGCCTGCCCGGGTATTCTTGGCCAGAGCCCCTTTTAATTGTCGCAACATAGCCCGGCACCTGACGCCGTTTTACAAAACCAGAGTTAGTTGTATCGGTAGGCAGGCGCGGATCTTTAGCCACCAAAATCAGAAAAAGCTATATTTCATGCGCCCTTGCGGCGCTCGTGGCTTACAATTCGGCAACCATACGGAATCGGACAAATGACCTTAACGACATCCAACGAACAGAATCAGACCTGGTCTTCCGGGTTCACATTCATCCTCGCCGCGGTCGGCGCAGCGGTTGGGCTGGGCAATATCTGGAAATTTCCGTTTGTCGTGGGAGTCAACGGAGGCGGCGCATTCGTTCTCGTGTATCTAGCCAGCGTGATCTTTGTCGCCGTTCCGATTCTGATCGCGGAGCTCTGGATTGGGCGGCGCGGCGGCCATAGTCCGCCGGTTGCGATGCAGATTGTCGCGGAAAAGGCGGGTCGTTCCCGGGCGTGGTTCATCGTCGGCTGGATGGGCATGCTCGTCGGCTACCTCATCGCAACCTACTACAGCGTGATCGCCGGCTGGACGCTGGCCTACATTTTTAAAGCGGGTAGTGGTTTCGGCGGAGCAGACCCTGCGACCGTCGCGCAGCAGTTCGACGAGTTGCTCGCAAACCCGCTGGCGATGGCTGCTTGGCACACGGTGTTTATCACGATCGCGTTGTTCATTGTTAGTCGAGGTCTGCGTGACGGGATCGAGCGCGCGGTGACCATTCTTATGCCCGCGCTATTCGTCATGCTTATCGTGATGATCGGCTATGCGGCGGTTGAGGGAGACTTCGGTGCAGGCGTTGATTTCCTCTTTAGCACAGACTTCAGCAAGATCGATGGTACCGCTGTCCTGACCGCCATTGGCCAGTCGTTCTTTTCGATAAGCGTTGCGATGGGATTGATCATGACCTACGGGTCGTACGTGCCCAAAGGTGTATCGCTAACGAAATCGGCGCTCATTATCGCAAGTGCGGATACCCTGGTTGCGCTCCTGGCAGGCCTGATGATCTTCCCGCTGGTGTTCGCCAACGGTCTCGATCCCGCTTCTGGTCCGGGCCTTATTTTTCGCACCCTGCCCGCCGCGTTCGTCGGCATGAGTGGCGGCGCTGTGTTCGGCGCATTGTTTTTCCTGTTGCTGGCATTTGCAGCGGTGACGTCGATTATCGCGATCATCGCGCCCATCGTTGCCTATGCTGAAGGAAAGTGGGGCATGCGCCGTCGCACCGGCTGCATTGTGTTTGGTTTTCTTGCCTGGGCAATCGGGCTCGCAACGGTATTCTCATTCAACATTTGGTCTGATTTCACGCCACTGAGTGCGATTCGGCCGTTCGCGGAAATGAATATCTTCGCCCTGATCGACTATTTCACCGCCAACCTGCTGATGCCTTTAGGCGGCATCCTGATGGCCGTTTTCGTGGGTTGGCTGGTCAAGCCTCGCGTGCTTGCAGAGGACCTGTCGTTCGGCAGTCCATTGTTATTCACCGTGTGGCTCTGGATGATCCGCGTCTTGGTACCGCTGGCGATTCTCGGGGTGTTGTTCAGCAGTTTGTGAGCAACAGCGTGGATCTATTCATCGGCGGGTTGCTGCTGGATGGCCTCTTCAAACCCCTGCGATGCGGTATGCGTTGACAGCGACAAGGGTCAGTAGCTTGCACTTATATTTGTTGCGGCTACGGTCTCTTCACGCTGTAGACGATGTCAACGGTGCGCAGCGAACCCGAGCGTGATTCGACCGTCAGGCGACGACTTAGCTGGTAGCGGAGCAGCAGCGTGCCGAGGCTATCTACCACACCGTAGGCGTACTCAACGAACAGGCGATCGCCGAGTCGCTTTCCCGCGAAAAACTGTCGGTTGGTGGCGTCCCCCTTGACGCCTAGTGTTTCGAGCCCCAGTTCATTACGAACTCGGGAAGCGACGCTGCCGGCCGTCGTCAGCCCAAGAGCGAACGCGGCCTGGCTCAGCATGTCGCCTTCCTCGGCGTTAGCGCCGGTCAGCGGCCGACCGGTCAACAGGTAGGAAAGCGCCTCCGCATCAGCCAACGGAGGCTCGCTGTAAACCTCGGACCTGAGCGACGCGGGTGTTCCGGTCAGGTGAATACCCGCGACCGTCTTGTCGGTGGCGGTCCGGGTCGCGCGCACATTCAACGCGGGATTGCCCAGAGGGCCGTTGAAAACCAGTTCACCGCTCTCGATCTCGAGATTCTGGCCGTACGCCTTGTAGCGGCCTTCCCGAAGAACGACGCGCCCAAAGCCCTGGTACGGAGAATCGCTGGCCCCTGTTATGCGAACAGAGCCGTCAAGTCCCGTCGTCAGCCCGAATCCGGAGAAAGAAACTGCACTGCCAAGATTTGTGCTTACGTCGACGAACAACATACGTCCTGGCTTTGCTGCTGCTTCGCCGCCACGATGCACCACCACGTCCGGCGACGGTTTTTCGGTAGTCTCCGGAATCGATTTGATCGTGATACTGGCCTCAGGGATGCTCAACTCCCCGCTGATGCGTGTCGCACGCTCGTCGAACACTACGGCGATGGCGGGCGAGGTGGTGATCCGCCAGTCGGGCAGGTGTATCAGCTCGAAATCCCTCACCGTCGAGACGTATCTCGCTGCGAATTCCGGTGTTTGCGCCGATTTCAGTCTTGCCGCTGATGCCGAGGTAGCCGTCTCCGGATTTGGCCCGGCCCTTTCAGCGCCACTTCACCCGCCTTGCTTTGGCGAAGCAGGAGTTCGATTTCCGTGACCGAGATACCGGCGCGCCGAATGTCGACCGAGCCATTGCTCAATCCGACCTCGCCGACGATTTCAGGTGCCATCAGGTCACCACCTGCATCCGATGCGCCCGAAAATCTTTCCTGTTGGCTCGATAAGATCCGGGAACAAAAAACGAGGCCAGTGTCGAGGTCGTTGAACTCCAGGTTGGCCTCGCCGAGCAGGTCGGAACGCGGATCAGACAGATCGGCAATCTCGACGCTCCCGGCGGCATGGTCAACGTCTTGTCAAGCCGAAACTCAAATTCACCGATAAGCCTATTGTCGACAATCGTGGCAATCGCCGACGCTTTCTCAAACCTGGCCGAGACCTCGTCGCCCTCGAAGGATGCAACCAGGCCAAGCCCGTCGATCCGCAAGCTGGCAATTGCGTCCAACCGCCGGTTCGCGAACGTGCCACTTGCCGCTGCATTGATCACTCCCAGAATGGATGTCACCCTCCGGCAGGTTTCGGAGGCAAGGGCGGATAGCGGCAGAGCGTCGATGGAGGATTCGAATTGCAGCGGCCCGGAAAAGTCGTAGTCGATCGCGCGCAAACGAGTCCGTCAATGGAGGGCTTGGCGAGACACAGCTTCGCCAGCTTGAGGTGCGACTGCGACAGCGACAATATCGGCTGCCTCGCGCAAGGCCCACTCGCCAACGGGTTCACGAAGCACGACAAGCTTCCGGACCGAACCGTTCCATTGCCGATTCTCAAATTGACCATCGATTTCAGTGCTGACGGTGCCCTGTTCGGCGGATGAAACCTGCAGCCTGACGGTGCCCTTGCTCGCGGCAGGCAGGTCGAATTCAGCTTCCAGCGTGTCGACAACGTAATCGCCCCAGGCGAGACCCGCAGCGCTGACATCGCCGGTCGCCTGGAACGTCTTTAGATCAGACGCCAGTCGAACGTCGCCGTTAATACGGCCGGCGACGCCGAGGCCAAACTGACTGAGATCGGAGAACCTCGCCTTGGCGTTAACTTCGAGGCGCCTTCCCCAGGAGCCGTCAAAGTCCACGCGATTATCGCCGACGCGGACCACGGCCCCGTCGAACGTCAGCTGTTCCCTGGCGTAAGACAGTTTGCCTTTGCCATCAACCGTATAGCCGTTAAGGTCGCCGGAAATTCGGCGAATGTCGAAATCGAGCAGTGGTTTTGCGTCTGCAAGGCGGCCCGATGTGTTACCGATGATCGCGAGTTTGCCGCTCAGGCGATCGTCGGCGACGGCCGGCTCGACGTCGGTAAGCTCGACGTCGAAACGCCAGCTGGGCTCCGGTGACAGCAGCAGTTCGCCGTTCGCAAACAGTCGTGCCCAGTCGTTTGCCACCGTCAGCGACTCGAAATCGATACGGTCGCCGACAAAACTTCCCCGCGTTTCAATCGCAATAGCAGGAATATCGCCGGAGCGGAGCGTCGTGGCGCCGTCAAAGTTGAGATTGGCTGTCGGGCCGACGATGCGCAGCTTCCCGCTGCTGGCCTCGACGACCGCTGCGTCGCCGCGCTCGATCCGAATCAGGCGCCACGTGTTGGAGAGATCGACGGACAGCCCGGTGTCGACCAGCGCCAGGGTACCAATCGTCTGGATTTCGTAAGGCGCGTCGAGGTCGTGCTGAACGTCGTATCCTGATGCATCGCCGCGCAGCTTGAGAATGCCGGACAAGACCGGTTGCTCCGGGAGGCGAAGCTCCCATGCGGCAGTTGCGTCAGCCGCGAACTCCCCGCTGAGGTCTGCGTCGCCCGCGACGCTGAAATCGGCTAGCTTGCTTTCAAGATCGAAGCGCTCGAGTTCCAGTGTCGATCCGGCCAGCTGTCCGCTGATGCGGACCTGCTCAATATCGAACGAACGGTCAGTTGTTGCGATGCGCGCGTTTCTGATCGACGCGCTGACTATTTGCAACGTCAGTGGCAGATCGATGCTGAACGGCTCGCTATCTGTACCACTCACGGGCGCATCACTGATCGAAATTTCAACGTCACGCAGATCGAGACTGTTAATCCGAAACATTCGCCTGAATACCGGCATCAACTCAAACCGGGTATCAAGCTCCGCGACGGCTACCTTTGCGCTTGTGTCATTCCAGCTCACGTTACGAAAGTTGAGGCCTCGTATCAGCGAGCCGTTCACTGCTTCGATTTGCAGCGCCGCGGGGAGCCTTGGTGATGCGATCGCGAGCAGCCAGCGCGCGCCGCTTTCCGTGGTAACGAGCCAGGCGACGGAAATAGAGAGCAGCACGAAAATGCCGACGATAGTGCCGCCCGTCCAGCGCAACAGGCGCCCGATCACAAGTCTGCTCCCAGCCTGACGTGCAAACGTACATTGCGATCGGACTTGTTAAGCGGGTGTGCCAGGTAGAAACGCAGCGGTCCCACCGGAGAAAACCACTTCACGCCAAAGCCGGCGCCCACGGCAGCATCAAAATCAAGATTATCGAAGGCGTTTCCTGCATCCAGGAATACGGCGCCATAGAAATTGCCACGCAGCAAGTGCTCATACTCGATGCTCGCGACCAGCAGGTTGCTGCCGCCGATGACGTTTCCCAGATCGTCTCTGGGCCCGAGCGATTGAAAACCGAAACCGCGAACAGACTCGTCACCGCCGGCGAAGAATCGGACGGACGGTGGAAGTTCGTCAAATTCAGATTTCGCAGTGACACCGATCGTCGCTCGTGCCAACAGGCGGCTCTTGCTGGATATTGATCGAACCAGGCGCCCGTTGGCCACTGCTTGCAGAAACGAGGTATCCGAGCCAAGGAACTCGCCGGTACCGCGAAAATCCACTGTCAGCCTGCGGCCGCGCGTTGGGAAAATATCGCGATCCGCGCGTTTGTGGTCGAATGACACGCCCGGCAGCGTCAGTCGAGTCCGACTCGATTCCGCGCCAACGTCGAATCGCTCGTAGCTAAAATCGGTCGAGAGCGTTCGCAACCAGTTGCTGCTTATGCGTTTCGAGAGACGGAATCCGACACGTGCCGTATCACTATTGAAGGTGGTGCTGTCTTCACGGGTCAGTGCGGCGGTATAGCTTAGCCATTCGGTCCGGGGATCCGCCATCGGCCGTCGGTGCTCGGCGGTAATAGCCTGGATGACCGGCGATACGCCGATGTTGCTCTTGAAACGATGTCCCTTCGAATTGAGGCGTCGATTTTCAAAACCGGCGCGAAACCTCGGTCCCGTATCCGTCGAAAAGCCGGCGCCGATCGTGTATTCAATGCGATCGGCAGGCTCCAATAGCACTCGAATCGGGATTTTTTGGTTCGAGGCTTCTTCATAAACGGGCAGCAGCTCGATCCGCGAAAAATAGCCGCTGAGGGAAAGGTCGCCGTACGCCTGGTTGAGCAAGCGGCTGTCGAAAGGCATCCCGGTATCGAATTCGAGAAAACGCACGTACCAGGCTGTCCTCGAGGAAATTATCTTCAATCCGGATCTCACCAAAATCGTAACGTGGCCCGCTTTCATACTCGAGCGAAATATCGGCGGCGCGTTCATCGGGCCAGACGTCGATTATGTTGCGGGTAAAACTGGCGTCGGCATAGCCACGTTCCGCGGCACGGACTTGCAGCGACTCTTTGAGTGTTTCGTAATCGGCGTGTCGTAGCGGGGTGCCGGCAACAAGGGGGCTCGACGACTCTATGTCATAGAAGTCCGTCGTTCCCTCCGGTGGTGTCGCAATCGAGACATCGATATTGCGCAGGACGACGGGCTTGCCGGCATCGATACGGAGGGTCGCCCGCCAGCACTTTTCGTCCAGCGCGAGTGTCTTTTCAATTGTTGGATCGTAGTAGCCAAAAGGCTCCAGCGCCGACCTGGCCTCGGTCTCAATTGCTCGAAAGCGCCGCCGTACCAACCAGGTCTCGGCATCACAGGGCTCGCTTGCGAGGGCCACGTAGTTTTGTACATTGCGAGCGATCTCATCGCTGACGCCTTCTACTCGCAGCTCACCTCTGGCCAGGGAGGCCAAAAGCAACAAGGGAAATAATGCATGTCGGGAGGAAGGCGTGCATTGGTTCATGCCGAAATCGGCGCGCATCGCGACCGTGTCAAAGCCATTTCTTCCAGCGAAAGAACAGCGACAGGCAAATTCCGGTGACGATCATAATGACAATGGACCAGGCGAAGCCCACCGGGCTTTCCAACCCGGGCAGGCCGCCAACGTTCATTCCCAAGAGACCCGTGACAAACGTCAGCGGAAGGAAAATCGCGGCAACGACGGAAAGAACGTACATGCGTGCGTTTTGTTCCTGGGCGATCAGACTCAATAGTTCTTCCTGCAGGACGACGGCGCGCTCCCGAGCGAGATCGAGGTCTTCGAGAAAACGCGTAATGCGATCGGCCTCCTGCCTCAGGCTGTGGGCCTCCGCTTCGCTGAGCCAGGCGCTTGATTGTCGGGTAAGCCGATCCAGCGCGTCGCGTTGGGGTGCGAGGAAGCGCCGCACCTCGGCGACTTGTCGCCGCAGTGCCGAGAGGCGCTGGCGAAAGCCGGGTGCCTTGTCTTTGCTGATTTCGTCCTCGGCATCGTCCATGCGATCCTCGATGGAATCGACGAAGCCACCGATTCTGTCAGCGAGTCGTTCGATCAACATAGCCAGGAAGTTGCCCGGAGTGGTCGGGCCATTGCCACTGTGAAGGGACTCACAAATGTCATCGATAGACAACAAGCGACGACGTCGCGAGGAAATGATGCGGTGCTCGTCAATCCATATGCGAATCGAAACCATATCCTCCGGGTCGGCGCCAGGGTTCATGTTTACTCCGCGCAGGACGGCCAGCATCCCTTCGTCGTTGACGATTGAGCGCGGCCGCGTTTCCCCGGCTAACAGTGTATCGACGGCAATCGCCGGCAGTTTGGCCTCTTTCGTCAGCCAGCGACTTGCGTGAGGGTCGGATACGTCCAGATGTACCCAGAGCAGTCCCTGCTCAGGGGACCATTGTTGTACTTCTTCGGCATCGATCTTCCGGCCGCGGCCTTTCTTGTCGATTATGAAGCTGCGCAAAAACAGCGGCTCCTGCGTAGTCATAGCTATACGTCCTTTCCCGGATTACCGGTGGGTTTTCCGTGCCGTGTACCTAACGGTGAAATCGATACCGATTGGACCTGCCGTCCTTCCATTCGTGCCACATAGAACCTGTAGCCGCCGCTTTCGACGGCGTCGCCCTCTTTCGGCAATCGCTCCAGCAGCTGCATTATGAATCCGCCCAGCGTCCCGACTTGCGAATGCCGCTCAATTTCAATACCGATGGTTTCCTCGAGTACGGCTATTGGCAGTTGCCCATTCGCCCGCCAACCCGACTCAACCGCCTCGATCGGAGCGACAATTTCAACGACATCCCACTCATCCTCTATCTCACCGACGATCTCTTCGAGCATATCCTCCAAAGTGACAATTCCGATGTAAGTGCCATGCTCGTCAACGACGATAGCCATGTGTGTCCGCGTGGATCGCATACGCTCAAGCAAGGATGAAATCAGCAGGGTCGGCGGCACGACCATTGGTGAGCGCAGCCTTTCGGACAAAGAGGCCCATACGTCCTGTTCTTCGGCGATAAATGCTGTGGTCAGGTCTTTTGTTGCGAGCACACCGACGACATTTCCTTTTCCATCGACAACCGGGAAACGGCTGCGCTGTGTTCTGATGACAATTTCCTTGTTGGTGTCGGCGTCAGATGTCGTCCGCAGCTTGTCAACGCTGACCCATGGAACCATGACCTCGAGAACCGTCTGGTCATCAAAAAGAAATGCCTTGCGAATAATCTCGGCGGTCTTCTGTTCAAGTTCGCCATGCGCTTCCGACTCGTCGATGATCGAGCCGATTTCATCCTCGGAGATAATTTCATGGTGGGGCCCGCCGCGAATACCCAGCAATCTGAGGATTCCCGCGTTGGCTCTGTCCAGCAGCCAGTTCAGTGGAAACACCAGGCGGTAAAACCAATGCAATGGATAGGCGAGAGCAAGTGTTACCGGTGTTGGCTTGCGGATGGCGTAAGTTTTGGGCACCTGCTCGCCGACCACGATGTGCAGCGACGAAAAGAGCAGGAATCCGACAATGAACGAAATCGTGTGCAGGGCGGGACCCGTGATCCCGGCTTTTGACAGGAGCGGCTCCAACAGTGCGGCGACGGCCGGTTCGCCAACCCAGCCCAGTCCCAGCGAGGCCATGGTAATTCCAAGTTGGCAGGCGGCCAGATAGGCATCCAGGTTGTTATGCATGCGAGCGCTGAGCACCGCGGCACGCCGTTGCTGACCCACAGCCTGGTCGAGTTGGTAACCTCGAACTTTAACAAGGGCGAATTCCGCCGCGACGAAAAAAGCATTGGCAGCGAGCAGAATTACAACTGCAGCAAGCGAGTATCCGAGAGTATTCATATCGACACTATCATCCGATTCGGGTTCTATGCATTGTCGTTTCGTTCACCGATCATGCGTATTTCAAGCGGTTTGCCTGCATCCAGATGAACATCGCGCTGCGGGAAGGCGATGACAATATCGTTTTCTTCAAAGAACTCGCTGATTCGAAATCGAACGGCACTGCGAATTTCCCGGAGCGCTTTTTCGCCGCCCACGTCACACCAGAAATATGCGTCAAATATCAGCGCATTGTCGCCAAAGTCCTCGAATACGATACTGGGCGCGGGTTTTGCCTTCGATTCGGCCTGTACTGTAACGGCCTGAAGTATCAACTCAGCCACTTTCTTTACCGGCGATCCGTACGCAACGCCGACGCGGACACTGGTCCGAATCTCCTCATCAACCAGCGTCCAGTTCACGACCGTACGTTCAAGCAGCAAGCTATTAGGCACCAGCATGTGTACGCCATCCGACCGCCGTATCCGGGTGGAGCGTGTCCCTACTTGTTCGACGACTCCGGTCGCATCGTCCAGTTCGATAAAGTCATCGATGCGAATCGGCCGCTCAGCCATGAGTATCCAGCCGCTAATGAAGTTGTTGATAATGTTTTGTGCACCGAAGCCGATGCCAATCGCCAAAGCGCCAGTGGCAAATGCGAAAGCCGTCAGCGGTATGCCGAGAAGGCCGAGCGCTGTAATAACGACGACGATAAGAATCCCGAAGAAGACGATTCTCTTGAACACATAGATAACGTCCGGCCGCACCTTCGCTGCGGTCAGACGCTTCGCGAGCAGGTAGCCCAAAAAGCGACTGCCCAGATAGCCAAACACCAACAGAAAGACGACGAGGACTATTTGCCCGATCGTAACCACCTGGTCGCCTGGGGCTGTAAACAATGCCGTATCCCATACGGTTCTGAAGTCATCCAGCATAGTTTCCTACCGTTTCGTTGACCGCGGTATTCCCCTGACTACCCCGTGCCACGAGTCCGAGTCCTGCCCTGTTTGGCATTCTTCTCAATGAACTCGATGATCATGCTGGCGACGTCTCTTTCCGTTGCCTTCTCGATACCCTCGAGGCCGGGGCTCGAGTTCACTTCCATGACGACAGGCCCGTGATTGGAGCGCAGCAAATCGACGCCTGCGACGTTCAAACCCATTACCTTGGCCGAACGCACGGCTGTCGAGCGCTCCTCCGGTGTAATCTTGATTAGCTTCGCGCTGCCACCGCGATGCAGGTTCGATCGAAACTCACCTTCCTTGCCCTGCCGTTTCATCGAAGCGACCACCTTGTCGCCCACCACCAGACAGCGAATGTCAGCACCGCCAGCCTCCTTGATGAATTCCTGCACCATGAAGTTCGCTTTCAGGCCGCTGAACGCCTCGATCACGCTCTCGGCCGCTTTCTTCGTTTCAGCCAGGACTACGCCTACGCCCTGAGTACCCTCCAGGAGCTTGATCACGACCGGCGCACCACCGACGAACTGCAACAAATCTTCCGTATCGTCTGGCGAATTTGCGAAACCGGTGATCGGCAGGCCGATTCCTTTGCGTGATAGCAACTGCACGGCGCGCAGTTTGTCGCGCGATCGCGTGATCGCGACAGACTCATTTACCGAATAGACGCCCATCATTTCAAACTGGCGTACAACGGCCGTTCCGAAGAACGACACAGAGGCGCCGATACGCGGAATGACTGCGTCGACCCCGGCGATTGCCTCACCTTTGAAATGAATGCTGGGCCTATGGCTGGTGATGTTCATGTAACAGCGTTTGTGATTGATCACCGGCATTTCATGGCCGCGCTCTATCGCCTGCTTCGACCAGGCGTCGAGTTGAGTAGAGATTCCTGTTCGTTGAAAGAATTCCGATTTTCATTGCTTGTTCCCTTATCTAATTCGAGGCCATTGACACTGGCCCTGGTTTACGTGGGTGTGGCGTCGTCTTCGTGCTCGGCCGCAAAATTCTCCACCAGATTCTCGACGCGTGGAATGCTCTTGAACGCACCGAGATGGAACAGCGCATCGCCCTCATGCGCGAGCGGCAATTTGCTCTTAGCCAATTACAATTCCGTCGAATGGTGCAATGACATGATCTTCTTCATCACCGAGCGGTGTGCTTATGGACGCAAGGCTTCTGATCCTTTTGCACGCTGTTACCAAGCCTGATCTTGGCGGTGACAATACCGCTGCTGGGAGCGCGGACCCAACTCGTGGATCGCGCTATCACCGGCATGACTTGTTTCGGATTCTTGAGCTTCGGCAGCATGCCGATCTGCCGCATGACGTTCAATATGCCGCGTATTCCGGCGCGGATGCTGATCTCGTCGAAACGCAGCGCTTCGCCTGCTTCGTAAATCAGCACCGGCATACCCCGATCATACGCACACGCGCGCAGCGAACCGTCACGAATGTCCGAGTTGATAATAACCGGCACGCCAAAAGTCTGTGCAATCTCGAGCGTCTCGGGGTCGTCAAGATTTGCGCGAATTTGCGGCAGGTTGGAGCGATTGATCGCGCCTGTGTGCAGGTCTATGCCGTAATCCGCTTTGGACACCACCTGCTTGATAAACTGGTCGGCGAGTCGTGCAGCGATGGATCCTTTTTGACTGCCAGGAAACGAGCGATTGAGGTCACGCCGGTCCGGCAGGTAGCGCGACTGGTTAAGAAAGCCGTGCACGTTGACGATTGGCACCGCCAACAGGGTTCCACGTATAGAGCGAAGCACCTTTCGCTTCAATAACCGGCGAATTATTTCGACGCCATTCAGTTCGTCGCCGTGGATGGCCGCGGAAACAAACAGCACGGGCCCGGCTTTACGACCGCAGATGACCTGCACGGGCATGTGCAGCGACGTCGAGGTATACAGATCAGCAACCGGCAGGTCGACGTTGACACGCGTTCCGGGTTTTATAGTCGTTCCGCCAATTTCGATCGGTGTATTTGTGGTCATGCTTTGCCCATATCCTGTGATCGCCTTCTTCTTTTTGCCGATGACGTACGATCTCGATGGATTAACGATTGCACGTCCTTTCAACGCCGTGCGTCCGATCAGCATCCGAAACAGCATGTCGTCACGGGCCGTGAGTGTGGCCTCAATTGGCCAGTGATGCGCGCCAATTTTTAGCTCCGTTCGGATGACAAAGCGCTCTTCCCTGTGCCCGCCCGAGTCCGTGACGACACGTTTGTCCAACACATCCGCCGTGCAAGTGACGACGGACGTGTCGTCCTTTTGCTCGGGGTGCATACGAAACTCAACGCGATCACGCCCGTTTTCCGAGTAAGGTCGGACCTCGAAGGCATGTAACGCGGAGGTTCGCGCACCAGTGTCGACCTTCGCCTTGATTCTCGAGATGCCGAGCTGTGGCAGGCTGACCCACTCGCGCCAGCCAAGAGTGAGCAAATTATCCGACTGTTTCACCGTTTGCCCTTTCATATTCCGAATGAAGAATGGAATCGTACGCCTGCTACGACCGCTGAGAAACTTAATGTTGCTCCCGATGTGTCAAATCCCGGATTCTCGACATATTCAATAGTTGGCGCAATGTGTCCGGCCTTATTGTCGACAGGAGCGCGAATCATCTATTTCTTCAATATCCGAAACACGGACCGCAAGAACCAACCGATGACCATACCAATCAACAGCATCATGATAATCAGCAGCGACCGAGGCAACGCGACGTCCCAGAATAAAAGCCGGATATTAACGATCGCGGTATTTTGTACCGCGAAAATCATGACCAACAGAATCAGGCCAGTTGCGATAACTAGTTTTGAAGTCATGGTGGTCATCCTGCCGTCTATTGAGCGGCTGTAGTTCATGGAGAGAAGTAGTCGACTTCTAATGCGATTACTTCTTGCCTTCCGCATATCCGGCAACGAGTTTCTTTATGGATAGCGACAGATTCTCCCAGGCCGTATCAGCATCAATAGAGAGAACTTTCCAACTTTCTTCACCGGATTTTCTCAGTCGTTCGAGGCTCGCTTCGGCAGCCGCGAGATTCGCGTCAACGGCGCGCTGCGCATCTTCCAGTTGCCTGGTAACAACAAGGTGCCCCGCGATTTTCGCAGACCGTATAGTGGACTTCACACCGACAATTTTTGTCCGGGCCTCGGATAACCGTTTTTGTGCGCTTCTCGAGTATACGACCTTCTTTGATAGAGTCGGCACGTGCTTATCCTTCCGCGGACCTGGGCCCGAAATTCCGCCTCCCATTCAATTCGAACTTGTTGCGTTGGTGCCGGTATTCGGTCGGATAACCACGTCAATCCGCCGGTTTTTTGCTCGGCCTTCAACGGTTTCGTTATTCGCGACCGGACGGGCCTCACCAAATCCGACTGGTTCTATATTGGTCGGAGACAGATCACGCATGTTCGCCAGCAGGTATGTCCGCACCGCTTCCGCACGTGTTTGTGACAATTGCAGGTTCGTAGCATCACCGCCAAACGAGTCGGTGTGACCTTCGATAATTATCTGGCTATTCGGGAAGGCGCGAATTGCGTCTTCGACCTTACGAAGCAGAGTGAAGTATTCCGTCTCAATCTGTGCACTACCGCTCGGAAAAACCAGCCCTATTGGCCTGATAAGAACATTTTCACCTTGGGTCAGGATCTGAGCTTCGTCGGAATCGAACATCGCTTCAACTTGACGGAACTTGCGACGCTGCGTTTCTTGTGCGGCGAGTCGATCCGATTGCACACCGAGGTCTTGCTCCAGACGCTGTATCTCTTCTTCCAGTGCGACGATCTGATTGCGGCGCTCACCCAATTCATACGAATCTTTCTGCAATGCCTCGATGCTGTCAATAATGGCACTCGTGGGCCCCTGAAATCCTTCGTCCAGCTCTGCGACGAGGTCAAGAGATCCTGCAATAGTGACTAACGGCGCTTCGCTGGCAAGCGCGAGGTCCTCGACGCTTGAGTCACCATCTCGTACCGGCTTTAGCACTTGCGCGAGGTACATGGCGTGCTTAACTTCATACTTCGCTTGACGTGCGAGACTACGCGGCTCGTCCGTGTCGTAACGGTTCTCGGTAAGTGCCTTCTCAGCCTGTATAAGGAGCTTTTGCGCCCGCGCCAACGTCTTCGGTGCGTCCCTCTCAACGCGGGCCTTTTTTGCCTGAGAAATCAGGCGTCGGGTTTCGTCGAGGTAATTGGCCTTGATCGCTGCCAGTTCGGCGGTGCGATAGAGCTCCTCAGCATCCTGGCCACGAGATTGGGCCGCCTTCACGTTGCCGCCCTCAAGTCGTATAGCGGCAGAAGCAAACTTTTCTTCCGCTTTTTGCCATTCGGCAGCGGCAAACGACGCTGCGTTGGCAGCTTCGGCATCATTGCGAGCCTGAATGGCCGACGTTAGCGTAATGTTGGCCAGACGAGTTGCATCGACAGCAGTCCGCAACGCTTTCGAGGCCTCGCTGAGGTCAGCCTTGATGCTCTCTATGCTCCGACCGCGGCTGAGTTTGTCCTCGGCGGCACGATATAGCCTTGCTGCTTCGGAATAGCTCTTTGGCGCCAGGACACTTGCGCGAGCCTCGTTCGCTGCTTTGAGCGCAACGTCGGTTTGCTCGAACAGGGTGTCACGCAGATCGTCGTCTGCAGACGCAACTGCAGTTCCCAGGCACACAATCAGGCAGGCGGCCAGACGGGCGGCCTTTCGTAGTGAGATATTGATCACGATTTCTCCTCAGTCGTCAGCAATGTTCGGATACGCCGAATACGTGTCGACGGGCTGTGAGCACCTTAGCGACTGAGGAATCATAAATAAAACTAAAAAAAGTTGCTAAATCAACAAATAATTATTATAAGAAGACGATGGACCTGGAACTGCTACGAACTTTTCTCGAACTCAACCGCACCCGCCACTTTGGTCGTGCGGCCGAAGCCCTGTTTGTCACCCAGGCGGCGGTGAGCAGTCGTCTGAAATCCCTCGAAAACCAGCTTGGCGTCACGCTGTTCGAGCGTAGCCGCCGGGAAATGCGGTTAACACCCGAAGGCGGTCGGCTGATTCGTCATTCGGAGCGCATGATCGCTTCCTGGCGGACGGCCCGGCAGGACGTGTCACTGGCTCACGCAACGGAGCAGCTGGTCATCGGAGGGAGCCTGCGTTTGTGGGATGTCCTCTTGCAGCGCTGGCTGCACGATCTGCGTCGAACGTACCCGAAGCTTGCGATAATCGCCGAATCTCAGTCGCCGGACTTACTGACAAGAAAGCTCATCGACGGCACGCTCGATGTCGCGATCATGCTGGAACCGGCGCAGCTCGACATCATGCAGGTTCGCGAGATTGCGACGATTGACTTCATACTTGTCTCTGGCACCGAGGGGATTAGTCTCGATACCGCTTTGGAACAGAACTACGTTTTTGTTGATTGGGGACTGTCGTTCGGACTGGATCATCGTCGGACTTTTCCCGATGCCGCGGAATCGATGACTCGCGTGTCGCACGCGAAAATGGCGCTTGAGTACATTAGTTCGATCGGCGGCAGTGCTTACCTGCCGCGGCGAATGATAAGCAGGGATGTGGAGTTGGGGCTGCTCTACGAAGTTGCGGAAGCACCGGTATTCACCCGCCAGGCCTATGCGACGTTTCCGGTAAGATCAGTCAGACATGAACTCATCGAGAAGAGCTTGAAACTGGTCCGCTCGGCCTAGCGAGGAAAATGGCTAACGGCGCTCGTACCTCAGATGATGTTCAACAAGGTCCTCGCCATCTGCGCATGACAATATAGCCGTCGATGGCGTCATCGCCGCGATTGTAAAAACTGAGGCCGCCAAAATGCAGCGCGTCTTCATCTTTGCTGACGAGGCGAAAGTTGACGAAGTCCGCTTTATCTTCCCAGGCGGTGAAATCCGCATTGAAGTGTTTGACTTTCAGGCTCAGCGTGCCGTCTTCAACACCTAGGTGAAGAAGCTCATAGAACGCCACGCCATCATCGCCGTAAAGTTTGAAAAGGCCGATCATCGTACCGGCTGACGGCGGGTTCCAGACCTCTTCAAATTTTTGTCCAAACGCGGTACCGGCCCAGGAGCCGACGAGCCAGCTGGCATCCTCAAGCGTGGCTGTTGGCCGGGCCTCGTCCGGTTCCAGCTGGTAAGTATGCTCAGTTCGGGGTTCGGCGGACCAGGCAACGGTACCCAGTAAGGCAGCAAAAAGGGTCAAGCCAAAGCGGAATCTGCGCATCGGACGCTCCTAAGATCGTAACAATTGTTCACAGGATTACTATAGACGGAATCCCGACATACTTACCATAATGTGACGCAGGTCACCCTTGGAAACCCTTTGAAAACCGTATAGTTAACGTTGTCCCGAAATGACTCGGCGGCAACACTTGCCTGGATGATCGCACTGAGAGCGATGTCGTTCATCAGGATCGGGTGCTTCGTCGAGTCCATTCGCCGGATCTCTGATTCTGCAGTAATCAAACACATTATCAGAGACGGGACATCATGACTGCATCACCCGATACGAACATAGGAGCCGCTCGGCAGCTTCTCCGCAATTGCGGAGGAATTCGAGGACTTCTCGGAATCCTCGGAGCTCTATTCGTACTCGGCTTGCCCGGGACGCCGGCACAGGCGGAAGGCTCCGCGCAAATTGGCCTGAATCAACGCTTGCTCGACTACGATCGGAGCATCGCGCAGGGCTACGCGACCGACGCAAATTCGGCCTCCCTGTTTGTCGATATCCTGGCGGCCAACGAAGTCATCAACATCTCGCTGTGTGGTGCGACAAACACGGACAACATCAGTATCGAGATCTTGGATCCGACCGATGCATCGGTCTTTACAACCTCGCTGACAGACAGCAACGTCGATTGTGCAAATTCGATGACGGCGCCGTTGACCAACCCGGTACGATTTACCGCGACGACAGTCGGTGCGTATCGGCTCGTTCTGCAAAACACCTCCAGCACGGCTTTCGCCAGCAGCATATTCGAACGCTACGATATATCCGTCACACCGGACGCCGTGACCAATCCGGACCCGACGATCGCCGCGGGCCGTCTGTGGGCGTATAGCTGGAACTTCAACGCCAGTTCTTTTGCCGAAGTCGACTCGACCGATGCCGATTACTATGTGCTGGTGCCGGGCGGTCGACCGAACACTAACTACACATGGCTGCTCGATCTGAATAAGTTTGCCGGCTTTGGCTACAATATTCTTGCCAACGATCTCGGCGTCGATGCGCCCAATTCCGGCTATTCCACGCCCAAAACTGGCAATTCGGTATCCTACAAGTTCCCGGTTTATACCGGGATTCCGGCATTGGCTTTTGTACAGCCAACGGACCCACCATCGGTTACCGGCCTGCGCTTTGTCGACAGCGATGGCGTCGACAGCGGTATCTCTCCCGGGGCAACCATCGGGGTCCAGGATGACGGTGTCTTCGAGTTTATCTCCGACGTGTCGGGCACCTACGCGATTTTCATCGACATCGACCAGAACGGCGTGTTTGGCAATGCGGGCGACGTCTTGCTACTTGGCAACACGCTTGTCGGGCTCAACCAGGTGCCGTGGGACGGCCTCGACGCCTTGGACAACGTGCTACCCATCGGAACCTATAACGCTCGGGTGAGCATTCGCATGGGTGAGTATCATTTCATCGCGAACGACGTGGAAACCAGCGGTGGACCTACCGAGGACGGGATGACCATCTTTTTCTCGGACCTTGCGGGCAATACGACAAATACAAACGTCTATTGGGATGACCTGACGGTCCTGGGTGATCCCGCCGGCACCTCGACGCTGCCCGACGGAGAGGACTCCGGCACGTCCGCAGGCCGTCACACCTGGGGCAACTTCACGGGCACGGGTTTCGGTAACGAACGCTATATAGACACGTACGTGTTTGGTCTGACGTCGACGACCACGACGTCGAGTCAGATCACCGGTGACGATACGCCGTTGATCGGCGTGGATGGCACGGTCGACATCAGCAGCACAGCCGTTCCCGGTGGCACATTCACGATCACGGTCACCGATGCCGACCTCGACAGCAACGCGGGCGTGATAGAAACCGTGGGCGTTGATGTCGTCAATGACACGACGGGTGAACTCGAGCAGATCATTCTTACCGAGACCGGGCTAAACACCGGGATCTTCACGGCTACGCTTGCGACCTCGGCCGGAACAGGCGGTACCAACAACGACGGCACGATGAGCGTCCAGAGTGGTGACACCGTCACCGCGAGCTACACGGATCAGCTCGACTCGGTTGGAAACCTCGTTACGCGGACTGATGTGGGCAACGTGCTGGACGATGCGGACGGCGACGGCATTGACGATGCCATCGACCTGGATGATGACAACGACGGCATCCTCGACGCGGCGGAGTTCGCCGGCGACAGTGATGGCGACGGCGTCGTCGACTCTTTCGATATCGACTCGGATAATGACGGTATTGTCGACAATGTCGAAGCGCAGGGAGAGGCTAGCTATGTTGCGCCGACTGGCCTCGACAGCGACAACGACGGCCTGGATAACGCCTACGATTCAGATAACGGCGGCGCTGCGATCGTGGTCGTCAATACCGACGGTATCGATCAACCCGATTATCTCGACACTGATTCAGACAACGATGGTGTCCCCGATCTCATCGAAGGTCACGACGCGAACAGCGATGGAGTCGCCGATGTCAGTCCGGCCACGGCGGACGCTGACGGGGATGGACTTGACGACAATTTTGATACCGTTGCCGGACCAGCTGCCGGCAATGCGAGTGGCAGCAACAGTCCGCTGCAGAACAGCGATGGTATCGATAATCGTGATTGGCGCGATGCGGACGACGACAACGACGGCACGCCGACCTCGGGAGAGGATGCCAACGGCAACAGCAATTTCGCTGACGATGACGCCGACTCCGACGGAATACCCGACTACCTGGAATCGTCGATGGTGGACGCCGACGGTGACGGTTTCGTCGGCGAGAATGACCCGAACGATGCAGACCCCTGTGTTCCTTCCCTGTTTGGAACGGGCTGCACCACCGACACGGACGGCGACGGCACCCCCGACAGCGTCGAGGGCGAGTTCACGGATACCGACGGTGACGGCGCGGTCGACTACCTGGAACCCTCGAACGTCGACACTGACGGCGACGGATTCAACGACCAGGCGGATCCGGCTAACACCGATCCATGCATCCCCTCAACGATCGCACCCGGCTGTACTGCGGACAGCGACGGCGATGGGCTGCAAGATCCTGTTGAGGCGGGTCTCGGCACCGACCCCAATAACCCGGACAGCGACGGCGACGGTATCAATGACGGCGTAGAGACGGGCGGAGATGGCACGATCGACCCCGGCGACACCAATCCACTCGATCTCGACAGCGACGACGATGGTCTGTCTGATGGAACAGAAGACGCAAACCGCGACGGCATTGTGCAGGCCGGTGAAACGGATGCAAACGATGCAGACAGCGACAACGATGGTATCGACGATGGCGTCGAAAGCGGCGTTACGGCCGGACTCTCGGATCCCGATGGCGCAGGTCCGATTGCGGGCACCGACGTCTCGTTTGTTGGCGACGCAGATCCGTCAACAACAACGAATCCACTGAACGTCGACACCGACGGAGACGGACTCAATGACGGTGTCGAAGATGCCAACGGCGATGGCCAGACACTGAACACCATCGGCAGCACCGGCGGCGCGCCGGGCAGCGGCGAAACCAATCCGGGTAACGCGGATACCGACGGCGACGGACTCACCGATAGTGACGAAACCAACGGCACCGGTCCTCTGGCGGGCATTGGCGTGACGGATCCGCTCGACACCGACACCGACGACGGCGGCGCCCAGGACGGCGCCGAGGTGACGGTTGACGGTACGGACCCAACCGCCGGCAATGGTCTTGACGACGCGATCGACTCCGATGGCGACGGTATTACTGACGGCATTGAGGGAGTTTTGGGAACGGATCCCGATGATGCCGACTCCGACAACGACGGGCTTACCGACGGCCAGGAAGTTGGTGCCAACGGTGTGCTCGATCCCGGCGAGACCAATCCGCTTGATGCAGACAGCGATGACGATGGCCTTTCCGACGGTACCGAAGTCAATGGCACGGGCCTGCTCGCTGCCTATGGGCCGACCGACCCACTCGATATCGATACGGACGGTGACGGCATCAACGACGGTGTCGAAGCGGGTGTATCAACTGACGGCTTGAACCCGGGTAACAGCGACACCGCGGGCATTCCTTACGATGGCACGGCACCAGGATTCATCGGCGACGCCGATCCTGGCACCACCACGGATCCGACGAATACTGACTCTGACGGTGACGCCCTGCCGGACGGGGCGGAGGATCTGAACGGCGACGGACAGACAGTCAACACGATTGGTGACAGCGTGAGTTCCGGCACGGGTGAAACCGACCCCAACAACGTCGATACCGACAGCGACGGACTCGATGACGGCGACGAAGTTAACGGCACGGGACCGCTTGCAGGGTTTGGCGCGACCGACCCGCTCGATGCGGATACGGATGACGGCGGCACGCAGGACGGCACCGAAGTACTTGCCGACGGTACGAACCCCACGTTTGGTAACGACGCGGATGACGCAGCGGCAGACCCGGACAACGATGGACTGAGCAATGCACAGGAAACGATACTCGGCACAGATCCAAACGATGCGGATTCGGACAATGACGGCATCGACGACGGCGCCGAGGTGGGCAACGATGGCGTACTTGATGCATCGGATACCAATCCGCTTGACGCAGACAGCGATGACGACGGGCTCGGCGACGGGGCGGAACTCATCGGCCAGGACGGTTCGCCGAACAATGGCGACGAAACCGATCCGTTAAACGGGGATTCCGATAACGATGGCGTTAACGATGGCACCGAGATTAGTGTTACGACCGGCGTACCCGCAGGAGCCAGTGACGGCAACGGCACGGCGTTCGCAGGTACCGATACGGGTTCTCCAAACTTTGTGGCCGACGCCGATCCTTCGACGACCACAGACCCGACGGATCCCGATTCGGATGACGACGGCCTCGGCGACGGCGCCGAAGACGCTAATGCGGATGGCGCCGTTAGCAATACGATCGGCGCAACCGGCACAAGCGGCTCGGGAGAAACTGACCCCAACAACGACGACACTGACGGTGACGGACTGCGCGATGGCGATGAAGTCAATGGCACCGGACCGCTGTCGGTCGTTGGTGCGACCGATCCGCTGGACACGGATACCGATGACGGCGGCACTGAAGATGGCAAGGAAGTCCTGGCCGATGGCACGGACCCGGTCACGGACAATCTCGACGACGCGGCCGCGGATGCCGATAACGACGGCCTGAGTAACGGGCAGGAGACGACGCTCGGCACCGACCCGCTGGATCCAGATTCCGACAATGACGGCATCGATGATGGCGACGAGATTGGCAACGATGGCGTGATCAACCTGGGTGACAGCGATCCGCTCGATGCCGATACCGATGATGACGGCCTTGGCGACGGCGCTGAAGTAACGGGTGCCGATGGCCTGCCGAACTCGGGCGACGAGACGGACCCGCTGATGGCGGACTCTGATAGTGACGGCCTGGTCGATGGCCTCGAGTCTGGCGTTACGACACCGGTTGCGGCGGGCACCAGCGACGGACTGGGCACGCCATTCGCCGGAACGGATGTAGCTTCGCCGAATTTTGTAGCGGATACCGATCCGGGCACCACGACGGATCCGACCGATCCCGATTCCGACAACGATGGTTTGCAGGACGGCGTTGAAGACAGCAATGGCGATGGCGCAACCGGCACCGTCGTGATCGGCGGCACAGGAAGCGGCGGCTCGGGTGAAACCGATCCCAACAATCCCGACAGCGATGGCGATGGTCTTACCGACGGCAACGAGTCGGACGGCACCGGCTTGCTAAGTGGAATTGGTGCGACGGATCCGCTCGACACGGACAGCGACGACGGCGGGATCGACGATGGCATCGAAGTGCTGACCGACCTGACAAACCCGGTTGCCGGCAACGGCGGCGATGACCAGATCGACACGGACGGCGACGGCGTCTTCGACTTCGCCGATCCGGATCCGATTGATCCATGCAGCCCGAACTTCCCGAGCCCGACGTGTCTCGATGACGATAACGACGGTGCCGCCAATAACGGCACGCCGACGACGGTGGTTCCCGTCGAGCCCGATGTTGCAGCCGATAGCGATCCCTGTGTGCCGAATAACATGGCGGCCGTTTGTGACACGGACAACGACGGCATAACGGACGGAGAAGAAATCGCAAACGGTACGGACCCGAATGATCCGGACACCGATAGTGATGGTATTCCGGATGGTTCGGAAAACACGGACGCCGATAACGACGGTGTTAACGACGGTGCCGACACGGACTCGGATAACGACGGCATTCCCGACGTGATCGAGGCCGGGCCGATGCCGGCGATGCCGGTTGATACCGACAACGACGGTGCACCGGACTTCGTTGATCCCGATTCCGACAACGATGGCATACCCGACGCTGTCGAAGGATCGGGCGACACCGATAATGACGGCGTTGCGGATTATCTCGATCCGGACAGCGATGACGACGGCATTCCTGACACCATCGAAGACGACGTTGCGATCGGACTCGACAGCGATGGCGATAATATCGACGACGGCTACGACGTTGATACGACACTCGGTGCCGACACCGATAATGATGGTGTCGACGATGCCATCGCGCCGCGAGACACCGACGGCGATGGCAAGCGCGACTACCTTGACATTGACGCCGACAACGACGGCATACCGGACACGGTCGAGGCGGATCTCGATGTACTGGCCGATGGTGATGGCGACCAGATTAATGACGCCTACGACAACGACATGACGCTCGGAACGGATGGCAATGGTGACGGTGTTGATGACGCCATAATGCCAACCAACACCGACCTGGACGCGGCCCCCGACTATCTCGACCTCGACAGCGACAATGATTCACTGCTCGACGTGGTCGAAGCAGGCGGCGTCGATGACGATGGCAACGGAATCATCGATGTGCTGGCCCTCAATGAGGGCACGCTCACAATGCCGACGGACAGCGACATGGACGGCATCGGTGACTGGCGTGAGGTCGACAGCGACAATGATGGCATCAACGACATCGTCGGCACCACGTTCGAAGCGAATGACGGCGATGGTAACGGTGTGGTCGATGACATTACGGATACGGACGGTGACGGCATAGCTGACGTTGTCGACCAACTCGACGGTTTCGGTACGGCACCTGATTCGGATCGGGACGGCATCTTCGACGAAACTGAAGGAATGGCTGATACCGACGGCGACGGCCTGCCGAACTCCCGGGATACGGACAGTGACAACGACGGTATTCCGGACTCGACCGAGGCCGGTCCCGTACCGAACACGCCGGTCGACACGGACGGCGATGGTATGCCGGACTACATCGATACCGACAGCGACAACGACGGTATTGATGACAGGCTGGAGGGTACAAGTGATTACGATAACGATGGTGTTCCCGACTACATCGATGTCGATGGGCAACTTGAGACGGCGGTCACAGGGTCCGGTAGCGTGGGTTGGCTACTACTGCTTGCTCTCGGTGCGGCCATCCTGATGCGGCGCTACGCGAACGCCCGTATCGCTGTCCTTTTCGTCGCCGGCCTGAGTCTGAATTTTCTCGTTACAGATGATGCACGTGCCGATTCCCTGTGCGGACACTACACGGACCCCGGCAACCGCTCCTATTACTATGTTGGCGATGATCCCGAACGGGATGATGCCGGGTTCGAGGGCTGCTGGTATGGCGGTCTTGGCTATGGCTATTCGTATGTGTCGCCCGACGAAGAGGCGCAGAACTTTATCCACGATACGAGCGAGAATCACGACAGCGGCGCGAATATTTTTGTTGGCAAGCAGTTGTCGCCGCACTGGTTTGCTGAGTTGAAGTACGCCGATCTCGGCGAAGCGGGCATTACCAATCGCAATCCTGCCATTGCTGCTGCGTTCCCGGATGCTGCAATTACCTACCGCGTGCCATCGTTAATGGCTGGTTACCAGTGGCGCGTGGAGGAAAACCTGAAGCCGTTCGCAAAGATTGGTCTCTCCGCCATCAGCAACAGCGCGAAAGGCGGTCCGAGTACCGTTCGAAAAACAGACGTCGGTGCAGGTCGCATTTGGGGTCGGGCTGCGATACGACTTCGGAAAAAGTCCCTGGTTCCTGCGCGGCGATGCTGATTTCTACGATCGAGATGCATGGTATGCCGGAATCTCGGTGGGCCTGCATTTTGGCCCGAAGGCCGAGTCAAGACCGTACGCAGCGCCGCCACCACCACCGGAACCGCCCCCGATGCCCGAACCAGCGGCTGAACCGGTACCCGATCCGGATACCGACGGCGATGGCGTCCTGAATGAAGTCGATGAGTGCCCCGACTCAGAGCCCGGTGCGGCGGTGGACAGTCGTGGCTGTATCGTGCAGGCGGAAATCCAATTGCCGGACGTACGGTTTGAAACAAACTCGGATCGCTTGCGGCCGGGCGCCGAGCGTACCCTGAATAATGCGGCTGATACGCTGATCCGAAATCCCGGTTTGTTGACCGAAGTCGCCGGTTATACCGACAGTCGAGGCGATGCCAACTATAACCGCGGCTTGTCCGAGCGGCGCGCGAAGACGGTGCGCGACTACCTGCTCGAGCGTGGTGTCGACGCGAATCAACTGACCTGGCGAGGCCACGGTGAAAGTAATCCGATCGCTGATAACGAAACGGCGGCAGGCAGAGAGATTAACCGTCGTGTCGTACTGATTATTCTGGAGCGAGGCTAAAGATCAACACGATCCTGCCGAATATACTGTTATGGAAAAAATGAAGACAAACAATATTGGCGACACCATTCGTATCCGGCGACCGCCACGCGTGTTTACGAATGAACACGGCCATACGATATGGATGAGCGAAGTAGAACCGGTCGAGCTCGAAATCGAGCTCGACTCGGTCGTCAGCACGAATCCTTACGACTCGTGCCAGTCATCGCCGTTCTGTCTAGGTCGCTGAGGCGGCCGCAATCGCGCCGATTGATGCATCCAGCATCGCGTCAAACTCTTCCGCGCTTTGCTGTGCTTTAAGGCCTTCCGACAGGGCGCGCGAGAAGCTTGCGACCATGCCGTGGTTGCGCGACAGGCGATCGTTGGCTTCCTCTCGCGGATAGCCGCCCGACAATGCAACCACGCGAACAATGTTCGCGTGCGCGATGCAGTCGGCGTAGAGGTTGTCTTTTTCGGGCAGCGTCAACTTCAGCATGACAAGTTCGTCCGAACCCAGGCTATTCAGCTGCGCCATGATGGCATCGTGCAGCAGGTCCTCGGCCGCCGCTTTGTCCGGGCAATGAATGTCCACTTCGGGTTCGATAATTGGCACGAGGCCGGCAGCAACGATTTGTTTTCCGATTTCGAACTGTTGCGCGACGATGGCATCGATACCGCCAGGATTGGCCTGCTTGATTACCGAGCGCATCTTGGTACCGAAGATACCGTTTGCCTTGGCTTTTTCGAGCAGTGCAGCGAGGCCCGGTATGGGCTTCATGAGCTGAACGCCGTTTTCTTCGTCGGCCAGTCCCTGGTCGACTTTCAGGAAGGGCGCGACATTTTTCACACTCCAGAGATACGAGGCTGTCGGCTGTCCCTCGACCTCGCGATCCATCGTGCCTTCAAAAAGGATGGCGCCGAGAATGCGGTCACCGCCGAAGGAAGGGCTTGTCATGATGCGTGTCCGCATCTGGTGAACCACGTCGAACATGCCTGCTTCGTCGGACCATGCGTCCTCGCCGACGCCGTAGAGTCCCAGTGCTTTTGGCGTGCTGCCGCCGCTCTGGTCCAGGGCCGCGATGAAGCCGGGGGCTGTCTTTACTTTTTCCAGTTGCTTTTCAAAATTACTCACGGTCACTCTCGATTGATTGGGGTGGACTGAATTGTTGAGATCCAGATTGTACAGGAAGCAGACACTCGCGGTTGTGTTGACGAGTCATTGCGCTACCAGCCCTGGAAGAAGCCGCCGTCGGCGAAATCCCACAACAGCGTGGCATAAATACGGTGGTCCCAGGATTGGTCAGACAAGGGAAGCTCGACGCCGAGATTCAGGGCAACGTGGCCACCGCGTGTCAGGCCAATTCGTACTTGCGGCAGCGCCGTCCATTCGAGGTCGCCATTTCGTGACCTGAACGGCTCGGTCGCGGTGACTTCGAGTGCCGGAAAGACGCGTCGGGGCCACGGCGAATGCACGTAATGAACGATGCCGGCAAGCTCCGCTTCGCCGTCGCTGGCGTCATCAATCGGGAATTTGAATCGAAGGCTGCCCTGGAACGTCCACGACGACGATATTACTGTGCCGTAGGCGAAGTAGGTCTGCAGCTCGCCATCGCCATCCGCTTCAACCGGAATCGCCAACACTACCGCTCCGGAGAGAATATGTTGCTTGCTGTAGGACAGCGCATGCTTGTAGCCGACCTCGACCTCCGACAGTTCGCTTACACTGCCTTGCGAGTTGTGCACCAATTCGAAAATCGCCTGACCGCGTTTGCCAATACGCTTTTCAATTTCGACGACATTCTTGTACGCATTTTCGCCATCCTGGTTGGTGAAGCGGCCCTTGTAGACAACTTCGTCTTCGAGAAATGCTTTTTTGACCCGGGTCGGCAGCATCAGGTTCATTTCGCCGGGCGGGTACTCACTGGTATCCACCATTGACTTGATGTAAGCGGCCACGTTTTCGATTTGCGTATCCGTAAGCGCGCCTTCCTGCGCCGGCATTTGTTCCGCAAGTCCCATTGCATGGCCGCCATACTTGATGACCATCTCCCAGTCACCGCTCGGTTCGCGGCTATTGAACAACGGGTCGGAAAAATCCGCCGGCGTAACACCCAGCCCCTTGACCACGGGGCTGTTGGCATCGGGCTTGCCGTCTTGTCCATGACAAACGGCACAGTTGGTTTCGTAGACGCTACGGCCGGCGCGGATATCCGCCGAGTGCGCGGCTGTTATTGGCATCACCACAGCACCCAAAACCAGGAAAGTTCCGGCCGTCACGTACCGTTTCATGCTCGTTCTCATTACGCTGCCTGTCGATCGTTTAGGTCGTTGGTACAAGGCTGTATACGGCGCTCGAGCAGCCGCGAAAATCAGAGGATGTACTTACCGGATTGACTGCCAGGTTAGAGAACACCTGGCAAACGCATCGATCCAGCGCATCACGATCAGGCCGATCGAGTCGGTTCGATGTCCACGCGCCGGGCCAGATCGGACGTGAACACGCCGTCTGGATCAAGCTCGAGCTTTAGCGCCAGCAACTCTTTATATCTAGGGTAGATACGACGGAACTGTTCGGGGGTAAGCACCTGGTCCTTTGCCAGGTGCACTTTGCCGCCGCGTCGGGCGGTCGCGTCGATCAAACGATCGATGGCGGCCCTGCTCGCTGCGATATGGCGTTTCTTCGGATGAAACTCGAAGTTCAGGCTGTAGCCGTCTTCCGAGAATGACAGCATGCCGTCGTCGTGCTTGTGCGCCCGGAGGATAGTCGTCACGGGCGGGCAGGGCGACGAGCGACAGATCTCGAGCAGTTCGACAATCGCCGCACGGGCGTCGCTGCGTGGAAAGGTCACCTGCAATGTGTAGCCATGGGGCCCGCAGACGAGGTGGGCAGGCGGCACGGTGAAGCTGGCTTCGAAGCTGAAGCGCAGAAACAGCTCGGTATTCGAAAACCGGCCCATTCGCCAAAGCACCCGGCTCATACCGTAGTAAAGCTGGTTGAACGAAAACATCATCAGCCGCTGCGCTTGCAGCATCAGCGACAGAATCGGACCAATCGTATTGTGCAGCTTGAGACCAAAGTGGCGATGGCGTTCGAGGCGCTCGAAGCCTGCGTCGAGATATGCCTGGCGCTCGGCTTCGGTATCCTCGTGTTCGATCCACCTGGCCGCATGCACCACGGAACGACCGATACTACGGCCACGCGCGTAGGCATCGACCCAGACGACGGCCGCGTCGTCTGACTTCTCTATGCGGGCCATAGTCGCCAATAGCTCGTCGACGTTAGCGGCCGGGGTACGATTAATCTCGACGAACGGTGACTTGATCGGCTTCAGCTGCAATGTCGCGTCGATGACAACGCCAAGCAGGCCAATTCCACCAACTATTGCTTCGAATAACTCGTGATCGCGGTCGATAAGCAGCGTTTCGCCGTTGGCCAACATGAATGTCATGCTGAGGACCTGGTTGCCGAAGCTGCCATGATGCCAGCCGTCTTTGCCATTGACGTTTGCACAGATGGCGCCGGCAATGCTGGAGTGCGATTCGGTCGGGCTGGACGGAACCGTCAATAATCGATGGTGGACAGCCCGAAAAATATCGATCAGCCGTGCGCCGCCCTCGACCCGTATAGTCGCGCGCTCCTCGTCGAACTCGAGAATGCGATTCATCGCGCGCATGTCGAGCAGCGCGTTCCCGTCATTGAGCGCCAGGTCGCCGTATCCCCGGCCCGCGCCACGTACGCAGACGCTCATCTCCTGTTCGCGGAAATACGCCAATGCCTGGCGGCACTCGTCAACGGTTGTCGGGCGCGCGACCAGCGAGCGGGAGCGAATAGAGCCAACCAGCGAGTCAACTTCCTGCCAACCCATGAACCCCGGCGGCTCGCGAGCATCGAGGGCCGCCTCAGGCTGATCATCTTGAGGAATTGTTGCCTGTTCGAGCATTCTCTGCGTTTCCCGGTGACGTACGGAGCCAAACTAATAGACCGGGCCCATATAACCCGTATCCATAGTGCATGCAAATATAAGGCCCGAAAAGGGCCTTAAACTCGAAATTTACTTGATATTGCTTTAGATTGCAGGAGGACTTTCGTCCAATAGCCCCCTGAAGGATGATCGACTACTTTCGGTCGCCGCTACAGTCTAATAATAAGAAGTCCGAAAACAAACAGTGCGGTCGTGAAGGAGAAATCATGCAGGTCAACAGCATGCGTATGCTGGATCGCTGGGCCGGAGTCCCTATTTCAGTCGTCTTGACGGGATTCAGGAAGCTTGGCGATGTGTTCCGCCGTGACGCGGACGAGGATCCGAAGCGCATCGTCATCATCAAACTGGTCGAGCAGGGTGCAACTGTGATCGCCGCGCCGGCAATACAGCGAGCGGTCGAAATGGTCGGTCGCGACAACGTTTTCTTTGCGGTTTTTGAGGAAAACCGACCTATTCTGGATCTCCTTGACCTGATACCGGCAAATAATGTCCTGGCAATTCGCGATACCGGCTTGTTTGCGATTGCGTTCGATACGCTGCGTACGATCGTTCGGTTGCGGCGCGAGCGCGTCGATACGGCCGTCGATTTCGAGTTTTTCTCGCGTTTCTCCGGGGCGCTTACCTATCTGAGCGGCGCGCGTCGACGAGTGGGATTTCATTCCTACGCGGGCGAAGCCGGTTACCGCGGCGACCTGATGACCCACCGGGTCGTCTACAACATTCGTTTGCATGCGAGCGAGACCTACCGGATGCTGATTGAGGCAATAACCGTGAAGGGCAGGCAGCTTCCGACGCTGGGGTTTACTTTGCCGGAAAAGCCGCAAGACGTCGGCTTACGTGCCGATCGCAGAGGACATCGCGCGAGTGCGGGCCATGCTGGACGAGCGCTTTGCCGGCGCTTGCGGCCGCGCCTCGTGCTGATCAATGCGAACGCGGGTGACTTGTTACCGATACGACGATGGGCAAACGAGCGCTACGTCGAGTTGGCAAAGCGACTGCTCGCCTATGACGCAGACCTTTGTATTGCGCTAACCGGGGCGCCGGGTGAGCAGGCTGGCGCTGAAGCGCTGGCGCGGGAAATGAGTTCCGAGCGCTGCGTAAGCGTCGCGGGGTATACAACATTGACGGAGCTGTTTGCTTTGTACAGCCTGTCCGAGGTGATGGTGACCAATGACAGCGGACCCGCTCATTACGCAACCCTCACATCGATCGACGTCGTCACTCTGTTTGGTCCCGAGAGCCCCGAGGTATTCGGTGCGCGCTCGGAGCGCAGTCACCTGTTGTGGGCCGGCCTTGCCTGCAGCCCCTGTGTAAACGCTTTCAATCAGCGCGTAACAACGTGCACGAACAATCTCTGCATGCAGGCGACTAGCGTCGACGTGGTATTTGAGGAAATGACGTCGGTGCTGCAGCGGCGCGCTGAGACCATTGCTGTTGTCGAGAGCCCCGCGGCCTGATGCGCGACTCAACGGATTCGTAGTTTCGATTCCAGTGTCACAAGCCGCTCGAGGTCATGCGGGCGGTACAGCGCAGAAAATCTCAGGTAAGAGTGATCGTCATTGCCAAGCGGCACGATGGCGATGTCGAACTCGTCCATCAAATATTTTGCCGCGCCCTGAGCTGTCGAAATTTTGTTTCCGGCGATGCTCTGAGGAACGTCGCAAATTACATAGGTACCCGAGTGTGGGTCGTATGGCTTGAACCCCATGTGCGCCAGCGCGACCTGCAGGGATTCGAGTTGTTTCGGAAGATACTCCCTGAAGCGGCGAATTCGATCTCGGTCCTCGAGGCATCTCGCCGTCGCTTCGAGTTGCAAGCGGCTCAGCGGTGACCAGGCGTACTCGCTGTAGGTGGAAACCGACCTTAACAAGTTTTTCGATCCGGCAAGAAACGAGACAGCCAGGGGCCCAATCGGGTAGAGCTTGGAAAACGAATGCAGCTCCACGATGTCGGGTTGATGGCTTTCAGGGAAAACTTCCGACAGAAGTGAGCGGGGCGCGTCGTCGTATACAAGCGGGCCGTAAGTGGCGTCGTTAAAAAGAATCAGACCCGGGCCTGATAAAGAATGAAGTTTCTCCAGGACAGCCGGCGACAACGTGCTGCCACTCGGATTATTCGGGTAGTTCACGGCCAGCATTGTTACCGAACCGCGCGCAAGGTCATCTGTGTATTCGAAGTCCGGCGCAAAACCGTTGTGCCGGTCAAGATGGCTCACGACGATGCTGGCGCCAAGCTGATTGGCAATGCGCGCGAACGCCGGATAACCTGGTTCAGTCACAACTACCGTGCTCGAAGGGGACAGCGTGCAGGCGGCGAGAATCGCCATTGCTGCGCGACCACCGGCGGTCGGAAGAATCTGGTCGGGTGAGGTCTCGACGCCGTATTGCACGCTCATGAACCGCGCAGCTGCAGACGCGAAATTCCCGATATCGTCCCGATTGCCGGGGATCAGAGCCAGCTCTGAATGCTCCTTCAGCCAGTCGGACATGTCCGGCGACAATGGGAATGGAGGTATGCCAACGGCAAAGTCCAGGGCTTTGCCCTTTCTCTTGGCTATTTCTTCCTTGATCAGAGTAAAAGGGTATTTTTCGCTCACGCGGGCTCCTCTGCCATCGAACCTGACGATTTGGGCGTCATTTTTCGCAGAATGGCGATCGCGATCCAGCCAATCGGGATCCACATCCAGAAGGTAATCAGTCGAAAGGCGGCAATCGCGATGGCAAGATGTTCGATAGGCACGCTGCGTACTTTGAGTGCTGCGCCGAGCAATCCCTCGGTTGCGCCAATACCGCCGGGCAAGCCAGTTGCGACACCGAGCACCGCGGTGCCTGGGCCGAAGAAAAGAGAATCCCACAGCGTCATTTCGCCAGGCAAGTCCTGAACAACGACGTACAGGGCCAGCCCATGCGCGATCCAGCCCACCATCATCAGTACAATGATGAAAAACGTGGACCAGGCCCACCAAAACTTGAGTGGCAGATGCAGCTTTGTGTTCGTCAGCATCTGAGTGACCAGGTTGCCGAGGAACATCGGTATGAGAATGCCCCCGAGCACGGCAAATGCAGTCAGCCTGGGGAATACCTGGTACACCATCAGTCCTCCCAAGAGGCTGACGACTGAAATGGCATCCAGGCCAAATACCACGGCTTCGGCTTTCAGGGCGTTTAGCACCGGTGTGCGTCCGTGCTTGACCATGGCGTCAGGCCGGATGAGCCTCCCCAGCTGGGCTGGTAGTGGTAACCCGGCGCGACCGGCCAGAAACGCCAGGAATCCAACACGGTCGAATGTCTTTATGGAAAAGCGATGGTAGACCCAGGCCCAGGCAAGCCCTTCCAGGATTACGTCGACAATCGAAATCAGAATAAGGGTGGGAATTACCGCGCCATGGCTGACCCAGAACTGGCTGACTTCCGTCCAGTCGCCCGTCGCAAGGCGGAAGACGGCGTAGATAGTCATCGCGCCCAGGAGGAGGAACGCGATATATCGACTAGTCGTAAAGAGCCGTGAGCCAAGCACGTGGCTATACGCCCGGCGAACGGTCGATGCCGCCGCCGTATTTTGAGCTTTTGGACATGAGACGCGCAATCTAGCAGTCAGTGGCTCCGTTTCAAACATGTTTTTTTTCGCACCTGGGCTCGTTTGTTGCGTACGTCTTAACGTTCCACTAAATTGCACGAGTCGTGCCGAGGCGCGCTCATTCTCAGGACATTCATGGCAATTCCAAGACAACGTATTCGCCTGCCGCAGGGCGCGTGGCGCACAGCGCTTATGAGCTTGATTCGCGGCGACCTGTGGGAAGGCAGCCACACAGAAGAACTGGAACAGGCTGTAGCGGCGTATATAGGCGTCGACACTGCGGTCGCAGTACCGTCGGGCCGGGCCGGGTTTCGCTTCCTTTTCGACAGTCTCGGTATCGAGCCGGGCGGCGAGGTTATCTGCTCTGCGTTCGGCTATCCGGTAGTGCCCTTCATCGTAAAATCGATGGGCTATGACCTTAAGTTCGTCGATTGCGAGATGACGACGTTGGGCATGGACCCGAAGCTGCTGGCTGATGCATGTTCTGATCGCACCGAGGCTGTTATCGCCACGCACCTGTATGGCGTACCGTGCCAGATTCAGGAGGTCGCCGATATCTGCACGTCCAATAATGCGAAGCTCATCGAAGATTGTGCGCACTGCTATGGCGCGGCGACGGGCGGGCAGAAGGTTGGCTCTTTCGGCGATGCGGGGTGTTTCAGTTTCGAAACCTCCAAGGTCATCAATACCATGGGTGGTGGCATAGTGACTTTGACGGACGCGGAGGTCGGCAAGCGGTTGCGGAAGCTGGCCGCGGAAGAGCCCCGCAACGGTTTCAAATGGCTGGCTCGCCGGCTGTCGAAAACCACGTTCGAGGCAGCTGTCACCAATCGCTTGCTGTTTAACCTCGGCGTGTACCAGGCGCTGCGCGTCGCGTCCTCGGCAGATAGCGATGAAGACCGGTTCGCCTCGGGCTACCAGGGCGATGAGGTTTCTCTCAAAGGCAAGATGGGTCGCTATACGAATTACCAGGCGCGGCTGGGCTTGCGACAATTGCAGACGATCGAAGCTCGAAACCAGCGACGCACCGCCAATGCAGAACGGCTGGTGAGCCAGCTGGACGGCAAAATCCCGCTGCAAAAACCGATGGCGAAAGGCGCGGGCGACTACGCCAACTTCATGCTGGTGAGCGTGCTCGCGAGCAGGCTTTCTGAACTGGCCGCCGCGTTGTTGAAGAAAGGAATTGATAGCAAGCATCTTTATATGCGGGACTGCAGCCGCATGTTCGATGGGCAGCAGTCATTCCCCAACGCAGCGCGCGCGGAAAAAGAGGTTTTGCATTTGCCAGCCTATCCTGAAATGTCTGAAGCTGATGTTGATCGTGTTGCGAAAGCGGTCGACGAGGCCCTGGCTGAGATAGGCCTTAACGCATGAAAGAAATAGCCGGCTCTTGCGACCGTTATTTGTAAATAGATCGTCTAACTGAACAGCGGCCTGATGCGCCGAATGCGCGCCCGTCACACGCCTCGAGCGATATCCGTACAGGACTAAATGACATTCACGATGAATAACACAGTCTCCAGAGCGCACCGTATTGCCGAGTTTCTGATCAGGAACAGGACGATTGTCCTGTTGCTGACTGGTTTCGTCCTTTACGTTGCCTTTCTCGGGCTGCGTGAAGTCTGGTATCCGGACGAGCCCGACATCGCCGAAGTGGCGAGAGCCATGTTCCTGAGCGGAGACTGGGTGACACCCCGTTTTATTGGCGAGATCTGGGTTCACTATCCGCCCATGATCTACTGGGTAGGCACGATTTCCTCGCATATCCTCGGTGACATGTCGGCCTTCTCTTTGCGCCTGCCAAACGCACTGGCCGCCATTGCCACGATCCTTGTGACCGCCAGCGTCGCCCGATCCTGGTTCGGCGAGAGAGCTGCATTCTGGGCCGGCTTCTCATTGCTGACATTCATGCTGTTTGTCTACGAAGGCAACAGCTACCGGCCCGACGTCATGTTCGCGATGACGATCGCGCTTGGCATATTCAGCTACGCGTCCGGCTCCGATGATCGTGGAAACGCGCTACTGCGCATGCTGGCGTTCGTCTTTTTCGGTTTGGCGATGTTATCCAAAGGTCCGCTGGGATTGCTGTTGCCCGGGCTGGTGCTCGTTGTCTGGCTGGGATTGCAGCGCAAATGGCTTCGCATAATCGAACTTGCGCCGCTGTCACTCATCGCATTGCTTGTTTACGGATCGTGGTTCCTGACCAACGCCCAGGCCATGGGCTGGGACAGCATGTTCGGTGAATTCTACGCGCAGAATTTCGAGCGCTTTTTTAGCAGCGAGAACCGCGGTCATGGGCAGCCATGGTATTACTACCTGCGCAATTTCTGGCTCGACTTTTCGCCGTGGTCCTGGCTGTTTCCGCCAGCCGTCTGGTGGTTGTATCGATCCGAAAAATGGCGTGATCCGAAAGTCCAGCTCGCGTTGCTGTGGTTCTTTATTTTCCTGGCGTTTCTTTCCATTGCCGCGACCAAGCGGCAGCTCTACCTGCTGCCGGCATTCCCGGCTGCGGCGTTGTTACTGGGGGTCTGGCTTGCCGAGGCGAGCCGGCCGCTCCGTGACGAAGAATCGCGAGCTGGCAAGATCGCTATACCCGTGTACTCGTGGGCGCTCGTGCTTGTATTTCTTGCGCTCGGGGGGGGGCTGCTGTGGGTGGCTCCGAACCTTGAGAGTTTCACCGCAGGCCGCGAACTCACCAGCCAGGAGCTCGAGATCGTCGGCAATATCAGCACGCCACTCATTGTTTTTGGCGTTACGCTGATCCTGTCCGCATTCGCAATCGGGGCCGCGTGGAGGCTCGGCGGCAAAGGCAGTGCGCTGTTGGCAATCGGCGGTACCCATGTCGCAATTTACGTCGTCATATTGTCACTGCTGTTTCCGGCCTTTGCGCCCGCCAAGAGCTATGAGCCGCAGAGCCGATGGATAATGAGCGAAATAGGCGATGCGCCCCGCTTCGGAATGGTCGATGCGGCCGGTTTCTACCGTCGGGGTGGCTTCGGTTTCTACACCGGGACGGCGATTGACCTGTTAGACGGGCCCGAGGAGGCACTGGATTATCTCCGCGAGTATCCGAACACGATTTTGCTCGTTCGATCGAGCCAGTTTGAGCGAGACTTTCAGGACGCCATGGCCGCTTCGCAATTCCGTGTTCTGCGCGAGTTGCGGGTCGGCAGCCATCTCTACATCGCGCTGGCTCCGGGTTCGCCCGTTGACGCGCCTTGATCCGACGCATGGAATAGTTGGCCGCCGTGGCGCTGGTCAGGACTCGCCATGCTCATGCACAATGGGCCGATGAAACGAACCGCGGCAAGGCTGGTGCGCCACGCACTGGAGAGCATCGGGACCAAGTTCACTTTTGGCATTCCTGGCGTCCATAACATCGAGTTGTATGACGAGCTGACAGCATCGGAAACCATTCTTCCGGTACTCGTTACTCACGAGGCGGGGGCTGCATTCATGGCGGACGCGGTCAGCCGAGTCGGTGATTCCATCGGCGTGCTGGCAATAGTGCCGGCTGCAGGTATCACGCACGCCATGAGCGGCGTCGGTGAAGCCTATCTCGACGGTGTGCCAATGCTCGTTATCTCCGGCGGCATTCGAACCGACTTGAAGAAAAAGTTTCAGCTGCATGACGTTGATCAGCATGCGCTCATGAAACCGCTAACAAAGGCCACCTATCGTATAGAACGATACGAGGATGCCATCCCGACTATTTACCAGGCCTATAGCAAGGCGACCGAGGGTGAGCCTGGGCCCGTATTCGTCGAGTTACCCGCGAACCTGCAACTGCTTACCGGCGAAGTTGAAGAAATGCCAGCGTATTCGCCGGCAACGAGCCGGCCCCTGATAAACCTTGACCAGATTGGCAAGGCCGCCGAGCTGTTGGCGAGCGCTACGCATCCTGGCATTTTCGTTGGCTGGGGCGCCCGCCATGTCGCTGACGACATAGCGCGTATCGCCGAGCACCTTGGCGCGCCGGTTGCCACAACCTTGCAGGGACTGGCGGCGTTTCCGGGGAGCCATCCACTGCATGTCGGCATGGGTTTCGGTCAGGCGGCCGTCCCGGCGGCAGAAAACGCATTCAAGAACTGCGACGCCATGCTCGCCGTCGGCACGCGCTTCGCGGAGATCAGCACGGGTAGCTATGGCGCCGTGCCGCCCGAAAAACTCGTTCATATTGACATCAACCCGGAAACCCTGAATGCGAACTACCCGGCGAAAGTGGCGATCGCCGGCGACGCGCGCGACGCGGTGCCAGCGCTTGCCGAGGCTATCTGCAATAACGGTAGTCAGCGGGACAATTCGGCAACGCTGCTGCAAGTTGCTAACGACAAGGCTGCCTACCGTAAGGAATGGCGCGACCATGATAGCGGGGATCGCGTCAGCCCAATCAGGCTGTTCGATGCGCTGCGCGATCGGCTCGAGGACGACGCCATCCTGATCGCGGACGACGGCAACCACACGTTCCTTACTGCGGAGTTGATGCCTATTCGAGCGGGCGGCGCGTTCTTTTCACCGACCGACTTCAACTGCATGGGTTACTGCGTGCCGGCATGCATCGGCGCGAAATTATCCAGGCCCGACAAGCAGGTCGTCGGCATTGTCGGCGACGGCGCGTTCCTGATGACGGGGCTGGAATCGGTCACCGCCGCGGCGAACGAACTCGGCGTCATCTGGTTCATCTTCAACGACGGCGAGCTTGCGCAGATTGCGCAGGCGCAGGAAATTCCCTATCAACGCAGCCCCTGCACGACGATAGGTCGACTCGACTATGAGGCCTTTGCAAAAGCGACAGGCTGTGCGTACGTCGCTATCCAGTCCAACGACGACATTTCTGACGGCGTGGCGTTGGCTTTTGAGAATGCCGATGCCAACCGGCCGGTTATCGTGGACGTGAACATCGACTACTCAAAAAAGACTCGCTTCACGACCGGCGTCGTCAAGACGAACCTGGAGCGTTTCGACACCAAGACGAAGATCCGCATGGTGGGTCGCGCGCTGTACCGCAAGGTGTTTGGCGCGTAGTGTCCCGAGCGCAGACTACGCACAAAGTAGAATTTCTTCTCGTTTGCACCGGAGTAAGCTGGACATTCGCGAAGGATTTTCCCCGTAGGGCCGTCTAACGAGTATGAATGACCCTGGTCAAGTGAGTCGTTGCCGCCGCTTTATCGCCGCTGTTGTCGTGATATTGCCGGCGCTTAGCGCGTTGGCCGCCGATTTCGTGCCCGAAAGTACAAACAACGTGGCCTTCTCGGGCGCGTCGGCAGCCATGCTGGCACCGTCACTGCTCGAGCAGTCTGGTGCCGTCATCGGCACGGTCACAATAGCAAACCGCAACATCTTCGATCTGGACGACCCGGAAGAGAACAAGGCGCTTTTTCGCCTGGCCAACCGAATTCACGCAAAAACCCGCCCGGATGTTATCCAGCAGCAGCTGCTCTTCGAGCCCGGAGAATTGTTTTCAGCCCAGGCGCTGGCAGAGTCAGAACGAATCATACGTGCCAATCGCTACATACATGAAGTCTCAATCCAACCGGTGCGTCACGAGAATGGCGTTGTCGACGTCAACGTCGAGACGACCGACACCTGGACCCTGATGCCCCGGCTGTCCGTATCGCGCTCCGGTGGCAAGAACAAAGGCGCAATCGGCGTCAAGGAACAGAATCTTCTCGGTTCGGGCACAGCAATAGAGGTGATGTTCAGGTCCAGCGTTGACCGCGACTCTCGAATTTTCAAATACCACGACCAGAACCTGGGTGACAGCTGGTATGGGCTTTCTCTCGACTACCAGGACAATAGCGATGGCTACGTTCGGTTTCTTGAGATTGGCAAGCCCTTTTACTCTCTTGAATAGCCGAAGGGCGCAGGGCCTCTCTTTTCTGAGCAGGGACAGCATTGGCACATTTTACAGCCGCGGCGAGATCGCGTCGGAGTACCAGGAAAAGGAAGCCGCCTACGAGCTCTATCGAGGCTGGTCCAAAGGTCTGCAGAATGGCTGGACTCGTCGCTACAGCGCGGGGCTGGCCTACGAAGATCACCGCTTCTCGGCCGTGCCTGATTCGGATTATCCATTATCGATCGTGCCGCAGGATCGCGAGCTACTGACGCCTTTCGTCGGTGTCGAAATTGTGGAGGACCATTTTGAGAAATCAAGAAACCATGATCAGATCAACCGCATAGAAGACCGTTTCCTTGGCACGCGCCTCAACGCCAGACTTGGCGTGGCTCGAGAGGGCTCCGGTTCGGATCGCGACGCGTGGCTTATGAACGTCGGCGCACAGACCGGAATTGGCAACTCGGAAACCAGTTCCTTGCTGCTCGCGTCCGCACTCGGTGGCAGGCTTGAGGCAGACGGAGTGCGCGGCATGACGCTGGACCTGAGCGCCAGGTACTACAAGCACCAGTCGGACCGACGTCGCCTCTATCTGGGTCTGACCGCCACGTATGGAAAAAACCTGGATCTGGATGAATACCTGGTACTGGGCGGCGACAACGGATTGCGCGGCTATCCGTTGCGCTTTCAAACGGGTGACAAACGAGTGTTGTTCACCATCGAGCAGCGCTACTTTACCGACTGGTATCCGTTTCGCCTGTTCCATGTTGGCGGCGCCGTATTTTTCGATATGGGTCGCGCCTGGGGCGACAGCCCCCTTGGCGTCACTGATAACCCGTTGCTAAAAGATGTAGGCGTTGGCCTGCGCATCGGGGGCAGCCGGTCCGGCGTTGGGCGAATGATTCACGTTGACCTGGCCGTACCACTGGATGACAAGGACGGCATTGATAGCGTTCAGTTTCTTGTCTCAACTAAAAAGAGCTTCTAGGTGCGCAGCAATTTGAGGACACCAGGACGCGCGGGGAGGTCACCCCGCGCGTCCTGCATTGACTCAAAATTCAAGTTCAAACTCGACTTCTTGTGCCGAGATAACGGTGTCGGATATCTCGCTGCCCTTGGCTTTGACCAGCGAGTTGGGTGCCAGCTGGTTGAAAAAGTCGGTAGCCGACATGACGCTGTTGTCGACGTCGCGGAAAATCGTCCCGCCATCAGTTTGAATAGTGACACCGAGGATCGTGAACGAAGGATCGCTTATCGTTTCAACGAAGCCCTGCAATATCGTGTCAGCATCGACATCGTCACGTTCCAGAATGGTGGCGAGAATAGCGCCGCTTCCCGCCGGAAATTCTCCGCCGCGAACTTCGATGTAATCACCCGCATTGATGTCTGCCAGTGTCAATGGCCGCACATCCGCGCTGCTCTTGTCTTCGAGCCGTGTCAGGGCATCAACACTCACCGTAATACCGAGCAAGACGAGCGAGTTAGCGCCTGCATTCACTGAGTCAACGTTTGCCGTGGCTCGCACCGCCTTCGCCCTGCGGATATCCACTTTTGTGGCCACCAGCAGACCATTGGCATCGACGTCGCCCTCCACTTCAACTTTGATGTTGAGCCCGAGGTCTGCCGCATTGCCGCCTTCGTACACAGTATTGGCGGTGGTCGTCACTGGCAATCCAGTGACATCGAAGTCCGTTGCCGATGCGAAGCGCGTGATGAATCCCTGGATCTCAATGTGAACGCCGTCTGCAACACCGGGTAAGCCATTCTTTAACTCAACCCTGGTAGCGACGAGTTGGCCGTTACCGTCCAACGTCAGACCTTTTGCCTCGACAAAATCTCCATCACTAATTTGGCCGCCGGAGAAGTTGTCCAGCGTTGCGCCACTGTAATCAACGACCAGGTTGTTAATGTTGAATTGCAAATTGGCCGAGTTGTGAGCGCTCACAATACCCAGCACTTCGAACTCGGTGCCGACGGGTTTAAGTTCAATGCGGGTTGCGGTGATACGTCCGCTCGCGTCAACGAGGCCGCTGACTTCAACAATGTCGTCAACGCTGAGACCGTCAATCGAAGTCGGGCTGATACTGTCGTCGAAGGATGTTTCCGGGTTGACCAGGACGGTTTGTCCGAGAACAACGATTTGGCTGGTACCGAGATCGATACTCTGGATCGGGCCCTTGACGTTGTCGTCGAAGTTGACTTCGTCGGCATTGCCATCGACACCATTGTCGTCGATCGTGCCGCTGACCGTAATAACCTGACCAACACGCAGGTCATCCTGCGAGCCTGAAAGACCGTTCACCGTAAAGGCCGCCGAGCTCGTGTCATAGCGAACACCGTTGACGACGACACTACCGAAAGTCGAAATCGGGCCCTGCGCAATACCGGTTCTGCCGATGCCACCGACGGGTGGCGGTGGGGGCGGGTTGACGACGGGAGTGTCGCTACCACCACCACCACTGCAGGCCGCGAGTGCAAAAACGACGCTGAGAATAATCCATTTGATGTTTTTCATGACTACGTACCTCTGGGTAACTGTCCTTCAATCGCATAGACGCCAAGGCCTAGTCGGACAGGAGTGGTTTTTGATTCGTTAGGATCGAGCCGATGCTGGCTCAGCCAGTCATCGATCTCTTCAAGAAATTGTTGCCCCCGCTCGTCGAGATACGCCCTGAATTCCTCGACGGCATCGGGATCGATATGATCGTCGACTGCAAAGCCCTCAAGTCGACGTTTGTTGGAGTCGCCGGTCACGTTGTTGCACAGCGTGTTGGCATGGTCGAACAAATTTGTGCCGAAAAAGCGGATGCTTCCTTCGTCCATTTCGACGGGCATGTGATAGCGACGCTTGGCGACGTATCGACCCTGATCGTCCTTTTCGACGGAACCCGCCTTAAGCAGCTCGCGAAGCAATGTTTGTTCAGGCGTATCACCGCCGTAAGTTCCGAAAAGCGACTGAAAGCTCGGGGTCCCGCCGACCGGTTTCAGTGCCACGGGAGTGCCATCGCTGCTAACGTAATCTGCGTCCTGGTGCCAGCCCGATAGCAGGCGGGTAGCGTCCGTTGATTTGGTCGGATTCGGCGAAACAGGTTCGACCAGCAACTCGCGTTGTCGCTTTACTTCCTTGCGTGAGATTCCGGTCAATATCGACACGCGCGAGACATTCGTTGGACGCCCCCGAATGCCGAATTCATCGCTTGCCACCGAGACGAAAACCGACTTGGATAGCTCAGAGAATTCGCGCCAGGTCATGCCGCATTTGAGGACAACCGAAGCGATCGGCCGGAGCAAGGCGCGGCAGGACGAACGAAGGGTCTTGTTAACGTCGATATCCATAATTGGGGTAGTATACCCCAATTATGGTGTTTGTCAACGAATAGGCGGCAGCTTTTGCGGTTCTTGCTCCAAAAACAAGTACTTACTGGGGTGCCGGTCGAGCGCATTGGGTCAGGTAGCCGGCAATGCCAGGGCGTAACAGCCTTTTGTCGAGTGGTGGTTCCGTCAATTCGAAAGCAAGGTAGTAGAGGGCGAGCGACGGGGCATACAGTCGCTTTGCAGACCTTCGAATCTGCAGGGCAGGCCCGTCGTATTACATACTTTGTGGTACTTGGTGTTTCACACAATAGACGTAAGGGAACGTAACGACTCTAATATAGCCATTGAAAACTGACCGGGAACAAAGGTCGGAGTGAATTCTATGGCCGGATTGAAACAGAGCTACTTTTGCGGGGCGTCAAGCGACCCCATCATTTACGAGACGATCGGCAACTTCTTCGAAGGCGTCGTGGCGAAATATCCGGATACGGAAGCGGTCGTTGCATGCCACCAGGACGTGCGCTGGACGTATGCGGAGTTCAATAAGCGTATCGACGACCTGGCTGCCGGGCTGCTGAAGCTCGGCATAAAGACGGGCGACCGCGTGGGCGTCTGGGGACCCAATTCGAGCGAGTGGGTCGTGACGCAGATGGCGACCGCCAAGATTGGCGCAATTCTGGTCAACATCAACCCGGCCTACCGCCTTTACGAGCTCGAGTACGCGATGAACAAATCGGGTTGCCGTGCGATCGTCAGTGCCGAGCAGTTCAAGTCCAGCAAGTATCTCGAGATGTTGTACGCCCTGGCTCCCGAGTTGAATACCTGCGAGCCCGGGCAGCTGAAGGCCGAGAAGCTGCCCGATCTCGACATCGTCATTCGCATGGGCGACGCCAGGTCACCCGGTATGTTCAACTTCCCCGATATTTGTGAGGCGGGAGGAGCCGAAGAGCGGGCGAGGCTTAAGCAACTCAAAGGCGAGCTGCGGCCCGACGACCCGATAAACATCCAGTTTACGTCCGGCACCACGGGCAACCCGAAGGGTGCAACGCTCACGCACTGCAATATCCTGAACAATGGCTACCTGACCGGCGCTGGAATGCAGTTGTCACCTACTGATCGCCTGTGCATGCCGGTGCCGCTCTACCATTGCTTCGGCATGGTCCTCGGCAACCTCGCTTGCTTCACGCACGGCGCAACGGTGGTTTACCCGAGCGAGGTATTCGACCCGCTGTCGACATTGCAGGCGGTAGAGTCAGAACGTTGCACGGCGTTGCATGGTGTCCCGACGATGTTCGTAACGGAACTCAGCCACCCGGATTTCGAGAAGTTTGATCTTTCGACATTGCGGACCGGCGTCATGGCCGGCGCGCCCTGTCCGGTCGACGTGATGAAACGCGTTATTTCCGATATGAACATGAAGCACATTCTTATCGGTTACGGGCAGACCGAAGTGAGTCCGATCAATCACCTGACGCTGCCCGACGATCCCATCGAAAAACGTGTTGAGACGGTTGGCAGAGCGGTGCCCTGGATAGAGATCAAGCTCATCGACGTGGATGGCCGCGTTGTGCCGATTGGCGAAAAAGGCGAGGTTTGCACTCGTGGTTATTCGGTGATGCTGGGTTACTGGAATGACGAAGAACAGACCAGAGAGACCATTGACGAGGCCCGATGGTTACATTCGGGTGATCTCGGCGTCATGGATGAGGAGGGCTATCTTCGAATCGTTGGTCGAATCAAGGACATGATTATTCGCGGCGGCGAGAACATCTATCCACGAGAAGTCGAGGAGTTTCTCTATACGCATCCGAAAATCAAGGAAGTGCAGGTATTCGGGGTTCCGGACGCGAAAATGGGCGAAGAAGTCTGCGCCTGGATCCAGGTTGAGGACTGGTGAGTCGCTAACGGCGGACGAAGTGAAGTCGTTTTGCCAGGGCCAGATCACTCACTTCAAGATTCCAAAGCACATTCGTTTCGTTGACGAATACCCGATGACGGTGACCGGCAAGATTCAGAAGTTCAAGATGAGTGAACAGATGGCCGAGGAACTGGAGAAAGCAGCCTGATAAAAAAAGGCAGTCGCGTCTGGGACGCGACTGCCAATTAGAGAGATCTGAACTCAGTACTTACAGATTGAGATTCAGGCTCTTAACAACCTCGATGGGAATATAGTTGCTGCCCGCGGGGAGGTTCTTGTCGATCGCATATTTGCGGGCGGCGCTCAGCGTCTGGCTACCGATGATGCCGTCCACGCCTATCTTGTAGTATCCCCGGTCAGCAAGTTCCTTTTGCAGTGCCCGTACGTTGTCGTGCGTCATGTTGACTTCGCACATGACCTGGCGCCACTCCATGCTCTCGTCGGCGGTCTTGTTGGCGCGTGTCACCGTCTGGTACTCGGCGGGAATCGTTACGCGCTTTTCGTTCGCCGGGGAAACCAGCTTCGTGACGGTGACTGTGTCGTACTTCGCCGGAATAACAACTTCGCGAGTTGTCGCCGGCTGCTTGACGACAGTCTTGGTTAGCGTCTTGTACTCGGCCGGAATTTCGACCGTATTGGTGCGACCCGGCGTTACCAGAACGCGTTTCTCTACCGTCTTGTAGGTAGCCGGGACCTCAATCAGGCACATGATCTCACCCGTATCCGTGGTTGACTGCGACAGAACGTTGGCAGACTGGCGTGCCGCCGGACCTTTTTTCCAAGCAGTATGTGCGGGTTTATCAAGAACTCGCTCCGTCACCGTGTCGTAAACAGCAGGAACCTCGACGATTTTTGTCGATGCGGGCTTTACGAGAACGCGCTCCTGAACTTCATCGTATACCGCAGGAACCACTTCGAGCTTGGTAGAAGCTTCCTTAACCAACACCGTTTCCGTTCCTTTTTCATAACGCGCCGGAATAATCTCTATACGCTCTGCTGCTTCACTCTTTACGACCTGTTCGGACACCGTTTGGTACTTCGCGGGAATCAGTACGCGTGCGTAGCACTGGCCTGCCTTGGGATTCGGCGGAAACAGGCTGGCGTCTTTCGACATGGATGCCATTGCGCCGCTGTCGTCACTTGCGCGGGCCTCGGCGTTCGCCAGGTCCCGATCTTTAGTCGCCAGTGCGGATTCCAGTTCGCTGATGCGCTGCTGTGACGCCGCAAGGTCCGCGGCCGTAATCTGGCTGCTGCCGGCGTCAACCGACGTCGTATCGGCTGCCATGCTTGAGCAACCACTGGCAATAGCGGCGCCCGCCACTATTGCCAGAGTCTTTATATAAGTCTTGTTCATTTCCCTAACTCCTGATCTACCATCTTTGTGAAAGTAGGCGGAGTATAGGGGGCGTATTATGGAGTCCGTCGCACTGTAACAATCGTTAACAAAGCGGGACGCATTGGTGGTTTACATTCAGATCAGGCCCGCCAGCTGCTAGTCAGTCGGATTTAGCCACGAGCTCGATACGGTCCTCGATCATCTCGTAACCGATAACGGCGTTGGTTTCAGGATCGTAGACAGGGGCGCCCTGAGTCAGGCAAGTGGTCGCGCTGTCAGAGTTTTTCTTGAAGCACAGGTCGGCATTGGAACGAATCGTCTGCTTGATTACAGAACCGTCGTCGAGACTTACCAGGAGAACGGTTTCACGCGAAGCATCGGGTGAGAGAGCGGCGTCGACGTCCTGAGCCTCGTCGGTCGCGGAAGCGTTAGCGAAAGAGGCACAAAGGACAAAGGTCACAGCAAGTTGCAAGGGCAATAGCAAGCATTTCATAGCACGCTCCATGGTCGATAATGACCCTGAACGCTTCAGGGCCTGCCCCTGTGTCTTCGCCGGTCTTTACTCGCTATTTGCCCGCTTGCAGCCAGATTAGCAGCAAGCTTACGGCGGCAAACGTGACCGGGGTCGCAGATACCTGAACGAGCACTGAAAGTTTGTTAACAAATGTCACAGATGGCAGCGGAGTCGTTCTGCTGACGTAGACTTTCCGCTAGTTTTCAACATTAAAAAAAATCAAGAGAGATCAAGAAATGTCAAAGAGCATCGAGAAGATCGAAGGAATTGGACCCAAGACGGGTGAAGCGTTGCGCAAGGCAGGAATACGTACTGTCGATAACCTTCTGGAGTCGGGCGCTGATAAGAAGTCACGCGCCGCGTTGGCAGCGAAGACCGGAATTAACGAGGCGCGAATCCTCAAATGCGTCAACATGGCGGACCTTTTCCGAATCAATGGCGTAGCCAGCCAATATGCAGAACTGCTCGAATGTGCGGGCGTCGATACCGTTAAAGAACTCAAGCATCGTAATGCGGAAAACCTGGCCGCGGCCATGGCGGAGGTGAACAAGACCAAGAACCTCGTGCGACGTGCTCCGTCGATTACGGTGGTGAGTGACTGGGTGGCACAGGCCAAGAAGTTACCGGCGAAAATTTCTCACTAAGCACGCGATCGCGAAGCCGCACAGCAGCATGTGAACATGTAAACTGATTCCGATGGGTGAGAAAATGGAAAATGTGACCGGCAAAAAAGGAAAGCAAATAGAGATTGCTGATCCCTTTGCGCGCAGGCTCATCGGAAAGTACCTCGATAATCGGAAAGAAGACATTGGTAAGTTGCAGCAGGCCCTCGTGGATTCGGACTTCGAAACGATAAAGGTCACCGGACATAACCTCTATGGATCGGGTGCGGCGTATGGCCTCGACGATATCTCCTTTATCGGCGCAGGTATTGAGATCGCTGCGGAAGCCAAGGATGGCCCGCGGATCGAGTGCCTGATCGGCGAAATGAAGGACTTCCTGCGCAAGCTAAAAGTGTTCTAGCACAACAGGTTCGCCTGCGAATTTGATATAATCCAGTGCAAAATACGGCGTCCGGTCGCCGCACCTCTATAATTGGGACGACACCGGCGAGAGACTTCTAAGAATAAGATCATCAAAATCCGGAGCAAGACACCGGGCCGAACTTGTCGGTGGATGGGAGCAAAGTTGCGAGTCGCAATTCTCGAGGACGATCCGGATCAGGCAGAGCTGGTGAAGCACTGGCTGATGCACGCGGAACACACAGTCGACTGTTATGCTGATGCGGCGAGCTTTCTACGTGCCGTCAGGCACGATAGCTTCGATCTTTACGTGCTTGACTGGATGCTACCTGACCTGAGCGGTATCGAGGTTTTGAAAAAACTCCGCAAAGAGATGAGTGACTACACGTCCGTCGTAATTGTAACGGCCAAGGATGAAGAACAGAGTATTGTTCGCGGCCTCGAGGCCGGCGCTGACGACTATCTCGTAAAGCCGGTCCGGCAGGCCGAACTGGTCGCGCGTGTGGCTGCGATACTGCGGCGAGCAGCAGGCAATAAGCCAGAGGAAGAGGAACTGGACATTGCGCCGTACGCGCTGAACTTTACGAACAAGACGGTGAGTTTGAACGGCGAGAAGATAAATCTCACCAACCGGGAGTTTGAACTGGCGCTTTTCTTTTTTCGCAACGCCGGAAAAATGATGTCGCGAAATCATATGCTCGAGTCAATTTGGGGCATCGAAAACAAGTCAGTATCGACAAGAACAGTCGACACACACGTGAGCCGCTTGAGAAAAAAACTCAAGCTGTGCGAAGAGAATGGCTGGATACTGTCAGCCATCTATCAGCATGGTTATCGAATCGAGAGGCTCGAGGCATAACGACGTATGTGGATCGATATTTGTAGTGGGGTAGAGCAGCATGGCTAAGAAGCAAACGAGAAATCAACCCGGGTTGTCGGCCGAAAATGTCGATGGCAACGTCGACAAGATTCGCGAGATTCTGTTTGGCGGACAGATGCGCGATTACGAGGAACGATTCTCGGATCTTGAGGCGCGTCTCACGAAAAATATCGAGCTAATCTCGAGCAATTTTGAAAAGCGCATGGATCGGCTTGATACGTTTGCCAAGCGAGAGATCGATAAGCTGGCCGAGCAAGTAAAGGAAGAGCGCAAGGCTCGCCGGGACGATGGCAAGCAAGATTCCAAAGAGTTCAAAGAGCTGGCACAACAGGTTGAATCCTGGTGCGCCGAACTCGAGGAACAAATTGGCACTGAGACGCAAGAGTTGCGCGGGGTACTGCAGGAACAAGGCGAGGAGCTGTCCGGCATGATTAACGACACGCACGAGCAGCTCAGCAAGAGCCTGGCAACCGAAACTCGTAACCTGGCGGACGGAAAACTCGCCCGCGAGGATATGGCCGCGTTACTGACCGAAGTAGCATTGCGTCTCAAGAAAGACTCCAAGCTACCTGGCGCCTGAGCTCGCGCCTGAGTCAGATGGCGATGAACGATCTCGATCAGCTAAAGGAACTCCTGTTCGGTGCCGAGAAAGAGGCACTGGACTCGATTGCCGACCGGGTCGAAAGTCGCGATGTGCGAACAGTCGATGTCGCCGATATTCTCCCGGAAGCCATTCACCAGAGTCACAAGAGAGACTCCGAGCTTGTTGAATCGTTAACTCAGCCCGTTGGGGAGTGTCTACAACGGGCGTTTCGTGATGATCCGGAAACCTACGGTGACGCGTTGTACCCGGTCATGGGGCCGGCGATTCGCAAGTCGATCATGCATGCGCTTCGCGGGTTCACACAGCAAATCAATGAAGCCGTCGAACATAGTATCAGCCCGAAGGGCCTGCGCTGGCGTTGGCAAGCCTCGCGAGCTGGCGTTCCGTTCGGTGAGTTCCTCCTGCAAAAGACATTGCGTTTCCGTGTTGAGCAGGCGTACCTGATTAGCCGCGAAAACGGCCTACTGGTTGGCCACGTGCATCATGAGGCGTCGAAAATAAAGGACAGCGACGCCGTGTCTGCGATGTTTACGGCCATTCAGGATTTCGTCAAAGAGTCGTTTTCACCCGATCGCACGGGCCGACTCGAATCAGCTGACATGGGTGAGTTTACGTTGTGGGCGGTGCACGGGCCGCATGCGTTGCTTGTTTGCGTCATACGCGGTGTGCCGCCGAAAAGCCTGCGTGCGGATCTTAGTGCCATCCTGGAGCGTATCCATTTTCGCTACGGTGAGGCGATTCGCGATTACAAGGGAGATACTTCTACGATCCCGGATGTAGAAGTAGAGCTCGAACGTTGCCTGCGATTCGAGGCTCGCGAGGAGAGCAAGAAAACGCGCCGTGGTCCGCCTGTATTCATGCTCATCTTGCTGCTGCTGCTTGTTTCCGCCGCCGCTTTTTTCGGAATAAGAAGCTGGCTGTATTCGCAGCAGCTTGAAAAATTGAATGCCGCACTTGACGCGACACCCGGTATTTACGTGACGGAGACCAGCCGAAACGGCCGGGACTTCGAAGTCCGCGGGCTGGTGGACCCGTTGGCAACCAGCATCGTTGATGTCGCGCAAAGCGTTGATATCTCTGCGGATCGGATAAACGTCACGACGCAGCCATTCCAATCATTGCAGCCCGAAATTGTCGCGGTACGCGCGACACAGATGTTTGGCCCGTCAGAGTCAGTGAATTTCAGCGTTTCCGGCACAACGCTTGTTGTGAGCGGCGACGCGTCCCTGGGGTGGCAACGCCAGTTGAAGTCTCGCTTCAGTAGTCTCGCAGGCATCGACTCGCTCGATATTAGTGGTCTCACGGCCAGTGACAGGCAGCAATTCGTCGATCGCGTCGCAAGCCTGAATCAACGCAAATTCTATTTCCGGCGCGGCGTGGAATTTGTGGAGGGCAACGAAGATGGACTTCGCAAATACGCGGCGGAGCTAGGTGAACTTCTGAAAGACGCCGCCGAGTTCGATTATTCGGTGGCCGTTGCCCTCAGGGGATCGGCGGATTCGACCGGTGATACAGCGACCAACACGGCGCTCGCGGAGCGTCGCGCGGTTGTCGCGGCCGGTATTCTGGCTGCATCCGGTGTCGCGGCGCGTATCGTTCAGGAGTCAGACGATGTGGTTACAGGCGGTCAGCAACAGGAGGACGTCAGTGAGCGTCATGTAGAGGTTGAGCTGCAACTCGAGTCGCCGCCGGGCCAGCCATGACAGAGGTTACGAGCAAAGTGTGTGTCGTCGGTGACTTCGCCGTCGGCAAAACCAGCGTAACGGAGCGTTTCGTCAACAATCAGTTTTCCGACAAGTACCTGAGTACTGTCGGTGTCAAGATCGACACGCGGAATATCGATTCTACCGGCCCTGGATGTGGCGCACAAGCTGGTGATTTGGGATGTGGCCGGATCGGACGAGTTCGGTGCCGCGGAACTCGCCTACCTGCGTGGAGCAAGTGGCTATATCTATGTTGCCGACGGTACCCGGCCAGATACCCTGGCTGTTGTCGAGCACCTTCACGGTCAGATTAACGAGTCTTACGGTTCAGCGCCGTTCGTACTGCTGGTGAACAAGCGGGACCTCGAGAGTGAATGGAGCGTCAGCGACGAATACCTCGACGCGCTCACTGACGCCTATAAAAACGTCTATCGAACCAGTGCAAAAACCGGAGACGATGTCGAACAGGCGATCTGTCGACTTGCCGAGCTAATCGTCGAAAAAGAAGTGCAAAGTGCCTGATGGAGTATCCCGTCCAAGTTGTTGCTTACCTGCAAGACGAATTTCTGCTACGGACACGACCCTTCTGTTTTCTGGTCGATAACGACTATCGCCTAATCGACAGCTGGGGCGATGGTGATTGGTGCGGCCTGGACAGAATCGAGCCGGGCGCGGATATGCGCGGGCGGCTCCCTATCTCGTCGGTATTCCGCTCGAAGTGACGCAGAAGCACGAAATCATTGAGACACCGGGCCGATCCTTCTTAAACATGCACGTGATTCCGGAGGGCAGCCAGTGCTATCTGGTTCTGCTGGACGCGAGCGACGATCATGCTGCGATTCACTCAAGGCAACAGTCCGTCAATGAATTACGCCTTATGCATGCGCGCCAGCACAAGCTGATTGGACGACAAAGAGCGCTGATAAGCGAGCTTATCGAGGCCAAGTCGGAGCTGGACTATCATCGTCGCGAAGCGGAGCGTATCAGCGAAAACAAGAGTCGCTTCATCGCAATGATGTCGCACGAGTTTCGAACACCGCTTGCATCGATCATCAACTATGCGGAGCTTGCAAAAGAGGAGGCGACGAGCAGCAACGACGTGCAAAAGAGCATCGAGACTATATCCCGATCGGCGCGACATCTGACGTCCCTGGTGGAAGCGGTGCTGGACGACGCCAGCCTCGATGCGGGCCAGGTTGAGTTGCTTGAGTACGATTTCGATTTACTCGCGTTACTCAACGATATGGCGGCCATGATGGCGCCAATGGCTGCTGAGAAAGGCCTTTCATTCGCCACATTCGTCGAGCCGGATGTTCCGAAGATGGTCCATGCGGACGAAGTGCGTCTCCGACAGGTCCTGATTAACCTGCTTGGTAATGCCATAAAGTTCACCGACGATGGCGGCGTAAAGCTGACCACAACTTACAATAATGGGCGGCTCGCCGTCACAGTAAGCGATTCGGGTCCGGGAATAAGCATAGAAGATCAGGAACGAGTCTTCCAGGCATTCGAACGGGGCAGCAGCGGAGGTGCGACAGGCGCTGGTCTCGGTCTGACCATTACGCTGCGGTTGGTCGAGCTTATGCACGGAGAAGTATCTCTGGACTCAATGCCCGGAGAAGGCTGCACGGTGAGCGTCCATGTGCCGGTAAAGACCAGCGACGATGCTTCATCGACAGGTGCCGCGATTCTTCCGACTCCGAGTGATGACACGATCGCGAGCAAAGCCCTTAGCATTCTCATTTGTGACGATGACGAAGACATGATCGCTTTGGTTGAGCATTACCTGCATCGATCAGGGTATGGATTAATAACGAGCTCAAATAGTTCGGAGGCGATCGACAAGACGCTCAAGTATGATCCGGACCTGGTGCTGATGGACTGTAACGTCCCCGGCGTCGGCGGCGTGGTTGCCGCAAAAGTGTTGCGTGAGCGGGGCTACGCCAAGCCGATCGTCGCTCTAACGGCATCGAAACTGAGCGATGAGCAAAAGTCAGTTTTTACTCATTTCTTCAGAAAGCCGGCGCCAATGCAGGCGCTGCTCACAGAAATAAAGCGATTGACTCACTGACGCAGTCGCAATTGTGAACGATTGTTGCAAAACGTCGATGCCCCGTATCTTGCCGATACTATCCCTGACTGACACTAACAACTGAGGCGTAAAGCCTCACGATTACCAGGGGAATTATCATGCTTGACGAATTCAAGAGTTTTGCGATGCGCGGCAACGTTGTCGACATGGCGGTCGGTATCATCATCGGCGGCGCATTTGGAAAGATCATCAGCTCATTTGTGGCCGATGTCATCATGCCGCCGATCGGCATGTTGATGGGTAATGTCGATTTCAGCCAGCTGTTCATCAACCTGAGCGACACAACCTACGAAACGCTCGCACTTGCCCAAGAGGCCGGTGCGCCGACGATCAACTATGGTGCGTTCATTAACACCGTTCTCGATTTCCTCATTATCGCGTTCGCTATTTTCATGGTCATTCGTGGAATGAACAAGATGAAGAAGCAGGAAGAGGAAAAGCCGGCTGAGCCAGCAAAGCCCTCGGAAGAGGTTCAATTGCTGACTGATATCCGCGACGCACTCAATAATCGCGGCTAAACAGCAGGGTTGGCACGGAGAGCGAGGGGCGCTTCTGACGAGGCGCCCCTTTTTTGCATTCCTGCGTTGGCGCAAGATGATGTACCCTCTGCGCCGTGCTCAGACTCTTCCTCTTACTGGCGGCTACGGTCGCCCCGCTCATAAGTGCGGCCGACGATAGTGAAATCGACGAGGTCGTCGTAACCGCGACGCGCCGTGCGATCAGCAGTGAGCAGGTGTCTTCCGGGTTGACGGTGGTGAGTCGAGAGCGTCTTGAAGCGAAGAAGCTGATCACCGACGCACTCGCTTCAAATGTCGGCGTGTTTCTTCAGCAGACGACGCCAGGTCAGGGTGCGGCGATCATTCGCGGTCTCAAGGGCTCGTCGATCTTGCATCTCGTCGATGGCATGCGCCTCAACAACGCGATATTCCGCAGCGCGCCGACGCAATACTTCTCACTGGTTCCGGTGACGGCGATTGAACGAGTAGAGGTGCTGCGCGGAACACCGACTTCGCTGTACGGTAACGACGCCGTCGGCGGTGTCGTGCAGCTTGTGACGCGTGTGCCAAAGTTTGATTCGTCGGAAACAGAAGTGCGTGGAGAGGTATTTACCTCGTTCGACACGGCCGAGCTGGGCAAGACAGCACGGGCAACGATTGATCTCGGCAACAGTGGACTAGCGTCATCGATCAGTGCGGAATATTTGAAGACAGGCAATCGCCGAACGGGCAGTGGCGAGCGCATCGGCCCCAGCGGCTACGAATCCAAGGCGGCTCGCTGGGTGCTCTCTGCGACACCCTCTGACAATCGTTCCTGGTTGTTCGACGTTCACTATCTCGAGCAGCCGGAGACGCCGCGCGTCGATGAGCTGGTGCCGGGCTTTGGACAGGGCCAACCATCATCATCCGAGTTCTTCTTCGCGCCGAATCGGCGCGTGTTCGCGCATGGAAAATATACGGTCAAAGATGGCCTGGGAGGGCTGGACTGGACTACCGACGTCGCGTGGCAGCGCATCGACGACGACCGAATTACGCGGGATTTCGAAGCGACGGATCGGCGCCGCGAATCGAACAGCAGCGACCTCTATGGCCTGACGTTCAGTGCTTCGCGCCTGACCGACGCCGGTTCGTGGATTGTGGGCGCCGAGTTCTACCACGATAAGGTACGAAGCGAGCGCCTCGAAGAAGACGTTCTTACCGGCGTGCGCCAGATGCTCGCATCACGTTTTCCCGAGGGCTCCCGAGTCCGGCAGGCAGCACTTTACGGCAACCTTCAACAGCAGGTCACGGATCGGCACAACCTGAGCTTCGGTGTTCGCGTCAGCAATGATGACGTCACGCTGCCGGAAACGGCCGTATCCAGTGCCGCGGCGATAGACAGCACGGACGTGAGTGGCGACATCGGCTGGATATTCGATGTGGCTCAACGCTGGCAACTGCTCGCCAATCTCGGGCTGGGATTCAGGGCGCCGAATGTGTTTGACCTCGGCACCCTGGGTAATCGACCAGGCAATCGCTTTAACGTACCCAACACAACGCTGAATTCGGAACGGGTCGCGCAGGCCGATGTCGGAGTGCGTTTCCGTTCGGATCGCATGCGATTGGATTTGATGATGTTCGCTCTACGTTATGACGATCGCATCACGTCGGTCGGCACAGGCGATGTCACACCGGAAGGCCGGGATGTCGTACAGAGTGTCAACGCCGCGGAGTCTTCGATCCGCGGGGTGGAAGCAAGCCTGGATATTCGTGTCAGCGACGCTGTCAGCGCCCGCGCTATCTTGAATTACACCTGGGGCGAACAAGCAGTTTCAGGCAGTGACACGGAGCCCGCCGGACGCATCCCACCATTAAACGGTAGTGTCTCGTTATCCTATGACGCCGGCAGCGATTACCAGATGGAGGGCTGGGTTCGATTTGCGAGTGATCAGGACCGGCTCAGCGCGCGTGACGTACGTGACGTACGAATCGATCCTGAAGGTACTCCGGGTTGGGTCGTAATCGGCGCACGGCTACAAAAAGAGTACGCACAGCACTGGCGGCTCTCGATTGCTCTCGACAATCTGCTCGACAAACGCTTTCGCGTGCACGGCTCCGGGCTTGATGCGCCGGGGCGCAACGTCACGATTAGCGCTCACTATCACTGGTAATCGGTTCGACCCCGGTTACTGGAGGCCGAAGAAGGTATCCATTTCGTCGTTCAGATCGTCGGTGTCGGAGGTCTGGCGTTGCTCCATTCGCTCGATGATTTCGATGGTGTCCTTGTCAACCAGCCCGGCTTTGTCCTTGAGGATGGTTGGTGTGATTAGCACGATCGTCTCAGTGTTGGACTCATTGTTTTCCCGGCTGGAGAAGAGGCGGCCAACGCCCGGAATGCGGCTTATCACCGGGATTCCTCTATGGCTTTCTTCAACCCGGTGTTTGATCAGGCCGCCGACAAATATCGTTTGTCCATCGGGCACGATCATCCGTGTAGTAACTTCGGTGGTCGCCTGCGACGGGATGCCCGTGAGTGGATCGATAACGCCGGTGCTAACTTCCGGGTGAATATCCATCAGTACCTTGCCATTCGCATCGACCGACGGTGTCACGCGCAGAATGACGCCGGATTCGAGGAATTCGATGCTTTCCGAGGTCACCTGGTTGATCGTCGTGATGACGCTGTAACCCCGCCGGTCGCCCACGATGACCGACGACTCCTGGTCTTCAACGGCAAGCAGTTTGGGCGACGACAACGTGCGCACACGGCCTTGCGAGGTGAGAGCGTCCAGCGCCACGGTGATGTTGTCGTTCGTATACGAGAAGAACAAACCCGGGCTTGCGGCATTGCTGAGTCCCTGCCCACCGAACTCACCGGTACCGCCGTCGCTGCTGAAGAACTTCGTCCAGTCCAGTCCGGAAGAGTCTTCGTCGGTCAGCGTCACTTCGAGGATTTTCGCTTCGATAAGAATCTGGGTCGGCTGCTTGTCGATCTCGCGAACCAGTGCCGCTATGCGTCGCAGAAACTCGGGCGTGTCTTCGATCAGGAATATGTTCTTCTCGCTGAATACCGTGATTTCTCCATAGTCGGAGAGATAAGGCGCCAAGAGCGACTGTATTTCATCCACCGAGACGTACTGCAACTCGAAGCTGCGTACGCGGGTTAGCGCGTCGGGCGCATACTTGCCCGCCTCATCGCGGTCGATAATGAAGTAATTGCCATCGTAGTGCTCAACAGCAAGACCTGCCGCGTTCGCAATGGCTCGGATAGCATCCGGCAGGGTCATGTCATAGAGGCTGAAGGAGACTTGCTCGTTGGAGTCGGTGGAAACGAAAATATTGACGCGTTGCTCGCGAGAAATCATGTCCATGACGTCCGCAAGTTCAGCGTCTTTCATCGTCATGCTGATGCGCTGTGAATCGTCCTGTGCATGCGCCAGCGACAAGCAGAACAGGCTGAACACCGTCACTCCAAAGACAATTGACCTCCTAATAGCGCCGAGTTTCATCTGTTTACTCATCGTCTTCTTCTTCCTGCTCGGGTTTCACATACACCGTTGTGGTTTCGCCGCCTCTTTCAAACACCGCGTACCGTTCATGAATTGCGACAAGCTGGTAGCCCCGGTATTCATCGCCGGGCTTGAGGATGCGGCCAGCGACATTGGCGAGACGACTGACGCGTCCGACCATCGTTGCCTGCAGCGGCAGGGTTGGGGCCGAGCCGTCGTCAGTCTCGATGACAGCCCGTTCCATACGGACCACTTCCGACGACGGCCGTGAAAACGGATTGTGCGAAAGTGTCGGTGGCGCGTCAGCCGCAACAAGCAATGATGGCCATACTGCCATCAGCATCAAAAAAATCAGGGCTCCCAATGCGATTCTCATTGTTCGGCCCTGTAGGATGCGAGGCTGACGGTGGTCAACAGCCGCGGATTGTCGTCGACGTTGTCGCGCCGACGCATGCCGTATTCCTTGACGACGACAAAACCGAGTTCGTTCTTGGCGTCCCAAAGCCAGCGATAGATATTGTCGTACTCACCGATCAGCTCGATATTGAAGAGCACCTCGCTGAATATCTGTACCTGCTGTCCGGTCGCAGGTTTGACGCTGACCAGGTCGACATCATTTCGCCAGGAAATCTTTTGTAACTTGCCAATGACGTAGGACTCGACCTGCTTCAGCGGCAGGTTCGCCATGTCGCCATGCAAGCGAAACTTGAGTTCCTCGATGCTGGCGTAACGTTCCTGCAGCTGCTGATCCAGGTCGACCGTATTGTTGTTTGCGTCCTCGAGGACGGCGACGGCGTTTGCCGTTGAGCGATACGCTTTAACTCCAGGCAGCAACGCGGCGGAAACCGCAATCACCGTGACCACGAGGCCGAGGCCGAGAAGCAGCATGCGAAATTCGCGGGTGCCGAGTTTTTCCAATGCATCCAACATCAGCTACGCTCGATGTCGCTGTTAAGAACAATGGTCAGGTCGAAGCTGACGACGCGACCATTCGCATAGTCGGTCAGCGAGGTGCTTTGCACGCTGACGTCTTTTATATCGGGCTGTTCGAACAGCGCGCGCACGAATGTCGACAAGGCCTGGTGGTCAAGTGCCCGACCCTCCAGGACCATGTGTGTTTCCACCTGCCATTCCGGCGTTTCGCCCGATTGCTCATCGGCGGCCACGATGACGAAGTAGCCGGTCTCAACGCCACGCGTCTCGCCGTCCACCACGACGCCGGCCCGGCGAAAACTCCAGTTTTCGAACCAGAGGTCATCATTGACCAGTGCCCGGTCAATGATCCTGAAGATGTCCTCTACGGCCGCGCCGGCGCGCAGCCCGCGCAGCAGGGACCAGCGTTGCTCGTATTCTTTTTGCTCAGTTGACAGCTGTTCGAGCTGCAACTGCTGCTGCTCGGTAATCGCGCTTTGCGACTTTAGTTCCTGGATGCGCACTGACGCCTGCTTCGACAGCTGGCCGAATACGCCGGCGGAGGCAAGAATTACGATGTTCAGAATCGCAAACGCGATCACGTATTGTCGAATCTCCGCGCGTTGCTTGAGCCGGTTTCGATAATCTTCGGGGATGAGGTCAAGTTCAGCCATGAATGTTCATCCCACGCAGTGCCAGCCCGGTTGCGACCGCGATCTCGGGTGCGAAGTCACCTTCCGCATCTTTCTTGTTGCTGTCCTCCGACGGAAACAACGCAAGCGGGTTGGGAATCTTCGATACCGTCGAGCCGCTCAGGCTACTCAGCATTTGCTCGGCGCCGGGCCAGCGCGCGATGCTGCCCAGCAGATACACCTGGGTGACGCCGCGGCCGCGCGTCTCGGAGGCGGCGTAGAGAAACGCGCGCTTGATCTCCTCGACGAGTTTCATGAACTGCGGTTTTAGTATCTCGGATAGCGTATTGAAGAGACCGGTCTCGTCGAGTGCGCCGGACAATGGGTCATTGCTGTCGTCCGGGTAGACGCCCGTACGTGATAATAGTTGTCGCGCCGTCTCCTCGGGCATATCCAGGGTCTCGCAGATATGTTCTACGAGGCTCTGTTCGCCGATGGCGACTTCCTGGTCGAACAACAGGTCGTTGCCGGAGATCAGCGTCAGGTAACTGGCGCGGCGCCCGGAGTTGACGACCAGGATGGTCGCCGAGTCGCTGTCTTCAGACATGGCACTTGTCAGGCGACTGATCGCCAATGGGCCGATCTCCAGCGCGCTGACATCAAGCCCGGCTTTGCGAGCGAGCTCGAGGAAGTCAACGACTGATTCGCGTTCGCTGACGGCAACCAGCGCAAGCCTTTCGTCGCTCTTCGAACGGCCGCGCACCGGCATGTAATCCAGCACGTAGTTGCTGAGATCGCCATCGAGACGATCTTTCATGACACGAAGAATGGCGACCGCCTCGTTCTTCTCGGAACCGGAGAGCTTGTAGTTGATCGAAACCGTCCGAAACATGCCGGAGGGCAGGGCGATGACGGCCTTGTTTCCCTGGAACCGGTCGGACGCCAGTGCGCGTTTGATCAGCGAACGAAACTGGTGAGGTTGCTGCAAGAGCTCACGGCGAGAGCCCTGGATTTCCAATGAGGCTTTGGCTCGAACGACGGGCTTTTGGCCGTCGGCCGATTCGAGCTGCACGAGGTGTATAGCCTCCAGCGCGACATCGACGCCTATGGGGCCAACCGTCACAGCACTGGAGCGCGTTCGAAACAGGGCGGCGGTCCGGGCAAGGACGCTCATAATTTTCGAGCCCCATTGCCACACAGAGCCTTGTCCGCAAGTCCCGTATCACGGAAATTGCCGGCAGACCCGACGCTGGCTGGATTCATTGTTTCGACCAAGGCTTCGCCCCACAGCAAATAGAGAGCTATCTCTAAATACAGCGGCAGAGCGGGCTAAATCTTTAATATTTGGGCGGTTTTCAGGGGCGAGCCGAGGTCGCAGGACTGGCAAGAAAGGGGTTGGGCCTACGTTCTGAAGAAAACCTCGGTTCGACCCCAGTTGCTCAGGCGGCAACCTCAACATAGTGGACGCGACTGGATGCCGCAGGGATTGGAAGGTTCTCGGCGCGCAGGCCTTCGAGATGCATTTCGACGGCCTCGCGAATCGCTTTTTCCGTTTCCGGAACAGTCGGCCCGGTAGCAACGCAGCCCGGCAAATCGGGCACATATGCCGAAAAATTTCGACCCGCATCTTCAATAATTATCGCGTATCGCATGGAAATCTCACTCAATCTCAAGGCCCGCCTGTTTGAGAATACTCTTGAGCGTGCCCGGCGCCAAGTCATCAGAAGGCCTACCTGCCACGGTCACGCGGCCCGGCTTGCTCGGGTGCCGAAACTGCCGGTGGCTTCCGCGGCGAGCAACCTCTGTCCAACCATCATCCTTCAAATTTCTCAGGATCGCTCGCACTTTCATTCATGCAGAGTGGCATAACGATGATTGTTCCAACTATTCTCAAATCTCAGCTAAATGGGGCATAGGGATATTCTGCTTTTTCGCGGAAACCTCGGTTCGACCCCTACTTTATTCTCGGTATTTCAATACTCGATATGCAGCAGCGCGGCGCCGCTCGAGCTGCCGTTGTAGGACTCTGCCGTCCGTTCGCCGGAGCCAGTGAAGATGATCACAACATCGTTGCCGCTAGTCCATCCGGGCCGATTGACTATCTCTTGAATGACGGACTTCAGATCCGGGGTGCGCTGGTCCGGTCCGGCTTCGCCGACCGTGGTCCAGGCTACCGGCGCCCAGGCGACGGAAGCAGAGGTCCGGCTTCGTGAGGAAATATTGCTATTGCCGGTTGTAAATGTTGGCGCATCGTCAATGGCCTGGCCTTGTATGTTGATATTCGTCGCACCGCTATTGGTCTCGTCGACCTGGAACTGTGTATAGGCGCTGCTGATCGTCGCACCATTCGGGACAGTAACGTTGGTGAATCGCATGCCCACGAGTTGGTCATTGCTACCGTCCGCAATGAGTTCCAGGTCGCTGCTGGTGAGATTGACACTGCCGCTGCTGACGCGCTGCTCAGCGTCGTCATTGCCAGTCGCGACGCGGACCTCAAAGATCGTTGGACCACCACCACCGCCGCCAACACCGCCACCGGCAGTGAACAGGTCTGCAATCTCTGTGGCATTCAGAGCGCGGTTGTACACCCGCACATCATCGAGCACGCCGTCAAAGAATTGCTCAGCGGTGCCGTTGGCGCCAATCGCGACGGGCACCGTCGGATTGGTATCGATGGCTCCGCCGGCTGGGTGCAACTGGCTCGCCACCTCGGTGCCGTCCAGGTAGAGTTTCATCTGGCCGGTCGCGGCGTTGTAAGTGCCGACCGCGAAGTACCATTGGCCTGGATTCAGGTTGGTGCTCGAGTCGATCAGCGTCGAGGTCGTCCCGCCCGCCTTGGTCCGCAGGCGGATATTCGCGTTGCTCGCTGAGGTCAGGATGCTCAGTTGCCACCAGGCGTCGGCCTCGGCCGTGCTGCTGGCCTTGGAGACGATTCGCGGATCGGTAGTCGCGGGCAGCGAGTCGGCGTTGAACCAACCCATCGTCGTGAGACCGCTACCGGACACGTCGAACGTGCCGACGTCGACGTAGTCATTACTTCCATCGAAATTGAGCGCACCTCCGAGCTGTCCCGTCACCCACACCGGACCACTCGTCAGCGTGCCGTCGTGCCCTCCCTCGCTGTCCACCGCGGTCAGTCCAGTCCCGTCGTCCAGCTTCCAGTGGGCGATGGGCAAGGGATTGGCGGCATAGAGGTCCGCAATCTCGGCGCCACTTAACGCGCGACCGTACACTCGCACATCATCGATAACACCATCAATTACCCGCGTACCGTCCGCCTGGCCGCCAAGACCGAGATCGATGTCATTGGTAGCGATGGTGATCGATGCCGGCTGACTGTTTTCTTCTACGCCGTTGATGTAAAGCCTTTGGGTTTCTCCATCGTAGGTAGCAGCGATGTGCATCCAGGTCGTTCCGTCAGTCGGATGGATGCTGGTTGATTGGATGCGCCAGGTATTCCCGCTGCTTTGTTGATTCAGACGGAAAAAGACCTTGCCGACGTTTGAAAGCGATAATTCATAGCCGTCCGTATTGTTGAACACAGACTTCGAAATAATGAACTGACTGCCCAAGCCGTTTGGCTTAATCCAGGCAGACAGGGTGATTGCTTCCGTTATATAGAGCGATGGATCATCAGGTACAACCACCCGGTCGTTGCTGAAATCGTCAAGTGCCAGCGCGCCGGCCAGCAGGCCGACGGTCCAATCCGGGCCACCTGTCAGGGTCCCGTCGTTGCCCCTACCTGACGAATCGGTCGCCGTTAGGCCTGTTGCATCATCGAGCTTCCAGTGGCCGTTGGGTGTTGGCGATGGCGTTGCAGCCCACTCGATAGAACGCTGCATCAACGTCAGGCCATACGGCGTGAGATGCTCGACCTCCATATTGTTACCACCCCAGGGCAACATCACCCGCCGCCCTGGCGCATTGTTGCCACCAAACATCAAACCGCCCGCCTCCAGCGCCACCACGCCGTATCCGGAAGATGAGCTCGCAAGCTTGCTAAGGTCAGGCGCCTCGCTACCGGTGACATAGGCAAGCGACTCAGACGGCGATAGCACCGCAAGCAAACCGGTCGCGAAGGGTAAAGTAATATGGTGGCTATTGTCGTTTATTTCGATGTGGGTGCCGCTCTCCCAAGCGACGCCCGCCGAGAGACCAAGCTCATCAGACAGATTCACTTCTTCTGTGACTACGCCTATCGTCGCCGCTGTCAGCTTTGTGGCAATGTCACCCGCCTGCGCATCTTCGGTGACAAAAACAACGTCGTTGGCGGCCAGCGCGGTATCGAACTCCCCTTGCGAATCGTCTTCGTCGATGACATTGACCGCATAACCCCACGACTCGATGAGCGCTTTTTTCGCCTCTTCCTGGCTCGTGAGATTAGAGTCATCGCCTGCAACCATCAGTAGATCGCCAACGGAGACAAAATCGACATTCATACCCCAGGCAAGTGAGCGCTGCAGCATCAGCCAGCCATTGTTGTTCACGTAGTCAAGATTGATCTCGGTTGCGCGGCCCAGCGGCACCAGGATCCGCCTGCCCGCAGCCGTGCCGCCGCCGAACAATGGTGTGCCGGCATCAACCGCCACCAACGCCCCGGCGCCACCCCAATTTGCCAATCGCAGTGGTGCTTCGGTACCCGAAGCAGTGAGTCCTTCCATCGAGGCGTCGAAAACGGTTATTGGGCCGCTGGTAAAGATCGACGTGATGTAGTGGCTCGCGTCCACAATGTCGACTTGATCGCCAACGGGTAACGAAGAACCGGTGGCAATGCCGAGATCGTCATTAAGGGGGCCGTCCATGTTCACGACGCCACTGACTGTCCCGGTTAGTTTCGCCCCGACGTTGTTACTGTCAACCGTCTCAGACACGAGCACAACATCATTACTGCCAATGGCTGAATTGAAGTTGCCCTGGCTATCGTCGTCCTGGATGAAGTTGACCGAGTAACCCCAACTCTCGAGCCGATCACTCAGTGCCTGATCGTATACAGACGGGGTAAAAGTGCCGATGACCATCAACACGTTTCCTGAACCATTCGGCGACATACAAGGGCTGCCGCACTCACAGGCGTAGGTGATGGTCAGCTTGGGGTGCAGGCTTGCGTTGGAATAATCACTGCTTCGAAAACCGACCAGCGTTGTAGCGTTTTCCGCCACCAGGGCCAGTCCCTGGTTGGCGTAGGCTCCGGTCGACCAGCCATTCACGAGACTGGTCACATCCCATTCATGCCAACCCGTAGTGTTCGGCGGCGAATCAGAAATAGCGGCCGCAGCTGCGTCGTAGTCACCGCCACCGCTCGACCAGGACGTTCCTGGATCACGCTCGTTCCAGGAAGCGCCCGACCCGGTAGAGCCGTTGTTCGTCCCCGCATCCCAGTCGCGCGTTACACGGTGGACACCGATGGACGATCCGACTCCGTTCGAAAGATCCCAATTGGCGTACAGCTCCAACGTCGCGCTCGCTACTCGCGCGCCGCGCGGAACGCTGGACATGTTGAATCGGAGGAGGCTGTTGTCGGCTTTGTTCGAGCCACCCGAATCCTCCACCCAAAGATCGCTACTAGCGCCGAAGTTAAGGCTCACTGCATCCTGTTTCAGATAGACATCGCCGATGGGCTCGAGAGAAGCACCCGTGGGAGGTTGGTAGGCCAAGGCCAGCCTGTCCTTCAATGCCCTTTTGACACCGTTGTCGAGCTCGCCTTTGGCCTTAATCGTTACCGGTGACGCCGCGCCGCTGCCGACGACGACATCAAGGCGCGGGTGCTCGCCGGCTGCGCCCTCTCGACTCACGTACTGGGCGTGGATACCGGGCGCGCTCGACGCCAACAGAATGCCGTTGTTGGGTTGGCCATTCACCCAGGCCTGCACTTGGCCGGTGATATTCACCTGCACCCGGACATCTTTTGCAGGCTGGGCAGGAATCGTGGCTAGGACCCCGCTGTCGACGCTACCGCTGATGCTGTCCCAGGTCGCGTCTGCCTCGTTCCACCCGGTCGTGATTCGGTGCACGGTCACGGGTCCCTCCGGGTGTTCCGAGGACACATAGAAGGAGGCGACCGCAAAGTTGATCTGCGCCCCGGCCGGCAGGGAGGAGAGGTCGAAACGGTACAGCGGCTGCTCGACCTGGCTGTCTTTGATATGCAAGCTTGAGTCACCGCCTTTGTTGTTGGTCGGCTGGTCACTCCTGATCCAGGCATCCTGATCGGCAGACAGGTTGTAAAGCGCGCCGCTGGCAGCGCCCGTTATTGTCGCTGAGTAACTGTCTGCCCCAAGCGCCGTATCCGGAATCGTGACATCACCCATGCAGACATTATTGCCGGCTCGCCAAAGTGCGTGCTGCATGGCGGCTTCGGCGACGTAGTCCGCACGAGTGGCCTCAAGTTCGCCGGTCGTGGTATTCGCGCCAATCGCTGAGTCGTGGTTAAGCAGCGTCGCAATGGACGCGACCAGGAACAGCATAACGATGACCATGACGAGCAGGTAGCCGCGCTGATGCTTGCGCGAGGGGGCCGTGCCATGAGGAAACGCGAATCGGGGGGGCGTTCTAGGAGACAAAGGGACAGTCCCCTGCGGGAACCGCTGAGGTTTGGGAGATGGGACAGTCCCCTGCGGGGACAGTCCCTTGTGGGTTGGGACCGACCCCTTTGGGGACAAGCCCTTGTGGGTTGGGACAGTCCCCGCAGGGGACAGTCCCTTGTGGCTCGGGACTGTCCCCAAAGGGGACTGTCCCCGGATTGGCAGAGTCACAACGCGCCGCCGATTCGAACACGGCTTTCGACGCTAACCACTGCGCCAGTTGGACCGGTAAGTTCGAGTTCGATTGCCACGAGCTGTGCTGAGCCACCCGCAGTGGCCACGCGCTCTACTCGAAGTCGCGTGACATTCTCGGCGATGACCGACGCTACGAAGTCCCGTCCATCCACGGGGCCATCCGGCGTGCTGATTCCGTCCTCGTTCCACGGGACCGGCATGCGTTCCATGAGCGAGCTGCCGTTTAGATAGAAGACAACCGGGTCGTACGGATCCTCGAAGGTACCGCCGTCTTCATCGTCGTCGTCGTTGCTGCCGTTATCTATCGTGCCGTCTGAGTCGTCGTCGACACCACAGATGCCGGGACAGCCGTCGCCGTTGTTGTCACTCGGTGGGTCCTCATCGACATTGTCATCGCCATCATCATCGATACCGTTGATCGGGTCATCATTGTTTGTCGTCGACTCATCGTCGGAGTAGTTATTGCCTTCGTCAACCTGACCGTCACCGTCGTCGTCGATAAGCATGATCCCCGCAAGGAAATCATGCTGGGCGTCGTTCGGCAGGTCTTCGTCGATACGGCCATCGCGATCATCATCGGCATCCGGGAAGCCATCCGCATCCAGGTCGATGTTCAGCGGCAATACAACGGCGAGCACGGCAGTGGCCTTTGTACTTGCGCCGATTGGCGGCGATGCCGGGACCGTCTCCTCGCGTATGTTCTCCGGCCAATTTGTGAATGGTTTGTCAACGAGTGGCAATAGCAGGCGACGAGAATCAGCGGAAAGTGACACCATTCTTTCCATCGCAAAACGCGCGTCCCGTCGCAACTGATTCCGTTCTGTGGTGACCTCTTCAGTACCCAGTACGTTATTGACGAGGCCGCTCATCGCTGCGAGAACCAGTCCGGCCAGTGCCATCGCAATCAATAACTCGATGAGGGTGAAGCCGCGCGAATTCGCAGAGGATCTTGTCATCGCTAGTGACCGCTCGCTCTGATCGTTTCCAGCGTATGTACGGTGTCCTCAATATCGACGCGAACCCATAACAGGTCCGCATCGGTTCCGGTGAACGGGTCGTCGTCAGTATCAGCGTTGTCGCCGTCGTAAAGAGACAGGTAAACAATCAGCCGGCCAGGCGGACCGGCCGCTTCAGAATAGATCGTCTCGGTTGTCGGTGCCCCTGCCGCTATCGCTGCGTCTGATAGATCCACAAACGGTTCGGCGAGAAGTTCCTCGAGGCGCGACGTCAATCGAAAATGACTGGAAGCCAGATCACTGTGCACGCCAGCGCCGGTCACACTGGTCTGCAGGGCGCGCATCGCGGGGACCAGTAAAATGGTGAGCAACGTCACCGCCACGAGCACCTCGACCAGCGTCAGGCCCAATTGGTGTGTGCGGCGCATCACTGGACCGTCACCCGGCCGGTAATCGGATCGAGTTCCACGGTCAGGCGGTGAACACCCGATACCATCTCTACTTCGAAACGGTCAACGAGTGTCGTACCAGGATCGACGCACCATGGCGTGCCGTTGCCGTCGAAGTAGATATTGCCGTGCTGGTTGCAGGTGCCGCGAAAAACCGCTGTGCGGCTCAGTGAGTCCGCGGTAGCGAGTGACTGCAAATTGACGTCGAACTCATAAAGTTGCTTGTTGATGGGATGATAGACATCGTAGACAAGCGTCGCGGGGCTCGTGTCCTGATCAAGCGTGAATACACGAATGCGTTTTGCCGTGGACTGCTGGCGAAAGCCATGCGGCTTATCCGTGCGAATCGACTCGCTGCGCGCGAAGCGCATTGCCGCTGCGAATTCCTGAGCGGCAAGGTCGAGTGACTTGTCCGAGTTTGACGATGTCGCCGGAACGGCAATCGCCGCGATGATCCCGATGATCGTCACGACGATTACCAGTTCTGTCAGTGTGTAACCGAGCTGAAATTTGGGGACATTCTTCATTTACGGTCCAAAGAAAATGGGGACATTCCTGATTTAATGTTCCAGTACGTTAAATCAGGAATGTCCCCATTAGTGTCCCCGTTCGAGGTTTACTCGTCGCCGATGAACTCGCCGGTCACCGTGTCGAACTGCCAGCCCTGGCTACCGCCGCTGGTAATGCCGAGAAGGCCGGCATTCACGAGGACGACGGTATTGATTCCAGGGTTACCAAGCGGATTAACAGGCAAGTCGTCTTTCAGGTACGGACCATATCTGAAGGTCGCGTCCGTGCCGGTACACGCCACTCCGGCCGAGTTGGTGTAATTCTGGAGCTGTGCGAGAAACGCCAATTCATTGTCCGCCGCACCGGTCACGTTTGCGGAGCCGGCGGGGCAACCCGCGCCTGTGGAAGTGACGGCACCCGGATACGCGTTGTGCTGTTGTCGATACAGATCGATAGCCGAGCGAACATTGGCGATGTTCGTGTCGTAAGCCGACTGGGTTGCATCGTCCGTAGCGGCCGAGAACTGCGGCACGATAATCGCCGCGAGAATGGCCAATATAATGACCACGATCAGCAATTCCACCAATGTGAAACCTTCCTGGTTCCGAGAACTTCTTAGCGAAATCATAGACTTATCTCCTATAGGCTAATCAATTGTCCGCTACTGGAGTAGTTGTCGGCTTCGACAGGAGAATCTTTAGCGACTGGGCCGCATTTTTTGTCCGGAATCGGGTCAGGAAACGGCCCGGGACAGCTTGAAAATCGGCAGGATCAGCGAGCTCACGAGCACTCCGACCACCACGCCCATGACAAGCAGCATGACGGGTTCGGCCAGTTTCGAGAGTGCATCGAGCTTCTTGGACAGCTGCGCTTCGTAGTAATCGCAAATGCGGCCAGCTACCTTGCCGAGGTTGCCCGTCTGTTCACCGGTCGCAATCATGTGCTTGGCAAGATCCGGTAGAAACTTCGAATCCTCGAATCCCGCGGCCACGCCGGCGCCCGCCTGCACCGAATCTTCGACTTTCGCGATGAGACGACGAAACAAGGAGTTCTTGACGACGTCTCGACAGGCTTCGAGGCTTTCCATGACTGAGACGCCGTTGTTCAATGACAAGCTCAACACCTGCAGCGACTGCACCAGGTAGATCTGAATGAAAACATCGCGGATGCCTGGCGCATGAAGTTTCATATGATCAATGCGCGCCGTACCGGCGTCGGAATTCACCCATTGACGCGCGCCAACGAAAAAGACTGCGAGACCTGCCAGCAAGACGAACCAGTACTGGCGAATTACATCACTGGCACCCATCAGCACCTTGGTGGACACGGGCAGCTGGTCGTAGATGGACGCAAACATGCTGCCGAACTTCGGAAAGACGACGACGAGTACGAACACGACAACGGCGAACGAGAATGCGATCAGGAACATAGGGTAGGTCGCCGCTGACACGAGCGTCGTTCGCATTTGTTCGCGTTTTTCATCCATGTGCAGCAACTGTTGCAGCACCTCGTACATGAAGCCGCCAGTTTCGCTGGCGGCGATCAGGTTGACGTAGGTCGAGGGAAAAATCGTTTCGTGTTCCGCCAGTGCCTGTGCGAATGACCGGCCTTCGCTAATGTCCTGCGCGATCTTTCTCTACCGTCTCCCGCATTTGCTTGTTCTCGGTTTGCTTGACGATGGTGGTCAAGGCGCCATAGAGGCTTTCACCGGTCTCGAGTAGCAACGCCAGTTGTTCCGTAAAGAACATGCGCTCGGCCGAACCCGCTTTCTTGGTACCGATGGGCAGCGACAGATTCAGACCAACCGGATTTTTTCTCGCCGGCTGGCGCTACAACTTCTTCCGTTTCGAACTGGATGGCCATCGATATCATCCCTAAATACTGGTCACGCGAGCAACTTCTTCGATCGTCGTGTCCCGCTCGAGTACGCGGCCCAGCCCGTCTTTGAACAAGTTGTGAAAGTCGCGCTTGGCCAGGTAGTCGGTGAGCTCATCGCGACTCGGACTGGAGATGATCAGTTTCTGAAGTTCCGCATCCGTCCTCAGGATTTCGTGAATGCCGGAGCGGCCCTTGTGGCCAGAGTCGTAGCACTGATCGCAACCTTTGCCTTTCGCGAGCTTGATGTCGCCCTCCCAGCCGTATTGCGAGACGATTTCTTCTGGCGCAAGAAATTCGTACTTGCAGTTGGGGCAAATCGTTCGAACCAGTCGCTGACCGACGACGCCGAGCAAAGCGGATGAAAGCAGGTACGGCTCGACGCCCATGTCGATAAGTCGCGTGACAGCGCCGACCGCGTCGTTTGTGTGCAGGGTTGAAAGTACCAGGTGGCCGGTCAGAGCCGCCTGAACAGCGATCTCGGCTGTCTCGCGTTCGCGGATCTCACCGACCATGACGATATCGGGATCCTGTCGCAGCACGTGCTTCAGGATCTTCGCAAACGTAAGGCCGATGTTTGCGCGAACCTCGTTCTGGTTGATGATGTCGAGCTGGTATTCGACGGGGTCTTCAATGGTGACGAGGTTTTTCTCGATGCTCTTCAAATAGTTGAGCGCGGCATACAGGCTCGTGGTCTTGCCGCTACCGGTCGGTCCCGTGACAAGGATAAGACCGTTGTTGGCATCCAGCAGGCCCTTGAAGATTTGCAGATTGTCGCTCGACATGTTGAGTTTGTTGACGTCGAGGATGGCCTGGTTCTTGTCGAGAATTCGTAAGACCACCTTCTCGCCGTACAGGCCGGGCAGGGAGCTGAAGCGAAGGTCAACAGAGCGACCCTGCGTGTGAACCTGGATGCGTCCGTCTTGCGGCATGCGGCGCTCGGCGATATCGAGGTTGGCCATCACCTTGAGTCGCGAGACCAGTGCCGGATGCAGCTCGACCCTTGGCGCCGTGAATTCGTAGAGCAGTCCGTCTATGCGAAAGCGAATACGCGAATGCGTGCGGAAGGGCTCCAGGTGAATATCAGAGGCGCCGTCATGCACCGCGCGCTGGATGATCGAGTTGACGAGATTGACGACGGGACTGCCGGCGGCAACCTCATCGATCGTCGAATAATCTTCGATCTGCAGGTTCTCGACGACCTCGAAGTCTTCGTCGACGTCACCCATCATGTCGAACGGCATCTCGCCCAGGCCGAGCGACTCGTTCAGAATTTTCTCGATGTCTTCTTTTCGCGCCAGAACCGGGCGTACCTCGCACTGCATTCGTTCACTGACTTCATCGAACGCAGGCATGTCCTGGGGCTTCGCCGTGGCCAGGTACAGAGCGCTGCGGACACGAAACAACGGCAGTACACAGAGACGGCGCGCGACAGACGTGTCGAGCGTGTTGGAAACAACAGGGTCGTACAGGCCCGGGCGCAGGCGTACAAACGGCACGCCCAGCTGTTCACTTAACGCGCGCAGCACATCGTTTTCAGCAACCCAGCCCTTGTCGACGAGGATGCGCCCCATGCGTTTGCCGAGCTTGTCCTGGAGCTTCAGCGCCTCCTCGATCTTCTTCTCGCTAACGAGTTTTCGCGCAACGAGGATGTCGCCGAGGCGTGAGCCGGGCCCGAAACTGATTTCCTCGGAGTTCTTTCGCTCTTTCTGGCCGTCGCTGTCCAGAAACGAGATGTAGTCGGAGATGCCCGTTACGCCGGCGATCTCTGCGATGATGCTGTTGTGACCGGTGATCTTGACCCAGCCGCCGATCTTGATGAGGCGGTCCTGCACGTCCATCAACCACGACAACGCGAGGCTGTCGATTGACTGCACAGACGTGAAGTCGATGATGATCTTGAATTCGCCGCCGTCGATGCATTCGTCAACGACAAGGATCAGGTCCTGCAATGCGTCGTTACCGACCAGTGAGAATTTTGGCGTTACATGCGTGGCGACGCCGATGCGCACGCGAGTAATCGGCGAGGACGCGTTTTCCGCGGTGTTGTTCATGCCGATGCGGCGCTGGCCTCGTGCTCGAGACCGCGTAGAATATCGTCCAACGGGGCGGGCTTGCCCACGCCGTAGCCCTGCGCGTAATCGACACCGATGGTTCGCAAAATGTCCTGGGTTTCTTCGTCCCCGACGAATTCGGCGACGATGCGAAAGCCCCATGGTCTTACCAATCTGGCATATCGCATCCACCATCGACCGGGAAATTTCGTCCGACGTGACTTCCCGCACGAAGCTGCCGTCAATCTTCAAATAATCAACGGGCAAGACCTTCAGATAACCAAATGAGCTTAGACCGGCACCGAAGTCATCCAGCGAGAAGCTGCAGCCGAATTTGCGCAGTGCCGTCATGAAATGCACGGCGTCGTCGATATGGGAAATAGCGACGGTCTCGGTGACTTCAAAGCAGATGTTCTTTGGTGGTACGCCAGCATCCCGAATTTCATCCATGATGAACGCCTGGAAGCCCGGGTTCGCGAACGACTGGCCAGACAGGTTGATGCAGAAAACCGGATCATCTTCGGCTATCGATTTCCAACAGGAGCCGAGTGCTTTCAAGGAATTGTGAATGACCCAGCGATCGACCATTGGCATAAGCTGGTAACGCTCGGCGGCCGGCAGAAACACGATGGGCGAGAGAATTTCGCCGTTGTGGTCACGTAATCGAATCAGTATTTCGAAGTGGGGCGCTCTCGCTCTTATCGAGCAGCGGCATAACCGGTTGACAGAAAAGTACAAACTGATCATCGCGGAGTGCCTCCTGCACTCGCCCGATCCACTCAATCTCCTCACTTCGACGAACCAGTGTTGTGTTGTCTTCTTCGAAGAGCTTCAATCCGATCTTTGCCCTGGTCCTTGGCGGATTTGCAGGCTATTTCCGCCGCCGCCATGACGCCGACAATACCCTCAGCATCGCGATTGACGAGCGATAATACCAACGCATGCCGAGACGTCCAGGGTCCGCTGTGCTGAAACGACCGTATAGCTCGCGAATTGAACGCTGCACTTTCTCCGCGACGGAATAACCCTGCCGCATATCGCAATTCGGCAGAAGCACGCTGAATTCACCGCCGCCAATGCGTGACACAATATCGGTGTCACGTAACGTGGCTTTCAGGTTCTTGGCCACGCGACGGATGAGCATGTCGCCTTCCTGATAGCCCATAAGGTCGTTAATGACGTGCAGCTGATCGATGTTGATGTGTAGCAATACGTGCTGCAGATTCTTGCTTTGAGTGCTGGCAAGTGACGCGATGAGCATGGACTCAAAGCCGCTGCGGTTCATCAGGCCCGTGAGCGAGTCATGGTGCGTATGGATGATGCGAGACGCTTTCTTCGCCATAACCTCGAGCAGGTTGCGATCGCCGTTGGAGAAGACATGCATGTCATGGCGTGCAATGACCGCAAGCATGCCGATCGCCGTGCCATGATCGTCGAGAACCGGGTAGGCGAGCAGGTTTTCGCTTCTTCCGTCGAGCAGGCGCGGCCGATCCGCGTCCGATGCGTCATTGAGTATGAGGCTCTGCACCTGGGATTCGACGCGATCGTAGACGGTCGTCCCAAGAAGTTCGAGGAGGTGCTCGACTTCGGGCGGTGACTCGGTGCTATTGACGTTGTGTATAGTGATACCGCGTTCGCGACAAACCAGCAACGCGAGTCCGACATCCAGGTAGTCGGCGCAGTTGTGCACGAGTCTAAGTAGCGCTTCCTGCCCTTCTTCAAAATATTCGATCTGGTCCTTGGTGGAATAGACGAGGTTCAGCTCCTCGTATCGCTCGCTAAGCTCAGCCGCGAGCTGATTGCACTCCGACTGCATTTCAATGTCTTCCTGCAGGAATAGCTGCGCATCGGAGAAGGCACGGCGCAGCGGCTCGGGAGCAGAGGACATTGGAACACTCGTCTGCGTATCGTACGTGGCGGTCAGCCAGGCAACAGGACCGAATTCTCGTGATGCGAGCGGAGCGCGAACCTGCAAGTGACCCGACGGCAATTGGCGACGTTCGATACCAGTGCCAAATTTCGACCACACAACAACAGGATTGCTATCCAGCTCCTCGTCAATGCCGGTTTGATTATCTGCCGGGCACCAGTGCCAGATTAGATTGCCCTGCCTGTCACGAACCTCGAGCCTGGCGACACCGGGAAATACGCGCGGCAACAGCCGTTCGTATTTCTTCATTGACAACGATTTGAGGATGTTAAGGCTCATAGAGCGGCTGCAGGTGGATCCGCTTCAGCGAGACAGCTGCCGATGTGCGATAGCAAGCGTCGCACGCTGACGGGCTTTTCCATGAACGTCAGGTTGTCGATCGCCCGGGTCCAGTCACGATGCTCCATCTCGGTTCTCGATGTCAGCACGACAATGGGAAAAGTTCGGTCCGGGAATTGTTCTTCGATCGCCAGGCAGAGTTCCTTGCCGGTCATGCGCGGCATGTCGATATCGGTCACCAGGAAGTCCGGGTGACTCTCGCAGAGTTTCACGAGGCACTCGGAACCATTTGAGGCCGTGTCGACCTCGTAACCGGCGTCTTCGATGCCCAGTTTCAATACGCGGATTACGGGCGCGTGATCATCGACGATGAGAATACGTTTCATAGCCATATTTCCTGCTTATATCGCCTGCCTGACAGCAGTCGCCTCTTTCCAAAGGTTGATAATGAACTCGACGCCCTCGTCGCGATCCCGGTTGAGCAACAGTGTTCCGTGATGCAGCTCGATAATTTGTTTCGCCAGCGCGAGCCCAAGGCCGTGCCCGCCAACTGACTGCACGCGTTCATCCGTCGAGCGGTAGAACTTGTCGAAGATCTGTGCCGCCTCTTCTTCGCCGATACCAATGCCGGTGTCGGCCACCCGTACCTGCACGGCATCCTCGGTATCCTCGAGCGTCACTGTCACCGTGCCGTTTTCCTTGTTGTACTTGACGGCGTTGCTCATCAGGTTGGTGATAGCAACGCGTATCAGGTCTTTGTCAACGAAGACCGGGTTCATCTCTTTCGGGGCGTTGAGCTCGAACGTGCAGTGCTTGTCGGCGGCCATGGCCTGCGCCTCTTCGAAGGCGGCAGAAACGAGGTCCTGCAATTTCACGAGGTTTCGGTCGGGCGTGAAGCTGCCGCTTTCTATCTGCGTCATGCTCAGCAGGCTCGTGATCAAGCTACCCAATCGATCAACTTCTGCGGCGATGACGTTGGCCGCTTCGATCTGGTGCTCTCGCGACTTACCGACATCGCTCAGCAGCGATTCGCTGTACAGCGCGAGCACGTTTAATGGCGACTTCAGTTCGTGAGACAGGTGCGATACGAATTCGGTCCGTGCCTTGCGTGCCAGTGCCTCCTGCGTCTCATCGCGAAACACGATGAGCGTGCCCAGCGCAGAATTGGGACGTCTTCGTTGCAAACAACGGGTAGGTCTTGGTCGCTACAGAACGGGCGGCACTGGAATCCGTGCTAAAGCGCATGGTTTCGGCAAAATTTCGCGACTTGTTCTGTGCCTGGAACCTCGAGATCAGATTCAGTACATCCGCATGTTCACACCAGCTCTGGGGCGGCTGCGTCAGGATCGTTTCCTGCGACACGTTGAACATTGCCGCCAATTTTTGGTTCGCGAATGTGATGGTTCCGGATTCGTCGAGAATCAATACCGCTTCCGGCAGCGTCTCCAGAACGGTTTCGACGCGGTTCTTGCGGTATGACAGCAGCTTGCTGGAGGTCACCAGGCGTTCTTTGTCCTGCTCGAGCGCGTGGACCTTCGAGGACGCCATTTCCACAAAATGGTTGAAGCGATGCATGAATTCGCCGAGTTCGCCGGTTGCGGCGATTTGCACTGACTTCAGGCCTTCACCGTCAATCAGCCGGCTGATTTCGTCGTTGGCGGCCTTGATCGGCCGGACCTCCATTCGCAGGAGGAAGTAAAAGAACGGTGCGAGCAGGAAAACGGGCAGCGCGACCATCGCAATAAATGGTACTTGCTCGAGACTCAGTCCGGCAGCCGGGTAGAAGTAGCCCAGGCGAACGAACCCCTGCAGGTCGCCCTGCTGCAAGAGGGGCGCGTGAAATTCGATAAACCGATATTGGCCTGCCGTCTGTTCCAGGTCTCCAAGCCAGGCGCTCGGCTCGGCCGGAATTTTTGCAGGCGGCGCGATCAGGCCGTCGGCGACCGACTCCGCGACGGTGAGCCCCTTTTGATCACTGATTGTGACGTACGCGAGTTTCTTGTTTCCGGCGCCGTGCAGCAGGGCCTGTACGACGCCTTGCTGTGGCCCGCCGGGGACGAGTTGATCATAGGGAACGCCCGAAATTGCCCGTGCGAGGCTTACGCCCTGCGTTCGAATATCGGCGAGCTCGCGGTCGCGCTGGTTGCCGAATAACAGCAAAACGATCGCCGTTATGACCAGCAATGATGCGACCACGATAACGAGGCCAATTCGATCGGCTTTCAGCAATGGATTGATCCAATTTAATGATCCTCTAGTAATATCGGCGTATTGGTCAGTTTCTTTAGGAACAAATCTCGATGAAAGCTCAGCAACCTCGCCATTCTTGTGGGTTTCGTGTGGCTGCTCGTGTCGTTCTGGAATCGCAACGATCTGCCGCGAAACGTCGAATTTCAGCCGGAGGTGCTGGCCGAACCCCGGCAAACGGCCACCAAAGCTCGCCCTTTCGATGCTGCATTCAACGGCGTCGACTATCTCGTGGAGCCCGAATACGAGTACGACCTGGCCGGTATGGTCGTGTCCTTTCGCCACCACGATGGCAACAGCCGTATGCATTTTCGGGCTAACGACCACCTCAACATGATCGACGTATGTGTCGTCTGGGGTGACAGCGCGACCAGCAAGCTATTGCACAAGCTCAAGTTCTGGAATGGAATATTCACCTGCAATGTGAAGACCCGCGATCAGGTGGCCTGGGATGCGTTCAGCATGTACCAACTGTCCAACAACCATCTCATCTCCGATGACGACTACCTTCGTGACAAGGTGAAGGATATTCGTATCGGCGACCAGATTCGTGTCCGCGGTTACCTCGCCAGTTACAGTAATGAAAATGGTGGCAAGCGCGGGACGAGCACGACGCGTACGGACACGGGTGACGGCGCGTGCGAAACGCTGTTCGTCGAGAAATTCGATATCATCGGGCCGGCCACGAGCTTCTGGCGGATATCCATGTGGGTCTCGCTGGCGATACTGGCCATCGGACTCTTCGTGCACTTCAAGCGGCCGTATCGGCCACACTAAATAAACCAATAAGGAAGAATATTGAGCTTTTTTGAACGCTACCTGACGGTCTGGGTCGTCCTGTGCATAGTGCTGGGAATCACGTTAGGCAAGTTCGCGCCGGAAGTGGCGCAGGCCCTGGACGGTATGGCCATCACGGTCAACGGTGCACCCGTCGTTTCCGTCCCGATTGCGCTCTGCCTGTTCTTCATGATGTACCCGATCATGGTGAAGATCGACTTTAACGAGGTCGTGAAAGCAGGCAAGGCGGCAAAACCCGTGGCGCTGACGATGTTCATCAACTGGGCCGTCAAGCCCTTCACGATGTATGCGATCGCGAGCTTCTTCCTCGGCACACTGTTTCTCAAGTTCATCGGTCCCGATGCGGTAGACCTGGTCAAGATGCCGCTCGGCAAAGACATGCTCGTAGGCGATGTCTACGGCGCGGGAAAGGTGGTGCTCGTCGATGGCCTGAAGATGCTCGAAGTGCCGCTGTGGCGCAGCTATCTCGCTGGCTGCATTCTGCTCGGCATCGCGCCATGCACCGCCATGGTGTTGGTCTGGGGCTACCTGTCGAAAGGCAACGATGGCCACACGCTGGTCATGGTCGCAATTAACTCGTTGACGATGCTGCTGCTGTTCGGTTTCCTGGGTGGTTTCTTGCTGGGCGTTGGCAAGCTGCCTGTGCCCTGGGAGGCATTGCTCCTTTCGATCGGTGTTTACGTCGCGCTGCCCCTGGTTACCGGATACGCGTCGCGAAAATGGATCATCGCGGCAAAGGGCGAGGACTGGTTCCGCGACAAGTTCCTGCATTTCCTGACGCCGGTGACGATCACCGCGCTGCTGGTCACGCTGATTCTGCTGTTTTCATTCAAGGGCGAGACCATCGTTCAGAATCCCTTGACGATACTCTGGATCGCGATTCCGCTGTTCGTGCAAACCGTATTGGTATTCGCGCTGGGCTATGGGCTGTCGAAGCTTTTTGGACTGACTTACGAAAACGCGGCACCGACGGCGATGATCGGCGCATCAAATCACTTCGAGGTGGCTATCGCGACGGCTGCCATGCTTTACGGACTGTCGTCGGGAGCCGCGCTTGCCACCGTGGTTGGCGTTCTGATCGAGGTGCCCCTGATGCTGATGCTGGTGCGGTTCTGCCTGGCGACGCAGGGTTGGTTTCGGCATGAAACGTGATGCCGGACTTTTCGCGCTCGGCTTTCGGCCTTTCTATGCCTTGGCGGGGGTCTTCGCGATTGTAGCAATCCTGTTCTGGCTGCTGTCGTTTTCAGGCGTATTTCACACGGGTTCCTACCTGCGCGGTATCTTCTGGCACAGCCATGAAATGGTATTCGGCTTCGCTATCGCAGTGATGGCCGGGTTTCTGCTCACGGCCGTGCGCAACTGGACTGGATTGCCAACTCCCACGGGCTTGTTGCTCGTCGCCCTGGCTGCAGTATGGCTTGCCGGACGTTTGTTGATCATTACCGCACCGCCATTGCTGGCGGCTTTCGTGGATGTCGCCTTCGTGCCAATGCTCGCAGTTGCCATCGCGTTGCCAATAATCAGAAGCCGTAACCAGCGCAACTACAAAATTATTGTTCTGTTGGTGCTCATTTCGATTGCAAATGTCGCCTATCACCTGGCATCGCTTGGGCCTTTGCCATCCTGGCTCGCCTACACAACGGTCATCACGGCGATGGATCTCATTACCATTTTGTTCGCGATCGTCGCAGGCCGGGTAATTCCCGCTTTCACGAAGAACGCGATTCCGGAGTCGGCTCCAAGACACGCCGGCTGGCTGGAGTTTTTGTCATTCGGGTCGCTCGTTCTGATAATCGTCGCGAGGCTCGGCAGCGATTGGGTGCCTGTTTCGGCGATGGTCCCAACCGTGCTGTTGGTGATCGCCGCGGTTTCTCACGCCTATCGCCTGGCGCTATGGCAGCCACAGCTGACGGTGAGCAATCCATTGCTGTGGATGATGCCCGTTGCCTATTCGTGGCTTCCGGTCGCGTTATTTCTAAGAGCCTTGGCGCAATATTCGGTCGTCGGCGAAGCCGTATGGATACACGCACTAACAACCGGCGCTATCAGCGGCTTGATGCTCGCGATGATGATGCGAAGCGCATTGGGACATACGGGCCGGCCGCTCGTCGCAGGCGGTATGGAGATGGGCGCCTTCCTGGTATTGCAGCTGGCGGCGATCGTACGCGTCATGGCGGGACTATTTTCAGAAGCGCACTACCTGCAGGTCGTTGTCGCCTCCGGGATCTTGTGGGTGCTGGCATTCGGCCTGTTTCTGACGCGCTATTTGCCGATGCTGGTTCGGCCCCGCATCGATGGGAAGCCCGGCTAGTCGGATAGCGTTACCTGCATAGTGTGCGAATTCTGTTTCTAGGCTACTGTTAAGGCTCGCAACCGCCGATTAGTCGAGGGGGCTCAAGCATGGCGCATTCCGGATCCGTACTGGGCAACATTGTCGGCGACAGCCGTCTCCTGGATTCCAGTTCGATATCGGGGCGCGCGACGAGTTACTGGAACAGTGCGCCCATGCAAGCCAAAGCACTGGTTCTGCCCGGAACCAGCGAAGAGGTCGCCGGTATCCTCGAGCACTGCAATGCATCCGGCCAGCCCGTCATTACGCACGGCGGCCTCACCAATTGCGTGCAAGCGGTCGAACCGGGCCTCGATGACATCGTGCTCTCGACCGAGAAGATGACCGGAATTCTTGAGATCGACAAAATCGGCGGCACGGCGGTTGTGGAAGCCGGTGCCGTGCTGCAGACGGTTCAGGAAACCGTGGCGAAAGAAGGCATGTATTTTCCGCTGGATCTTGGCGCTCGTGGTAGCTGCACAATCGGCGGCAATATCGCGACCAATGCCGGCGGTATCAACGTGTTGCGCTACGGAATGATGCGCAACCTCGTACTCGGACTCGAGGCGGTTATGGCAGACGGCACGGTCATGTCCTCGATGAACCGCATGCTGAAGAACAATGCCGGCTACGACATGAAGCAGATTTTTATTGGTAGCGAGGGCACCCTGGGCGTCGTAACTCGCGCCGTGTTGCGGCTATTTCCGAAGCCGGCGAGTCGCCAGGATGCGTTGGTGGCGATGGACAGTATCGAAAACGTTATTCAATTCCTGGGCAGGGTCCAGCGTGAACTCGCCGGCAACCTGAGTGCCTTCGAGGTCATGTGGGGCGCTTACTATCGAGCGGTGACGGGAGAAAATGGTCACCGCCCGCCATTGTCGCGTGACTATCCATTCTACGTGGTGTTCCAGGCCGAAGGCAGCGATCCGCAGGTGGATGACGCGCGCTTCGAGCGCGTATTGGGCGACGCGCTTGAAAAAGGGTTGATTGCGGACGCGGTGATTCCCAAGTCGGCCACCGAAACCCGGGCTATATGGGAGATTCGCGAGAATTTCGAACCTGCGCTGATCAAGCCGCCGTTCTACCTGTACGACGTCAGTCTGCCAATTCGCGATATGGCCGCTTACGTGGCGACCGTGGAAGAAAACGTCAGCAAAGCGATGGCGCGACGGCATGTGCATTACGCTCGGCCACATGGCCGACGGCAACCTGCACTTCTTTATTGCCCCGGGAGTGGAAGGCGATTATCACGCGGAAAGCGATGCATGCGTTTATGAACCGCTGCGTGAATATGGCGGCTCCGTTTCAGCCGAGCATGGTATCGGTCTGGAGAAAATCAGCTGGTTGCCGCACAGCAAGAGCAGCGCGGAAATTCAGCTGATGCGTTTACTCAAGCAAAGTCTCGACCCGAACAACATCCTGAACCCGGGACGCGTGCTTCCCCAGGATATGAGGATAGAAGCGCGCTCAGGCCTTGCCTTCGGAAACTCCTTGCAGGGAGTAGAGCGGACCGCAGGGAGCCATCCCTGCAAGGAGTTTCCGAAGGCAAGGCCAACGCATGGCGGAAAATAGCGATACATCGCTTACTCACCATACCGTTGGAAACGGACCGATCGCGGAGGGAGGCCTGCTGAAACTCATCATCATGGGATGGCTCCCTGCGGTCCGCTTTACTCCCACGATGATGAGTTTCAGCAGGCCGCTACGGACATCGGAGCCATCGGACAGTGCGTGTCCGATTGGGACAGAAACCCTATACCGGGCCGGGCAGGAAGATCGTTGCCGGGTGCTCGAGCATTTCCTTGATACGCTGGATCATCGCCGCGGCATCAAAGCCGTCGACGAAGCGATGATCGAAGGACGACGACAGGTTCATCATCAGTCGCACGGCAATCTGGCCGTTGAAGACGACCGGCCGCTCAACCGCTTTGTTGACGCCGATGATGGCCACTTCGGGACTGTTGATAACCGGTGTCGATACGATACCGCCCAACTTGCCTAAACTCGTAATCGTAATCGTCGAGCCCGACAGCTCGCTCTTCTTCGCGCTGTTGTCACGCGCCGCCAGGGATACGCGCCGGAGCTCGGTCGCCAGATCCTCCAGCGAACGCACTTCCGCGTGCTTGATGACGGGCACTTTCAAGCCGTCGGGAGTCTGAGTCGCCACGCCAAGATGCACGGCCTCGTGCTGCAACAACAGGTTTCGGTCCTTGTCATGGGTGACGTTGCACTGTGGGAACTCTTTCAATGCTTTGATCAAAGCCAGGCCGAGGAAAGGCAGCAGCGTCAGTCTTTGCAACGTGTCCCTGTCGATATTCAGATGTTTGCGCAAGGACTCCAGTTCGGTGATATCGATTTCTTCGACGTAAGCGAAGTGCGGAATCTCGCGCTTGGCGGCCGACATGCGTTCCGCGATGATGCGCCGCAGACCGATAATCTTTATTTCCCTGACGTTCGTCGAAGGCGAGGCGGCGGCAACAAATGACGTGCCGGTAGCGCGCGCTTTCAGGAAATTGTCAAAGTCCCTGCGAAGGATGCGGCCACCCGGTCCCGAGCCGGGAACGAGCGTGAGGTCTACGTCGGCTTCTTTCGCGCGTCGCCGAATGGCTGGCGACGTGATAACGCGGGATCGTTCCGCCGGTTCGGCATCATCGGCGATTACCGCGACGGCGGGTTCGGCTTTCTGGGTCGGTTGTGTCACAGGTTCTGGCGCGGGATCCGGCGTTGCGCCTGGCGCGGAGGAATCGGGCGCCTCGACTTCAGCCGCCCTCTGTGTCAATGATGACCAGCGCCGCACCGACAGCGACAATATCGCCAGGTTCGCCCGCCAGTTTGAGGACGGTGCCGCTAACCGGCGACGAAAGCTCGACCGCGGCTTTGTCGGTCATCATCGTGCCGACGACGTCTTCCTCAGCAACATGCTCACCGACCTTGATAAACCATTCACCGATTTCGGATTCAACCGTGCCCTCACCGAGGTCCGGCAGTTTGAAAATGTATTCGCTCATTCTGCCTCCATGACCCGGTGGATTCCGGCTGACAAACGCTTCAAACCGGGGAAGTACTGCCACTCGAACGCGTGCGGGTACGGCGTGTCCCATCCGGCGACTCGCCCGATCGGCGCTTCGAGCTGATAGAAGCATTCTTTTTGCAGCGTGGCGGCGAGCTCCGCACCGTAGCCACCAAAACGCGTCGCCTCATGGGCGATCAGGCAGCGGCCGGTCTTCTTCACGGAGTCGGCCAGCGTCTTGACGTCGAGGGGTGCCATCGTGCGAACGTCTATGACCTCGCAGTCGACACCCGTTTCCTTCGCGGCAGCGATCGCGACATGCACGAGCGTACCGTAGGTGACGATGGTGAGCTCTTCGCCTGGTAGCGCGATTTCGGCGCTGCCGAGCGGGACCGTGTAGTAGCCTTCCGGCACTTCGCCTTTTGGATGCGATGCCCAGGATACCCCCGGCTTTTCGGGGTCGCCGTCGAACGGTCCGTTGTAGATTCGTTTAGGCTCGAAAAAGACGACGGGATCGTCGGACTCGATCGCGCTGATAAGGAGCCCTTTCGCGTCGTAAGGATTCGACGGCATGACAGTCTTGATGCCACTAACGTGCGTGAAGATGCCTTCCGGCGACTGCGAGTGAGTCTGTCCGCCGCGAATACCGCCGCCGCACGGCGTACGAATCGTGACGGGTGAGAAGAACTCGCCGCAGGAACGGTAGCGCAAGCGCGCCAGCTCGCTGACGATCTGGTCAAATCTCGGGTAGATATAGTCGGCAAACTGAATTTCCGCGACCGGGCGCAGCCCGTTGACGCCCATGCCAATAGCCGCGGCGACAATGCCGCCTTCTGCGATGGGTGCATCGATGACGCGATGGTCGCCGAACTTGCGCTGCAAGCCGTCGGTGCAACGAAACACACCGCCGAAATAGCCGACGTCCTGACCCAGCACAATGACCGTCGGGTCCTCTGTCCATCATCACGTCGTGCGCGGAGCGGATGGCTTCGATCATGTTCATCTGTGCCATCGGCTACTTCCCGTCTAACACTTCGAGCATGCGTCGGCGTTGCGATTCAAGGTGCGCCGGCATCTCGTCATAAACATCTTCGAACATGGTCGCCGGATCGAGAAACGGACCTTCCGTCATCGTTCCGTATTTCTGTGCTTCTTTCCACGCGGCGAGCACCTCGGCTTTAAGCTCTTCTGTCAGCTTCTCGTGCTTCGCCTCGGACCAGTGGCCTTCGACGATAAGGTGCTGCTTCAGGCGCTCGACCGGATCGCCAAGCGGAAAGGCCTCCCACTCGTCTTTCGGTCGATACTTTGACGGATCATCACTGGTCGAATGTGCGCCACCTCGATAGGTGACGTGTTCGATCAGGGTCGGGCCGCCACCGCGACGGGCGCGGTCGGCCGCCCACAAAGTAACGGCGTACACGGCGAGCAGATCATTGCCATCGACGCGAATACCCGGAATACCGAGCCCCAAGCCCCTTGCGGCGAATGCACGTCTTTGTCCGCCCGCCGTGCCCTGGAACGTCGAGATCGCCCATTGATTATTGACGACATTGAGGATGACGGGCGCCTGGTAAACGGCGGCGAATGTCAGCCCATAGTGAAAGTCTGCTTCCGCGGTGCTGCCATCGCCGACCCACGTCGCCGCAATGTGATCTTCGCCCTTGATGGCTGATGCCATCGCCCAGCCGACCGCCTGCGGGAACTGCGTCGCCAGGTTGCCGGAAATGGAAAATACGTTGCCGGCTTTGCTGTGATACATGACCGGCAGTTGCCGGCCTTTGCACATGTCGCGCGTGTTCGACAGGCACTGGCACATCATGTCGACCAGCCTGGAGCCACGATATAAGTACAGCCCCTGGTTTCGGTATGACGGGAAGCACATATCGCCAGGACGCAAGGCCATGCCCTGGGCGATCGAAACCGCTTCCTCGCCGCGCGACTGCATGTAAAACGAAATGCGCCCCTGCCGTTGAATTTGCCACATGCGATCGTCGAGTGTGCGCGTCAGCATCATCCAACGCAGCGCGATCTGTAACTGTGTTGGGTCGAGACCGGGATCCCAAGGGCCTTTGGCCGTGAAGTCGTCGTCCAGGACACGCACAAGGCCTGAGCTCAAGAACTCGATGTCGCGCGTGCGCGCACTGATCGGTGGTTTGTCGACACTGCCGGCCGGCGACAAATCCAGGTAGCTAAAATCAGGCTCGTCGCCCGGTCGCGCAGTAGGGCGCGGAATATGCAGTCTCGACTTTGTGATCATAGTAGGGCCTCGTTTGCGCCAGTTTGTTATTTTGCGGCCGCAACGAGGTTGCGGGCGAGTTCGTCGGCAAGCTCGTTCGTTGGCCGGCCGCTTGATTTCGCCTCATCGAAAATAGCCTGCAAGCGATCGCGAATGCGGTAGACATCGGCACGGACTTCATCTTCAGAGCTGCTGCCGTAGTATTCACGAGCGACACTGATGATACCGCCTGCGTTAATGACGTAGTCGGGTGCGTACAGGATATCGCGCTCGGCCAGGCGTGCGCCATCGGCCGCAGTCGCGAGCTGATTGTTCGCGGCACCCGCGATAACCGTGGCCTTGATCCGCGGAATGGTTGTCGATGTCAGGATGTTGCCGAGCGCACAGGGCGCAAGCACGTCGACATCGGCAGACAGTAATTCGGTCGGTCCGACGACGGTCACCGGTAATTCTGCGCTGGCAGCCTTGAGATTTTCCCGATTGACGTCCGATACAACCAGCGCCGCGCCGGCTTCGTGCAAAAGACGGCACAGGTGAAGGCCAACATGACCGACGCCCTGCACCCCGACGCGGATGCCCTTGAGAGAGTCTTTTCCAAGGCGCGCATGCACAGCGGCCTCTATTCCCTGCAGGCATCCGATTGCAGTCCACGGCGACGGATCACCGCCGGCGCTGCTGCCGCTTTGTGGAAGCCCGGAAACAAATTCGGTTTGCTCACGAACGTGGCGCATGTCATCAACCGAGCACCCGACGTCCTCCGCGGTGATGTAGCGGCCACCCAGTGAGTCGACGGCGCGACCGAAAGCGGTGAACAGCGCGGCAGATTTCGGTGCGTTTTCGTTGCCGAGGATCACGGCTTTGCCACCACCGAACTTGAGCCTGGCTTATTTTGCGGCCGCAACGAGGTTTCGAGCGAGTTCGTCGGCAAGCTCGTTCGTCGGCCGGCCGCCTGATTTCGCCTCATCGAAAATGGCCTGCAAGCGATCGCGTATGCGGTAGACGTCCGCGCGAACTTCATCTTCCGAACTGCTGCCGTAGTATTCACGAGCGACACTGATGATACCGCCTGCGTTGATGACGTAGTCGGGCGCGTACAGGATGTCCCGCTCGGCCAGGCGTGTGCCATCGGCCGCAGTCGCGAGCTGATTATTCGCGGCACCCGCGATAACTTTGGCCTTGATTCGCGGAATGGTTGTCGACGTCAGGATGTTGCCGAGCGCGCAGGGCGCGAGCACGTCGACATCGGCAGAAAGCAATTCGGTCGGCGCAACGACGGTCACCGGTAGTTCTGCGCTGGCCGCTTTGAGATTGTCCCGATTGACGTCCGACACAAACAGCTCTGCGCCGGCTTCGTGCAAAAGACGGCAGAGGTGCAGGCCAACATGGCCGACACCTTGCACCGCGACGCGCACTCCCTTGAGAGAGTCTTTTCCCAGGCGCGCATGCACAGCAGCCTCTATTCCCTGCAGGCAACCGATTGCAGTCCACGGCGACGGATCACCGCCGGCGCTGCTGCCGCTTTGTGGAAGCCCGGAAACAAATTCGGTTTGCTCACGAACGTGGCGCATGTCATCAACCGAGCACCCGACGTCCTCCGCGGTGATGTAGCGGCCACCCAGTGAGTCGACGGCGCGACCGAAAGCGGTGAACAGCGCGGCAGATTTCGGTGCGTTTTCGTTGCCGAGGATCACGGCTTTGCCACCACCGAACTTGAGCCCGGCAACCGCATTCTTGTAGGTCATGCCGCGCGACAGCCGCAACGCGTCGGTCAGGGCGTCGGCGTCACTCGTGTAGATCCAGCGTCGACAACCGCCGGCCGCAGGGCCGAGCGCCGTCGAGTGTATTGCGATAATGGCCTGCAACCCGGTTGCGTCATCCTGGAAGAAATGCAGAGATTCGTGATTATCGAATTCGGCGTGCTTGAAAACGCCCATGTCGCTCCCCTTAAGAGGCCTGCACAAGTTAGACTAATATAGCCCGAAAAAACCCCATAATTCGTGCAAATGCGGTTGTCTAAGTGCGAATGAGAGCATAATCTATGTTCCTATTTGCTCGAATACGTATAAACCATGCAGACAACTTCACTTGACGCCATCGACCGCAAAATCCTCGATCTCCTGCAGACCGAGCCAGGCGTCAACGCGTCTGCCATCGGCGAGCGCATTGGACTGTCGCAGTCGGCTTGCTGGCGTCGCATCCAGCGCCTGCGTGAAGAGGGCGTGTTTAAGGACCACCCCGTTATTCTAAACCGGGAGAAGGTCGGTTTGACCACGATGGTATTCGCGCACGTCAAGTTAACGTCGCAAGGTCGCGGTAATCTCTCGGCATTCGCGGACGCGGTCAAGAAGTATCCCGAAGTCATGGAATGCTATATGTTGCTGGGTAACGTCGATTTCCTGCTGCGCATCGTTGCCGAAGACATCAAGGGGTACGAACAGTTTTTTTTCGAGAAGCTGTCGCAGCTACCGGAGATACAGGAAGTTACGTCGAGCATCGTGCTGTCGGATATCAAACACTCGACCGCGTTGCCGGTCTGAACAACGCGCCTGCTTCCTTTTCTCCGAGGTCGGCCACCGTACGTAGTGATACGCACTTATAGTTTCCAAAATCGCCCATACAATTAAACTGTTACGCAGGGATTCGCATATTGTGCGGGAACCACGAGAAATCAATTTCTCAGAATTGACCTTTCGAACGGCCATTCTCGATTCCCTATCGGCCAATATTGCAGTCCTGGATCCGGCTGGCGAGATTCTGGCAGTGAACTTGAGTTGGAAGGAGTTCGCGAAAGCCAATCAATTGAATGACTCCAACCTCGGTATTGGTGCAAATTACCTGGATGCGTGTCGATCGGCGAGCCTTGACCCGAACGCACGCGCGGCGTTAGAGGGAATACGTGCGGTCATGAGAGGCAATCGTTCGTCCTTTTATCTCAAATACCCATGCCACAGCCCACGGGAGGTCCGCTGGTTCGCACTTCGCGCCTCGCCGCTTGTCGACTACCCACATTTTGTCGTGGTGTCACACGAAAACATAACCGAACAAGTCCTGGCACGAATTGGCAGCCGATCACGCCGATAAGGGATCGCGCTCCTGTCCTCCTGATTGATGAAACTACGGATTGTTGCGAAGTAACAGGGTGACGAGTATTGCCCTCGCGGAAATGAGGAGGCATTCAAAATGAGGGCTCGACATTGGTTTATTGGCGTCGCCGCATTCGGAATGCTGTTGCCGATGGCATCGCCAGCGACTGCAGCGAACGATACAAGCGCCCACGAAGTGCGCATCAGCGAGCTGGAAGCAAAAGTGGAAAGGCTCGAGGCGCTGTTGGAACAACGTTATCGTGAGCTCGACGAATCGTGCGCTCGCACCGAGGAAGTGGAGGAGGCCCTGGCTGGCTGTGCCAGCGTGGAGCAAGTCGAAGAGGCGCTGGCGAATCCTGCTGATCATCCTACCTTGTATAACGAGACTGAAATCAAGGTCGGTGGCTACATCAAGATGGACGGCCTCGTCAGCGACTACAGCAAAGCCCCGACACGCGGGGTCGGCGAAGATCTGTTCATTCCCGAGACGATCGAAACGTCCGGTGAGCCTCGCGACCCGCGACTCAACTTGCACGCGAAAGAGACCCGCTTCTGGCTGAAGTCGTTCACGCCTACCGGACGAGGTGACATCACGACGCATTTCGAAATCGACTTTCTGCTCGGGCAGCAAGGCAATGAGCGCGTTGGCAATTCGTTTTCGCCTCGGGTTCGACATGCCTCGGTCAGCTGGAATCGCTGGACCGTTGGACAAACCTGGAGCAATTTCCTCAATACAACGACGCTTCCGGACTACCTGGACTTTATCGGCCCGGTCGGCGTGACGTTTGCCCGCCAGGCACAGATTCGCTACACCGCGCCAACCGAGAATGGTGATTGGACGATTTCGCTGGAGAACCCGGAGACGACATTGACGCCTTTCGGGGGCGGCCCGCGCATTGATGCTGACGACAGCACCTTCCCGGATGTTGTGGTGCGACGCAACTGGACGGGCGACTGGGGCAACCTGAGCCTGGCGGCGCTGATCCGGGAGTTGAAGATCGATACGGTTGGATTGAACGACGCCGAGCTTGGCGGCGCGATCGGTGTGGCCGGCAAATTCAGGGTAGGAGACCTTGATGACCTTCGCTGGCAAGTAAACTACGGCAACGCGCTCGGTCGATACATGGGTCTGAACAGTTTCAACGTGGGTGCGCTGGACGCGAATAACAAGATCAACCTGACCACCCAATATGGCGTGTTCGCCGCTTATCGGCACGTGTGGAATGAGAAGCTTCATAGCTCCTTTGGGGCGTCGTTCTCCGCTGCGGATAACGATACCTCTATCAGTGGCCTTGCTGTCCCCGAGTCTTATCAGAGCGCACATGCCGACATTATCTGGTCGCCCGTTAGCCGAATGAGCCTGGGCGCTGAGTACATTTGGGGTCGGCGCAAAGACGAAAGCGGTGACGACGGTACGCTCAATCGCCTTCAGTTCTCGGCGAAATATCTGTACTAGGTCGAAACCGGGGTCGAACCGAGGTTTTCCCAACGTCCGTGCTACGCCCGGTCAGTTGACCAGGTTTCGGACGGCTTTTGCGGTCTTCGCCCCGGAATTCCGCTTATTCGGGCAGCGTGTTCAGCTGGTACATCGCAGCAAGTATGGGCGGTACACTGATACCAATACGTCCGATCCATCGGTAAAAAATATCGGCTTGCTCACCGTTTCGATACAGCTGCGAAATTGCCCTGTTCACAAGCAGTCTAAAGTCGGCGTCATTTCGTCGTACCATGAAACCATAGGGTTCGTAGGAAAAAACCTCGCTCACAAGTGAGTATCGGTTTGGATTAATCGCTTCGATAACCTGGCCAATCAGTACGATCTGATCCGAGGCAAGTGCGTCTATGCCACCGTGGTTGAGACGCTTCATGCCTTCAGTCCGATCAGCAACAATGACGACCTCCGCATCGATCAGGTCTTGCTGTAGAAAACTTGCGGAGCTGCTCGATCGTCGTCGTGCCTTTCGCCACACCAACCTTCTTGCCGGACAGATCCGACATGGTTTGAATCCCGGACGCGGCGAGCGACAGCACGCTTCCGCCCGTGACAAACGTCTGGAGTGAAAAGTCGACCTGCTCCTGACGCGACAGAGTGATCGTCGTTGACCCGCATTCGATATCGATTTTGCCGTCGACGACCGCGGATATGCGTTCGTCCGAGGTAATGCGGACGAACTTGGTTTCGATATCCTTCTCGTTGAAATGGGCGTTGATGCTGGCCGCAATACGTCGGCACAGGTCTACCGAATAACCGGATGGCTCGCCGTCCGCATTCTCATAGGACAAGGGGCTCGAGTCGGTACGATAGCCGATGAGGAATTCGCCGGTTCTTGCGATTTTCTCCAGGGTTCCTTCGGTGTCCTTAGCCAGCAGGTTGGTGCAGGGCAAGGTCAGGAGCGCGGCGAGCGATACTATGGCGGTGCAAAGGCGATAATTCATACTTGTTCTCCCTGTTGCGGCGTCAGAGACTATAAAGTGGCAGATACGGGTACTACAATCCACATATCCGGGCAGTATAGTCCTGAGCGACAGCCGATGACCCATTCCGGAGCATCGCAGGACACCGCGCCAATCTGGGGAGCTTCTTAATGATCGCTGATCTATTTGGCAAGACTCGCTGGCTGTTTTTCATGACGTCACTGTCATTGGTCTTTCTCGCTGCCTGCGATTCAAAGGAAGAACCGATGGACATGACTGAGTTGACAGAATTCGCGACCCGCTACGCGGCAGCCTGGAGCAGCCAGGATCCAGCCGCTTTCGCGTCGTTCTATGCCGAGAATGGGTCACTGACCATCAACGATGGCGAACCTTCGGTTGGGCGTGATGCGGTCGAGCAAACAGCCCGAGAATTTATGACCGCGTTTCCGGACATGGTCGTCAGATTAGTAGAGGTGCGCGAGGAAGGCGACCACGTAATTTTTCAGTGGCACTGGACCGGGACAAACACTGGCCCCGGTGGTACCGGGAACGCAGTCGATCTTGAAGGGTATGAGCAGTGGACCATTGACGGTGACGCGCTGATACTGGAATCGCTTGGGCACCTGGATGAAGCTGAGTATCAGCGACAGCTGAACGCGGGTACGGATGAAGAGGGATCCGCTTCGTAGGTGATCGCGGCAGAGCTGCTAAAGGACCACAAAGGCAACGCTGGACAAAATCAAATACAGGCCGACGGCGATCCAGATGTTGCTCTGCTGTTCCCTGATCCTGTTTTTCCAGCTTCGCTCGTAATAGTCTGCGGAGGCCTTGGTTAAAGTGTCATTGTGCCGTTCAGCGTCTACAATCTCGCCTTCTAACTCACTGAGCTGTGGGTCATTGCTGGTTCGCCGGAACTTGTTGCGCTTCATGTCACACCGCTGGGCCAAGTGTCGTTAGATTCAGTATGCACAGCTCCTAATGTGTGGGCGTGATACAAGTCTCTCTTCGAATGCGCCAGGATTATGGTAAACAACCTGAGTCATGAGATTCTTCTTGGCAATCTTGACGAACAGCGTCGGTGTCGAGCGATTTCTTGATTTGAGTTTCAATGGTCGCTTCTCGCCGGCAGTCAAATGCCGTGCTCGACCCCGATTATCGCTACCGTGTACCCGGCATCATCTCAAACAGGGGGTCGAACTCGACCAGCGTCGATCCGAATTGTGCCAATACCAGGCTGTTGCCACTAAGCGAAGCTTTGCCTGCCTGAATCTGCGCGGCGAGTGTGGTCTGTTGCATCATGACAGGCAGCAGATCGGCGCGATTGATCGTCAGGGTTGCATCCGCGTCCGGAGCAGTAAAGCCGACAATATTCGTCAGCGTTCCGTTGCTCATCTCAACCACCAGTTGTTGGCCGTTGTCCGGCGTCACGAAGTTGAGCTTGAAATTAATGCCGTCGGCCTTGTCGCTGTCAACGCGGATAGCGATGGCATCCCACCACTGCGATGTCGTAAGCGCTCGAATCGCGTCCGGACCACCCGTTTCGACACCCAGCGTCGAGGGCACACCGTTGCGGAGTTCCGTCGCTGCGGACAGAAAAGAATTTCTTAAGCTCGCGCTCTCGTATTGATAGCCAAGCTGCTCAAATATATCGGCAAGCAAGAGTTTCGCTGGCTCGTTTTGCGGTTCCGCGTAGACGAGCTTGTTGACGATTTCCATGGCGTGTCGATATTCGCCTGCCTCATAAAGGCGTTGGCCTCTTTTCAGAATAGGGTCGGCACCTCCCATCATCTCGACAAAGAGCGGCGCGGAATCGGCCGGAGACAAAGGGGCCAGTGTGGCCGGATTGCCGTCCCAGTAGCCAAGGTAGCGATTGATGACGGCGCGGGCATTGTGGAACTCGGAGCCGTGATATTGCCGCACCGACCATTGCTGCTGGAGGCTCTCCGGCACCCGGTACTCGTTGTGAATTTCGTTGATCGTGACGCCCTGGTTCGCGAGGTGCAACACCTGGTTATTGAGGTTGGCGTAGGCGTCACGCTGCGCGCGCATGACTTCCTGGATGCGTTCGTTACCCCAACGCGGCCAGTTATGCGAGGCGAGCATCACCTCGGCCTCGGTGCCGAAACGGTACAGGGCTTCATTGATACCCTTCGACCACAAAAGCGCGTCGCGCACCAGTGCGCCGCGAAGTGTGTAGATGTTATGAATGGTCGCCGTGATGTTTTCCGCGGCCCAAAATGCCTTCAGATCCGGAAACCAGGTGTTCATTTCGGCTGGCGCTTCGGTACCTGGCGTATTCTGAAACACCATGCGCACGCCGTCGATCGTGTGTTCTTCGAAATCCTGATCAATCACCTGTGTCGGTGCGATCAGGCCCAGCGTGCCGCTTGCGGTCGCTTTGCCAATCGCAGAGTCGACCTGGCCGAACGGGCTAACCGGCAATACGCGGCCGTATTGATAGCTCGCCCGCCGAGCCATCGCGTTGCCGGCGTAAACGTTTTCCGCGATCGCGTTCTCCATGAAACCGCGTGGCGCGATGATTTTCACTTTTCCGGACTGGATGTCCGCCTCGTCGACAACGCCGCGAATGCCGCCAAAGTGATCGGCGTGCGAGTGCGAATAGATCACGGCGACAACCGGCCGCTCACCAAGCTCCGCGTTGGCAAACGCCAGCGCTGCTGCTGCCGTTTCCTTGACGAGTAGCACGTCAAACACGATCCAGCCTGTGTCGCCTTTGATCAGTGTCATGTTGGCAAGATCGAAGCCGCGAATCTGGTAGATCTTGCCCGGCACGACCTCGTACAGCCCATAGTTCATGTTGAGCGTTGCCTGTCGCTGCAACGAGGGGTGAATGCTGTCCAGGTTTTCGCCGGTTAGCAGGAAATCATACTGGCCAATGTCCCAGACGATGTCACCGGACTCGTCGGTGATCCGCCGGTAAGCGGGCGCCGCGACAAAGCCACGCCGCTGCTCGTCGAAGTCGCGCTGATCTTCAAACGGCAGGCTCTCACGCAGCGACGTCTGCGCGGCAATCGTAGAAGCGGACGGCGGTTTAATCTCGGCGTTGACGGTGACGGGCGCTTCTCTAACGGCTTCGGGCGCGTCGTTCGAGCAGGCGGCGGCGATCAGGGCCAGGACGACAACGGCGTATTGGGCGATCTGTCGGCTCATGGTTTGGGGTCCTGTGTTTGGAGTGTAATGGGGACATTCCTGATTTAGTGTACGGAGTAATGGGGACATTCCTGATTTAGTGTACGAATGCATTCGTACACTAAATCAGGAATGTCCCCTTTTCCTCACTAAATCAGGAATGTCCCCATTACCACGTTCACGCCCGTCTAGCGGCATCTAGCCGAAGGTTGCCACAGTAATGGTCGATTGGTTCGATACGGACGCGCGTTTCATGCCCTCCGAGTTATAGGGCATCGCGATTTCTCCCCTGCTCGTCAATGCAATGACGCCGGCATCGCCGCCGAGGCGCTTTATCTCGTTGAGCGTTTCGTCGATCGCGTCGGCCAACGCCATGCCCGAGCGATAGCGGAATGCGATCGCCGTTGCGCCACCGGCACGAATAATGTGTTCGCCGGTGCCCGTGAAGGAGATGGCGATATTGTCGTCGGCCCAGGTTCCGGGACCGATCAGCGGTGTGTCACCAATGCGGCCGTGAAGTTTGCCGAAGGTCCCGCCGGTTGATGTGGCTGCGGCCAGGCCGCCGGTCTTGTCGAGGGCGACGGCGCCGACCGTGCCATGGGCAATGTCCTGAATATCATCGCGGGTTACGCCGACGGGCAGGGTGTAGTAGTTCGCCGGATCGGGCACTTCGGCGAAACCACTCGCGCGGGCGAATTCCAGCGCGCCCGTGCCCGCCAGCATGACGTGCGGCGTCTTCTCCATCACGGCACGCGCGACCTGAACCGGGCTGACGAAATCACACAATGCCGCGACGGCGCCGGCCTCCCTGGACCGGCCATCCATGATCGATGCGTCGAGTTCGACATGGCCGGCACTGTTGGGTGCAGAGCCGCGACCGGCGACGTACAAACCGCAGGTCTCCAGCTCGTAGACGGCATGTTCGACAACGTCGAGTGCGCTGCGGCCTGAGGTCAGCCAGCTTTCGCAATCCGTGGCGAGCTCCCTGAGATGCTTCTCGGTGACCGCGTAGTCTCGGCCGGCGACCACTCCGGCGCCGCCGTGCAACGCCAGCGCGTAGGGTTGATTGGATGTGGGCATGGCGCCAATTTACACGAATTTGATGCTCATTCGCGATAAGCTTTTGGGGCACGTCGGGTCAGCTGGTCGAGGATCAGCGTACGCGTTTCACTCGGTTCGAACGCTTGCTGCCGGATTTCTGCATCATGAAAGAGCCTAGCGCGGCTTTGCGAATGACTACTGTATCGCCTTCAGACAGACGCAGGTCGCCAGTGTCGATCTGTCGCCAGACCTGGCCATTGTCGAGTTTGACGACGAACTTTCCAGAACTCGACCATTGGAGTCTCGTCACGCGAGCCTCGAGCTTCTCGATGCGTTCCGTTCCTGATGCTTTTTCCACAGTGCGCTGCACCTCATCACCGCTTTTGCCGAAGAACTCTTCCTGTGAAATTTCGGTGGTCGCTTGAGGTGTGCTCGAAGGTGCAGGTCTCAGACCATCTCGCTGTTTGTCACGATCCATGGCGGCGTCATAGCAAATGAGGCGCGCCTCATCGGATGGCAGGTCACGGCAGACCATGAGCTCATCAATAAATTCGTCAGCCAGGGAGGCGGCCGGCACCGCCATCAGAAGCAGGATAGAAATAGGAACGAGCGTCGTGGGCGCCACAGCAAACTCCCATGATAAATAAGAAATGAAATAGTACAGTATCGAGATTATCAGGGCCAAAAGTGGAAAGTGAAAATCACCATGACTGACTCGACCGTCGAACGGACAGAAAAGATAGGGCGAGCTTACGGCGCCTTGCAACGCGGTAACGCGTCTCAGGCACGGGACTTATTCGAACAAGTCGTCCACACACCGGATGCAGCCGTGTCAGAGTGGCTAGGTCTCGCATTTGCATGTGCGCGTCTCGGCGATAATGAAGCGACGCTTGCGGCGGTCGACAGGGTATTAGAATTGGAGCCGGAAAACATCCGCGGCAACATCTTCAAAGGTGATCACCTTGTACATTGCGGTGATTCCCGCGGTGCGTCGCATTACTATGAGATCGCGCTGCGACTAGCTGCTCAAGTAACCAACATTCCGGACGATGTACGCCAGGGATTGCAACGTGCGCAGGCCACATGTCAGCGCCTCGACGGCGAGTATCGAGACTTTCTCATGAAAGAACTGGCAAACGACGGATTTAGTCCTGAGTCATCAAACAGCCGGTTTCGGCAATCGCTCGATATCCTTTTCGGCACGTCCGATATCTATTATCAACAGCCTCGTCGCTATTACTATCCGGGGCTGCCGCAAATACAGTTTTATGAGCGCGAGGATTTTGACTGGGTTGAAGCGCTGGAGGCCGCGACCGACGAAATCCGCAGCGAGCTTGTGAATGTCATGAGCGTTACTTCCCGATTCACACCCTATCTTGAAAGCGATGGCGAACATCTTAGTCCGAGGGGCACGTATCTCGTTAATAATGATGACTGGGGGGCATTCTATTTGTGGCATTACGGTGAGTTAGTCGCCGAAGCGGCTGAGCTGTGTCCGAAGGCTATAGCTGCTCTCGAGGCTGCGCCACAACCATACATTTCGGGGCAGTCACCGATCGCGCTGTTCTCGAAACTAAGGCCACGCACCCGGATTCCGGCACACCACGGGATGATTAATACGCGACTCATATGTCACCTGCCACTTATCATTCCCGAAGATTGCGGGGTGTTGCGTGTTGGCAGCGAGCAGCGCGCCTGGATAGAGGGTGAAATGTTGATCTTTGACGATAGTATTGAGCACGAAGCGTGGAACGATAGTGATCGCGAGCGGTTCGTGCTGTTGTTCGAGATATGGCGCCCCGAACTCAGCGAGGAGGAGCGTGGGCTCGTATCTGCTGTTCTGGCCGCCGTGCGCAGGTTTCGCGATGGTTAGGCATTGCGCCGCGCGATGAGAATCCATGCTGCCGCTTCGCCGGTTTTTTTTAGTGACAAGACTTCAGGTCGCTGAACAGTAAAGCCAAGGCGCGCGACGCGTTTGGCAATTGTCTCGATATCAGATTCATCCAGCGCACAGCGAGTCATCGATACCATACGACCCTCGTAGGAGGCCAGTTCGTTCGATATCCCGTCGAACCACGCGAAAACCTCGTCGGGTCTATAGTTCTGCATCCGCGTGTACATGTACGCTATATCCCGGTAAACATTCGCGAGAAGCCCTCCCGCCGCGAGCGGTCCTTTTTCTTTGAGAATTCCTTTCGCAGCATCAACCGCTGGTGCCAGCCGCTTGTCGAACTGCTGAAATTTCTGGTCGGTAATTCTTCCGGCTATCAGTTCGAAGCCTGCCCCAAACGCGGCGCGTGCGAGTGGCATCAATCGTGCCTTATTCAGACCCTCGATTACGCCGAGGTTGCCTGCACACTCCCGGTGAATCGCGCCATTTCTCATGTGGATAATTGCGGCAAGAGTGCCGGTCGCATTGACGAGGCGAGCCGCTTCTTCGAAAGCTTCTATGCCAGCGTATTCGATCCCGAACTGGCTCACGACCAGATCGAATGAACAATCCACATATGGAAGCTCACGCGCATCGCAGGCAACGCCCTCGACCTGCGGGAAACACTTTCGCACTTCTTCTACCGCGGACGCCGAATAGTCGACACAGTGAGCGATCAGGTTTGCGGCGGCCGCGCGTCCCGCCTCCATTGCAATTGCGGTCACGGCGCCATTGCCGCAGGCCACGTCGATCAAGCGTAGTTCTTGACTGACCTCAACCTCGTTTTCGAAAAAAGTTTTCCAGAACTCGGCTGGCGCGCGATCCTGTGCGCCGGGATCCGTTCGTGGTACGGCCTTTTCCCTGGCGCGCCAAAAAGCATCCCAGTGTTGTACACTCGATAGTGATGTGCGGGTCCGGGTCAAGAGTCTCTCTCAAGATTCCTCAAAATAATGTGGTGGAGCAGTTGCTGAGGCTATCCTAACGGCTTGCTTTGCGACAGTAATGCAGAAGATGAAAGATTCAGCTTTTGACCAACTAGTTGATCGCGGCGTCGCGGCGCACCAGAATAACCGGTTTGAAGACGCCCTAAGCGCTTACCGGCGGGCACTTGATCTGAAGCCCGATGATGCGGAAGTGATGAGCTTGAACGGACTTGCACTGACGTACCTCGGTCGTCTCGGGGAGGCTCGTCCGGCTCTGGAAAAAGCCGTTCTGCAGGAGCCAGACCAGGCGGGCTTTCGCCTTAACCTCATTGAATGTCTCGAGCGCGAAAAAGAGTTCGAACGTGCCGCGAAGGAAATCGACACGGTACTTTCCCTTAATGCGCGCCTGCCACGTGCCTGGGAAAAGAAAGGCGACCTGAGCGCGAGGCAGCGGGCCTTCAAAACAGCGGCCCACGCCTACGCATCGGCGTCAGATCTCGATAAAAGCAACCCGACCCTGGCGCTAAAGCTAGCTCGGGCCAGAGCGGCGCAGCGCGAGTTTGCAGATGCGCACACGGCGCTTGACCTCGCCGATGCGCTAACACCAAATCATCCGGCCGTACTTGAGTTGCGCGCCGCGGTACTTGCTGAGCAGAGGGACTGGACCACGCTCGACGTCGTCACGAGGCGCTGGATAAATCTGGACCCACGGAATTCAGTGGCTTGGCATAGCCTGACCCAGGCGACGTTCGAGCAGGGCCTCTATCGGCAGTCGCTTGCGGCATACGAAAGGGTGTTGGAATATTCCGGCCGCAACGCCGCGAACCTTGCCGCGTTTGGCCGCATCTGTCTCTATGCGTCCGAGTTCGAGCGTGCGGCTGCGGCGCTCGACGAGTCTGAGCGGCGAAATCCGAATCATGTCGAGACGCTCGCGGCAAAGGGTTTGCTGCTCGCCTACCGGGGACAGTTCGATGAGGCGCTGGGCTATTGTCGCCGATGCTTACAACTCGATCCGAGCTATGCGCCGGCCTACACACAACTGACCCGGCTGACGAAGGGGCGTCTTTCGGCGCAAGAAATCCGGACGTTGTTGGGACTCGTCGAAAACAAGTCCAACCCGGTCGAGGATCGGATCCTCGCATATTTTGCGCTCGGGCATGGTTTGGATGCCGAAGGCAGGTATGACGACGCGTTCGACGCCTACGCTGCCGCAAACGCCTTGCAGATTGAACAGAATCGCGCTGAGGGTATTCTTTACGACGCCCGTCTGGCTGAAGCGAGGACTGACCGAATTATTCAGCAGTTCGCGGAAGCGGCCGAGGGTGACCTGACGCCAGAAGGACCGACACCGGTATTTATCGTTGGCATGCCTCGTTCCGGAACAACGCTCGTGGAAAGTGTCCTCGCAGCTCACTCTCGGTTGATCGCCGGCGGCGAACGGCCGATGATGCCGCAGTTGCTTGACCGGTATCTGCAGCTGGCGGAAAGTGGCAAGGTTACACCCGAAAACGTTCGGGCGTTGGCGCGCATCTACCTCGACGAGCTCCCGGCCAGCGACGGATTCGTAACCGACAAGAACCCCCTGAACTTCGAATCCGTCGGGCTGATTCCGATTCTGTTTCCCAATGCCATTGTCATCCACATCCGTCGCGACCCGTTGGAAACTGGCTTGTCGATTTTCCGGCACGAATTTGCCAAATTCTGGCGATTTGCTCACCGGCTAGAGGATATCGGGCACTACTATGGCCAATATGTTCGGCTGGTTTCTCACTGGGAGCGGATGTTTGGCGAACGACTAATTACGATCCAATACGAAGAGTTCGCGTCAGAATTTGCGCCAGCCGCGCGCGAGCTTGTGCAGAAATGTGGCCTTCCTTGGGAAGATGCGTGTGAGCATTTCCAGCAAGAAGCGCCGACGATCGCAACATTCAGCGCTGTTCAGGCGCGCGAGCCTGTAGTCGTGCGGTTCGGCAAGGCGCAGTCCTATGCACACCACCTGGGGCCGATTAAGAGAGCGCTAGGGTCTGTCGCTCAATAACGCGATCTTGGAATCATAAATCCTTCTTGCGTCCGAATAGACTGCCAGATCACGTGCACGAGTAAAGCTGTGAATAGCCATCTCCGTATCTCCCTGACGAGCGTAGATGAGTCCCTGCAGGCGGTAGAATTTGTGCTCGTCGCCATAGAGATGGAACGCACGCTTCAATCGTTCGGAGGCTGTATCCAGATCACCATTGTTGTAAGCCGCAAGGGCATTCGAATAGTGATAGTACGGATTCCGTTCTTGATGACGTTTGATTTGGTGCGCGTAGTACTTGGCTAATTTTTTATCTCCCATGAGCTGATACAAGGCTGCGAGATTAGTTAGCGATGGTCGATGATCCTTATCGAGATCGAGCGCAATCGAGTTCGCCTTGATCGCATAGTCGTATTGTTTGTTGCGCGAATAAATCACACCCAGATTGGCCCAATTGCCGGCGATATCTCGGTAAGTCTCTATGGATTTCTTCAGCAGCCTGAAGCTTTCCTTATCCTTGCCGGCGCGCAGCGCATCCATCGCGACATTATTGTAGTACAGCGCGAGGGCATATTCGTCGGACACTACCTTGGTTTCGTAGTCACCCTTCAGATCCATCACGTTGAAGTCAACGATGACTTCCCCCTCAAATTTTTGCCTTACCAGGGTGTTAACGTGGTTATTGAGAATGATGAGATCCGAGTCTGAGTACCATACAGGCGGGATTTCTACCGTTTGAAAAGAGACGTCCAGGTTAGCTTCGCGGGCCAGGGCGACAAACAGGCTTGTAAACGACATGCAGTTGCCAATCCGGTCATGAAATGTCTCTCGAGCCGTCTTCGTCTTGGTGTCATTGTAGTCGAGCGACATCAGTCCGGTCTCGATCATGCCGTTCAACAGGCGGCGCATGCGATCGCGATCCGGCCTGTCGCTATCGACATGTTCGGCAACGAAAGCACGCATCTCGTCGTCTAGCTGGAAAATTCCTGGATCCGCGATGTCCGCAATGTCTATCGGTTCGCCAAAAATAACCGCGCCGGACAATAACTCCTGTTCGCTGATATCTGGGATCGTGCCGCGCAGCCGGGGCGCGGCGCATGCGGTGATCAGGGCCCAGGAGACGACAATGAAAATCCAGCGGCGCATACTCACTCAACTAATTTCAATGCAGATACCGGCATGATATTGGCATTCGACCCGATTATAGCGCCCAAGTTCGCCGCATTGCGCTAGGTGTGCCAGCGGCTTACTGAGAGAAATCGTTGTCAAATAACAACAATTCGCCTTCGTTGTCACGACGGCACCATCTGTGGGTGAAAAACAATAGTATCTAGCCAGCGCTTATAATAGTTGTTGTAGTAAAACGACAACTTTTTTCTTTACCCGGTTGTTTCGCGGGTGTACCCTAGATGCAACGTCCACACGCAAGGCGCGAATTTACGTGCCGGTGAGGTCGAATTGCTCACAACTTTAAGGAGAATCGGCAATGTCAATGCCTAGAAAACGTAATGGGCAGGTAGCGCGCGCCGTGAGGCTGGCATTAATGGCAAGCTCGCTGCCGTTGATGGTTTCTCAAACAGTGCTCGCTCAGGAGGGGGAAGACGAGGAAATGGTGCAGATCGAAGAGATCACTGTTACCGGTTCCCGAATTGCCTCAGCCAACCTCGTTAGTGCCAGCCCGGTCACTACGATTACTAGTAGCGAAATGCAGATGACGGGCATTACACGCGTAGAGGACATGCTCAATCGGCTGCCACAGATTGCGCCTGCGCAGACGTCTGGGTTAGCGAATGGCTCGACGGGCACGGCTACAGTCGATCTTCGGGGCCTTGGCGCAGACCGCACGCTCGTGTTGGTCAACGGGCGTCGATTGCCGTCCGGTTCGGCGAACCAGGCCGCGTTGTCGGCGGATCTCAACCAGGTTCCGGCCGCATTGGTCGAGCGCGTCGAAGTACTGACTGGTGGCGCGTCAGCGACTTATGGGTCGGACGCTATAGCCGGCGTTGTCAACTTCATTACGAAGACAGACTTCGAAGGATTTGCGTTGGACTACCAGTATTCGTTTTACCAGACAAAGAATGATAACGAAATTCTGGATCTGTCCGTGGCTCGCAACTTTGATCTTCCCGATAAGAACGTCACCGACGGATTCACGACGGACGTATCGATCATGATCGGCGCGAACAGCTCCGATGGCAGCGGCAACGTAACGTTGTACGCCGGATACCGCAGTATCGACGCGGTCATCTCGGGATCCCGCGATGTCAATAACTGTGCATTGGGCGGGACGGTGGGGAACTTCAGTTGTGGTGGTTCTGCCACGTTGCCCTCCGGTACGTTCTCCGATTTCGGGGCTGGTGATGGGTTCGATTTTACGGTGCAGGGTGATCAGTTCGTCGACCGTAATGGCCTGGTTTACAATTATCAGCCGCCAAACCACCTGCAGCGTCCGGATGAGCGCGTGACGGTGGGCGCGATGGGCCACTACAACTTCAGCGATGCGTTGGAAATGTATGCTGAAGTGTCCTACCACGACAACAAGGGCGTCGCACAGATTGCACCATCAGGCGCATTCTTCGTGACCAGCACGCTTCCTTGCGGCAACCCGTTCCTGTCGGCGCAGCAGTTTCAGCAGCTTTGCGGTCAGTTCGGTCTAACCACAGCTGATATCCAGAATGTCTACCTCGGTCGTCGTAACGTAGAAGGCGGCTTCCGCCAGGATACGAAGCGAAATACGTCAAATCGCATTGTCCTCGGGGCACGTGGGGAAATTAACGAGGCCTGGTCGTACGATGTTCACGTCAATGGCTCTCAGGTCGCCTACTCCAACACCTATCTGAACGATTTGTCGACGACCCGCGTTCTCCGTGCGCTGAACGCCACGACTGACGCCAATGGCAATATTGTCTGTCAGTCGGTGATCGATGGAAGCGACCCATCTTGTATTCCCTGGAACGTCTTCACGGAAGGCGCTGTCACGCCGGGTACGGATCCGGTACTGGCATACCTCCAGCTGCCGCTGTTTGCCACGGGCGAAGTCTCTACCGATATCTTCAGCGGCTACGTCTCGGGTGATCTCACCGACTACGGCTGGAAACTGCCGGGCGCAGATAATGGCGTCCAGGTAGTTGGCGGCTACGAATATCGTCAGGAGAAACTGACCTTCGATCCGGATATTGGCTACCAGACTGGCGACGGTGCTGGACAGGGCGGTGCAACGGTGCCAGTCGCTGGATCGTTTGCCGTTAAAGAGATATTCCTCGAGGCGCAGGTGCCGCTGTTCTCGGGCTATGATATCGCTGAATCGGTCAACCTGAACCTGGGCTATCGTTACTCGGACTACAACACCGACAAGACGACGGACACGTACAAGGGTGCATTCGACTGGTCGATCAACGACAGTATCCGGCTCCGTGCCAGTTACCAGCGCGCGGTCCGCGCCGGCAACTTGCGCGAGTTGTTCCAGGGGCAGGGACTGAATTTGTTCGACATGCCAAACGATCCCTGTGGCGCAGGCGGCAATGCGACGCTGCAACAATGTGTGGACTTCACCGGACTGCCCGCGGCGTTGTACGGTAGTGCCGGCCTGAACAGCCCGGCAAACCAGTACAACTTCCTGCAGGGTGGCAACCCGGACCTGGACCCCGAGGAGTCCGATACGGTTTCCGCCGGGGGTATCTGGTCACCTGGGTTTGTGGACGGACTGACTGTCAGTGTTGACTGGTTCAATATCAATGTGGACAAAGCGATTGATATCGTGCCCTCCAGGTTTACGCTGGACCAGTGCTTGGCAACGGGTGATGCGACCTTCTGTAATAACGTAAATCGCGCGCCGGGCAGCGGTTCGCTGTGGCTAGGAACGGCAGGATTTGTCGTCGGGACCAACGTCAACATCGGCTTCTTCGAGCGTGAAGGTGTCGACCTTGCTGTCAATTACAGCTTGCCAGTTGGCGACATGGGTGACCTCGACTTCGGGCTGCTCGGTACGTACCTGTTGAAAGCAGATACGCAGCCGACGCCGAGCTCGGATGTCGTCGAATGTAAAGGCCTGTGGGAGAATGGTGACTGCTCGGGTGCGTTCCCCGACTGGAACCACACGTTCCGCGTAACCTGGGCGACGCCTTGGGATGCCGACATCACGGCGATGTGGCGTTACACCGGAGCAGTAGAGGCCGCCACTCCTGGCAGCGGCGACTGGTCTGCCTACAGCTGGCTGGATCTGGCGGCGAACTGGCAGGTGACGGACAGCACACAGCTTCGTATCGGCTTCAACAACGTGCTGGACAAGGATCCGCCGTACTCGCCGGATGTGGGTAACGCACCTGGTAACGGTAACGTGTTCCCGGGATACTACGACTCCCTGGGCCGGTACATCTTCGCTGGAATCTCGCTGCGTCTCTAATATCGGCGATCCGCGAGGGAAGACTGAAGAAGGCGGGCCTCGGCCCGCCTTTTTCTTAATTTGAGCAAAAACTTATAGTCGGTTCGTGTGTCCAAGCACATCGCAGTAACTGGTTTGTGGAGAATTTGAAATGAAAGGTTGCGAATATGACAGGATCAGTTGGTGGGGTTTTGCGCTGGTTTTGATCAGCGCCGCGATCACTGTAGGCTGCAGCGCTAGTTCAGGCACGAAGAATGTCGAAGTCATGGAAGTCACAGAAGGCCCGGTGAATCTGACGACGGCTGAAGTGCGAGCGGACCCGGATCGCATGATTTGCCGGCGGAGCCACCCGACGGGCTCTCGGATATCTGAAAAGATCTGTATGACGGCGCGCCAATGGCAGCAGTTAGAGGATGACAGTCAGCGGGCGCTTGATACGCTGACGCGAGCGCCTCAGCAACAAGAAGATCTATAAAGAGCAAAGAGCAGAGGACACGGCGAGCATGTCAATAGAGAACACGGTTGGCGAGCAAGCGCCTAGTGGCAGCAAGCTTTTCTACAAGCAACCCGAACTTCTGAATCACGAGGTGCACGGTTCGTTGGGATTGCGCAGACCCGAACGACCTTTCGAGTTTGCACGAGGTGCGGCGGCTTTGCCGCTAACCCTGGGTGAGCTACCGACAGCGCAAAGATACTACCCGATTATCTTTGCCAGCCAGGAAGAACCTGTGCCGCTGGCCGTCGTGGGCGCCGCCGATGATGTCAACCTGTTCATCGATGACCGTGGTTACTGGGAGCCCGGAGTTTATATTCCTGCCTATGTACGCTGTTATCCGCTCGCGCTTGCCATGCGGTCCGATGACCACCTGGCGGTCGTAATTGACCGTGCCGCGGACGCGATCAGCGACGACCCGGAGCAGCCTTTCTTCAACGGTGACCAGGTAACAGCGCAAACGCAATCGCAGATCGACTTCTGTGGCCGGTATGATGCGGAAACCAAGGCAACCCTGGCCTTTGGTGAGCGCCTCAAAGAATTGGGCATGCTTTCCGGTCAACAGGTAAGCCGTACAGCCGCTGATGGAACCGAGGAGCGGCTCGCGAGCTATATTGCCGTGGATACCCAGAAGCTCAATGGACTAGAGCCGGGCGTCGTCAAGGAGCTGTTTGACAAAGGCTACCTGGCCTCAGTTTTCGCGCACCTGTTTTCGCTCGACAACTGGACACGCCTGCTTGAGCGGAATAGTCGCCGCGCAGGCGATGCGCCCCGGTAACGACGCCGTGCGGCGCGATCGCTTTCGAGTGTGACGGACTTGCCCGCTGATTTTGCATCAGCATTCGAGCATGCCCAGAGCTTGCATGCCGCCGGCCATTTAGCCGAAGCGGAACGCGCTTATCGTCAATTGACGACATCAGAGCGGCATCGGGAAGTTGTGCTTGCCGCGCTGGCCGATCTGTACCTGCAGGCAGGACGCCCGACGCAAGCCGTCGACACGCTAGTAGCTCTGACAGAGGAAGTGCCGGACAGCCTGTACTATTACAGCCGGCTCGGTGACGTTCTACATCAGCTCGGTCAAGCGGAAGCGGCGATAAGCCACTATAAGCGACTACTGGATCGGCGGCCTGACCTGGCCGAAGCGCACTATAACCTTGCGTTGCTGTATAAAAGGGACAAGCGCTACCTTGAGGCTGTGGAGCAATACAACGAGGCCGTCCGCCTTGACATTGATCAAGTTGAGGAAGTCTATTCCAACCTCGGTGTGCTGTATTCTGAGTTGCGTCAAGCAGACAAGGCCCGGCAGATGTACGAGAGAGCGCTCGAAGTTGACGCGACTTACGTTCCCGCCTTGTTCAACCTCGCCGGATTATTCGAGGAGGCTGGGGAGCGACAACGGGCGATTGAGATCTATCATGAGATTCTGTCCATTGACCCAAAGCATTGGGATTCTCTTTCACGCCTTGCTTACTTGACAAAATTAACGAGCGCGGACGACGAACTCATCACCCAACTCAGGCGCGCGATCCAGAGTACGGCAAGCGATAAGCCTGCGCGCGAAGGACTTCAGTTCGCGCTGGGCAAAGCGCTGGACGATGTCGGACGTTATGACGAGGCTTTCGCAGCCTACAGTGCCGCTAACCAGATCGGAAGATCGCGTGCCGCACGCTACGATCCGGTCGCAGCGGAGCAGGCATTCGGCGAGCTGATTAAGCTGTTTGACACCGACTGGCTAGAAAACGTAGAGACCTCGTGTCAGTCCGCCCCGATTTTTATCTGCGGAATGTTCCGGTCCGGGTCGACGCTGACCGAACAGATTCTCGCGGCGCATCCGTCAGTGCAGGCAGGCGGCGAGCTGGATATATTGCCGTGGCTCGTTGGGAAAAGACTGGCGCCTTATCCGAAACGGTTGGAAAATATTTCAGCAAATGAACTCAAACAGGTTGCGGACGAGTATCTGTCAGAAGTCCGAGCACTTTTCCCGCGCGCAGAGAACGTCACCGATAAGCGGCCGGACAATTTTGTTCATCTCGCTCTAATACGAGCGATGTTTCCATTGGCCAAAATTATCTATACAAGGCGCGATCTTCGGGATAATTGCCTGTCTGTGTATTTTCAACATCTCGGAGGAAACCTCCACTACGCAACCGACTTGGCCGATATCGCACATTACTACGGGCAGCAAGAACGCCTGATGGCGCATTGGAAACATTCGTTTGCCGAGAACATTTTCACCGTTAACTACGACGAGTTGGTTAGGACACCTGAGCCCATCTTGCGAGAGCTACTCAACTTCCTGGCGCTGCCTTGGGACGAACGTTGCCTGGACTTTCACTGTGCCAAGACGCACGTCAAGACGGCCAGCATCTGGCAGGTGCGTGACCCGCTGCACACGAATTCGAGTGGGCGCTGGCAGAACTACGAGTCGTGCGTGAGCAAAATCGAGGCGCTCCAAAGCGACATGAATCAAACATGAGGCGTTGCGCGCAGGCCTACTCGCTGCCCCGCGGGATAGCCTCATCCAGCATCAGGGCACGAACAAAACGCGCGGGCGGGGAGCCATAGGACAAGTACCTGGTCGTGATAGCGTCGAAGCGTGAACTCATCTCCCCAGAGCTTCTCCATCGTCGTGCGTAGCTCGAGATGTTCCTGGTAACCGACGAAGTAAGTGGAGAGTTGCGCCGATGTCAGCTGAGCGCGCACCCACTTGCCGGCGGCTTCGCGCTCTTCCTGGAAGCCCCCTTCGATCATAAGTTTCATGGCGGCTTCGCGCGTCATGCCGTCGACGTGGATGGCCGAGTCGATGATCGCGTTTGTTACGGCCCGCAAATACCACTTGAGATTGATCAGCTTCATTAGCGGATCGTGATTCATGTAGCCCTCGGCGATCATCATTTTCTCGGCGTAAACGGCCCAGCCTTCGACGAATGGTCCCGACCAAAAAACGCGGCGTAGCGTTGACGGGTATCGATTGCTCAGCGCCAGTTGCAGATAGTGCCCGGGCACGCCTTCGTGAATAGTGAGGTCCTGGATGGACAGCATGTTGTACTCGCGAAGGAAAGATTCGACCTGCTCGTTCGTCCAGTCTGTCGGCAGCGGTGCGACCGCATAGAAAGCCGACTGACCGTGGTCGAGCGGTCCTGGCGGGTCGAGATAGGCAACCGTCACGCCGCGCTGGAATTCCGGCATGATGATGATCTCGATGGGATCCTCGGGCATCGTCACGATATTGCGTTCGACAACGAAGTCGATGGCCTGCTGAAGTTGCTCTCTGGCGACATCGACAATGCCGTCACGCGGCGGCAGCTTCTTGTATGCCTCTTCCAGTGCCGCGCGGACAATCGCCTGCTTGTAGGGCTCGTCGGGCTGGTCCGGGAACGACGTGAAGGGATGCTTCGCGACATAGATGATCTTGGCGACCTCGTACATCTCGTTTCGTACCGATTCGAATTCTTGCTCAGCTCGTGCCGAAATCTCGCGCCGACTCAACGGCGAATTGAGCGCGAAAGCGAGCTTGACATCGTAAAGTTCTGCGCCAATCCGAAAATCGCCATTGGCTCGGGGTAACAACTCTTCTTCCAGCCAGTTCTGCTGATTCGCCACGGCGTCCCTTGCAATTTCGATCGCGGCACTCAGTCTTTGCTGATCCTCGGTTGAAAGCACATCCATCACCGGGACGACCATCGAATCGATAATTGAGAGCAGGCCCGGGTTCTGTCGCACTGCGGTCTCGGCGTGGATTTTCGGAACCCGCGTCGCTTGTATGGACGCTCTCGCTTGCTCGAGAAATCGCGGCAGCTGTTCGAGGCGCGACGCGACGTTAAGCAGTCGGGTTTCGACGGGCGCGAAGTCCCGCGCCATCAAACCGTAAAATGCACTACCCGAAATACTGATGTAGTGCAGTGGATTCCAGGCCCATTCCTGAAATACGTTGAGCGACCAGAGACTGGATTCGAGCTCGTGTAACAGAAGCTCGGCGTCCACCTGGTTACCGCGCGATAGCTGTTCGCGTTCAATGCCGTTTAATGCATCCATATACTCGAGCAACAGAAGTCGCCTCTCGGCACGCGCCGCGTCATCCACCTGGTCGAGTTGCCCGTCAGCGGTGTGATCGCCCATCAGGGTTGCGTAAACCGGCGAGAAATTGCCGAGATCGCTGATGTACTCACTGGCGAGGTTTTCGAAAGCTTCATCGGCCGTTTCGGCCAGCGCGATTCCGGCTGTCAGGAAGAGGATTAATACGGGGATCAGGCGTTTCACGGCATTGCCTCGAACGGAGTGCTCATGCCGCAAACTCTAGCATGGCGGTGGCAACGCTGTAATATCATGCGATGCGCCGCGTCTTCTGGTCCCTGATATTGCTATGTCTCATAGGCGTTCCTGCCGTGGCAGACGAGCAGGTACCCGCGTATTTGATTCGACTTCCGGCAGCAGTCAAAACCGTTTTCGTCGCTGATACTTCGGCGGCAAAGTTCCATCGCTTCGTCAACCGGGGCGGCACGGATGTCACCTACCGCGGCGACAGTTACATGTCCATCGGCCAGAAGGGCGACGGCAAACAACGCAACGGGGATCGCAAGACACCACTTGGCATCTACTTCGTAACCGAGCAACTGGATACCAGCCGGATGCACGAAAAATACGGGATAACGGCGTTTACTCTCGACTACCCGAACGCCCTGGATCGTCGAATGGAACGAACCGGTGATGGCATCTGGGTGCACGGCGTCGACCGTCGCGGCGGCGAGCGCCCGGCATGGGATACGGATGGCTGTATTGCGCTGCCGAATGAGAATCTTGCGGCGCTAGAAGGCGATTTTTTACCCAACGTGACGCCTGTGCTCATTTCGCGCAATCTGGCCTGGGTTCCTCGGCGCCAGGTTGCCGAATTGCGCCGCGAGCTCGACGCCGTAGTCTCGCTTTGGGTCGATAGTCAGCAAAACGGCGACATACATAGTTACCTGACGTTGTATGACGACGACTTTCGACATTGGGGTATGAGCAAGACGGAGTGGATCGCTTTCAGGAACGAGACACTGGCGTCACGCTTGGTGCAAGAAATTGCGATAAGCGAAGTACTGCTGTTGGCGGATCCTGCGGCGGACGACATTTACCTAAGCCGCTTCCGAATGGCGACAACGGAAGAGGAGAGCACGGTAGTGATCACCAAGCGGCTGTATTGGCGACGTGATGCACAAGGTTCGCTCAGGGTTATCGCTGAAGACAGCGGTTAGTTGACTGTCTCTTACGAAAGTTGCCGTGAAGTAATGCTAGCGCAGGCCTTCGCGGGCCACCAACTCGTCGATCAATTCAATGAGCTTCGTATAGTCGCCGGCTTCTGCCGCGCCGCTACGGTACTTGCCATTTACGACGATTGCCGGCACTGACGCAATGCTGTAGCGACGTGACAGGTCGTCCGCAACGCGCAGCTTCTGATTAACTTCGAACGAGCTCCAGGCGCTTCGAAACTCGTCTTCACTGACACCAAAGCGCGCGAAAATCTTCTGGATCGCTTCTTCCGACGTCATGCGATTGCCACGGCGGTGGTACTCCTGAAAGACGGCGTCGCGAAATCCCTCAGGATCTTTAATTACACCATTGCGAGCAAGCACTTCTTCGGTGAAGTAGAGCTGCGCATGCAAGCGGACCAACGAATTCCAGGTTGCCGGGATGCGCACGAAGCGAACATTGGGATCTTTGCCTTCCGCCCACTTGTTGATGTACGGCTCCATGTCGTAACAATGCGGGCAGCCGTACCAGAAAAACTCGGCAACCTCGATCTTGTCGGCGCCACCAACCGTTGGCTGCGTCGGAACCATGCGAACGTAATGCTGTCCTTCCTTGAACTGCCATTCGCGTGTCGCTGCCGGAGACTCGGCAACGGCAAGTACGATCGCCTCATCGGCAGGCTCTGCCTCTGCCGCGGATTCTTCGACGACTTCGAGAGTGTCGGATGCGACAGCTTCTGTGCTGTCGGCCGCTTGTTCCGTTGTTTCTGATTCCGGCGCCGGCTCCGAAACAGCGGCCGCACCTTCGTCAGGCGTGGAGGCTGCTTCTTCCTTGCTGCATGAATACAGAGTCAGGATTCCGGCGATGAGTAGCAGGGAACCTATCCATTTCAGGTGCTTCATAGAGACTTCCGATATTCAGTGTTGGGAGATTACTTCAGGCCTTGCACGTACGACGCGACCGCATCAATATCGTCTTTGTCGAGTCGCCCGGCGATGTCGCGCATGATCTTGGTCTTGCCATCGGTTTCGCGCGTACCCGCCGCATAGGCCTGCAGTTGTTTAGCCGTATAGTCTGCATGCTGGCCATTTAATGCCGGGTACTTCGCCGCCGGATTCCCGCGGCCGGACGGTCCATGGCAAGCCAGGCAGGCGGCTGTGCCGTTTTCCTTATTGCCACCCCGGTAGAGGGCCTCACCGCGCGCCAGCAGTTTCTCGTTAGCGACTGACTGCGAAGCGACCGGAAGGCTTTCGAAGTAAACGGCAAGATCGGCCATGTCTTGTTCTGACAGCAACATGGCCTGGCTCGACATCAGTGGGTCCTTGCGGCTGCCATCTTTGAATGCCATGAGTTGGGCCTGAATGTACGGGGCATTTTGTCCCGCGATATTGGGCCAGATAGCATTTGCGCTATTGCCCGCCGGACCGTGACAGGCAGTGCAGGTCAGCGCCTTGGCTTTGCCGGCATCGGCCGACCCATCGACCAGGCTTGTTGCCTCTGCGGTGAATGCCGCCAGTGTCAGACCGGTCAGCGCGAAGATCGGAGCAAGCTTGTTTTTCATATGTTCTAACCGTCAGTTCCCTGCAATTGCCGCGGCAATCGCCTGATGTGATGTCTTGTATTGATAGCGACTGTCTGAGTCGAGCCGGAAAAGCGTAGCGCAGGATCTTAAAGGGCACTTAAACACCTTGCTGCGCGACCCTGAACCCGTCAGACTGGCTTCCCGGTTCTGTACTCAGCGCCCGAATTATACACACAATCCCTAGTGTCCTGTCCCGTAAGTACATATGATTTCAGAGTCGGCCGATCGCGCTGCTTCGAGACGCGTTCCGCAGGAAATTGCCGGTCTATGGGCAAGGGACACTAAGGCGTACCGCCATGTCACAATACCCGGAAGCACGGTTTATCAAGAGCGCCAACGCACCTGGGCAGTTCGTCTCCGACACCGGGGCGGAGGTCGCATTTGCGGGCCGGTCCAACGCGGGCAAGTCCAGTGCGATCAATGTCATCGTCAATCGGCGACAGTTCGCCAGGACCAGTAAGACGCCGGGGCGCACACGCCTGGTGAACTTCTTCAGCCTGCGCGATGAGCAGCGGCTGGTTGATTTGCCGGGCTACGGGTTTGCGAAGGTCGCGGACAAGATGCGCGACCACTGGGCTGAGCTCATGGCCGATTACTTCGAATCCCGGCAGAGCCTGCGCGGCATGTTTCTGATCGTCGATATCCGTCGCCTTTTGACCGAATACGACCGCCAGATGCTTAACTTTGCGGACGCCGTCGGGCTGCCGGCGCACATCCTCCTGACGAAGACCGATAAGCTGAAACGCGGCCAGGCTGCCAAAGCGCTACTGGAACTACGCCGCGATCTTGCCGACACGGCGACGGTGCAACATTTCTCGGCACTCAGTCGTTTGGGTGAGGACGAAGCGCGGGCGAAGCTCGAAGAATTCCTGAATTTGCCGGTCGACCAATAAGAAAGCCCCGAAGCACCTTCTTTTGAAAGGCACCCCGGGGCCAAAATAAGCAACCGGCTTGGGGTTACCAGGTTGCACGCCTGCTTAAGGGAGGTAAACAGGCGAGTGACTTATGCACTCAAAACATTAGAGGGCTGGGTAGGAGATGAGTTCCGTTCGTATTGTAAGTCTCTGAAAATAATACGTTTATAGTTTGGATAGAGTCTAAAAGGGGACACTAGCCCGGGTATTGCGCCCCGCATGGAATAATAGTGTCCGTTTCTGTGGCACTGGGGTCTTTCCGAGCGAGGCGCGTAAGATCGGTCAAGGACTAAGCGAGAGCACGTCATACTGGTGCAATATCCGGGCTAGTGCGCCTCGTCCCAGTTCAAGCCGACTCCGGCATCGACCTTTAGCGGCACCGACAGGTCTGCCGCGCCGCTCATCAATTCAATGACCCGCGCACGCACCGCGTCAACCTTATCTTCATCAACTTCGAACACGAGTTCATCGTGCACCTGCATGATCATTCGGGCACCCGGCTTGTCAGTCTTCAGCCAGTCGTCCACGGTGATCATGGCCTTCTTGATGATGTCGGCGGCGGTACCCTGCATCGGTGCATTGATCGCGCTGCGCTCCGCGTACTGTCGTCGTTGCGCGTTGCGCGCATTGATCTCAGGCAGGTACAGGCGGCGGCCGAAGACGGTTTCGACATAACCCTGCTCGCTTGCCGTTTCCCGGATGTTGTCCATGTAGGCTTTAACGCCAGGGTAACGATCGAAATACAAATCAACGTAAGCCTGCGCCTCACCCCGCGAGATGCCAAGTTGCTTCGCGAGACCAAACGCCGACATGCCGTACATCAGGCCGAAGTTGATGGCCTTGGCGGATCGGCGCTGATCGGCGGTAACGTCTTCCAGGGACAATTCGAAGACCTCGGCGGCTGTCGCACGATGCACGTCCAGCTCTTTGGCAAAGGCCTTGAGCAGGCCCTTGTCCGCAGAGAGGTGCGCCATTATCCGGAGTTCGATTTGCGAGTAGTCGGCGGCCAGCAGCACCTGGCCCTTGGGCGCGATGAACGCCTGGCGGATGCGTCGTCCTTCCGGCGTGCGAATGGGTATGTTTTGCAGATTGGGATCGGTGGACGACAAGCGGCCGGTCGCCGCAACGGCCTGGTGGTAAGAGGTGTGAATGCGACCCGTACGTTTGTTGATCTGCAGCGGCAGCTTGTCGGTATAGGTGCTCTTGAGTTTGCTGACGCTCCGATACTCGATGATGACTGCCGGCAGCTCGTAGTCGTTGGCGAGCTCGACGAGCACGTCCTCCGCCGTCGAGGGTTGTCCCTTCGGTGTTTTACGAATGACGGGCAGCTCGAGCTGCTCGAACAAGATCTGCTGCAACTGCTTCGGAGAGCCAAGATTGAATGGGCCGCCCGCCAGTTCGTGTGCCTTGGTTTCGAGTTTGGCCATCGTCTTCGCGAGTTCGCCGCTCTGCCTGGTCAACATCTTGCGATTGACGAGTACGCCGATCTCTTCCATTTCAAGAAGTACAGGAACGAGCGGCTGCTCGATCTCTTCGTAGACCTTCTTAAGTGTCGAGTGCTCACCGAGTTGCGTCCAAAGCGCCGTATGCAATTGCAGCGTGATGTCGGCATCTTCGGCGGCGTAAGGTGCGGCGGTCTCAAGGTCGATTTGATTGAACGTCAGCTGCTTGGCGCCTTTGCCCGCGACGTCTTCGTAGTGAATCGTCTCTTTGCCCAGGTAGTGCTTTGCCACGGAGTCCATGTCATGGCGCGTCGCAACACTGTTTAGTACGTACGATTCAAGCATGGAGTCGAATTGCATGCCGGCGAGTACGATGTCATAGCGCCGCAGTATGTGGGCATCGTATTTGAGATGGTGGCCGACCTTTTTTTTCTTATCGTCCGTAAGAAAATGGTGCAGTTTTTGCAGCACTTCGGCGCGTGGTAACTGGTCGGGCGCTCCGGGGTAGTCATGTGCAACCGGGATGTAGCACGCTTCACCGTTTTCTACCGCCAGTGATAAACCGACGATCTCGGCCTCCATGTAATCCAGGCCGGTCGTTTCCGTGTCGAACGCGGTCAGTTTGGCGCCGGTGATTTTCTTGAGCCAACCGTCGAAAGCATCCCAGGTCAGGACAGTTTCGTAGTTGCCCTGCTGGTGGGCAGCAGGTACCGCGGGCTCGTCAGCCTGCTCATCCAGAAGACGAAGCAAGGATCGCAACTCGAAGTGGCTATAAAGCTTGCGAAGAGCGTCGGCGTCGGCGTCTACGGCCTTGAGGTCGTTGACCGTAACTTCAAGATCCACGTCTGTTCGAATGGTCGCAAGCGCTTGTGACAATCGAAGTTTTTCAATGTTGTCACGCAGGCTTTGACCAACCGCGCCCTTTATCTCGTCGCCGTGCTCAACGATTCCGTCAGCACTGTCATAGAGGTTGAGCCACTTGGCCGCCGTTTTTGCGCCCACCTTCGGCACGCCGGGAATATTGTCGGAGCTATCCCCGACCAGGGCCAGGTAGTCGACGATCTGTTCCGGGTAAACACCGAACTTGGTCTTCACACCGTCGCGATCCAGCGTGGAATCATTCATCGTGTTGACCAGCCTGACCTGATCGTTAACGAGCTGGGCGAGATCCTTATCACCCGTTGAGACCAGCACCTTGAGTCCCTTGTCCGCCGCCTGCTCGCACAATGTGCCAATAACGTCGTCGGCCTCGACGCCTGCAACGCGCAACAGCGGCAGACCTAATGCCTCGACGGCATCCAGTATCGGCTGTACCTGCGTGCGCAGGTCGTCCGGCATCGGAGGCCGGGTCGCTTTGTAGTCCGCATACAATTCATCGCGGAAGGTCTTGCCCGGCGCGTCGAATACCACGGCGATATGCGCCGGTCGTTCTTCACGAATGAGCTTCTGGATCATCGTCAGCACGCCGTGCAATGCGCCAGTCGGCTCGCCCTGCGAATTGCTGAGCGCCGGCAGCGCGTGGTAAGCGCGATACAAATACGATGACCCGTCGATCAGGACCAGGTCTGTCATTGGCAAATCCTACCTAGCCTTCCGGGGCTTCGTCTTCTTCTTTTTCCTCTTCCTCGGTATCCGCAGGGGCGGGCGGCAGAGTCTCGATCCTGCTCGGATCTCCTGGCAAATATAAGGGACCACTTTGGCCGCACCCGGAAAACAAAAATACGAGTGAGATGGCGGCACACGCTACGAAAAAACGATTCATTTCAAAGCCCTGTAGTATCGAACCATCGATTATAGGGCCCTTGGCCGGAAATAGGGCGCCCTACGTGATTATTTGGAGTAGCGCTTCGCAACCTGACGATACGCGTCGCGAAATGGCATGCCTTCGGCGCGTACCAGCTCGTAAGCTTCAGCCGTTGCGAATATACCTTCATCCAACGTGATGTTGTCTGGCAGGAAGCGGAGCCCCTCCAGCACGTATGCCATGATATCGACACTGTCGATGGCAAGATCGATCGAGCGGAACAGCGGCGCTTTGAGACGCTGCAGGTCGCGGTGATATCCCGATGGCAGTTTTGCCGTGATCATGAGTGATTCATCGAGGCAGGCGTGAGCCGTCGCCGATGATGCGCGCAGCAATTCGAGCACGTCTGGATTGCGTTTCTGCGGCATGATCGACGAACCGGTCGTAACCTCGGCGGCGATCGAGACGTAGGCGAATTCCTGCGTGTAAAACAACAGCAGGTCGCTGGCCATGCGGCCGAGGTCCTGCATCAACAGTGTGATTTCAAACAGCAGCGCGCTTTCCGCTTTGCCGCGCGAGAGTTGTACCGCCGTGACGGGTGATTGCGTCACCGCGAATTCAAGCGCTGCCGTTGTCTTATCCCGATCGAGTGGAAGCCCGGGTGTTCCGTACCCCGCAGCGCTTCCCAACGGATTCTTGTTGATGCGCCGGGTGGCGGATTCCAGACCGGCGATGGCGTCCGCGAACCCCTCACTGAAGCCGCCGCACCACAGCGCGACGGACGAGGGCATGGCATGCTGCATGTGCGTATAGCCGGGTATTTCCACATCGCCCTGGCGATCGGCCAGATCGGCGACCGACGATCGCAGGTTCTCGACGCGAGTCGCGAGATCGAGCGCCGCATCCCGGAGGTAGAGGCGCAGCGCCGTGAGTACCTGGTCGTTGCGCGAGCGGCCGAGGTGCAGTCGCCCGCCGGCAGTGCCGATGTTCGCGGTCAGGCGTGACTCCAGCGCCGTATGCGCATCTTCGTCTTCAAGGCTGATCTGCCATTCACCATCCTCAAAACTCTCTTGCAGCGACTCAAGACCCTCCCGGATCGCGGTACAGTCCGAATCGCTGATCAGGCCGGTGGCCGCGAGCATTTCAGCATGCGCTATCGAGCCACGCACATCGTAGCGTACGAGACGCGCATCAAGCAGGTGATCCTCACCTGCGGTGTAGCGAAGGACGCGCTCGTCCAACGGCAGGCCTTTCTCCCACAGCCTGCTCATGAGTTGGCGCTCTGTTCGGCCGGCGTTAGTGCCGCGATGTCATCGACCACGAGAGTACCGGTTCCCTCGTTGGTAAAGACTTCGAGCAGGATGCTGTCCGGCAGTTTGTAGGAAATGACGTGCACACGCTGCACGCCATTGGCGAGAGCAGAATCGATTGCGGCGGCTTTTGGCAGCATGCCATCAGCGAGGCTGCCGGCTGCCTTGAGCTTCTTGAGCGCCGCGCGATCGATGTAGCTGATCAGGGAGCTCGGGTCCTTGATGTCTTCGAGGATGCCGGCCGCACCGGTGGCGAGTATGAGCTTTTCCGCGTCAAGCTCAGCGGCGATCGCGGCGGCCACGGTATCGGCGTTGATGTTCAGTATCGTGCCCGACTCATCGCAGGACAGCGGGCTAATGACAGGCATCAGACCGTTGTCGAGCTGCTTTCGAAGCACATCGGCGTCCACGGCGTCGATATCACCGACAAAGCCATAGTCGACCGCCTCTTCGCCGTCGCGCTCCACCGGCGCCCGCTGATGTGCGCGAATCAGGCCTGCGTCGACACCGCTCATGCCGACAGCGGGAATTTGCAGGTCGCGGCACGTCGCGAGGATGCGCGTGTTGATCTGCCCGTTGAGCACCATGGTTGCGACGTCCAGCGATGGGCCATCGGTGATGCGTCGGCCGTCCACAAATGTCGTATCCAGACCCAATGCCGCGGCGAGTTCCGTCGACTGAGGTCCGCCGCCGTGTATTAGTACGACCTTGATGCCAACCTGGTGCAGGATGCCGACCTGCTCCATGAACGCGCCGGTCCGGGCTGCGTCGGCGAAGATCTCGCCGCCGGCTTTGATAACAAATACCTTGTTCTTGAAAAGACGAATGTAGGGCGCAGCATGTTTCAGTGCCGACACGACAATGGCGCGATCCTTCTTGGATGTCATCGAGCACCTCCCAGCATCTGGTGAAGAACCGCCATCTGCGCGAGCATGCGATTGCGCGCTTCGTGAATGACGACGCTGCGAGGGCCATCGAGGATTTCGTCGGCAACAACAACGCCGCGCCGAACGGGCAGGCAATGCATGAAGCGACAGTCTTCTCTTGCGTTAGCGAACCAGGGCTCGTCGACGCACCAGTCGATATGTTCTTCGCGCAGCTTCTGATCCGCCAGCCGGTCGCCATAGTGGCGCGTCGATGACCACGACTTTGCGTAAATAACGTGAGCGTCTTGCATCGCATCCTTGCGGGCGCTCGTCTCCGTAACGGAGCCCCCCGCCGCATCCGCTGCCGCCGCCGCCTTTTTCATCAACAGGTCCGGCAGCTCGAATCCTTCGGGGCGCAATACCGTAACGTCCATGCCGCGCTTTGCGGCCATGTGCAGCGTGGCGGCGGGCACGGCGAGCGGCAAGGCTTTCGGATGGTAGGCCCAGCTAAGCACAAATTTTCCGCCATTGGCGGGGATGCCGAGGTCGTCCATGGTCTTCCAGTCCGCCAGGCTCTGGCAGGGATGGTTCATCGCCGATTCCATGTTGATGTAGGGCGTGTCGATCAGATCGGTGAGCGCCGTGAACTCAGTCTCCGCCAGGTCGTGCTCGATGTTCTTTCGCTCGGCGAACGCGCGTATACCGATTGCATCACCGTACGATGCAATCACCGGCACGGCCTCCCGAATGTGCTCTGCGGCTGTGCCGTCCATGACAATACCGGGACGAGACTCCAATCCATGAATCGACATATCCGGCGATATGACGAATGAACCGCCACCTAGCCGGACCATCGCGGCCTGGAAAGACGCGAGCGTGCGTAGCGACGGGCTCAGAAATAGCAAAGACAACACTTTACCTTTGAGCGCCTCGGGCTCGGGACGCGCGTCGAGGCGGCTGGCGAGGGCCACGAGTGCATTTATCTCTTCATTGGAGAAATCGGCGAGGTCGTTGAACGCTTTCATCAATAAATTCCTTTTCTTCCATCCGCAACGGCGGACATACATTGTCAGTCAATCAGAGGTTCCATGGTTTCTAGCGCTTGTGCCAGGCGGCCAACGTGCGCGGATTCGAGGACCAGCGGTGCCAGTATCCGCACGACCGCAGGGTCGCTGCTGGTACCGACCAGGATATCGTGCTCAAGAAGTGCGTTCCGCACCTCTTTCGCGGGACGATCACAGACGAGTCCGAGTAGCAGGCCCATGCCCTGGATCTTTCGTATCGGCCCTTTGACGCATCGCTCGCGAATCTGCGCCTCTCGCTCGCGTACGTTGCCTAGCAGCCCTTCGGTATCGATGGCATTGATCGTCGCGGTGATGGCCGCGGCTGCGAGGGGTCCGCCACCGAACGTCGTGCCCAGGTCTCCGGGCTCGAAGTGCGCGGCGATGTCGTGAGTGCAGAGTACGGCCCCGCATGGCACGCCGGCGCCGAGTGACTTGGCGCTCGTAATGATGTCCGGATCAATGCCGTGTACCTGTACCCCGAAGTACTGCCCGCAGCGCCCCATCCCTGACTGGACTTCGTCCGCAATCATCAGTGCGCCACACGCCCGTGTTTCGTCGCGCAGTGTTTTGAGGAACGCCTCCGACAGGTCGTACGCGCCCGCAACACCCTGCACCGGCTCCACGATGACGGCAGCGATGTCACCGTTGATCATTGTTCGTGCGGCGTCAACGTCATCGCGCGGGATGAAGTCGACGTCAAACGGCTTCGATGGAAAGCCATACCATTTATCGGAGTTCCAGGTGACTGCGGCAGCGGCGGCAGTGCGACCGTGAAAGCCCTGTGTGATTGCCAGGATTTTTTTTCGGCCCGTCGCGACGCACGCCATGCGCAAGGCATTTTCATTGGCTTCAGCGCCCGAATTCACGAAGAATACTCTTGCGATACCGTCAGGCGCCACACGGACGAGGTTTTCCGCCGCCTCTGCCCGGACTTCCAGGGCCACCGCATTGCTCTGAAACAGCAGCTTGTGGCTTTGCTCCTGAATCGCGCGAACCAGTGACGGGTGGCCATACCCCAGCGCGGCGACTGCGTGGCCGCCGTAAAGGTCGAGAATACGCCGGCCATCGTTCGTAAAGATATCGCAGCCGCTGGCGCGCTCGGGAACGAACGGTAGCTGTCCATAGACAGGAATCGTAACGTTGGCTTCCCGCACGCGCGGGTCTGTCAGGAGCAGTTGTTCGTTCGACGTTGGCATCAGGTCCACCCGGGCGAAGGCAGCGCCAGGCCCGCCGTCTCGGGCAGCTTCCACAGCCGGTTCATCCACTGTACCGCGCCGCCGGCAGCGCCCTTAACCAGGTTGTCGATCGCGCTCATGACAACCACGCAATCACCGTCTGTTGCGACGCCAATGTGGCACATGTTGCTCGCCACCACGTTCTTCAGCCTGGGCGTCGATTGAACGACCTCAACGAAAGGTGAGGTTGCATAGGCCGTATCGAAAACATCGCGCAATTCCGCGTCGGTCACCGGCGATTTTACCCGCGCTTGTAAAGTGACATGAATTCCGCGCGCAAATGGTCCGGAGTGCGGCACAAAGTGGACCGACGTTTCCCGGCCGCTCGCGGCATTGGTGAGTCCGGCCATCTCCGGGGCGTGCCGGTGTGACAGCGGCTTGTACGCATAAAGGTTGCTGTTGCGCTCCGGGTGATGTGTTCCCGCCTGCGGGACCCTTCCCGATCCTGTACTGCCGGTTACTCCACTGACAAACAGCCGGGCTTCGGTCAAGCCCGAACGGATGAGCGGTACTGCGGCAAGCAACGTGGCCGTGGCAAAGCAACCCGGATGTCCGACGTGAGCTGCGTCAATGGAATCGACGTGTTCCGGCACCGCGCAGCGAAACTGATCGAGAAGTTCCGGCGCGCCGTGACTGGTTTTATAGACGGATTCGTAGTCGCTCTGCTGTGCGTAGCGAAAGTCCGCTGACGAATCGACGACATGCACGGTGATGTTCTTTTTCCGGGTGGCCTTCAGTGCATTGGAAATGACGGACGCCGACGCTCCATGCGGCGCCGCCGAGAACAACGCGAGATTGACGCCCGATTCGATTTTGTCGAGCCAGTCCTCGTGTGCGACAAACGAAACCCCACGAAACGCCTGCGACAGATGACCAAAAGTATCGCCGATCGCCGATCCGGCACGGCTGTCCGATACGGCTGCGGCGAGCTCAAAATGGGGGTGACCGGCTATCAGGCGCAGCAATTCGCCACCAACGTAACCGCTGGCACCAAGCACGACCGTCGGGATTGCGGCACTCATGACGCCCCCTTTGCCAGCAGGGCGGCGATACTGTCGCCCAGCGCGACTCCATTGGAGAGTGCATTAATGGCAGGAAGCGAAAGTCGTTCGTCGATTTGCTGAATGCCGACATCATTGTCGGTCGCCGGACCGGTCACGACAGCGGGTTCAATATCGAACTGCTCACGCAGGATCTTCGCGCCACCCCAGGCCGATACCGGGTCGTTGGCACAAAGCACGACGGCGGTTAACGCATTGCGGATGGCCTTGTCGGACAAGATTGCCTCGACGCCATAGGCGCCGAGCAGGCCGTCGCCAAGCTCGAGAACAATAACGTCCGGGCGTTTCTTCGCGAGACCGGATAGCAGCGCCCGCGTCAGCGCGGGACCGTTGACAGCGGTCGTCGTAACGACGCCAAAGTCGGAGAAAATCATCGTTTCGGAAGCACCGGCATCCTCCATGGCAAGTACATCGCGCCGCAGCGACACGCCCGTGGCCTTACAGGCAGCCACGTTGAATCCAAGGTGACGAAGTCTTCCGACGATCGCGCACGCCGCCGCGGTCTTGCCAGAATCCATGCAGGTGCCGGCCATTGCGATGACGGGCACCTCATGAGTCTGCAGGGTCCCGTCGTCCGCGAGTGACTCGGCGCCGGCCCTGGCGGGCACACCAATGCGCTCGCCGAGATACGGGAAGCTCAGCACGGTGCCGAGTACCTCGCAATCGAAGGGTGGCCCGACGTCAGGATTTGCAGAGTCACAGAGTCCCAGAACGCCACCGATGTTCAGAATTTGAATCGTGTCGCCCGGCTTTAGCTCCAACGGGAGATGGCCGGAGTAACCACGAAGCGCTTTCCGATGCCCAAGGGCACCGACGATGATGTCACCTTGATTCACCGTCGCCATGCGTCCCGATGTCAGCTCGAGCTGGTTGTAACGCGACTTGTTGTTCAGTACCCGCGCGGCGACCAGAACGCCTTCTTCACAGGGAATGTCGGATGACAGCCGCAGCTCGGCGCCGAGCGCATTGTGCTGAGCCACGGACGCTATCTTGTCGACGACGGCGCTCTTCATGACACATTTCCGGCGGCGCCGGCTTGCCCTGCCCGAGTTTGCAATGAACCGGTCAAAGACAGGATGCGCGCGTACCCTACCGCATCGCTTGCGGTCCATTCGCCTGCGGATTCGCCATAGACACCTCTCGTTGCCGCCAGCAAAGAGTACGGTGAGCTAACGCCTTCGATAAATAGCTGGCCCGGGCGCAGTGAGAATTTTACCGTCCCGGTGACGCGCTTTTGCGAAGACATCAGAAGCGCCTCGATGTCATCGCAGGCGAGGTCCAACTGCTTGCCCTCGTGCACAAGGTCGCCATACACGGCCGCAACAGTGTCTTTGATTCGTGCCTGCTGCGCGCTCAGCACCAGCTTTTCAAGTTCGCGGTGCGTCGTGATCAGAGTGATAGCCGCCGGCGCCTCGAAAGCGACACGACCTTTTGTGCCAAGCACAGTGTCGCCCAGGTGAATTCCGCGGCCGATGCCGTAGCTACCCGCGAGGACCTCGAGCTCTTCTATTAGTTTGACGGGAGACAATGTTTCACCGTCAAGAGCGACCGGCACGCCGGCGACAAAGTCCAGCGTGTGATGATTCAATTCCTTTGGCTCACTGAACGCGTTGGCAGATAGAACCCATGCGGATTCCGGTATGGCGTTTTCCGAGGTCAGCGTTTCCTGTCCGCCGATCGTAATTCCCCAAAGTCCCCGGTTGATCGAATAGGCGGACCCTTGCGGCGGCAACGGCAGGCCGTTTTTTTCGAGATAGTTAAGCTGCTCGTCGCGTATCCAGTTGTTATCGCGTACCGGCGCCAGAGACTCGAGATCGGGGTTGAGGGTTCGTAGTGCCACTTCGAAGCGGACCTGATCGTTGCCGGCGGCGGTGCAGCCATGGGCGACTGTCGTCGCGCCACGTTCTGTCGCAATTTTTGCGAGCCGCTCTGCCTGCAGACCCCGCTCCGCGCCGACACACAAAGGGTAAGCTTGGCCACGCAGGACGTTGCCGGCGATGAGGTAGCGAATAACGGTGTCGAAAAAATCCTGTTTGGCGTCGATCAGGACGTGTTCAATCGCCCCGAGGGCGAGTGCGCGCTTCTCCAGCGCCGTCGCAGCCTCTGCATCGATGCCACCGGTATCCACACACACCGTAATGACATCCCGGTCGTAGTTTTCTTTAAGCCACGGTACGCAGAACGATGTATCGAGTCCGCCTGAAAACGCGAGAATAATCGGGGATTGGTCCTTGCTCACTGTGTGCTCTCCGGAATGTTTTTCAGATGCGAGCGGAGCGCTCGATTCGTGCTATCAGTTGTTTTTGTGCGTGAGACGATGCGGTCGCAACAAAAACCGTGTCATCACCGCCGATGTTGCCAACCATCTCGGGCCAGTTGCTGCGATCGAGCGCCAATGCGACGCGCTGCGCTGCACCAATGGCCGTTCGAATAACCAGCAAATTTGGCCCGGCAGGGCTGATCTTTCGAAGCAGTGTTGCGATATCGGCCATCTGCTTTTCATCGGGCTCATTGGCAGCCGCCAGTTCATAACCCCGTGTCGTCTTAATAGCACCGATCTCCCGAAGGTCCCTGCTTACGCTGGACTGCGTCGCGACAAGGCCCTGTTCTAACAATGCATCGACCAGCAACTGCTGTGTGCTGGCCGGGCCCTGGAGCAGCAACTCCCGGATGGCTGCACGGCGCAGCGATTGATCTTCGATTGAATTGGGCACGATTGAGCGATCCGATAAGTCGCATAAATATGCGCATACTTATAACCTCATGCGCATATTTCGTCAAGCCCTGAGTTCACCTTTTTCCAGGGAGCCGCGAAATAGCTGATCCGAGGCTCCTTCGAATTTTTGCGCTACACTGCGCCGCTTCATTGATCCTGGAGATTCGAAATGCAGCTACCCGAGACCGTCGAGGTCACAACGGGTGAGAAACCTGTCGGAAGCGTGATCTGGCTGCACGGCTTGGGTGCCGATGGACGCGATTTCGAGCCCATCGTGCCCGAGCTGCGATTGCCGGCCGATTTGCCTCTGCGGTTCGTCTTTCCACACGCGCCGGTGCGACCGGTGACGATCAACGGCGGCATGGCCATGCGCGCCTGGTACGATATTCTGAGTCTCGACGCGCAAGGTCGGGCTGATGCGAAAGGCGTGCATGAGAGCACCGCCTTGCTGGAGGCGCTGATCAGTCGCGAGATTGAGCGCGGTATCCAGGCAAGCAGAATTGTGATCGCCGGCTTTTCCCAGGGTGGCGCGATCGCGATTAACGCGGTCCTGCATTCGAAACTCAGGCTTGCCGGACTGATGGCGCTTTCCACTTACATCCCGCTGCCCGGTGAACTCGACGCGAGCGCCGGGAATCGTGAGTTACCGGTCTTTATGGCGCACGGCAGTTTCGACCCGATGATACAGATGCAATGGGGTCGAGCGTCGGCGGACAATTTAGCCAAGGCGGGATTCGACGTCGAGTGGCATGACTATCCGATGGCGCACGCGGTTTGCCCGGATGAAATTGACGATATCCGCGCGTGGCTGTTATCGGTCTTCAGGTAACAGCGGAGCGCGACGAAAACGTGAACCGGGACTCCCCGGTCGAGAGGCCATCGGCATTAAAACGTCGCTCGGTCATACGCCAACGACCTTCGTTGTCCGCGAATACCACCGTCGAACTACGCGTCCCGTAGTTGGGCGTGACGATAAATGGCGCCGATATGGCGTGCGCTACAGTGAAGCTGAGGCTAGTGGAGTCGACTTCCTCGATCGGACCCGGTGCGCGATCATCGAGCAGGCGGAGTACGGTGGTTTCATTGACGGCGTTCCGATCAAGCAGAGCGCTCAGCCTTCGCTTACTGCGTTCGACCTTGTCCCATGGACCGTCGAGCAGTGCGTTACTCAGGCCATAAACGCCAGCTGGCAATTCGCGCGCGCTGGCGCCACGGTTGGAGCGATAGGCTACCTTCTCGCCGTCGCCCGCGATCAGGTTGAAACCAGCGTACTTATCGCCATCGATAGTATCGAGATAATCGAGCGCTGACAGATCGCCCTCCAGAAACTCCGTAACGAGGTGGCCACGCGATCGAAACTTTGACGACACGGGTTCGGCGTCCCGATAGTTGGTCACAGTCGCGAAACGTCCGTTGCGATGCAGCGCCAGCCAGGTACCGCCGGCCTGCAGATCACGCCCACCGATCACGTCCGGCCTGTCCGGCCACCAATCGGCTTTCTGCGTGGGACGCCCGTGGAACTCGTCGCGGTTGCCCGCGAGAATCAGCGGGTACTTTGGGTCTTGGCTGATCGCCAGAATAACGAGGCACACGATCAGTCGTTGTCGCCGAGTAAGAATCCAGTGATCCACCAACCTGCGTGCGATCGAAATTCGAAACGGCAGTTTGGGAAATTTCGGAACGCAACTGATCGCGGGTAAACCACTGAGCGTCTTCAAGTTCGCCATCGTTCAGCGTAATCGTGTCAGTGGTCGCCTCGGCAATGAATCCGAGCATTAGCGACGACGGAAACGGCCACGGTTGGGAGCTGTGGTAGTGAACGGCGCCGACGCGAACGTTGGTTTCCTCATACACCTCGCGACGAACCGCGTCTTCCAGGCTCTCGCCGGGTTCAACGAAACCGGCGATCGTCGAATAACGATCTTCCGGCCAGCTTGCTTGCCGTCCGAGCAGGCATCGTTCTCCGTCGTGAACGAGGACGATCACCGCTGGATCGGTACGCGGAAAAATCTCTCTCGCACAATCCGAATTCGCACATCGACGCGTGTTGCCGCCTGCGTTGGGTAGTGCCGGTGAGCCGCAAATCCCACAAAACGACTGCGACGCGTGCCATAGTACGAGCGCCCGCGCATGCGCGGCGAGGTTGGCCTCGTCCAGGGGCAAGCGTGTACCCAGAAAACGCAGGCCCTCAAAACTCCCAAACTCCTGCAAGGGCGGTTCACCCACGTGCTCGATCGCAAGTGCAAACGCGGGCTGGTTCCGGAATAAGCCGAGAAAGATCACGTTGTGTTCGCTGACAAACTCTTCGATCTGCGATCGCTTGAGTCGTACGGCGTGCGGCGGATCGCCGCCGACCAGGCAAAGATCGCCCCAGACGGGGATGAAACGTGCTTCCTCGCTAACGACCGCTTTGTTCAGCCAATCGGTATCTTTGCGGCGGTCACCGCTGCGATCGACGAATGCGCCTGCAAAAACATTGTGATTTTCCAAAATAGTAAACCGGTTCTGAGTGCAAACAGGCGGAAGCATCGTCGTCGCTACCCGACGACGATGCTTTGTCCGCTGATTTCAGTACTACTGCTTCGCGAGCAAGTCGCGAATTTCAGTCAGCAGCACTTCTTCAGCTGAAGGCTTGGGCGGCTCCGCGGGCTTCTCTTCTTCCTTCTTCTTCATGGAATTGAGTCCCTTGATCACCATAAAAATCGCAAATGCGATGATCACAAAATCGAGAACGGTATTGATGAATACACCGTAATTGATCGATGCAGCGCCTTCGCCTTCGCCCAGCGCAAAAGCCAGGCTGCTGAAGTCTACGCCGCCCATGATCATGCCAATCGGCGGCATGACTACATCGGCAACCAGCGACGACACAATCTTGCCAAAAGCGGCCCCAATAACGATGCCAACAGCCATGTCGACGACGTTTCCGCGCATCGCAAAGTCTTTGAATTCTTTTAGCATTCCTACACACTCCCTTATAGTAATTTTGTTTTGCTGCGACGCTGCCGCACGGTACACAGTGTACCGGAAAAGGGGCTTCGGCCGGGACATCAAATAGGGGCGACATCGGCGTCCTGCCGGCCAGAATCGCGGGTGGTCTCCGACGAGCAGGTCGGGCAGATTTTCCGATCCAGTGCATACGAGTCCTGAACGTAACGCGCTTCGCAGCGTCGACAATGCGCCAGATAAAGCTCGTCGTTATACGAAATACACTGCAGCAAGTTCCAGACCCACTCAAAGCTGAGTCTGGCGTTATCGTGCAGCAGCTGGTAGGTCTCGTAGGCTCGACACAGTCGATGGCCGAACTCGACGTCGGGACGTGGCCAGCAGGCATGCACACGGTCCTCGCTGTCAATTCTGACCAACAATCCGGCGCAAAACAGGGCAACCAGGGTGGTTGACTGCAGCTGGTTCTCGGCGTTTTTGACGTAGCGGTTGATCTGCCGCGGCGACTTTCCGCGTCGTCGTTTCACGCCTGAGTGGCCGCTGTCACGAAAGTACGTGGCGTAAAGTTTGCGTATCCGGTCATCGGACAGGCCCGTGCATTCGCGGATGGTTCGGGTACGGGCCTCGTGGCGGATCATTCGCAAGGCCAGCTCAAACTGGCTGCGTTCCCCTGAGTATCGGTCGTCTGTTAATCGCATTGTTAGCTCTTTTCGCTATAAAAGGACCATATATAGTATTTACATAGCCTATACTATCCATAAATGGTCGGCTAGTTCGAAATATAGAAATTACAACAACGGGCGAGAAAAGCGCCTGCAGGGAGGTTACATGGAGTACCAGGGACCAACACCCGGCGATCTCGCCAATATTCAAGCGCTCAATCGCTTCTTCCTTATGGCCTGCTCGGCGGCCGCCCCAGACCGCTTTGCGGTCCTTCAAGCGCATCGCATGACCCAATCCCGGATTACCCGGCTTGCCGGCGCGCCCTTCCTGTTGTTCTCGTTGCGTGAGCAGGATGAGGAATACTGGCAGCGGATCCTGGGCGACGAATCGCAAATTGACCTGATCGACTCGGCAGATCCGCCCGACGAGAAAATCCGGCAGCTGCAGGCGGCGGGTTTGAGTTTTCTATGGCAGCTTGTGCACCGTAACGCCTACGCCGCGAGGATTGTCAGCGGAGCGTCTGTTAGCTGGTGTGAGAGAATGGCCGAACAGACGTTGGTTGGGTTGTTGCACCGAGTCGCCACGCGCGGTGATCTGATGCGCCTGCGCTTCGAGGACGAAACAGACGTCTGGCGTCGCTTGCTGGATGCCGGCACCAGTTCCAGTTACCAGGCTCGACTCACGTCACAACACTGCGCACTGCAGGCGATGCTTACGCGAAGAGACGCTCGTCAGTACAACAGGATGCCAGCAGCAGCCTGCACCATGCGTGCCCCCGGACAACGCAAGGCAGCGCGACGTGCCGATCGTATTCGAGCGCCCGAGGTGTGATAGCGACGAGAGCGCGGTTACAATACGCGACCTCATGAAAGCGCTCTCAATAAGAAACCTCAGCAAGACGTACAGCAACGGCAATCAGGCGTTGAAGGGCATTGACCTGTCTGTCGAGTCCGGGGACTTCTACGCGTTACTTGGCCCGAACGGCGCGGGAAAAACGACGGCTATTGGTATTGTCAGTTCACTGGTGAACAAGAGCGGCGGAGAGGTCGAGGTGTTCGGGCACAATACTGACACCGAATTGGAGGCCGCCAAAGCCTGCATCGGCGTGGTTCCGCAGGAAGTGAATCTCAACCTCTGGGAGTCGGTCGGCAATATTGTCGCGAACCAGGCCGGCTATTACGGATTGGGCCGAAAGCTGGCAAAGCAGCGTGTCGAAAAGCACCTGCGGGAGCTAAGGCTATGGGACCGACGTCATGATATTGCACGCAGTCTTTCAGGCGGTATGAAGCGCCGGCTGATGATCGCCCGCGCGCTGGTGCATGAGCCGAGGCTACTTATCCTTGACGAGCCAACAGCCGGTGTCGATATTGAAATTCGACGCTCTATGTGGGAGTACCTTCAGGCAATCAACGAGGCAGGCACGACGATAATTCTGACGACGCACTATCTCGAGGAGGCCGAGTCATTGTGTCGGCACATTGCCATTATCGATGAGGGTCGGATTATCGAAGACGCGAAGATGAGCGACGTGCTCCGGAAGCTGCAACGCGAGGTGTTCGTGCTGAGCCTAAGCAAAGAATTGTCGGACGCGCCGACGCTGGACGGGTTTACGGCACGCCTGCGCGGCGACGATGAGCTGGAGGTTGAGAAAGGCCCGGATCGTGATCTGAATGATTTGTTTGCCCAGCTCAGCGCCCGGGATATCCATGTCTCCAGCCTTCGCAATAAGGCGAACCGGCTGGAAGAGCTGTTCATGCGCCTCGTCGAGAGCAAGCAGCAAGGGACTGCTGAATGAACATTATGCTTAACCTGATTGCTGCAAAAACCATCATCCGCAAGGAAGTCTTGCGCGTACTGCGTATCTGGGTTCAGACGATAGTGCCTCCCGCGATAACGATGACCCTGTATTTTATTATTTTCGGCAACCTGATCGGGCGGCGGATCGGCAGCATGGATGGCTTCGACTACATGCAGTACATCGCGCCCGGGCTGATCATGATGTCGGTTATCACCAATTCCTATGGCAACGTCGTTTCATCGTTCTTTGGTGCGAAGTTCGGACGCCACGTTGAGGAAATGCTGGTGGCGCCGATGTCGTACGCGACGATTATCATCGGCCATGTAGCCGGCGGCGTCTTGCGTGGGCTTCTGGTTGGCCTGCTGGTCACGATTATTGCGTTGTTCTTTACGAGCCTCGACGTCGCTCATCCGCTGATAATGATATCGATCGTGCTGTTGTCGTCGATCGTATTTTCGCTCGCCGGTTTCATCAATGCAGTATTCGCAAGGAAATTCGACGATATTTCTATCGTTCCCACATTCGTTCTTACACCGCTGACCTACCTTGGCGGAGTTTTCTATTCGATTTCGATGCTGCCGGAGTTCTGGCAGAACGTGTCGAAAGCAAACCCGATTCTCTACATGGTCAATGCATTCCGTTACGGCATTCTTGGAACGTCCGACATTGGCATCGGGCACGCGTATTCGATCTTGATCGTGTTCATGGTTGTGCTGTTCACCGCCTGCATGATACTGATGCAGCGTGGTGTGGGAATTCGGGAGTAACCGTGTGCGGACGATTCGCGTTTTATTCGCCGAGCGAAGCTGCCGCTGCCCTGTTCGGCGTCTCTGCATCCACAGAGGTACAGCCGCGATACAACATCGCGCCGACGCAATATATCGCGGCCATTCGTAACGGCAGCGAGGGGCGTGAGCTCGCGATGTTGCGTTGGGGGCTGGTGCCGTCTTGGGCCAAAGACCCGTCGATTGGTAATCGCATGATTAATGCACGCGCAGAGACCGTCGCCGAGAAGCCCTCCTATCGTGCCGCATTCCGGCATCGCCGGTGCGTTGTCCTCGCCGACGGTTTTTACGAGTGGCGCCGGGAGAGCGACGCCAAGACGCCTTATTTTATTTCACTTGCCAGCGGTGAGCCGTTTGCGCTGGCGGGGCTGTGGGAAAACTGGAGTGACAAGAGCAGCGGAGAGTCGCTGCAGACGACAACGCTGATTACAACGGCGGCGAACGCGTTCATGCTGCCTCTGCATCACAGGATGCCGCTTGTTCTTACAGCCGGATGCAGCGACGGAATGGCTGGCCGGGTCGGCCGAATCTGCTCGAGCAGGCGGTCGACGAGACGCCCAAGTTGCAAGCATGGCCGGTCGATCGAAGCGTCAACAATGCGCGCAACGAAGGTGAGGAACTAATCGACGCCGTCGGCGATATCATCCAGTGACACGGTTGGGCTGATCGTGATCAGGAGAGTGCCGGGCCCGCCGTGTACGCCCAGACCGGGACCCAAGCTGCTGACGACGAGTTTCTTAATCGCCGGAATTCTAGCGCGAATCTCACGTTCCAGCGCCTTGGCGTCGCTCTCACAGACCGCGTGACCGATGCCGACGTCAATATCCTGATTTTTCGGTGCACGGCGTGCAATGAACCTTGCGAAGCGCTTGGTACGGTTACGAGTCCCGAACAAAAAGCCTGCCAGGGAGATACGACCGTCGGGCTTGGTGGCGATGACCGGCTTGAGCCGCATTAGATCGGCGACGGTCTTTACCCAGCCTGGGAGCCGGCCACCTCGAACGGCATAACGCAGGTCGTGCAGCAATGCATACGTTCGTGTCTTTGGGATTTGTTCCTTGATCAGCGAGATCGTCGTGTCGATATTCACGCCTCGACTGGCACATTCTGCAGCGAGTATGGCCAGCTGACCCTGGCCGAATGATGCGTTCTTCGTGTCAATAACGTGAATGCGGCCTGCCGCCCCTGTCCTTTCGGCCGCGAGGCGAGCCGCTTCAAACGTACCGCTGGCTTCGCTTGTCAGGTTAATCGAGAGTACGTCTTCGAAATGGCTGGCGAGAAACTGAAACTGACGCCGGAAATCCCCGGGTGCGGGTTGTGATGTCGTGGGATGGTCGGGATTGGACTTTAGCTCTGAATAAAACTCATCGATTGAAATGCTGACTTTATCCAGGTAGCCCCGGTTACCGAACTGGATTCGGCACGGGACCATGTGAATGTCGAGGCGTTCCATCTCTTCGTCGGGGATGTCGGCAGCGGAGTCCGTGACTACCGCAAAACGACGCATCGTGTCATGCGTGCTGTGTTGCTGGCGATGCATGTCATCTGCTTTCTCCGCGCTGAGCACGCCGAATTTTCTGGCGATATCAAAAATCGTATCAGGGTCATCCACATGAATATGAATTTTCGCTTTTCGCTTGGTGCCTGCGAGTACCAGCGAGTCTCCAAGCTCCGAGAGTGTCTCACGTAGTTTTCGCCGGTCGAGATCTTCCGCCGTTACCATGCACTCCGTGCAGTACCGAAATTGAGACTCGTTATCGGCTTCCGCGAATTCCACAGGGGGCTCGATATCATCGTGCACGGATACGTCGGGCATCGGCACCTCGTTGCCGTCACAGAGATAATCGCACATGCCCGCGACGAGCTCGGCGAATCCCATAGCGCCGGCATCCACGACTCCCGCTTTGCGCAGCACGTCGAGCTGATTGGGGGTATGTGCCAGGGCCTCCTCGACTTTTTTGAGCGCGTTTCGCATAACATCAGGAAACGCCGATTCGCGATTATCTGAAACCTGGTGGGCGATACTGTCGGCGAATGCCGCGATCACGGAAAGTATGGTGCCGTCGCGCGGTTTCGATAATGCATCGTACGCATACTCACTGCCCATGCTCGCGGCCTTGCCAAAGGTGTACGTCGTAAAGCGCGTAATCTCGCCGGCTGAGTCACTCATCCCCTGAAAAAACTGCGCGACGATCGCACCAGAGTTTCCCCGCGCGCCATCAAGCAATGCATCGGCAACAGCGGCCAGCATCGTGCCCAGGTGTTTTTCCTCGGGACGGTTCAGTATGCCGAGTGCGGCACTGAGTGACAGGCTCAGGTTTGTACCCGTATCACTGTCGGCGACGGGAAATACGTTGATGCGATTGAGCAACTCTTGCTGGCCCATGACCCGATGGATCCCGGAAGTCAACGCGGCCGAAAGCATGTCGCCATCAAGATGTTTCGTCACGCGGTTCGCCAGCCTTCAGTGCTTAGTCGCGAGGCAGCAGGAACGTTGTGCCGCGGTACTCCAGAACAACGCCAAAAGGCGTGATTTCGTTTACGACCGGCCCTTCGGCGAGCCGCGATTGCTCGCGCTGTTTCGACATGTTGATGAACACGAACCTGTCCTTTGGAACGTCGCTGTAGACGTGTATGTCCAGGTGCAATTCGGGCAGATCGACGGTCCCGTCGGCGACAACCTCGTAGATCGTCGGTAGTGCTGCCGAGTTTCCAGAATTGGCCGGGATGCCGGGTTCTGCGGCTACGACTGCCTCAGACGGTGAATCTTCCGCTGCGGCAGCCGCAGACCTTCCACGTGCCGGACTATTCAGCTTGGCCTCAGCGACCTGCTCCGCAAAGCTGGATGGGCTTGGCGTTGGCTCGCCTAAACCAGCTTCTTCGAGGGCCGGCGCGTTCTGAGTTGGATCGATCTGGACGGGCCTCCGGATTTCGGTAATTGGTGTCGTCGGCAAAGTGGCGGGCCCGGTGGATGACCTGAACATGAGGGCCAGCAGCACTGCCAGGTTTATGGCAAGCAGGAGTCCAAGAGTCCACAGCCAGCGCGGCACTCCGGCACGGTCGCTGCTCGTCGGAACCCCGGCGAACTCCGCTGAACTCCGCTGCTGGCGATCCGTTTCCGATTTCTTCAGGGCATCCAGTATGAACGACATGGCCTAGTCCCGTGCCAGGAGCGAAGTGTTGAGGCGCGGTGTGCCGTCGACCGCGAGTAATGAATTGATGATGATCTGAGTTTGTTTTCCGGCGAGGCCGTCGACATCGAGTCGATGTGCGCGTTGGAATGCTCTGACGATTTGCTGGAGTTCCGCGTCGTATTCATCAGACGACGGCTTACTGCTGACGAACTGGTCGTCTATAGCCGCGAGACTCTCGCGCAGCCAGAGCACGTTGGCGCCCCGGGAATCAGGCCCGAGCGAGACCGCCTGGCCACTCGGCGGTCGCCACAGCAAGAGGTACTGGCCGAACCAGGCGTCGGTAATCGATTCAACCGGATGGGTAACGAGCACGCCGCCGATCGACAAGTCGGCGGTGGCCCCGTGGATTGCCGTCAGTACGACCTGGTGGCTTCTGCCGCTACCGTCGACGAGTGTAAGCACGGCCGGTCGGTCCATTTGTCGTAATCCACTCCAGGAACCACGTTGGTAGAGACACGCGAGCCCATAGTCGCTCGCTTGCGCGCAGCCGCTTTGACCGCCTTTGTCGTATTCGAGCCCCCACGCGCCGAACAGTGTGCTGAGCGCCGTCGATGTATTGGTCAGTTCCTGCGCGAGCTCAAGCTGATCATTCAGGGTAGGCTCCGTTTCGACAATGTCTGGCGCCGCGCTTTCCTCGGCCGGAACCGCATTGTCCGCTTCAACCGGTGCTTCGTTAAGCACTGCTTCGACCACTGGGTCATCCGGCGCGGCGGCAAGTACCGGCGGGACATCCTGTTGTCGAGTACCGGACCATATCGTGGCGGCAATAATTACCAGGCCGATCACCCCCGCTGCCGTGGCAACCGGGCGCAGCCACGGAGATCGTTCCAGCTGTCCGCGCACTTCCGCTGCCGCGCGACGAATGAGCCGGCGATCGACTCGCCGGGATTCGCGGCTGTAGGCGCCGAGCAGAGCCCGGTCACAAATGACGTTAATCAACCGGGGCACACCCTGTGACAGGCGGAACGTCTCTTTCTTCGCGCCGCCATCGAACACTTCTCCGAGTGCGCCCGCGACTTTCAGGCGGTGTTCTATGTAATGCGCTGTTTCTTCTCGTGTCAGTGGTTCCAGGTGGTAGCGGCCGGTAATACGTTGCGCGAGCTGGCGAAGATCATTGCGTGCCAGGAGTTCGCGCAGCTCGGGCTGGCCGATCAATATGATCTGCAACAGTTTCTGTTTTGCGGTTTCAAGGTTCGTCAACAAGCGCACTTGCTCAAGGACGGCCGGCGACAGGTTTTGTGCTTCGTCGACGACCAGAATCGTTCGTCGGCCCTCTGAATGTGCTTTGAGAAGATGCCGATTGAGCGCATCCGTTTGCGCCTTGATGCTGCCCTTGTTGTGCAACACGTCGATATGGAGCTCCTCGCAAATAGTCGCGAGGAATTCGAGGACGGATAACTGCGGGTTAAGAACGACCGCGACGTCCGCGTTATCCGGCATGCGGTTTAGCAACAGCGTGCGTACCAGGGTGGTTTTTCCGGTGCCGACCTCACCGGTAAGCTGAATGAAACCACCGCTTTCGGTGACGCCGTACACCAGGTGTGCGAGCGCCTCGCCGTGCCGCTCGCTCATAAACAGGTAGCGCGGGTCAGGCGTTATCGAAAACGGTTTTTCATTCAGTCCGAAGAAGCTGGTGTACATGAATCCCCACAACGGGTTCTTTGATCCCCGATTCTACCCTAATCAATGCCCGTACCAGAGTCCTGGCCCGGCTGACCGCGGCGCTTCCGAAGCGATCGCGAATCTCGTCGACCGTCCGGTCGATCGGAGGAGCCGGTTTGTCCGGCATCGTCGAAAACAAATCCCGTTGTTCTGCCGGTGCGAGGTCACTGCCGCCAACACCCAGCAAGCGGATTCTCGCGTCCGGATTGCGAGCCAGCCAGATCTGGAGAATCTCGCGTGCGACGGCGTATATCTGGTCGGTGCCGCTCGCCGGCGGAGTTAATTTGCGCCGTCGCGTGCAGGTCTTGAAGTCAGACTGGCGGATTTTGATCTGAACCGTGCCTGCCGCCAGATTGGCTTTTCGCAGCCGGCTGGCCGTGCGCTCGGTCAAGCGCAGCAGTTCGCGGTCCATTTGCTCGCGGCTCACGAGATCCTTGTCATACGTCTCCTCCGCACTAATGGACTTCTCAGCGCGACACGGAACCACGGGACGCACATCGACTCCCGATGCGCGATCGCGGGTTTTCCGGGTAAATCGACCGAAGATCGGCTCGAGCATGCGGTCATCGGCATCGCGCAGTTCACGAACGGTCCTGATGCCGGCGGCCGACAGTCGCTTTTGAGTTTCCCGACCGATGCCCGGGATGACAGACGCAGGTAGCGGATCGAGTCGAGTCGCGTAATGCTCGGGCAGGACAATGGTCAATCCATCCGGTTTGTCGAGCTCCGATGCGATCTTCGCAACGAGTTTGTTGGTCGCGACGCCGACCGATGAAGTCAACTGCGTCTCATCCAGTATTCGCTGCTTTATGTCTCCCGCAATTTTCTCGGGCTGGCCGAACAGCGTTGTGCTCGCGGTAACATCAAGAAAGGCCTCATCGAGGGATAAACCCTCGACCGTTGGTGTGAATTCTCGAAAGATCGCAAAGATCTGCTTGGATACTGACTTGTAGTGAGACATGCGAGACTTGACCCTGAGTAGATCCGGGCAGCGCCGCAGCGCTTCGGCCATCGGCATCGCTGAGCGGATCCCGAACGTGCGGGCCTCATAGCTGGCAGCCGCCACCACGCCGCGGTTTGACGTTCCTCCAACCACGACCGGCTTGCCGCGAAGCTCCGGGTTGTCGCGCTGCTCCACCGACGCGTAGAACGCGTCCATATCAACATGCAATATGCTGCGTGTTAGCGGCGTCATCAGCCTACTGGCCGCGCTCGACGATGAATCGGGCGAGCCACTCCAGCGGCGCCGCGTCGCCGCCAAACGGTTTGAGGTGTTCGAGTGCACCACGCAGCAGCTCGTCGCAGCGCCGTCGTGACGTTTCGAGTCCGAACAGGCCGGGATACGTCGCCTTTCTCAAGCGTTGATCGGCGCCCGCCTGTTTGCCTATGACGTGAGTTTCACCTTCGACGTCCAGGATGTCGTCCTTGATCTGAAATGCGATACCGATAGCCTGGGCAAATGTGCTCCAGGGAATGCGCGTCATCGCCAGACAGGTCTTCCCGCAGCAACGCAGCGCACATAACCGAAGCGTGAATGAGCGCGCCCGTCTTGAGCGAGTACATATGTTCGAGGGCGTCCACGCTCAATGCGCTGCCCTCGGCAGCGAGGTCAATCGACTGTCCGCCGGTCATGCCGGTGGAGCCGCTGGCATCGGCAACCAGGCCGACCAGGTCGATTTTCGCTTGCGCGGGTACGCCATCGATGCCGGACAGCACTGAGAACGCCAGTGGCTGCAGCGCGTCGGCCGCAAGGATCGCCGTCGCCTCGTCGTACTTGATATGCACCGTCGGCTCGCCCCGGCGCAGGTCGTCGTCATCCATCGCCGGCAAATCATCGTGTACCAGCGAGAATGCGTGAATTAATTCGATCGCAACAGCTGGCGCGTCGAGAATGTCCGCGTCGACCCCCAGGCATTCGCCGGCGGCATAGACCAACAGTGGCCGCACCCGTTTGCCGCCATTGAGAACCGCGTAGCGCATCGCTTCGTGGAGGCGGGTCGGGATCGTCGACGAATGCGGCAGCGTAGCATCCAGGCGCGTGTCGACACGTTCGGTATAGGCGGCAATGCGGTCTGCGAATTTGTCAGGCAATGGCTCGGACCGTCAATATTCGGGCTATGTAGATTACACGGAATTATGCCGCTGTGCGTACGTCTCACTGGGCTATAATTCGCGTCCCTCAACAAGAACAATACTCAGAGTCATGGACATGCGGGCAACGGCCATCGCCCAGCCAAACATTGCGCTCATCAAGTACTGGGGCAAGCGCGACCTTACGCGAAACCTGCCGGCAGTCGGTTCGATCTCGATCACATTGCGGGACTTGTTCACCGAAATGGAGGTCGAGCTTGATGCGCACTTGACTGTCGACAGTTTGACGGTGAACGGGTCCGTCGATGAGGCGATGCTGCCGCGCTTGTCGGCCTGCCTTGATCTCGTCGCTGGGCGTGCCCGGTCGCGCGCGAGTATTGTCAGCCGTTGCAATTTTCCGATTGCGGCAGGCCTTGCGTCGTCGGCATCGGCTTTCGCAGCGCTTACCGTTGCCGCCGCGGAGGCGGCCGGCAAATTCCTCGAAACTGACGCGCTCGCGAATCTCGCCGGACGCTCGTCCGGATCGGCGGCGCGATCGCTCTACGGCGGCTTTGTCGAACTCGAAAGTCGCAACAATGACGTTGCCGTGCGTACGCTTCGTGATAGCCACACATGGCCCCTGAGCGTCGTCATCGCCGTGACCGAAACCGGGCCGAAGGCCATTGGCTCGACGGAGGCCATGGAGATCAGTCGCAAGACGTCGCCGTTCTACTCAAGTTGGGTAGAGCGCCAGAACGAAGATCTCGTTGCAGCGCGCAACGCCATCATGAACCAGGACTTCCAGCAGCTTGCCGCGGTTGCCGAACACAATTGCCTGAAGATGCACTCCATGATGTGGGCCTCACGGCCGCCGACCGTGTTTTGGAATTCGGCCACGATGCACTGCCTGCAAACCGTACGCAAACTGCAGCGAGCGGGAGTCGCGGTGTTCTTTACGATTGATGCAGGACCGCAGGTTAAAGCGGTTTGCTTGCCGGAACACGCGGAACAAGTTCGAGCATCATTGGCATCAACGGATGGCGTAATCGACGTCATGGTGACCGGGCTTGGCGAAGCGGCGCGACTCGTGGATGCTGCGTGACCGGCGTTGTCTGCAGTGCACCCGGCAAGGTCGTGTTGTCTGGCGAGTACGCCGTATTGGGCGGCGCTCCCGCGGTGAGCATGGCCGTTGATCGCCGAGCGAAAGTCAGAGTCGGACACCTCGATGCAGGCTGGAACCGGGTTATAGCGCCCGGATACACGTCCGTTGAGGGACGGTTCGTCTCCGAGGGCGCATCGCTTGAGTGGTTGCAGGGCGAGGATGAATTCAAGCTCGTTGACGCAGCCTGGCGCACGCTGCGGTCCGTCGATAAGGGCGGACTGTCAATCGAGCTGGATACGCGCGCTTTTTTCGATGTGGCGTCGGGTAAGAAAATCGGCCTTGGCTCAAGTGCTGCACTGACCGTCGCCCTGGTTGCGGCATTGACGCCGTCGAATGACGTTCTGGAAAGTGCCACGCGTGTCCACCGTTTGTTTCAGCATGGTGCCGGCAGCGGCGTTGATATCGCGACGGGCGTAAGCGGCGGACTCATTGAGTACCACATGAAAGGCGCATCGATATTGCCGTTGCATTGGCCGGACGGACTTGTCTACCGGTTAATCTGGACGGGGGTGCCGGCCAGCACCGGGATCAAGCTCGACCGGCTGAAAGGCGCCAGTCATCGACGCTCAAGAGTTGCGCTGGAAAAAGAGTCGACAAGCATGGCCGCTGCGTGGCGATCTGCCGCCGGCATAATTAGCCAGTTTCCGGCTTACATCGAGGCGCTGAGGCAATTCAGTGATGAGTACGAGCTCGGCATATTCGACGCCGGCCACGATAAACTTGCGACCGAGGCAGCTGCCGCCGGACTCGTTTACAAACCTTGTGGTGCCGGTGGCGGTGATGTGGGTATCTTGCTTGGGAAGAGTAATGAGCAATTGGACGAATTTGTGATTGGCATGGACACACTCGGATCTCGGCCCCTTGATTGCGAGTTGGACATCAATGGCGTGGATTGGGAGCGGCATTGAACGACTCCCGACTATCCGGTCTCTACAAGCTCAAGGTCGCGGAACGCATCGAGGCGCTTCAACGTGCGGGCTGGCTGACGCCCGGCGATGCCGAAAGACTGCGCGCCGGCCGCCAGGTGTTGTCGAGCGCCGGTGCCGACAAGATCATCGAAAACGTGATCGGCGTCTTTGGGCTGCCGTTCGCGGTTGCGCCGAATTTCCTCGTCAACGATCGAGATTACATGGTGCCGCTAGTGGTCGAGGAGCCTTCTATCGTTGCGGCACTAGGTGGCGCTGCACGCCTGGCTCGAAACAGCGGCGGGTTCAAGGCCCGGTGCGACGAATCGCTGCTCGCGGGCCAGGTGCACATCACGGGCGCGGCCAGTCCGGCCAAGGCTCTGCGGGCGCTGGAATCCGAGAAGCAGTCCTTGCTGGATCTGGCGAACGAGGTTCATCCCAGGTTGAGTGCGAGGGGCGGGGGTGTTCGTGATCTGGAGGCGTGCTTGTTAGAGCTGCCCGATGGCGAGCCATTGATTCGCGTTCATCTGCTGGTCGACACCGTTGATGCCATGGGTGCCAACCTCGTCAATACGATTTGTGAAGCCGTTGCACCGCGTATCGCGAGTCTGTGTCAGGGCGACGTTTCTCTGCGGATACTCTCTAACCTCGTTGATCGATCGATTGTCACGGCCGAGGTGCGTTACTCGACCGAAGACCTCACCGGCAATGCGTTCGATGGCGCCGTCGTTCGTGATTCGATTGTCATGGCAAGCGACATCGCGCTGGCCGATCCGCACCGCGCGGCAACGCATAACAAAGGCGTAATGAACGGCATAGACGCTGTGGCTATTGCGACCGGCAATGACTGGCGGGCAATCGAGGCGGGGGCGCACGCTTATGCCGCTGCCAGCGGACGTTACCGGCCGCTGACGCAATGGACCGAGAGTGAAAATGGTGATCTGGTTGGAGAGATCACGATCCCGCTGAAGGTCGGTACGGTTGGCGGCACACTCGGCGCAAACCCCGCCGCCGCCCTGGGCCTCGCAATAACAGGGGCAGGATCGGCGACGGAACTTGCAGGCCTCATGGCCGCAGTCGGCTTGGCTCAGAACTTTGCGGCTTTGAGGGCATTGGCAGGCAGTGGCATTCAGCAGGGACACATGAAGCTGCACGCGCGGAGTATTGCCGCTGCGATCGAGACGCCCGACGAATATTTCGACGCCCTGGTAGCCCGGCTGGTCGACAGCGGCGAGATTAAGCGTTGGAAGGCAGAAGAAATTCTCGGGCAGTTGGGCGCGCCCGCTGGCGCCGGGAAAGAACCCAACGCGACGGCAGCGGGTAAGGTTATCCTGTTCGGCGAGCACGCTGCCGTTTATGGTCGCCATGCGCTTGCTTTACCCATCCCTGATGCCGTAAGCGTGACCGTCGAAGCGGCGGAGTCCGTCACGACGTTGGCCATTCCCAGCTGGGGCATCGCGGGCAGATCGGATTTGGACGATTCGCACGGTGTCTTCGCCGCTGTCGCGTTAATACTCGAACAACTGGGCTTGCGGTCGGCTCATTTCTCAATTCATGTCGATTCCCGTTTGCCAAGGGGAATGGGCCTCGGCTCATCCGCCGCGGTTGCTGTCGCGCTCATTCGGGCGATTTGTGATGTCATGGAACTCCGCATAGAGGACGAGCGTATCAACGCGATCGCGTTCGAATGCGAGAAGTTGGCACACGGTACGCCGTCCGGCGTCGACAATACGCTCGCGACGTTCGCGGAGCCTATGTTGTTCTGCAACGATTCGACTCCGCAGATCGAGCCGCTGAGCCTGGCTGAGATTCCTCCGATAGTTATCGCCAGTGGTGACGAGGCAGGTCTTACCAGCGAGCAGGTTGCGGGAGTGCGGGCGCGACGTGAGCTGGCGCCGGAGCGCTATGACGCGATATTCGACGAGATCGATCGCATCAGTCTGGAGGGTGTCGAATTGTTGCGCTCGCAGAATTACAGGAAGTTGGGTCTCGCGATGAATGTTTGTCATGGATTATTGAACGCGATCGAAGTATCAACGCCCGATCTCGAGCGTATGGTAACGCTGGCAAGGCAGGCTGGCGCCGCCGGCGCCAAATTGACCGGCGGCGGCGGTGGCGGCTCGATCATCGCTCTCTGTCCCGGAACGATGGATAGCGTGCAGCACGCATTGCGTCAGGCCGGATATCGAACGCTGGTCCTGGAAAAGTGAGCGACAATCATAGAATCGTATCGTCGGAAGACGAGGAATTGATCCTCGTTGATCGTGACGACACGGAAATCGGTCATCTTTCCAAAGCGTTGTGCCATGATGGCGACGGCGTTTTGCACCGCGCATTCTCTTTGTTTCTGTTCAATGACAGCGGCGAGCTTTTGTTGCAGAAACGAGGTGAAAGCAAGCGCCTCTGGCCGGGATTTTGGTCAAATAGTTGCTGCAGCCACCCGAGACGCGGTGAGTCCATGCAGGTTGCGACCCTGCGTCGCCTGAGTGACGAGCTGAATATAGAAACCTCGCTCGAACACGTTTACAAATTCTGTTACGCGGCGGATTACGGGGATGCGGGTTCCGAAAATGAACTCTGCCACGTCTACCTCGGCAAGGTACGAGGGGACCTGCAGCCCAACGACAGCGAAATCTCGGATGTACGATTTGTTTCAGTGCGCAAGCTGGAAGCGGAGCTCGCGCAATCCGCGCAGCGATTCACCCCGTGGTTCAAACAGGAATGGCAGCAGCTTACCGGGAAGTATCGCGACAGACTGGTTAGCTATTGCGATCCAGCCTGAGAATCGAAGCGCGTTCCAAACGTTGCCCGGCGGGGTGCAGGCGATGCGAGAAAGCGAGTTTACGTTGGGTAAAAGAGCACTTCGAGTGAGCCTGTAACGAAGCATTGGCGTGTTTGGGGCGCCCTCAGGCAATGAACTTGTAGTACTCGATACCCAGATCGCTAAAGTGACGCTCGTCTGTGCCGCCGACACGATCGATTACGAACTCGTTGTTGGGCACATAGTCGAGTCCAGCGACACGCCGTCCGTCATGCAATGCTTCGTACTGTTCCCGATCGAGATCAACGGCAAGTCGCATGGCATCGCCAAAGCGAATCTTTGCCGTCGCTTCCCGCCAGCCGTCTGCCATAAAAAACGGGATGACTTCGGCCGCATCGCCACTACCGTAGCCCAGTGTCAGCACTTCCTCGCCGGCCGACAGGGAGTCTTCGTCCAGCGCCTGTTCGAAGCCTGCCGCCATCCACGCCGGCAAAGCGGCAGTGTAGAGATTGCCCAGGTCGAGCATCGTGTCACTGCCGAGAGCCAGCTTGTCCAGAATCTCCTTGCGATAATGCCGCGAAGCCCGGAACACGCGCAAAGCCGCCATGGTTAACGGGTAAGCCTCATACTGCAGCTTCTCCGGGTGCGCGAGTGCGACGACTTCCGGCTTGCTGGCTATCTCGATCTGCATGGCTTCAAGATTGACACCAGCCTCGTAGCAGTAAGACGCCAGTTCCGCGCGATCAGCGGCGGTGCCCTGGCTCAGTGCAAACAGGTAAGATACGGACCAGCCGGTTTCCGGCATGCGACGATACGGCCTGTGCATAAAAACGGTTTGCAGCGAACGCAGGTAGTCGCTCGGATGCAAATGTCGTTTTGTGTACATGTCATTCAGGGCGTGCAGAGTCTCGTCAACGTAACAGGTCGTCGAATACTTGCCGTTGAAAACCGGAAAATCCTGGACCTGGTGCGACTCCGAGCGGTCCTGGCCGCAGAAGCGCAGCATCGGCTTGCGGAAGTCCATGATGCGATAGTCGGATGCCGAGCCGGAACCGATAAGGTCCACGATGGCCAGCTGTGGGTCTTCTTCCAGCAGCATGGCGACGGCGCCCGCGCCCTGTGTCGGTTCGCCGGAGCTGCCGCGCGCGTACTCGGCGATATCGGCACAGACTACGATGGCCTGGCCACCCTGGCCGTCCAGCGCGAGATGACGAATAGCGCCTTTCATTCCGTAAACACCGCCCAGGCAAGCGTGCTTGAACTCGGGAACTTCGCAGCTGCGCGATATCGGTGATTTGCCGCGCGCGATCAGCGCTGCATCGACCATTCCTTTGATGACGATGGCGCCGGCGGAATTATCGGTGCTCGATTCGGTGCCTAATCCCAGGAATTTGACGCGGGTCGGGTCGATATCGTATTGATCGATCAGTCGCAGGACCGCGTTGGCAGCCATCGTGTAGACGCTGTGATTGGGTCCTCGAACGCGGAAGCTGCGCCCCACGATCTCGCGAATCTTCGGCCACTGGTTATTCGTCCAGTCGCACCAATCCTCCAGCCATACCCGGTATGGCGGGACATAGGCGGCGAGGCCGCTGATTCCGATGGATTTACTGGTTCTGGACATGAGTCATGGCTGCGGTTGACGTAACCCGCAGATTTTAGTGGTCTCGGCCATTGCACTCAACCATTTATTCGACTGTGATCGTGATGGGGTCCGAAAAGACGGGCGGATCGTGCGGGATATGCAGGTGGTCGCCGAGCAACATGCGCAGTGAGTGCTGGCCCGGTTCGAGCGTTATTTCCGTCACGGTACGGCCGTCACCAAAATGCACGTAATTCGCGTCTGCGGGGATAGGCAAAGCCAGATCGGGCAGGTCCGTATCGATCACAAGGTGGTGATGACCCGAGTTCGGTTGATCGTCGCCTGCTTTGGTGACGGACATGCCTTCGATCCCGAACTCGATACGAACCGGGTTCGAGACCGTATCGCCATCCGCCGGGCTTATGAAAAATACTCGGGCGCCATCAGGCGAGGGCGTACGTTCCAGGGACGCAATTTTCGCCGCCGGTTCTGCAGCCTGATGTTCTGCCTCGTGTTCGGACGCGTGCTTGCCACAGGCCGACAGGCTGAGCACCGTGGTCAGCAGAGCCGCGGTTAGTATCTTGGTAGCCATAAACCATACCTCTTTCGATGGGTTATCAAACGGCGACGAGCGCGAACAGGACGGCACCGAGCATCGTCAGCATTGCGCCCAGAGTATAGGCAATAACCAGGCCGACGTACTTGATGAAGGTCAGAATCCGCCCTTGACCATAGACACGGCGCATCGCCATGTAAAGGTATACGGGTATGTAGAACATTGCCGCAACGGCGAGGAGTTGACCGAGCCCCGGGATATGAATCAAAGCTGCGAAACGCGCAAACAGTATTTGCAGGATGAGAATCAGGAAGAAGAAGGCGTGGTAGTGGATCACGAAAAGCAGGTGCTCGACGAAATAACGGCGTGACAGCGGGTAAAATATTTTCAAGACCAACGCCATGAGCGGCAGCAATACGATCAAAGCGACCGGGATGTTGTCCAGCAACAGGTCGCCAAAAGACTTGCCGCCATCTGCCGTGACCTTTTCGCAGACTTCCTTGATTCGTTCAGGGGTGAAACGTTTCTTGAACCACTCTGGCAGATCCTCCAGATCACCGCCTTCGACATTGCAGACGCCAGTATCGTCATCGATCTGGATATTGAAACCACTGTTTATGGCGTCAGCGGGATCTGCGAGTTCGTCGTCCCCCCGTTGCGCATCGTCCGGAACTTCATTGCCGACGATGATGCCCTCGGCGGCTAGCTCATCGAGAAACTCCTTCTTTGCCGCCGCGGCCTGAGTCGCGTTTTCTGCAACTTCTTCGGGCGTCGGCGCGGGTTCCGGTTCAAAAAGAAGGCCGAGGTCATCGCGTGGATCAAAGAAAGCGACGACGAAGAAGATCACACTGAGCACCAGGTAAGTGCGAAACGGCGGCATGTATCTGACGCGCCGGCCTTCCAGGTAGTCACGCGTCAGATGGCCCGGACGAACGAGCAGGGGAATGAGGGTTCGCCAAACGCGCGAATCGATTTCAAGCAGGTCTCCGAAGGCGTCGCTGATGAGTTCCCAGAGACTGATCAGTCTGTTGCGTGCCCGTTGTCCGCAAACGCCACAATACTGGCCCTTGAGCCGAGTGCCACAGTTCAGGCAGTCGGGACTTTCAATGGTCGACAGCTCCTGGGGGGTGTCTTCTCGAAGCACCCGGCTTGAGACGCCGACGGCGCCGCCGAACTCCTGGTCAACAGCCGCATCGGTGTTGGCAAAGAAACTGTCCTGCAATTCATCGAAAAGCACGGTCGTCGAGGCACTGAAATTGGCAAGTCCAGCTAAGCGTGTCTTCGTCATCGTCGCGGACGTCGAAGACCCGTGTATCCGCAATACCTTGCTTGTGTGAGGCTTGCTCAGAGAGTTCATGCAGCCAGGCCTCAAACTCGGTCGCCACGACAGGATCAACCGAGAAAGTCAGTTCATAGAGTGGCCCGGCTCGAGTCGTCATAAGGCCGGATCAGGATTTCTCGGTCTTGTTCTTGCTCGTTACTTTCTTGCTGGCCACTCTTTTCACCGCCGTCGCTTTCTTGCTGGCCGTCTTCTTCTTGGCGGTCTTCTTCGGTGCTTTGGGTTCACCCTTACCCGGGAGTACCCGCGCCAACTCTTCTGTCGTGAAGTCGTCAACAGCGAGCAACGCCGCGACCTTGTCATGATACTCGCGCAAGCCGCGCGCTTCCGCTTTGCTGATGACCTGCGCTTTCTCCGCCTCGTCTATTTGCAGGCCGAGATAGTCGGCGTCGATAAGTCCTTCCTTGCGTGCCTGGCGCAAGCGACGCTCCAGAGGAATGTGCTTCTTGGTCAATTCCAGCGCTTCCTGCAGCAATCCCAGCGGATTGCCTGGCTCAAGTGTTGTGTACGCGAGTGCGCTGAGACGTTCGCGCGACTCACCCGGTGCCGTAACGATATCGACAACTTTTGCCGCGATTTCATCCGACGGCGCCGAATAGGTGCGGCCGCGTGGGAAAATGAAAACTCGAAGAACGGTCGCGACCAGCCGGTTCGGAAAGTTCTGCAGAAATGCATGCAATGCTTCCTGCGCCTGGTACATCAGCGTGCGCACGGACCACTCAACGAGAGGCAGATCTGTTGCGCGGCGTCCTTGATTCTCAAAATGTTTCAGCACAGTTGATGCCAGGTACATCGAGCTCAGGATATCGCCCAACCGCGCCGATAGTAGTTCACGCTTTTTCAGTTCACCGCCGAGCGTCAGCATGGCAAAGTCGGATGCCAGTGCGAAGGCAGCGCTGTAACGATTGATGTTTTGATAGTAGCGACGCGTGGGCGTGTTCAGCGGTACGCGACTGAACTTGGCGTGCGTCAAGGCCAGGAAGAACGAGCGTGCCAGATTGCTGATTGCGTATCCGATATGGCCGAACAGCGCATCGTCAAACTCGATGAGGCCGCGATCCTGATCTTCGTCCGCGGCAGCATGCAGCTCCCTGAGAACAAACGGGTGGCAACGAATGGCGCCCTGACCGTAGATAATCAGGCTGCGAGTGAGGATATTGGCGCCTTCCACCGTGATTGCGATCGGCGTTGCCATGTAGCTGCGTCCGAGGTAGTTGTTCGGCCCCATCATGACGCCTTTGCCACCGTGCACGTCCATTGCGTCGTTGGCCGTCTTGCGGCCCAGCTCGGTGCAGTGATACTTGAGGATTGCAGATGGCACGGCCGGTTTCTCACCCTGGTCGATGGCGCCCGCCGTAACGGCAACCGCAGCGTTCATGATGTAGGTGTGGCCAGCGATGCGAGTGAGCGCTTCGCCGACACCCTCGAAATTCGCGATCGACGTGTTGAACTGCTTTCGAATAACCGCATAAGCGCCAGTTGCGTAAGTTGCCGCTTGCCCACCGCCCGAGGCGGTCGATGGCAGCGTGATTGCGCGACCGACAGACAGCAGTTCGACGAGCATCTTCCAGCCTTTGCCGGCCATCTCCGGACCACCGATGATGTAGTCGAGTGGCACAAAGACGTCTTTGCCCGATGTAGGCCCATTCTGGAATGCAACCGAAAGGGGATAATGGCGTCGCCCAACCTCCACGCCAGGCGTATCCGTTGGAATGAGTGCGGCCGTTATGCCGTATTCGCTTTCGTCGCCAATCAGATGGTCTGGATCATAGAGTTTGAAAGCCAGACCGAGTACCGTCGAGACCGGCGCCAACGTGATGTAACGCTTGTCCCAGTTCAGGCGTATGCCGACAATCGTTTCGCCGTTCCAGGTGCCTTCACACACTACGCCGTTGTCGATAATTGCGGCCGCGTCCGATCCCGCTTGCGGGGAAGTCAGCGCAAAACAGGGAATCTCAGTGCCGGCGGCAAGCCCCGGTAAGTAACGCTCTTTTTGCGCGTCGGTACCGTAATGCAGCAATAGCTCCGCAGGCCCGAGCGAATTTGGCACACCGACGGTCGACGAGGCCGTCGCACTGCGACTCGCGAGTTTCGAAATGACCGCAGCGTTTGCATAGGCTGAGAACTCGAGGCCGCCATACTCCTTGGGAATGATCATGGCGAAAAACTTCTTCTCGATGATGAAGTCCCAAACCTCTTTGGGCATGTCGGCGTACTCGTGGCAGATCGCCCAGTCATCGAGCATCCTGCACAGTTCTTCGCAGGGCCCGTCGAAAAACGCCTGTTCTTCGTCGGAGAGTTTCGGTGCCGGATAGGACATCAGTACGTCCCACTCAGGCATTCCCGAGAACAATTGACCGTCCCACCAGACGCTGCCGGCCTCCAGCGCTTCGCGCTCGGTATTCGACATCGAAGGCAGCATCTTGCGGTAAATTGCCAGCAAAGGCTTGGTGATCTTCTCGCGTCTTACTTCGATAAGGTTCGGAATGACCATCAGGCCGAAGAGGAGCGTCAGGAATATCTTCCAGAGCACACTTGCATCGCCAAGGATCCAGTAGGCGAGCAGGGCGACGCCTGTAGCGATGGTCGACGTACGCAGATCGATACGTTGATAAGCGAGAAATATTCCGCCGCCAACGAACAGCAGCAGCCACGATAAGCTAACAAGAAAACCGGACAATTCGTGTACCTCGTAAGGGCAGATCGGAATGGCGCCGCTTTGCATCGGCGCCAACTAACACTCTATAGGAGTTCCTCAATCGCGGCACGCTCCTCTCGAAGTTCCGCTTCGGTCTGGTTCATGCGCTCGCGGCTAAAGTCGTCAATCGACAACCCCTTGACGATTTCATACTGACCGCCACGACAGCGAACCGGAACGGAATACACGATTCCCGGCTCAATGCCGTAACTGCCATCAGCGGGAATAGCCATGCTGACCCAGTCATCATCGGGCGTGCCGAGCGCCCAATCGTGCATATGATCAATAGCCGCAGAAGCGGCGGAGGCGGCCGACGAGGCGCCGCGCGCGGCAATAATGGCTGCGCCGCGTTGCTGGACTACCGGAATGAATTCATCGGAAAGCCAGGCTTGTTCAACCAGATCCGTGGCGGCGCTGTCGCCAACCGTGGCGTGATTGACGTCCGGGTACTGAGTCGCCGAGTGATTCCCCCAGATTGTCATGCAACGAATATCGTTGACGTGGCTACCGGTCTTCGCGGCCAGTTGTGCCTTCGCCCGGTTGTGATCCAGTCGGGTCATGGCCGTAAAATTGCGGGGGTCAATATCCGGCGCATTGCTGCTGGCGATCAGTGCGTTGGTGTTCGCCGGGTTGCCGACGACGAGAACCCTGATGTCACGATTCGCATGATCGTTCATCGCCTTGCCTTGTACCGAGAATATGGCGGCGTTGGCTTGCAGCAAATCCTTGCGCTCCATGCCGGGGCCGCGTGGGCGTGCGCCCACGAGCAGGGCGTAATCGCTGTCCTTGAAAGCAGTATTCGCGTCGTCGGTGGCTACAATGCCGGCAAGCGTCGGGAATGCACAGTCATTAAGCTCCATGACCACGCCGTGAAGCGCAGGAAGTGCCGGCGGAATCTCCAGAAGCTGCAATATGACGGGTTGGTCATTGCCAAGCATCTGGCCGGATGCGATACGAAAGGCAAGTTGATAGCCAATCTGGCCAGCAGCACCGGTAATGGTGACGCGAACGGGTGATTTCATTATTGAATTCCTGGGTTGAATTGCGGCGATTTGCCGCGGGGATTTTAGCATCGGCGAGGCCGTCTAACACGGGTGTTAACTACTTATCCGTATCCGGACGCTCAAAATTCGGAAATACTCGACGAAACTCCTCGTATTCGCTGCGGGCTTCGTCTTCCTGGCCATTTTCCTCGAGTTCGCGTATGCAGGCGATCCAGGACTCCGGCACGTCGCGCACCGATTCGGAACAGGGCGGGCCGGAAACACGCTTATTGGCGTTGGTCATAGTCGCAAATGCCGCCGCAGAGGCAGGTTCATCCATCGAGACCTCATCGGCCGCGACGCTTTCGGCCGCAATCGGCTGCGCGGCGGCAAGGTCTGGAGTCATCGCCTCAGCCAGCGGGCGCTCTGCGGATGCCTCGTCCGTGTCCGCGCGCGACGCTGTCGGGCCCTGATCGGAGCCCGCCTGGGCTCGCGCCATGTCCTCCGCATCGCGCAATACCGTTAATCCCTTCGGCACGAATTCATCTTTGGACAAGCGCTCATTGCGATCGGCTGCCGGCGTTGCGGCCCTGTTTCGCTTGAGGTCGGTGGCGGATTCGAGCGGCGAAACGGTTGCCGGGGCGGTTGTTCTTGCTTCCGCTGCGCTCGTTGTCTTTTCTCTCCAATCGACTATCGCGGGCCTTGGAAATGTCTGGCGCCGCAATGCTGATGGAATCGGGCCCAACCTGCGGCAGCCGGGTTACTTCGAGAACAATCGCCAGGCTCAGGCCGATAGTGGCCGCCCAGGCGACCGGCCGCATCCACGCTCGGGCCCGCATATACGGAGTGCGCTGTCCGCCAGCCATTCGGAGCACCCGTTCGTTCAGATAATCGGGCGCTCTTTCATTGGCCAGGGCTTTGTACGTGTCAGCCAGGCGTTGGTCTTCGCCCCGGTTGTCTCTCTCGTTACTCATTGTCGCTCCGGGCGCTCGTCAATTGCTGCGCGCAGCTTGTTCACGGCATACCGCAGCCGGCTCTTGGCGGTTTCGCGGTTGCTGCCAGTGACCAGGGCAATCTGGTCGAGGCTCAGGCCGGCTTCTTCGTGCAGCAAAAAGACATCGCGCTGCTCGTCAGGCAAATCCATTAACGCCTTCGAAAGGCGTTCTTTCGCCAGGCTGCGTTCCGTCGCCATCTCCAGCGGCTCGCCGGGATGGGGTTGGAGATCCTCCTCCAGTTCGGCTCCGCTCATATGGCGTTTGTTACGCCGCAGATGATCAATAAAACAGTTGCGCGCCACCCGATACAGGAACGTCGTGAATTTGGCGGTTGGCCGGTAAGATGCCCGCGCCTTCACAATCTTGCCCCAGACCTCCTGGAACAGGTCCTCAGCCGTGTCCCGGTGGCGGCATAAGCGCAACAAATACCGGTACAAGGGGTCATTGTGCCGTCGATACAAGGTCTCAAACGCCGATATGTCGCCGTCCTGGTAGCGCAGCATCAGCGCACTGTCGTCAGGTGTGTGCCCCATGGCCGGAGCATAGGCGAGCGCCACCCTGCTGAAAAGCGCCCCGCTAGGTTTTATCGCCGTTTCTACGCTCGCTGCCATGAAAATCCCGTGTTTTATGCTTGTACAAACGTTGCATAGCCGGGCTTCGGGTTAGGAAATTTCAGCAATCAGGGCTTGCAAAATCAATTCTCAGTGTTATAGTTAACTATAACACCAGCTCACTAAGACTTTTTTGGGGTCATAAACGGCCCGGAGAGACAAAATGTTCAAGCCAGTAACGTCGCTAAGCCAAATCGTCAGCCTCACCGTCATGCTTTTGATGGTTGTTGCGCTGGTTTCAAGCCAGGCGGATGCGAAAAATCTGGACGAGGTTCGGGCGAGTACGGCCCTCGAACAGGCAAGCATCGCCGAAGAAACGAAAACTCCGTTAAGGATGACGATCGAAGCACATATTATCGGCCAGCCGCTGACGATTTCGATCGATACGGTGGCCGGATTCAGCAATCTCCGTTTCATATTCAAATAGGGTCATGATGGGATCTCGGCGCCGATTGGCTTATTAAGCCGGCGTCTTTCCAAGCGGAAACGCTCAAAGTAACAGCCAGGAACCGACAAGCAATGGATCCGAAATGGGATGAAGACCAGCCGATCTATCGTCAACTGCGCGATCGTGTAGTGGCGATGATCCTCGAGGGCGTGCTCGGCGACGGCGACGCATTGCCGTCTGTACGAAACGTCGCGGCCGAATACCGGCTCAACCCGCTGACCGTGCTCAAGGGTTATCAGGAGCTGGTGGACGAAGGGCTGGTCGAGAAGAAGCGAGGTCGCGGCATGTATGTGAATGCCGGTGCGCGCACGAATCTGCTGAAAGCGGAACGGCAGCGGTTCCTCGACAAGGAGTGGCCGAAAGTGCTGGCGACGATCGATCGACTTGGCCTGGATGTGACCGATCTGTTGCGCTCGAGTAATTCGAATAACGATGCAGGAGTGAAGAATGACTAGCCTGGTCAGTGCCCGCGGCGTTTCAAAACACTTCGGCGAGGTCCGCGCCGTTGATGACGTTAGTTTCGAGATAGAGGAGGGCAAGATCCTCGGATTGATCGGTCCGAACGGCGCGGGCAAGACCACGTTGTTGAAAGCGGTCCTCGGACTGACGGATTGTCAAGGCCAGCTCTCTGTCCTGGGCCTCGATCCATTCAAGCAGCGCAAGGAACTCTTGAAGAACATCTGTTTTATTGCAGACGTTGCGGTGCTGCCGCGCTGGATACGGGTCACACAACTCCTCGAGTTCGTCGAGTCGGTGCACCCTAATTTTTCGCGCAAACGTGCCGAGAGCTTTCTTGGACAGACGAAAGTCAGGTCGAATGCAAAGGTGCGTGAGCTATCCAAAGGCATGGTGACGCAATTGCATCTGTCCATCATCATGTCGATTGACGCGAAGTTACTCGTGCTGGACGAACCTACGATCGGGCTGGATATCATCTTCCGCAAAGAATTCTATAGCAACCTGTTGAACGACTACTTTGACGAAAAGCGCACCATTCTGATTACCACGCACCAGGTTGAGGAAATTGAAAACCTGTTGACAGACATCATGTTCATTAATGATGGCAAAATCCTGCTCGACAAGCCGATGGATTCGCTAGCCGATTCCTATGCTGAGCTCTTGACGTCCGGCGAAAACGCCACCAAGGCGAGGGGGCTTGGCCCAATCGCTGAGCACGAGATGTTCGGAAAGTCGGTTCTCTTGTTTGAGGGCGTAAGTCGGGAGAACCTTGAGGGTCTGGGTGAGCTTCGCACGCCGTCCGTGGCGGATTTGTTCGTTGCTAAAGTGAAGGGAGCGCGGAGATGATTGGAAATCAACCGGCACTGATCAAGCGCGAAATATGGGAACATCGCTCTATCTATGTGACGCCGCTGGCGATCGCCAGCATCGTTACGCTCGGTACGCTGGCGATGCTAATGTTTGCGGGCGGGTTTCGCCAAAGAGCTGGATGTCGCGATATTTGGGGCAACCAATATCGCGGGTGATGCGGAACGCCGAGCCGCGCTGACCGGGTTTTTCGTCGGGACGTCAGGGGTGTTCCTGCTGGCGGCCATGGTGCTCACGATCTTTTACACCCTGGATTCTCTGTACGCCGAGCGCAAAGACAAGAGCATCCTGTTCTGGCGGTCAATGCCGGTGACCGATGCCGAAGCAGTGATCTCAAAACTCGCAACAGCCATCGTGGTTATTCCGTTGGTGACTGTCGCTGTGGTCATTGCGACTCACCTTGTTAACCTCGCAGTAACGAGCATCTGGTTCAGCGCCAAGGGCGCCGACGTGGGCCATCTTATCTGGGGCTCAGTACCGCTGCTGGACAACTGGCTCGCGGCTCTGATCGTTACCTTGGCAAGCGCTCTGTGGATGTCACCATTCGTCGGTTGGTTTCTATTCGTGTCCGCATTCACCAAACGTTCGCCGCTACTGATGGCATTCATGCCTTTGGTTCTTATCCCCATACTCGAATTTATTTTCCTCAGGTCGTCCTTTTTCGCTGACGCGGTCTTCAGCCGCAAGGGAATGATTCCACTGTTCCGTGGAATGGATATGGGGGCTTTCTTCGATAGAGACAGTTTGCATATCAGCGAAGAGGCGGTGAGTTTACTTGCGCACCTCGATGTTGTTCGGTTCCTGACCAGCCCCTCAATGTGGGGTGGCCTGGTTGTCTGCAGCCTGTTCGTGACCGCTGCGATTTACATGCGCCGATACCGCGACGAAAGTTAACAGCGAGCCGCTTTCCTGCGCGATCAGGGTTTGCTTCGGATACTGAATTTTCGCAATTTGCCCCGGAACTGGTGATAGCTGAGCCCCAGCAGGTCGGCGGCCAATCGTTGGTTGAATCGCGCTTTCTCCAACGCAGCTCGTAGCAGCTCTATTTCTGTGTCTCGCAACCGTTGTCGTAAGTCGGCCGGCAACAGAGGCCTGCGCGGCGTTGAAATGGGCTTTTGCTTTGCCGACGAACTCTCCGCCATCCTGAATGGCGAATCGAACGGATCCAAAGCTATTTGGCTAATTGGCTCTTCCGGGTCCTTGGAGCGATAGACTGTTCTTTCTATCGTGTTCTTCAGTTCACGCACATTTCCCGGCCACTGGTTGCGCAGCAATGCTGACGATGCTCGCGAGCTGAAGCCTGGAAAGTAACTCCACTTCAGCTCGCTCGCCATGCGAATTGCGAAGGCGTTTGCGAGCGGCAGGATGTCTTCTACTCGCTCACGCAACGGCGGAACGGTAATGACGTCGAAGGCCAATCGGTCCAGCAGATCTTTTCGAAATCGTCCTTCTGCCGCGAGCAGTTGCAGGTCCGCATTGGTTGATCCGACAATTCGGACATCCACCCGAAACGTTTCACTTCCTCCGACTCGATTAACCTCACCATACTCAATCGTCCTCAAGATCTTTTCCTGCATGCGCAGCGAGATCGTCGCGAGCTCATCGAGTATCAATGTGCCCCCGTCGGCACGCTCGAAATGCCCGATATGTGTTTTCGCGGCGCCCGTAAATGCACCGGCTTCATGACCAAAGAGTTCGGACTCCAGAATGGACTCGGTCAACGCCGCACAGTTGACTTTGACGACACGCTGCTCCCACCGGTCAGACAGGAAGTGCAACCGTGAGGCAATCAGCTCTTTGCCGGTGCCTCGTTCGCCCACAACCAGCACCGGCTTCGAGAGGCTCGCCGCCCTGGACACATGTTCGAGCATCTCCAGAAATGCGGGCGCCTCCCCGATGATTTGCTGCGATTCAGCGCTGGAAGCCATTGGTTAATTTCGCCAGAAAGTGGGGAATAATACTACTAATTAGCGAAAAAAACCATTTATCTCTTCCGCTTGAGAGGCAAGATCCCTTATTTTTTTGTATATATATTAGGACCTTATGGAAATCAGCGTAGTTGGCACGAATGCTGCAATCCTAGTAAGCAGGATTCACACGGAAAGAGGAAAAACTCATGGGCATATTCACGAGATTCAGCGACATCGTGAACTCCAATATCAACGCAATACTGGATAAAGCCGAAGATCCGGAAAAAATCGTACGGCTGATGATCCAGGAGATGGAGGACACGCTCGTCGAAGTTCGTTCGGCGGCGGCGCGCTCTATCGCGGACAAGAAAGACCTGAACCGCAAGATCGAAAACCTGGATCGCGAAAAACGCGAGTGGGACGACAGGGCTGAACTCGCAATGCGGAAAGAGCGCGAGGACCTCGCAAAGGCCGCGCTCGTCGAGAAGTCCCGGGTTTCCGGCGCGGTCGATGTACTGAAAGAGGATTACCTGGCTGTCGATGAAGGGCTCGCCAAGCTCAACGAGGACATTGCGCGCCTCGAAAGCAAGCTCGAAGATGCTAAAACGCGGCAAAAGTCGCTCCTGGCGCGCCACAAGACCGCCAACAGCCGCCTGGCAGCGCGCAAGAAGATACATGACTACAAGATCGATGACGCGATGGTCCGATTCGAGGCGTACACCCGACGCATTGATGATGTAGAGGGCAGGGTCGAGGCGTACGATCTTGGGTTGCCCAAAGATCTAAACCACGAGTTCGCAGGTCTCGAGTCCGAAGAGTCCGTCAAAAAGGAGCTCGACGCGCTAAAAGAGCGAGTCGCCGCAGAACGGAGTCGAAACGCAGAGGCCGGCTGATCGGAGTTATTGGGAGGAGTAAAGAATGAGTCGAGAGACCTGGGATACAGACTTCGGAGCGCTGCGAGGCTTCTACCGGGATCGTGAAAACGGCTGGGTGTTTGGCGTTTGCGCAGGTATTGCCGACCGCTTCAATTTTCGACTGGGTACCGTCAGGGTAATTGCAGTGATAAGTCTACTGGTGTTCTTTTGGTTAACCGCAGCTGTTTATCTCGCGGCTACGCTATTGATAAAAGAAAAACCGTTGGTGTATTCCGGCCGCAGAACTGAATACGATTTCTGGCGAACCTATCGCAGCGACCATTGGAGACGCTCATGAATTCATACAGCGGAACGTCCCCCCGTCGGCTTTATCGGGATGCTGATCGAGCAATGCTGGGGGGTGTTTGCGCCGGCCTTGCCGGCTACTTCGGCCTGAATCTGAGAGTCACGCGGTTCCTCGCATTTATCGCGTTCCTGATGGCGATGCCGGTTGCTGTGATCTCGTACCTGGCCGCCGTCTTTCTTCTCCCGGCAGAGTCACGCCATGCTCATGACGGCGTCGTGGAATCACGCTGTTGCTGGGGCAAAAGGCGAACCAGGCGAGCCAGGCGAACCGAAAGAAACCGCGACAGAGAACGGACAAGGCAAAGTGATGCGGCAACCCCAATCCCGGCTGGCCCGACTGTGAAAGACGTTCGCGAACGATATCGTTCGCTTGATAAACGCCTGGCAGAGCTTGAAAAACAGGTAACGTCGCCACGTTTTCAGCTGGAACAGGAATTTCGAAAACTTTGACGAATAGACACAGCATAGGGGCCTGTCAATGAACACATTGTTTTACGTCGTTTGCATCGTCGCAATCGTTTTTACGGCGGACACGATCCAAAAGTATTTGAAGCTGAAGAACCAGGAAAAGAAAGTGCAGGATCCCGAACTGGAGGAGACACTTGCGCAGATAGAGCGCCTGGAGGAACGGATCAAGGTTCTGGAACGAATTGTCACCGAGAATAAGTACGATTTGAGCCGGGAAATAAGCGAATTAGAATAGTACGAACCGAAATCAGGCCTTCGACACGAAAAACGCCCGTCATACGACGGGCGTCCTTATTTGCAGTTGCCGGAGTGCGCGGGGTTACTGGCTACGTTCCTTGTAAGCGCGAACCTGCAGGTTAAATTCCTCCGCTACCAGGTTCATTTCATCGACTGCGGCATTGTACTTCTTGTTGTACATATCGATTCGCTGCTGTTTGGCGGCTTCGTCCATCTGGTCCGTTCCAGCAACGGTTTCTTGCTCCGCTGATTCTATGCAGGAGAGGTATTCTTCCATAGCACTCATATAAGCTTTGATACCACGCTGACCAGCAATCATTTCATCTTTGGTTGCGGTCGATCCGTCAGGTACGTTGGCGCGATGCGGATAGTCGCAGGCAAAAGAAAGCGGCGCGCTAAGAACTAACACTGCTGAAATTATGGTTTTTGAGATTATGTTCATCGGGTCAACTTGGTCGGGCCAGGAGATCTTTAACTCTACCGGTTAGGCTGGATTCGGCGCAACACCAAGTCACCAGGTTGGCGATGATCGCAGCTGGCCGAAAAAAAAGAAAAACAATAAGCTTATAGAAGAGATCTGCATTTTCGCAGCCGTAACCTGAACTGAAAATGAACGCAAAATTAGGCGAAAAGCGCGCGATACGAGTCTGTGCCGTCTGCCTGTGCCAACAGAAGTTCCAGGTAGTTATCAGAACTCATCGGATCACCAAAGAGCAGTCCCTGTGCGTACGTGCAGCCGTGTTCCTGCAGAAATGCAAGTTGCGCCTCTTCCTCGACGCCTTCAGCAACGACATCCATATTCAGATTCCGTCCCATTTGAATAATCGTATCCACGAAGGTTGCGTCATCCGGATTCGTCGCGATGTCACGGACGAAGGATTGGTCAATTTTCAGGGTGCTGATTGGAAACTGTTGCAACGCACTTAATGAAGAATAGCCCGTACCGAAATCGTCGATGGCGAGATGCAGGCCCAGTCCGTAGAGCTGGTCCAATAATTTTATCGTCCGCGTAGGGTTCTCCATCAACGTCGTTTCGGTAATCTCAAGCTCAAGTGACGTTGGCGAAACCTCATGACCGCGCAATATCGCGCTGATACGGTTGATGAAGTTGAGTTGTCGTAGCTGCTTCAGTGAAAGGTTGACTGATACTCGTCCAGGAGACGACACCGTCTTTTGCCACAGACGGAAATCCTCGCAGACTTTGTCCAGGACCCACTCGCCGATCTCGATAATAAGGCTGGTTTCCTCCGCAATGGGTATGAAGTCTGACGGAAGCACCAGGCCACGCTCCGGCAGCTCCCAACGGACCAGTGCTTCCGCTCCGAAGACCTCACCAGTCTCCAGGTTGTATTTAGGCTGGTAGTGAACGAGTAATTCGTCTCGCTCGAAAGACCGTTTCAACTTGCTCTTGGTCATGAGCCGGTCCACGGAAGCCTCGTTCATCTGTGGTTTGTAGAACGAAAAGTCGTTGCCCCCGTTCTTTTTTGCGTGGTAGAGCGCTGCGTCAGCGTTGCGAATCAGGTCAATGACGTTCGCTGCATCCTTCGGGTAGAAGCCGACGCCCATGCTGGCGGTCATGAATACTTCGTGTCCCTGAACGAAGAACGGATCGGCGAGACGATTCAGGAGCGTCTGCGCAAGTTTTTGCGTCGCCTTGATGCCGGCGGTGCTGGGCCCCAATTGATCGACCATCACCGCGAACTCGTCACCGGCGAGCCGGCCGATAATGGAATTCTTGGGGAGCTCTGCAGCCAGCCGTTCCGCAACGGTCTCTAACGTCGTATCGCCGGCAAGATGTCCGAAAGTATCGTTGATCTCCTTGAAGTGATCGACGTCGATGTAGAACAGACATAGTGGTTTGCCGGCTCTGCGCGCGCGCGCGATGCTGCGCTGCAGGAGATGCTGAAACTGCATGCGATTCGGAATCTTGGTAAGAGCGTCGATTCGAGCAAGATAGCGAATCCTCTTTTCTGCCCGTCTTCGTTCTGTAATATTCTGCGCCGCGTAAATTCGATTTGTCGTCTTTCCATCGCTGCCCTTGACGATGGAACAGGTATACGAAACCGGAATCGATTCACCGTCTTTGGACTCGAAGGTCGCCTCTTTCGGCAGGCCCGGGGGCGTGTGCTCGGTTAATGATCCGTTCGTGCCAGCATTAACCAGAATATCAAACGGGGTGCCCAGCAACTCAACTTCGTCAAAACCGAGCAGGTATGTTGTCGCAGCATTGATTCGCTGAATCTTGCCATCATCCCCGGTAACGATTATTGCTTCGTTCATGCCGGAAAGGAGACTGTCGACATAGTCCCTCGAGATCGTTGTCTTTTTTAGCCTGTCGCGCATATCGTTGAAAACGGCGGCAAGTTCGCCGAGATCGTCGTCGCGAGTCTCTTTCAAAGGTTCACCAAAATCGGCATCGCGTAATTTTTCTGCCTGAATTTTCAACTGCCCGATGCGCCGGGATTGATTTTGGACAATTAACCAGATGATGCAGCCACCCATAACCAACATCGCAAACGTAACGCCGAAGATCCAGAAATAGCTGGTCCGACTGCTCTGCGTTTCACTTGTCGATAGTTGCTCCGCGAATAACGCGTAGTCTGCCTCCAGCTCATCAAGCCGGAATGATCCGGTGAGGTAGCCGACGTCATCGTCGTCTATAAGCACGGGATAGGAAATCAGCAGTCGATTGCTTAACCAGTTTGTCGCACGAAGATCATCGCTGGCCGGCAGGCTACCCGCTTCCCAGAATTTTCCGCTGCTATTGGTAAAACGAATGCCGGTCAGAATGTCTTTTTCATCGAGCGCGTGATTCAGTGCGTTCTGTAACGCGGCGTCGTCATCTACGATGCTTCCGGTAGCAACGGCATCAGCCACACCGTGGATTTTCGACCGCGCGCGGCGCTCGAAACTGCCTTTCATCAAGGCGTAATGTTGCTCCGAGCTGGTCGTCACGATCCGGTCGGCGAGCCAATGGTATTGACCATAGAACATCGACAACATAATGGTGGCGGCGGCAACGCCGAGTGCCACCGTCAATAGCCAGACTCGCGGAATTCTCTTGCCGATCATTTTGTATTTGTTTTTCGGCCAATAAACACCACCGAGTGTAGCATTCAGGGGCAAACGGTGAGAAATTTCCGTTTTGGAAATATTAGAGGTGAGGTGGAGCTATTGGACGGGCACTGCTTGAGCAGAATCCTGACGGCGACTGCTAGTCCCCGGGTGCGCGCTTTTCCACGAATTCCACCGGATCTGACTGGCCGCTGGTTTTCATGACTCCCTCAATTACGGCACCTTCGGCCACCGCGATGGCCTCACCGCTGACGGTTCCCACTATATTTGCCGAGGCCGTTATTTCTACCTTGCCGACGGCGACGATGTCGCCTTCTACGTGACCGGAGACGATGACCGCATCGGCCTTGATGGTTCCTCGCCAGAGACCGTTTTGCGCCAGGGTAATTGTGCCGCTGACATCGCAATCACCGTCGACTTCACCGTTGATCAAGAAATCGCCAGTGCCACCGATGAGACCGGTGATTTTGCAGCCCTCATTGATAAGCGTTGCCGCTCCCGAGGTACGGTCGCGCAGGCGACGCAGCTTTGGTTCATTCATGCACATTGCTCCGAATCGTCATTTCGATTGATCAACGTGAATAGTACCGGGAGTGGCACCGAATTGTTCATGAGAAACGCAAAAACGCCAGTGCTATAGCTACTTGCTTTGTTCGCGATAGCCGTAGCCAATTGACTCGATCGTTACGAGAACGCCACCCTCAAACACCAGCCGCCGCATGAATTTGCGAGGGCCAAAATTGTAGATGTACTCTGTCACGACGACTTCCTGGGCGTAGTAATCGATGCCAGCATAGCGCGAAGCGATTCCACCGGAGATCAGGCTGTGCCGCCTGGGCAGGCTGATCTGACGTACCGTGTAGCCGAGATGGCGGACCGACGTGGGTTCGCCGCAGACGTTCAGCACCTGCTGTTCGTGCATATTCTCAATAACGATCTTGTTTCCGCAGCGGAATGCATGTGCGGGTGTTGCGGCAATCATGACGAGCAGCAGTAGCCAGCCTGTCAGCTTCACTCGAATCGTCTTGACCGTCGGGGCTGTCTTCACATCAACGCCGATTACACCGTCCATAAGGTTGCTGCAGAATAGCAAATTTCAGGAAGAATGCGGTGTGTCGGATGCAACAGGCTGATGACAAAATACCTTCGCAGCGACCGAAGCCGGGTGTGGCCAGACGCGGATGCTGCTTTATGGTAAAACAGCACGCGGGCTCAGCACTGTGAGCAATTGCCATAAGGACGAGAGTTGAAACAGCGATTTGAAAAACGCCTGGCGGCGATTGCCGCCGATAACAGCGATTCGCTGTACGGTGGACTGAAAGGCGTTGAGAAGGAATCGCTACGCATCGCTCCCAACGGCTACTTGTCATCGAAAGTACATCCGGCCGGACTCGGATCCGCACTAACCAACCGTTACATTACGACAGACTTCTCTGAGGCATTACTGGAGTTTGTGACGCCGGCCTTCGCGACGACATGGGAGGCGTTGCAGTGTGTTTGCGATATCCATCAGTTTACGTATTCGCAGCTTGATAGTGAGATGCTTTGGTCGGCGAGCATGCCGTGCCTGATTCCGAAGGACGATGATATTCCGCTGGCGCAGTATGGCCCGTCCAACGTCGGGCGCATGAAAACCATCTATCGTCGTGGCTTGGGGCACCGCTACGGTCGGCAAATGCAGGTCATCGCCGGTGTGCATTTCAATTACTCCTTGCCCGTGGAGTTTTGGCCTGCGTACAGACAAGTGCTTGGCATTGACGAGGGACTGGAGCAATTTCGATCAGATCAATATCTGAACCTCATTCGCAATTTCCGCCGTATGGGGTGGCTCGTGCTGTACCTGTTCGGCGCTTCTCCGGCGTTGTGCAAGTCATTTGCAGGTGGAGCCGCGTCGAGTCTGAAGTCGCTTAACGCCGATACGTATTTCGAACCCTTTGGCACTTCGCTGCGCATGAGTGATCTCGGCTATAGCAACCAGAACCAGTCGAAAATCAATATCTCCCTGAACAGCCTGGACGACTATGTCAGCGATTTAAGCGAGGCTATATGTACGCCGGAGCCGGCCTACGAGGACATCGGCGTCAAAGTTGACGGAGAGTACAGGCAGCTGAACGCCAACCTGTTGCAAATCGAGAACGAGTATTACTCGCCGGTACGCCCGAAGCGGGTTGCCAGGTCCGGCGAACAGCCGACTGCAGCGCTGCGCCGCGATGGTATTGAGTATGTCGAGATTCGCTCTCTGGATATCAACCCGTTCGATCCGGCAGGCATCAATCAAAATACGATGCGCTTCGTAGAAGCGTTCCTGATCTATTGCCTTCTTGAGGAAAGCCCGTACCTGGATGATAAGGGGCTGGAAGAGCTCGCTCGTAATCATGCGGGCACCGCAAAACACGGGCGCGACCCGGATTTCCGCCTGTTGAGAGATGGAGTGCCCGTGTCCCTGCGCGCGTGGGCTACCCAGATTCTGTCTGACGTCCTGGCCGTTGCCGAGGTGATAGACAGGCATGACGCCAATGAAAGCTATGCTGACTCGGTTCGCCTGATGCTAAAGATCGTCGAAAACGTTGACGAGACACCTTCGGCCCGTGTGCTGGCGGATCTCGAGGAAACGCAGAGCAGTTTCTTTGAATACACCCTCGCCTTGGCAAAGCGTCACAGCGAGTATTTCGGAGCAATCACGCCGCTGGACGAGACCCGGAGGGCGATGTTTGAGAAAGAAGTCGCCGATTCCCTTTTGCGCCAACACGCGATAGAAGCGGCCGACGATATCAGCCTGGATCAGTACCTGCAGCGGTACTTCTCGGCCTGTTAGTTCAGAATGGCAGGGGCACCCCGTTCTCATAAGCAGCGTCGCGATGCAGTTTTTGCAGCCGGCTTGTCATCCGGCCGACCTTGCCGTCGCCGATCATTCGACCATCGGCCTCCAGCACGGGGGTTAGTTCACCCATCGTACCGCTCGTAAACACTTCATCCGCGGTATAGATCTCGGTGAGCGACAGGTTGCGCTCAGCCGCCTCGATGTCTCTGTGCATCACAAATATCGAGGATCATTTTCCGAGTGAGTCCCGGCAGACAGCTGTCAGCATGAGGGGTCAGGACACGGTCTTCTATGACGACAAACAGGTTGGTGTCGTTGGTTTCGGACACGAATCCATTAATGTCCAACATGATCGCGCTGTCTGCCCCCGCAACATTTGCTTCGATTGCCGCGAGGATATTGTTGAGCAGATTGTTGTGATGAATTTTCGAATCGAGGCATTGGGGTGTGTTGCGCCGAGTCGATGCGGTTATAACGCGAATACCCTCGTCCGAATAGACCGGTGGTTTCCATTCTGCAAGAACGATCAGCGTGCAACCCGACTGATTGAATCGCGGGTTCATTCCCGAAGTGACTTTCTCGCCTCGCGTCAGAGTCAGGCGAATATGCGCGTTATCACGCATGCCGTTCGCCTCAAGCGTATTGAAAATCGCAGCACGTACATCGTCGGATGACGGCACGTCCGAGAACGCGAGCGCCCTGGCCGAGTCCTGAAGGCGTCGCAGGTGCCCATCGAGCTCGGCGATGCGTCCGTTATAGACGCGCAGACCTTCCCAAACAGCGTCACCACCCTGAACCACGCTATCAAACACCGATACAGAGGCGTTCGCACGGGGTCTTAGCTGTCCATTAACGTAAACCAGAATGTCGGCATTGCGTGGGTCAGGTAGTTTCACTCCAAATCTCCTGGTGTGTGGCCGGTCAGGGCGTGTTCCAACAATCGGTCGTACCACGGCTGGCATTCGTTGAGCAGTCCAACTAGCGGGTCGGGAAACGCGTGTTTAGGCTGATAAGGTGCGAACCCCGTGCTTCGATGAACTGCATGGTACCAATGCGGCGCCCAGACGCCGTCTTCGGGCCGAGGCCCGGGCTCCCAGCTCAGCATGCCCGGATCGAATTCAAGGCCGAGGTACTCACACAGTCTTCTCAAGACGCCGGGCGGGTCCATTAGCAATTCACGTGAGTCGAGAACCACCGCGACTCGACCCGCGCGGCGAAGATCTTCGAAAAGTTGCCATTGACGCTTCAGGCCCGTGTCCCGAAGCGTCGCATGCGGAAGCTGAATCGTCAGGGAGGGCAACATCTCGCGCGGATCCCTGATCAGGAAAATGTTGCTCGTGTCTTGTAGAAATCCAAGATCGAGATCGACGAGGTGATGAGCCATGTGTTTGAGAAAGAAGCGGCGGGTCGAATCCTGCTGCTGCCGCTCAATGAGCGCGCGCATGACGGCGTCACCGTCGGTGACCATCGACGCCATGACTTCGTCTCTCGCGGGATGTTTGGCGCCGCTCACGCGCAAATAGTGCCCATACAGCGGCTCGTCGACCACTCGAATATCGTCTCGTTGCGCAAAGCTGTACATCAATGCGGTGGAAACATTGCGCGGGCCGGACCAAAGGCAGATTGGCGTGCTCATGTTTTCTCGCTCCTGCCGTTAGCGGTCCCGGGCGGCGCATTGTACCGGCGCTGTGCGATTCGAGGGAAGTATGGACGAGTCCCCACAGTGTCGTATTTCCGCGTGTCCTGCCCCATTGTTGTGCGTTCCGTCACAAAAACCGGCTGATGCAGTGTGACCAACGGTGCAATTTAACTAAACTTGGCGCCTGTTGCCGGTCTTGGCTGGCTCTCGTTGCCGGGTGGAACTGTTTTGCTGAAGACATTCATCATAGGAATCTTGCTTGGCGTCGCCGGCGCCGCCGCTGCGCTGTACCTGTACCCGGTCGTCGATCAGCATCGGGAGGCGTCTATCGTCTCCGTTGGACCTAATGGCAGAAATGTCGAGTCATTTCATGTGAACGTGCCAATGGATCGAGTTCTCGTTGGCGCGCACGGCAACAATGAACCCTTGCCTGCCGGATCGAATTGGCCAACGGATGAGTTACTTCAGGACGTTCGGGTTGAACTGTTCAAGATTCGCAACGCACGGGATACCGTTGTTGGTGTCGCGGCAAGAACTGCGGCCAAACAGGGTCCGGAGGATGTGATTGACTGGGTCCTGCACTTGCCCGCCCGCGGCTCGGTGTTTGTAAACATGCGGCCAGAGGCGCTTGACGGCGGCTATCGCAAGGGCGAGCTTCGCGCAGGGTCGCGGGAGTTTGGTCAGCTCGGCGGTGTCATGACGGAGCGCTGGGTACCGGATACATCTGGCGAAGAGGACGCTCCTGCGGGGCGCATTGAGCTGGTTACGACCTTCGTCGGCAGCCTGGAAGCGAACTGATGAAATACCTGCTTACACTTTTGCTCGGGTTAGTGTCCGGCGCGGCGATATTTGCCGCCGCCATGATCTACAACCCGTTTGTTGCCGACCGTGGAATTTCGCCTCTGGCCGTGACGGACTCGGAGCTCATTACCCTGAGTTTCTCGAATGTCCCCTCGGACGCGATAGTTTTCACGAATGATGGTGACTCGCAAAAGAAGCCATTTCCTGAAAAAGTTCTGCAACTATGGGAGGCCCCCATACGCCAATCCAGCGCGATGACGACGGTGATGCGAGACGCGCGTGGCCAGACCGCCGGCGTGGGCGTTAAATTCTCCTCGCTTTCTGAACGCACCCGACTGCTGCGAGGTGAAGCGCTCGTCGATAGCGTCTGGTACATCTATTTGCCGGAACGCGGAAGCCTGTTCATTGAGCAATTCGAAAATCACTGGACCTTTTTCCGCGACGTCGGCTTGCCGGCGTACCGAAGCGGCGCGAAAAACTGGAAGGGGAACTGGATTGGTGATCTGACGGCCGGGCCCGAGGCGTTAGGCACTGCGGCGGTGACTGGCGGTACCGGTTCGTTGCAAGGCTTGCATATGCTGGGCGTTGAGTCCCTGTCGGCTCGTGCGTACTCGGCCGACAACGGCCCTGTCTCTGCGGAAGGGCGCCTGCTTATCGAGCTGCCCGCGGTTTCCGAGAACGTCGAGATCGCAGCACCCGACCAATAACCAGGGTCGCGCGTTCAGGAGTCAGTGGCCAGGTCCTTCAGCGCTTTGTCCGGGTCAGCCAACTCGTCAGCTGGCAACACGGCATGAGCGGCGATCAGCGACTTTGACTGCATGAAATCTCTGGGCGAGTTAACCGCATCCACAGCAATAAGACGGCCTTCTTTAAGATAAAGACAGGCGAAGGAGCGCTCTGCCGGATTGCCGCGTATAACGATATCGTCGTAGCCATCCGACAAGCCTGCGATCTGTAGTTTGAGGTCGTACTGGTCCGACCAGAACCAGGGTACCTGTGAGTAATGCGCCTGCTTGCCGCAAAGGTTGTTTGCAGCTGTCTTTGCCTGCTCGAGCGCATTGTGAACCGACTCCAGGCGAAGCCGTCGCTCGTAGATACTGTTTGGATGAGATGTGCAGTCACCGATCGCGTAGATGTCCGGGTTGCTGGTTTGGCAGCGGTCGTCGACAACAATGCCGTCAGCGACGTCGAGCCCCGCCTGCTCCGCGAGTTCAGTATTGGGCATGATGCCAACACCGACGACAACAAAGTCCGCCGGAATTTCTTCACCGGTATCGAGCTCTACGCGCCTGACGCGCTTCTTGCCATGCAGTGCCGTGACGCCGGTGGACAGTTTCAGCTTAACGCCATGATTCGCATGTTCGATTTGATAGAAATCGGATATCTCCGGCGAAACCACTCGGCTCATTACTCGATCGGCCATCTCCACGACGGTTACGTCCAGGCCCTGCTTGCGTGCGACGGCGGCGACCTCAAGGCCGATATATCCCGCACCAATGATGACCAGGCGCCGCCCGACATCAAGTTCGGCGCGAATGGCCTCTACGTCGGCGATGCTGCGCAAGTAGTGCACATGATTTAGATCGGCCCCTTCGACCGGCAAGGTCCTGGCGCGTGATCCCAGCGCCAGGATGAGTTTGTTGTAATCGATATCGTCGCCGTTCTCGATCGTGAGTGTCTTTGCGACGGGATCGATCGCGGTTATTGTCGAATTCAGGTGAAGGACAACCTGGGGGTCGTCGTAGAAACTTTCAGGCTTGAGGTAGAGCCGCTCGGCAGGCATCTCGCCGGCAAGGAATTTCTTGGACAGCGGTGGCCTTTGGTACGGCAGGTAAGGCTCATCTCCGACCAAAATAATCTGCCCGGCAAACTTCTCATGACGCAATGTGACGACGGCCTGACCGGCGGCATGCCCGGCACCTGCGATGACAACGTTATTGGTCACTTGCGATACTCCTCGACTTGCTGTTCTTGTTTTCTTATTGCACCGGGACCCTATAGCGCGGGCGCCAGCGGCCACAGTATGGGTAACAAGACCATGACTGTTATGAAGACCACTATCGTCAGGGGCACACCGACTTTCAGGTAATCAACAAATCGGTATCCGCCTGGACCCATAACCAGGATGTTCGCGGGGTGAGAGATTGGGCTCGTGAAGCTGGCGGAAGCTGCCATGGCGACGGCCATCATTGCGGTCTCTGGAGACAGTCCCATATCTGACATTGCGGATAGTACGATAGGAGACATCAGGACGACCAGTGCGGCTGTCGGGATAATCATCGTTGCCATCGCCGTCAGGATATAAAGGCCCATAATCACTGGCCACGGGCCCGCATCACCGAGCAGTTCCATGACCTGGTCCGCCAGGTAGGTTGCGGCGCCCGTATCCTGCATCGCCGTGCCAAGGGGAAGCATGCCGGCGATCAGAAAAATCGCTCTCCAGTCGATCGCCCGATACGCCTGCTCCATATTCAGGCAGCCCGTGAGCACCATCACGGTTCCACCGATGACCGCCGAAATTGAAATGGGTGCGTAACCGAGCATTACGGTAACAACCACGCCAAACATGATTGCTGCAGCCAGTGGGGCGCGCCGCGTGTCAGGGGGTTCCTGGCCGAGCGGCGTCAGGACCAGGAAATCGGAGTCCGACGACAGCAGCTGCAGCCGGTCGCGTGGACCGAGCAACAGCAAGGCATCGCCGACCTGCAGTCGCTCATCCGCCAGTTCTGTTCCGATGGTTTCGCCCTCGCGCCATATACCGGCAAGCTCGATGCCATAGCGTTCGCGAAAATTCAATTCGCCGACCGAACTCCCGGCGAGCGAACTGCGTGGATCAAGTGTCGCATCCATCAATGTCAGGCGTTCTGACTCGAATGCGGACGCATTCACCGGCACCTTGGTGTCGATTTCCAGTTCCTGCAGTCCGCGTAACACGTCGAGGTCCTCGTGCTGGCCTTCGATGAGCAGCAGGTCGCCTCCCAACAAGACCTCGTCGCCGCGCGGCATGACCTTGAGTTCGCCATCGCGGAACACGGCAAGCACGCGGAAATCGAAAACATCGGCGAGGCGACTCTTGCCCAGCGTCTCGTCGACGAGACCGCTGTGCTTGGGCAGCCGAACAACGAACATGCGTTCGTCGGCATCGTATTTTTCCGCGAGTTGGTTGGGCGTGAAGACCTCAACCGCGCTGAAGTCGGGAAATTTCTCCAGCTGCTCGATCGATTCAATCTCACCCTGAACGAGGACTTTGTCATTTGCTTTTAGCGGGACATAGGCGAGATTGGTCAGGCGATAGCCGTCACGTCGCAAAAGGCCAACGACCAAAACATCGAATCGGCTGCGAAATGCTGCGTGCCGGACTAACTCCGAAACGACCGGTGATCCTTCTGCAAGCGTGACCGACGCGTACACCACTTTAGAGGCGACCATAGACTTGAGGACTGGCGCTTCGCGCTCGATAACAAGGTCACTCCAGCGTCTTAGTTCTCGAAACTGATCAAGGCGGCCTTGTACGAGGATTCCGTCGCCGCCCCGAATGATGGATTGTCGGTTGGGCAAGGTCTCGCTGCGGCCGTTTCGATGCATTGACAGGATGATGAGGCCGGTCGATGCGCCGATGCGGCTTTCTGCCAGGGACTTTCCAACGAGGATCGATCCACGCGGGACGCGCAACATGAACGTGCGCTCCTGCAGTTTGTAACGTGACCGTAAGCTGCGCTGGCTGACGTGCTTGCCGCGTTCGCCGCGGGTCTTGGGTAACAGGAATCGCCCGACCAGCGCGACAAACGCCACGCCGATGAGCATGACGGCTCCGCCCAACGGCGTAAAATCGAACAGCCCGAACGGCGTAATTCCGTTTTGTACCATGGATTCGCTGATCAGCAGGTTGGGCGGCGTGCCGATCAATGTCATGAGGCCGCCAAGAAGGGTGGAGTAAGCGAGCGGCATCAGCAGCCGCGACGCCGGGATACGGGTTCGTCGCGCAACGCCAACAACGACCGGCAGCATGAGTGCCGCGACGCCGATGTTGTTCATGAAAGCAGAGAGTACGGCGCCAGTGATCATGATCACGAGGATCATCGGCACCTCGCGTTTTCCACCGATCCGCATCACCTGCCGGCCGATGATGTCGGCGATACCCGTTCGTGTCAGCCCCTCGCTCAGGATGAACATCGCCCAGACCGTGATTACGGCGCTATTGCTAAAGCCCGCGAACGCCTCTGTAGAGTCGACGAGGCCGGTTACCGCGAGCGCGCCGAGGACCAGCAGCGCGACGAGGTCCATGCGAATGACTTCGCTAATGAAAAGGACCAGCGAAATAGCCAGGATTCCTAGGACCAGTGCGATTTCGAAGGTCATCAATTCAATCGTCAGGTGGGTCGTGATACGGGTTGCGCATATTCACGCTGTTTATACACGACATGACACCCAAAAGCGTAGTGTCCTCGCGTCCTCGATAATCTTGATGTGTGTATCACGTCACGGTGTTGTGCAAGTATTGGCGTATGTCGAGGAAATGAAATTTACCAGCCGAAAGTGTCGCGTGCTGAGCACAGCTTCTCCATCCGGGGCGTTGATTATTGCATCCATGAGTGGGGAAGTTCGACATGCGCCACTGCTCGTGTACCTGCATGGCTGGGGAGATACCGGGTCGACATTTCAATTCGTCGTCGATGCCTTGAGTGCCGACTGGCACGTGCTCGCACCGGACTGGCGCGGTTTTGGCCGTTCCTCGTGCGAGTGCACCAGCTACTGGTTTCCTGATTATCTCGCCGATCTAAATGCATTGCTGGCACAGATCTCGCCAGGAGACCCGGTTCGGCTGGTTGGCCACAGCATGGGGGCCAACGTAGGCGCGTTGTATGCGGGGACGATGCCTGAGCGCGTACAGGCATTCGTCAATATTGAAGGTTTCGGCCTCCCAGACTCGAAGCCGTCCGATGCACCAGCGCGATTTCGCGCGTGGATCGAAGGTGCAAAAGAGGCGCAACTCTTCTCCGAATACGCCGACCTCGACGCGCTGGCCGATCGCATCACGAAGCGCCATCCAAGGTTGGGGACTGCCGAGGCCGCGTACATTGCCAACGAATGGGCGGTACCAGGATCCGATGGTATCGTCCGGCTGCGCGCCGATCCGCGCCATAAGTTGCCGAACCCGGTCCTGTACCGCCGCGCCGAGGCAGAGGCCTGTTGGCGGGCCATTACCGCTGAAATGCTGGTGGTCGTCGGCAGTGACAGCCATTTTGGACGTGAATTCGATGATGCCACTGCACTCCCGTTTCCGCGCTGTCCGAGCGTAGTAATTGAGGACGCAGGCCACATGCTGCACTTCGAAGCGCCCGGTGCCCTGGCGAGAGCGATTGAGGATTTCCTGCTGCCGACCTTGTAAATACATCCAGTACTGTATAAAAATACAGACTTTTGCGGAGGCCATCGTGCAGCAAGCTCTGCAGCAAGACGATCCCATGAGCATCCTTAACTCGGCGCAGCGCCTTGCAGCCGAATACGGTGAGGTCAGCGCCGGCCGCGGCGTTCGGGCCGGCCCCCTACTCGTGATCGCGGGCGCTGGTACCGGCAAGACGATGACGTTGGCACACCGCGTGGCGCACTTGCTGATGTCCGGCGTGAGCGCCGAGCGCGTTTTGCTGCTCACCTTTACACGGCGGGCGGCGCAGGAGATGACGCGACGCGTCGAATCGATCGTGCGTGCATCGGTTGCAGGCATTCCATCGTCGCCTTTGCCGTCGAGCGGATTGCCATGGTCGGGGACGTTTCACTCGGTCGCGAATCGGCTGCTGCGTCGCTACGCGCACAATCTGGGCCTGGATCCCGGTTTCTCCGTGCTGGATCGGGGAGACGCGGCTGACATCATGGACGTTGTGCGCCACGAACAAAAATTGACGCGTGCTGCGCGCCGATTTCCGAAAAAGGACACGTGCCTTGCTATTTACTCGCGATGCGTGAACACGCAGAAGACCTTGGCGGATACGCTGGACGAGACCTATCCCTGGTGCAGCGACTGGATTGATGAGCTAAGCGAATTATTCAGGTATTACGTTCTTCGCAAGCAGCAGAGTCAGGCGCTCGACTACGACGACCTGTTGCTTTACTGGAACCATCTTGTTGCCGAAAAGGAATTCGCGGACGAAATCGGATCGTGGTTCGACCACATACTGGTGGACGAATATCAGGATACGAATCTCGTGCAGGCAAAGATTATCAACACGCTTAAGCCTGACGGTGATGGTGTTACCGTCGTCGGGGATGACGCGCAATCGATCTATTCTTTTCGAGCCGCGGAAGTGGAGAACATCCTCGGCTTTCCGGATCAGTACATACCGTCAGCACGGGTCATTACGCTCGAACAAAACTACCGTTCGACGCAACCCATACTCGACAGCGCGAATTGTCTGATCGCAGAAAGCGAGAGGCAGTACCGGAAGAATCTGTTTTCGGATCGATCGGACGGTTGCAAGCCGCGATACGTCACGGTCGAAGACGGCGATGCCGAGGCCGAATATGTCGTTACCGAGATCCTCAGGAACCGCGAACTTGGCGTGGAGCTTAAAGAACAGGCTGTGCTGTTTCGCGGATCACATCACAGCGATCGTCTCGAGCTCGAGCTCGTGCGTCGCAACATTCCGTACGTGAAATACGGCGGATTGAAATTTCTGGAAGCGGCGCACGTCAAGGACTTGCTGTCGGTTCTGAAGTGGGCTGAGAATCCGAAAAACGAAGTCGCCGCGTTCCGCGTACTGAAGTTACTACCGGGAATGGGTCCGGCAAATGCTGCACGTTGTTTCGAACATATGGCAGTCGCCGACCATGTTTTTTCCTCGTTGCGAGAATGCCGCCCGCCCGCCGCTGCCGGGGCTGACTGGTCGGCCTTTTGCGCATTGATGGCAGGCCTCTCGGACGCAGAATTCGATGACCACGGTTGGCAAACGCAGCTCACTCAGGTGCGGCGCTGGTACCAGCCGCATCTTGAACGCCTGTATGATGGCCTGGAAACTCGCGAAGCCGATCTCGAGCAGCTAGAACAAATCTCTGGCCGCTACCCGACTCGAGAGCGTTTTCTGACCGAGTTGACGCTGGATCCACCGAGCGCAGCCGGTGACCTTGCCGGGGATCCTCTTTTGGACGAGGACTACCTGATCCTGTCGACCGTGCATTCGGCGAAAGGTCAGGAGTGGCAATCGGTTTTCGTATTGAATGTATCGGACGGGAATTTTCCATCGGAATTCGCGACCGGCAAGCCTGCAATGATCGATGAAGAGAGACGCCTTCTTTACGTGGCGATGACGCGCGCGAAGCAATCGTTGTCGCTGGTTGCACCACTTCGTTATCACGTTACGCAGCAGCGACGCGACGGCGACAGGCACGTTTATGGGGCACGCAGCCGATTCATGTCGGAACAGCTGCTGGCAACCATGGACAAAGATTTCCGAGGCAGGCCAGAGTCTGATTCAGTGCGTCTTGGTGCGGGTTCGAAAAGACGCATCGATGTGAATGCGCGTATGCGAGAGATGTGGTGAAGAAAGCCGGTGGCATAACGCCACCGCCAGTCATTACGAAACAAACAGCATGTCGAATCCTGCGTCCTTGCTGTCAAAAACGAATGTCTGGCCGCTCGTTGCATCGTCATCAACCGCGATTTCTATGCGAGTCCGGTGTTGCTCACCTGCAATGGCAGCGCCGCCAATCAGAACAAACCAGAAGAAGAGAAAAAGTGCCTTGAAGTTCATAATGATTTCCTGGGTTGTCGTTCGGTTTATAGCAACCTGTGGTTTTTGGATGCGTGAACGGCAGGAATGGTTGCGAACTGGCTACCCGGCGGCCCGGGCTCTTCAGGACAGGAAAAGCCGGTAGGCTGGATTGTCACTTTCCTCCCAGTGCGGATAGCCCAGTTCGGCCAGATGGGCCTCGAGTTCCGCCGTCTCTTCTTGTGGCACATCGATGCCGGCCAGGATGCGGCCATAATCGGAGCCGTGATTCCGGTAGTGAAACAGGCTGATGTTCCATTCGGTGCCAATCGCGTTAAGGAAGTCCAGCAGCGCGCCCGGTCGTTCCGGGAACTCAAAGCGGAACAAGCGTTCGTTGCTGATCGCCGGCGAGCGTCCGCCCACCATATGCCGAACATGCAGCTTGGCCATTTCGTTGTCGCTCAGGTCTTCCACCGGGAAATCCGGCACCGCGCAAGGCGCTCGATCAAAGACTGGCGTTCCGTCATGCCATTGCTGAGCTGTACGCCGACGAAGATATGCGCCTTTTTTCTATCCGCATACCGGTAGTTAAACTCCGTAATACCGCGTCGTCCGATAGTCTCGCAGAAACGGCGGAAGCTACCGGGTTCTTCCGGGATTTCCGCCGCGAGAAGCATCTCGGTTTGCTCGCCAACGGCGGCGCGCTCCGCGATATGTCGCAGACGGTCGAAGTTAACGTTGGCACCGCAGTTTATGGTTACCAGTGTTTGGCCAGTAACACCCCGTTCGGCAACGTACTTTTTAGCAGCCGCAATGCTTAGCCCGCCCGCGGGTTCGACGATGGAACGTGTGTCTTCGAAAATGTCACGGATGCCCGCACAAATCTGGTCGGTATCAACCGTGATAATTTCGTCGACGAATTCCTGGCAAAGGCGAAAGGTCTCGTCGCCAACGCGCCGAACCGCGACGCCGTCTGCAAATATGCCGACGTGATCAAGCGTGACCGGTTCGCCCGCTTCCAGTGACAATTTCATTGCGGCAGAGTCTTCGGGCTCCACGCCGATGATGCGAATGTCCGGCCGCTGCTGCTTCACGTAGGCTCGCGATACCGGCGATCAGGCCGCCTCCTCCGATAGGCACGAAAATGGCATCAATGTCGTTTTCGGCCTGCTCAAGGATCTCGACGCCGATCGTGCCCTGTCCCGCGATGACATAGGGATCGTCGAAGGGGTGAATGAAGACCAGCCCTTCCTGCTCGGACAGTTCAAGCGCCCGTGCGTAAGCATCGTCATAGGCATCGCCATGGAGGACAACTTCGCCGCCCAGGGCGCGAACGGCATCCGTTTTTATCTTTGCCGTGGTCACCGGCATCACGATTACGGCGCGAACGCCGCGCCGTTTCGCCGCCAGGCGACGCCCTGCGCATGATTGCCGGCCGAGCTGCAAATTACACCGCGCTTCAATTCCTCGGGCCCGAGCGCCGCGATCCTGTTGTAGGCGCCGCGCAGCTTGAACGAGAACACAGGCTGAAGGTCCTCGCGCTTCATCAGGATTCGGTTATTGAGACGTTTCGACAGATTGATGGCCGGCTCGAGCGCCGATCTGAGCGCAACGTCGTAGACCTTTGCGTTACGGATCAAATCCAGATAGTCGGTAGGGTTCATTGCGTCCCGTGGCGGTGAGTACTCTTGCGGTTATCGCACACCACGCGGCCGTCCGCAAAGGCACTCGCCATGGTAATCATCGCCTCATCCTTTCATAATGCAGACCGGCGACCGAAAATTCGGTGCTTTTCTTGGATTTCAGGATTCCAACTTGAAAAAGATGCTTGTTTCGAACGCCCGCCTCGTCAACGAAGGACAGATTCATGACGCGGATGTACTGATCGAGGGTGACCGGATCGCCAGGATCGATTCTGGACTGTCGTTGCCGGCCGGGGCCGAACTCATCGATGCGGCAGGCAAGTTTCTGTTGCCAGGTATGATCGACGACCAGGTGCACTTTCGTGAACCGGGGATGACGCACAAGGGCGATCTCCAGAGCGAATCGGCGGCCGCGGCGGCCGGCGGCATAACGAGTTTCATGGATATGCCGAATGTTAATCCGCAAACGACAACCAGGGCGGCGCTGGTGGACAAATACGCAATTGCGGAAGGTCGTTGCACCGCCAACTATGGCTTCTACCTCGGTGCCACAAACGGAAACATCGAAGAGATCAAAGCACTCGAGGTCGGAGAGGCTTGCGGTGTCAAGGCGTTTATGGGGGCGTCAACGGGCGACATGCTCGTCGATGATCCGGCGGTCCTCGAAAAGATGTTCGAGCATTCACCGATAATGGTAGCGACGCATTGCGAACATTCGCCAACAATCTGGGATAACGAGGCGAAAGCACGTGCAAAGTTTGGCGAGGATGTGCCGCTAAGCGAACATCCGAAAATCCGCTCGGCGGAAGCCTGCCTCGCTTCGTCGAGCATGGCCATTGATCTGGCACGACGTTATGACGCCTTGCTGCACGTCCTGCATTTGACGACCGCAATAGAGATGCCGTTGTTTTCCAAGGCGCATCGTTCGAAGAAGCGAATCACCGCAGAGGTATGCGTGCATCATCTCTGGTTCGATGAATCTCGCTACGAAGAGCTTGGAATGAAGATCAAGTGCAACCCGGCGATCAAGAGCGCGAATGACAGAGCAGCGTTGATAGCTGCGTTGAACGAAGGGCGTATTGACATCGTTGCGACGGACCATGCGCCTCATACGATCAGCGAAAAAACCGCGAGCTACTTTAAGGCTCCCGCGGGTCTGCCACTGGTGCAACATGCGATTGCTGATTTTGTTTGATCTCGTGGCTAAGGGTGAGATAAGTATTGAGCTGTTGGTCGACCGAGTCAGTCATGCACCCGCCGATTTATTCGGCGTGACCGAGCGTGGATACGTGCGCGAAGGCTGGTTCGCCGACTTAGTGATGGTTGATCCCGCCAAACCCTACAAAGTGAGCAACGGCAATTTGCTCAGTAAATGTCGGTGGTCGCCCTTCGAGGGGCACGAATTTTCCGCATCCATCGACACGACAATCGTTAACGGCGAAGTCGTGTATCGCGACGGAAGCCTTACAGGAAATATTGCGGGTCGACGCCTCGAATTTACGCGAGCACGATAAGACGCGCCCCAAACTGTTTACTTTCCTACCGATCCCGTTATGCTAGCGCCACTTAAGGGACTGCACCATGTACCCGGCAAGAGGGACTGTACCGGTTAGTCATCGGAATGAAGCCAACAGATACTGCTAATCCCGAGTACTTCCACAGGGTCGTAGACTGTCAGTGGGGCTGTCCTGCCCATACCGACGTTCCGGCGTACATTCGCATGATTGCCCAGGGGCAGTTCAGCGATGCGTACATGGAAAACCGCAAGTCCAACGTATTTCCAGGCATCCTCGGAAGAGTCTGTGATCGTCCCTGCGAGCCGGTTTGCCGTCGCGGCCGCGTCGAGGACAAGCCGGTCGCGATTTGCCGCCTCAAGCGTGTCGCGGCTGATCATCGCGATGACATCACGGACCGATTGCCTAAGCCGCCGCTGCAGAGTAATGGCAAGCGAGTTGCACTTATTGGCGCAGGCTGTGCCTCTTTGACCGTCGCGAACGATCTTCGTCCTCTTGGCTACGACGTCACCATATTCGAGGCGCTGGATACGACCGGCGGCTTGATGCGTACAAATATCCCGCGATTCCGTCTGCCGCCAAAGGTTCTCGACGAGGAAATCGGGTACATCCTTGATATGGGAGTTGACCTCAAGCTGAATCACCCGATTGAAAGTCTCAGGAATCTGCTTGACGAAAGTTTTGATGCCGTCTTCGTTGGCACGGGCGCACCGCGTGGCAAGAATCTTGAGATTCCGGGCCGCTATGATTCAGATCGCATTCATATCGGCATCGAATGGCTCGAGTCAGTTGCTTTTGAGCATATCGAATCGATTGGCGAGCGCGTACTGATCATCGGCGTCGGCAACACCGCGATGGACTGCTGCCGGACGTCGCTGCGACTCGGCGCCAAAGACGTGAAAGTTATGGCACGCAAGCCCCGGGGCTTCTTCAAGGCATCGGCCTGGGAGCTGGACGATGCCGAGGAAGAGAACGTCGAGATCCTGGTTAATCATTCGCCGAAGGAATTCGTTTTCGAGAATGGAACGCTGGTTGGCATGAAGTTCGAGTTGATGGAATACGCGGTCGACGAAAACGGGCGGATCGATCGCGGTCGGGTAACCGGTGAGAAGATTATTCCGTGCGACGACGTCGTGCTGGCGATCGGACAGGACAATGCGTTTCCGTGGATAGAGCGCGACCTCGGAATCGAGTTCGACAAATGGGAATGTCCCGTCGTCGATGAGACCACGATGATGTGCGGCAGGGAAGGAGTTTTCTTCGGCGGCGATTCGGCGTTCGGCCCGAAGAACATCATCTGGGCCGTTGAGCACGGGCATCAAGCGGCTATTTCCATACACAGGTACTGCCACGGCGAAAATATCGAAGACAGGCTGCCCACGGGACTAAACCTGGCAAGCCAGAAAATGGGCATGCATGAGTGGAGCTATTCGAACGACTACAACCCGGCTTCACGACGATTGATGCCGCATGTCGACCTCAAGAAACGGTTCAAGAAGCTGAATATCGAAGTCGAACTCGGGTTCACCGTGGAACAAACCATCGAGGAGGTTGAGCGTTGTCTGAATTGTGATATCCAGACCGTGTTCACCGAGAGCTTGTGTATCGAGTGTGACGCGTGTGTCGATATCTGTCCGGTGAATTGTCTAACCATTACGCCAAATGGTGATGAGGACGAGCTGCGTACCCGGTTGTCGGCACCCGCGGAAAATCTGGAACAGGCCTTGTATGTCTCTGCCGAGCTGCCGCATACGGCCCGTGTCATGGTCAAAGACGAGGATCTGTGCGTCCATTGCAGTCTTTGTGCTGAGCGTTGTCCGACAGGGGCGTGGGACATGCAGAAATCGACGATTCTGGTGCCGTATGCGCAGGACGAATCGCCGGTCGAACAGCCCAAGACCGCTACAGGCAGCGCAGGCACATAAAGGGTTTCGTGTGGTTACCGTAAACGACGTTGTTATCAAGATAGGTACAGTTAACGGCACTGGTTCCGCAAGTGCGAATGGGCTGCTGAGGAAGTCGATCTTTCGAATGGGGGTGCCGGTAGTCGGCAAGAATTATTTCCCGTCGAATATTCAGGGCCTGCCCACATGGTACGAGATACGTGTAACGGGCGACGGCTACCAGTCGCGCTCTAATCGCGTCGACGTCATGGTCGCCATGAATGCTCAGACCTACGAGCAAGATATGGCTGAGGTGACACCCGGCGGTTGGTTGGTCTATGACTCTACGTGGCCACGCAGCAGACAGTTGAATCGAGACGACATTACGGTCATCGGCATTCCATTTTCCAGGATGTGCAACCAGCATTTCAACGGTGCCAGGGCCCGCATCCTGATGAAGAACATCGCCTATGTGGGTGCTATTGCGGCGTTACTCGATATCGACCTCGATATCATCACCGGATTACTCGAAGAGACCTACGCGGCCAAGAAACAACTGATCGTTTCCAATATGGAGGCGATACGCCTGGGCTACGATTTCGCGATGGAAAGTTTCCCGTGCCCGCTGCCGAAACGCGTCGAAAAGATGAACGCGACGAACGGCCACATTGTCATTGATGGCAATACGGCGGCTGGATTAGGGTGTATGTACGCCGGGGCGACAGTCGGAGCCTGGTATCCGATTACCCCGTCCACGTCCTTGATGGACGCTTTCCGCGATTTTTGCCTGCACTACCGGATCGACCCGGAGACCGAAAAACGAACCTACTGCATCATCCAGGCGGAAGACGAATTGGCGGCCATTGGCATGGTGCTAGGTGCCAACTGGATGGGCGCTCGGTCGTTTACGCCGACCAGCGGACCGGGTATCTCATTAATGAGCGAGTTCATCGGTTTCGCGTATTACGCCGAGATCCCGGCGGTGATCTTCGACGTGCAGCGAGTTGGTCCGTCGACCGGCATGCCGACGCGCACGCAGCAGTGCGACATCATGAGCTGCGCCTATGCGTCGCACGGCGACACTATGCACGTTCTGCTGTTTCCCGCTGACCCGGCGGAGTGTTTCACTATGGCGGTACAGTCGTTCGACCTGGCGGAGCGCCTGCAAACGCCGATTATGGTGCTGTCCGATCTCGACATCGGCATGAACGACTGGATGGTGCCGGAGCTGGAATGGGACGAAGACTACGTACCGGATCGTGGCAAGGTCTTGGGTGCAGAAGAACTTGAGGAGATGGAGAAGTTCTATCGTTACCTCGACGTTGATGGCGACGGCATCCCGTACCGAACGCTCCCGGGAGTGCATCCCAAGGGCGCGTATTTTACGCGCGGGTCGGGTCACACCAAGCTTGGCGGATACACCGAGGATTCAAACGAGTACATGGAGGTGCTTGACCGGCTCCTCGTCAAGTGGGAGACGGCGCGTACGCTGGTGCCCGATGCGGAAATTCGCTTTTCTAAATTCAACAAGGCCGCAATTCTTACCTTGGGTAGTGGCGATGGTGCCTGCAAGGAAGCACTTGACCGCCTCGATTCAAAAAATATTGGCCTCAATTATTGCCGTGTCAAAGCGTTTCCATTTACGGACGCGGTGCGTGACTTCATTGACAAACACGACGTGGTATACGTGGTCGAGCAGAATCGCGACGCGCAGCTTCGCGCACTTTTGATCAATGACATAGACGCCGATCAGAAAAAACTGGTGTCCTTGTTGCACTATGACGGCATGCCTATCAACGCCGGGTTCGTCGTTGACAGGGTACTCGAAGAAATCGCGAAAGGGCGCGCAGCCTGACAAGGGGCGAACGACTTTGACCTATATAGCAAAACCCAAGATTTCTCATCCCGGGTTGCCGAAGAACAAGCTAGGACTCACATCTCGAGACTATGAGGGTGTCGTTTCGACACTGTGTGCAGGCTGTGGGCACGATTCGGTCACTGCGGCGATCATTCAGGCGGTGTTCGAACTCGACATCGAACCCCATATGCTCGCGAAGATGAGTGGCATCGGCTGTTCGTCAAAAACCCCGGCGTATTTCGTCAGTCAGTCACATGGCTTTAACTCGGTTCATGGGCGCATGCCGTCTGTCACGACGGGTGCCAACGCGGCAAACCGGGACCTCATGTACATTGGTGTCTCCGGCGACGGTGATTCTTTATCCATTGGCGTCGGTCAGTTCGTCCACGCCATCCGGCGCAACCTGAATATGTGTTATGTCATTGAGAACAATGGCGTGTATGGACTGACCAAGGGTCAGTTTTCCGCATCCGCTGATATTGGCAGCTTGCCGAAGAAGGGAATGGCGAATACGCAGGAGCCAATAGACCCGGTCAGCACAGCCCTGAGTCTCGGGGCGACCTATATTGCGCGCAGTTTCTCAGGTGACAAGGAACAACTTGTACCCCTGTTGAAGGGCGCGCTTTTGCACTCGGGGTTTTCCCTTGTTGACGTTATTAGTCCTTGTGTCACATTCAACGATCACGAGGGCTCCACCAAGAGTTACGCGCACACGCGAGAGCATTACCATCACGTCGTTAACGTCGACTACATTCATCCGTCCGAAGAAATCAAAGCGTCCTATGCGGAGGGCGATGCCATGCCGATTCATCTGCATGGTGGCGACACGATCGTCTTGCGCAAGGTCGATGGTGGTTACGATCCGACCAGCCGGGCAGCCGCATTTAAGTACCTTCGTGAAAGATTCAATGCTGGTGAAATAACAACGGGCCTGCTGTATGTCAACGAGTCTCGTGATGAAATGCATGAGCTCATGGGTAATGTGGATACGCCGCTATCGAAATTGCCGCTCGACGAATTGAATCCTGGAAAAAAAGAGCTGGCGAAGATACAAAGGCGTTACCGCTAGCCAGCGTCGCGAAGAGGGCGAAAAAATGAAAAGCAGCAGACGTCAGTTCATCAAGACAGGCGTGGCGGCAGGCGCCGCTCTTGCGGCCGGTCTGCCAGAACCGGGGCAAGCCACAGAACACGAAAAGCAGCACAAACCTCTCAGCGTCCTGGTGCTCGGTGGGACGGGGTTTATCGGTCCGCACATGGTTCGTGAGATGTTGCGGCGGGGGCATTCGGTAACCCTGTTCAATCGAGGTCGAACCAATAGCGATTTATTCCCCGACATAGAGACTATAAAGGGGGACCGTGACGGAGGGCTGCAAGGCCTTGAAGGCCGCAGCTGGGATGCGACGGTGGACAACTCGGGTTATGTCCCGCGGCACGTTCAGGACTCGGCACGGCTGCTGGCGAAAAGTACGCACCGTTATTTGTACATATCCACCCTCTCGGTCTACGCGGACTTTACTATCCGGAATGACGAAGACTCGCCGCTCGCGACAATTGACGACGAATCTATCGAAGAAGTAACCGGCGATACTTACGGTGCGCTCAAAGCGCTGTGTGAAAAGCGGGCGGCCGCCGAAGTAGATGGCGATCGGCTTACGATACTGCGACCGAACTACATCGCGGGTCCGGGCGATCACACGGATCGGTTTTCCTACTGGCCCATACGGACGCGTCGAGGCGGAGAAATGATTTGGCCAGGCACGACCGGTGACGCTATCCAGTTGATTGATGTCAGGGACCTCGCGAACTTCACCGTCGACTGTCTTGAGCAAGATATCTCCGGCATCTATAACATGACCAATCCTGCCGGTGCTTACACCATGGGCATGCTTTTCGATGATTGCCAGGCGCTCACTGCCGCTGCAGTCGATCCTGTTTGGATTAGCGAGGAATTTGCCTACGAGCAAGGGCTGATCGGCGGGCGCGGGCTGCCGATCTGGCATCCGTCTACCGGCCCGGATGCCTCAAGCGGAGGTTTCAGTGCACAGCGTGCGATAAAAACCGGCCTGCGAAACAGGCCGGCGCGTGAAACCCTGCGGGACATATTGACCTGGTGGGACACGCTGCCGGCAGAGCGCACCGCCAAGCTACGTGCGGGGTTGGATGCTGCGCGCGAAGCTGAGCTTATCCAGGCCTGGAAAGCGCGCAACAGCTAGCCCGGAAATCAGCTAACCCCAAATTCGCTTCCACCAGGGTTCTTTCCCGGGTTTGGGTCGCTCGCCGCCGGCGAACGGGATCTTCGCGCGAATATCGTCGATATCCCAGCCTGTCAGATTGGCGAGCTGCTGCGCCTCGCGCTCCTGACGTTCGCGCACACCCGCTTGATATTGCGTCGCATCGCAGCGAGTTGCGCCTTTCCAAGGGTGGCGAATGACGTAGCGCCCCTGGTAGTTTTGCCGGTCACCGGTTTCCTGGAAAACGAGGTCTTCCGGAAAATGCTCGCGGTCGTATCGCACATGCAGGCGCGTTACGAAAACGTTTTGTGCCGGCGTAGGTGCAATCCTGTTCATGCCGCTTGCCTCGTTACCGTCGACCCAGAACACGCCGAGCTGGCGCAGCTCTTTTGCGCTTAAGGGGTCGGCAGCGCAAGGGTCGCACCATGCCATGTCCCACGCATACTCGAGGAAAACGGCACGCTCGTTTTCTGATCGGGTCTGCTTTTCGAACATTGCCCGGTAGAAATCGGCAAATTCGTCCTGCACGAACTCAGGGACCTCCGTGTTAGTTGGGAGCTTCACGGTTCTGTAGTTTGTCGTCTCGACGCGCCCGGTTCGCGTGAGCGCATACACGTAGAGCTCTTGTTTGCCCTTGGCGTTCAGCGTGCCAAGACGGATCGGAAGCATGAACTTGTTGCTTTCGTAAGCTACCTGCAGCGGTCTAAGGTACTGGTAACCCAGCTTCGACTGCTCCTCGATATTGACCTTGGCGACGAAGAAACGCATGTCTTGTTTCAGGTAACTGTCGACGACGCGCCTGGCGCCCTTGGGAATGCGATAGCCATTGTCGTTAAGCCAACGAATTAGCCCGTCGCTTTGCGCGGCTGAGAGAATCAGGATGTCGTACTCGCCCACCGTGTAGCTGGCCTCGATCGTGACACCCTGTGAACGAGCTGCGCGCTTCAGATCGGCACTGGCCTTAGGCCGAGATGCCATGTCCGCCTCCATCCGCATCATGCGCTCATCCAGCATGCAGGGATCCGGGTCGTGGTATTCAACGAGTCTCGGCGATGTGTAAGCGTCCAGATGCTGGACGATCGCGCGATCGCCAACGTTGATCTGCTCGCGCTCAATCATCGTTGGGATCGGCACGACGACCGCAAAGTCGGCAACTTCGCCTTCGAAATCGTTGGCCATTGTAATGACGGTCCGGTCGCCGTCTCGGACCAGGACAACCTGGGACGCGCGATTGAACAGGCTGGTATCAGCGCGTGCCACGTAGAAACCGCAAAAGGCCTGGGCAGATGTCGTAATGACAATCGTTAACAAGGCTGCGGTAACTGGATATCAGAATTTTCATCGATAAACTCCTTTGATATTTTTCTCGGTGCGAGCGAACGATCGCTTCCATTGATAAAGCTGACCACGCATGAGCGTGTCGATTATGGGCACGGTGGGGGCGGAAACGATCAGCGCAAGGATGGGACCGTTCGGCTCGTAGTAAACAAACTGGATGGTGAAGGCGATGACGGCGACGGTGGCCGCAAACAGCACCCGACCGAACGGCGTGTTCGGCGTCGTCTTTGGATCAGAAATCATGAAGAACGCGAAGATCAACAACGCACCGTTTTGCAACTGGTGCAGCGGAATCGCGAGCGGGTCACCGAGCCAAAAAGCCCTGCCGCACAGCAACGCCGCGTAGATAAGCAGGAATGCGATTGTCGTCTCTGCACGTTTTGCGCGTGTCAGGACCAGAAAACCGAGGCATGCAAGCATGAATGCGCCGATGGCAGCGCTGCCCCATTGTCCTGACGAAACCCAGGCCTGATTGCTTGCCAGCATCAGCGTAACCAGTGCCAGGTTCGCCGGGTTGAATACGTGCTTGCCGCGAAAACGGATCAGGAACTTGCTGCTGATCGCGATAGCGGCAGCCGCTGCTGCCAGCCCGACCTGATCCGTGCGCAGCAACAGTGTTAACGAGAGCGATGTGATCAGCGGGCTGAGCGGATCGAAACGTGGCAGGCGCGCGTGAAGCGTTCCCAGGAATTGCGCAAGCAGTGCGGTGGCCACGATGGTGACGGCGTTCTGCCAGCGAATGCCGAAATCCAGCACCAGCACACCGAAGCAGACGAGCGACGTCAATACGGCGATCTGGTAGTAGCGAGGATCCTGGAGATAGCTAAATGGCTTCATATCCGGTTTAAACGCCGGATATGCTCGTCCGGGTCTAAACGTCGATCAAGTCTCGCATCGGTTTCGCTGGCGCGCTGCCGGGGAATACTTCACGTTCAATGGTTACAGCCGAGATACCCAGGTGGTCTTTCAGCACGCCCTTGAATACGCTGCGGATGTCAGTTGTCGGTCGCAAATCGCGGTTCTCGTAGAGATCTTTTGGCGCCAGGCCGGGCCAGTCTGCAATTACGCGCCCACCCTTGATAGCACCGCCAGCCAGAACGGCAGCTGTCCCGGTGCCATGATCGGTACCGCGTGTTCCATTCACATGAACCGTGCGGCCAAACTCAGTGACCACGGCGACAACCGTTTGTCTCCAGGTTTCCCCGAGGCCCGCGTGCAGATTCACAAGACCTGCATCCAGCGCCGCAAAACGATTGGCCAGTGCCCCGTCATGCGTGCCCTGGTTTGCGTGCGTATCCCACCCGCCCAGTTCGACGACTGCGATTCGCGGCCCCTTGTCTGCAGTAAGAAAGCGCGCTGCGGCCCGCATCAGTTCCGCGAACTGCGTCGCCTCATTGCCGCGCACATTGGAATCGGCCGTTCCTGCCGCGCTACCGGCAATATTTTGTGACTTCAGCGCCTGCTCAAGTCGACTCGAGAAGAAATCGTCGTCGGTATAGAGGCGCCGTAAGCGCGCAATCGTGTTTTCGTCCGCGTCGGGCAGTCGGGACGGTGCCCAGCTCGTCACCGCGTTGTTGCCCCGAAGGACAAGAGGCGCATTCTGCGCCAGCGCAATCGCAAGTTCCGTATCCCTGTCGAGGGATCCGAGCGCGCGATTGAGCCAGCCATCGCGAAGCGCACCGACACGCGCCGCACCGTTCTCAAGTATGTCCTGCCCGTCGAAATGCGAACGTTCGCGATACGGACTTGCAACCGCGTGAATTACGACCGCTTCATTGTCCTGAAAGTGGCGATAGAGGCCTTGGAGCGACGGATGTAGCCCGAAAAGACCATCGAGCTTGAGGAGCCCGTTCGCGTGCCCTGGCGTCGACAGCGCCAGCTCTCCGCGCACGCGGTGGTAGTTACCGTCACCGTAGGGTGCTGCGAGGGCAAGACCGTCAACGGCGCCGCGCAGGACGACAAGCACAAAGCGTGCTTCTGTTTCGACGGCTGCAAACGCGAGGCCCGGTGGGCTGCTTGCCGCGGCCATCAGTCCCAGCGCTTTGATGATCTCTCTGCGCGTCAACATGCTCATCTCCTCTGAAAATCGGGCGAGGCGAGAAACAGAGTAATGCCCTGCGCCAGGCTCTCGGCGCGTGATACGGCCTTGCGTGTTTCCGGGTTGAACGCGGGGCCAAGCACAGCGTCCCCCAGTTCAACAGGGTTGACGCGTGAACCGACAGCTCGAGCGACGGTGTTCGACCATTCAATGCGCTTGTACAGTGCGTCGGCACCGCCCCACTGCTGCGCAGTGTCCGGCCAACCTTCGGGCGAACCCGGACGGAATGGAGTCTGCCCCATGAGATCGAGAGCGCCGACGATGAACCGGGAATTGTCGGGTATATGATTGAATGCTCGCAATGTCGATATCACGAAGTCATGCGGTGTCTTGTACTTGCTGCGGGTCTCAACCCACGGCTCGTTCGCTGCGATCAACGTCTTGTACACAGCGGGCAAGTCGCCGTCGTTTTCGATGTAGGTTTCCGTGAGTTTGTCCACGAGCGAGACCGGCGGCTCGTCGGCGACGAAGTGCCGGGCGAGCTTCGTGGCCACGAAATCTGGCGGTCGATGGGTGAGCCGCCAGGTCTCGCAGCACAGTCTCTCCTTGCCTGATGCCCGCCGAACGGTACTTCTTCCCGAGTATTGTCTGGTCACCGGGCTCATGGATGTTTTCGCGGAATTCGAATTTCCCCGGATCACCATCGGCGAATCGTCCGCGTTCATTGGCTCCTCCGATCGACCATCCCGTAATGACTTTCGCAAAGGTCGTGACGTCCTGCTGCGTGTAGCCGCCGGCAACACCCAATGTATGCAATTCCAGAATTTCGCGCGCCAGGTTTTCATTCAGGCCGAATGCCTGCTTGCTCTGCCGGCGGTTGGCGCGCTTGCCAAGAGTCGAGTTCGGCCCGACTGAGCGCTGGTTGTCGAGATAAATAATCATCGCGGGGTGCTGTTCGACGGCAAGCAGCAGCTCGGCGAACTTGCCGCTCACATTGGGTCGGATGGCTTCATTTTCGAACAGGCCGGCGATTGCGGGCATCGGCTGTTTTTCCGCTGAAACTGCGAAATGATTCGACCAGAAGTGGACGAGGCGCTCGTGAAACGGCGTGTTGGATACAGCGGCCGCACGGTAACGTGCCGCGGTTTGTTCGACGTAGTGGTGTCGAACGAGTTTTCCGTAGGCCTCAACAACATCAGCATCGAGGTCACTGGCCTGTCGCACTTCGCGCCGCTCGCGGCGAACGTCCTGTACCTCGATAAGCACCGAGGCGGAGTTCGGGAGTCCGCGGATGTCGGCGGGTAGCCGCGAGGGGCCCTGCAATTGATCCATCAGCCAGGATGCGGCGTTTCCACCGATCCTCGACAAATCCCCTGGCCGGGCGCCCAGGCCGAATCGATTGGCGGCAATAACAGCGTTCTTGGTCGTCACGGTGACTCCTGAGTACATGATAGATCGGCGGCCCCTGGCTTTTATCAACGCTTCCCTTGCTGGTTGGTTGACTTGCGGGTCATTTCGTATGACACGGGTGCGAATGGTCGCACCAAGCTGTGCTAGCGTGAACGCTGCTATTATTATGTCAACAAAAACAAAAGCTTAATTGATTGCATCCAAAACTGTTGTGGCGCGCATCTACCGGGTGAAAGCACCCGTTTGACTGGAAATGGAGAAATACAGTGAATGAAGAATTAATCCCGATCGTAATGTTCGTGGGGCTGACGGTCGTTTTTTGTACATTATTCTGGTTTCGATATCGTGCGCGACGTGAAATGCAGGAGACGTTTCGTGTTGCGCTCGAAAAAGGCCACGAACTTACGCCGGAGATTATTGACCGGCTGGGCCATCCGCGAGCAAGCAAAGACAAGGATCTGCGCCTGGGCGTAATCTGGTTAGCGCTTGCCGTCGGTCTCGTGTTAATCGGATTCGCGGTACCGGATGAAGATGCGCTTCGCGGTCTCCTGGCTGGCGCAGCGTTTCCGTTTGCGATCGGTATTGCCTATATGATTCTGCATAGGTTCACCGATCGACATCGATAGCTGATCAATAGCCAATAACCGGAATTTCGACATTGAGCAGGATTGAAGACCATGAGCTCGTCGCAAGAATCGTATCCAGACAGGACACGGTGGCCTTCGGCGAGCTTGTGCGACGCCACCAGTCGCAGGTTCGAAACTTCCTGCGCAAGCTGGCGGGTGATACTTCGGCAGCGGATGACCTGTCCCAGGACTGCTTCATGCACGCCTGGGACAAGATGCACACGTATTCGGGTCGTGGTTCGTTTATCGGTTGGCTGCTTAAGGTTGCTTACACGACGTTCTTGCAGTCCAAGCGAAAGTCGAAACGCTATTCGGAAATCCTGGAACAGATGGGACATGCGATGGAAACGGATTCACGCCAGTATACGGTACAGTCGGAACGAGGTCACAGACCTCGACAAGCTACTCGCCGTACTCGACGAGGAAGAACGGGCCATCATGATCATGTCGTACGCCTGCGGCCTTTCACACCGGGAGATCAGCGATGCGACGTCAATGCCGGTGGGCAGCGTGAAATCGGTAATATTTCGTGGTAAACAGAAGATCAGGACAAGTTTTGACATCAAAGATCATCAACATGGCTGAAAAAATCAAAGATGCAGAGGACCGGCTGCTTGAGTCGATGTTTGACGCAGCGCCGATTGCAGATGACGGCTTCAGCGCGTCGGTAGTCCGGAGGGTCCGTCGTGGGCTTTGGCTGCGGCGCCTGGCGGTACCGGTAGCGGCGCTCATTGGTGGCGCGATCGCCATCAAGCCGCTGACAGGTGTCGTGACTATCGTTGCCAGATTGTCATCGATGGTCCCGCCGGAATTAGTTAATTCGACAATAACGTTGATTCCGCAGGCGCAGACAATCATTCTGGGCGCGATGGTACTGGTGGCATGCCTGCTTGGGCTGCGCTCGTTGGAGGAGTAGCTTTCGGATTGTCATGGCCGGAGCGCTCGGTTACATTCGGGCTATGTCTCTTCGCGACCAAGTCGAATCTTTGTTACCCAACTGGGAACGCTGGTATCCAAGCCTGTTCGATGCCGCCTGTGACCTCGGGATAATCAAAGCCGAGGTCTGTGACCCGAACTCACTTTTGCTGACGCGCCGGCACGCCAAGGTCCGACAGCGCGCCGAGGACGCACATCGCGAGAAATGGGGCGGGGAACCACAGGAATAACTCATGCAATTCGATATTGAATCGGTGAGATCGCAGTTTCCTGCGCTCTCGATGTCGGACAACGGTGTCCGACGAATTTACTTCGACAATCCAGCAGGCACGCAGGTGCCCGCCAGCGTGGCTGTCGCCGTGTCGGATTGCCTGCTGACGAAAAATGCGAATCTTGGCGGGTCCTTTGCATCGTCAAAGGATGCTGATCAGGTCGTCGAATCGGCGCGTGCCGCGATGGCGGACTTCTTGAACGCGCCCTCGCCGGATGAAATCATTTTTGGCCAGAATATGACGACGATTACGCTTCACATGTCGCGTTCCCTTGGTCGTCTTTTGAAGCCCGGCGATGAGATCCTGCTATCGCGCATGTGTCACGACGCAAATGTCTGGCCCTGGGTGTTACTGGCTCGTGATCTGGACCTCGAAATAAAGTGGTTGCCGTTCAATAAAGAGACTTTCGAGTTTGATCTCGACGATCTCGACCACTTGCTGACCGACAGAACGCGCCTGCTGTGCGTGGGTGGTGCGAGCAACCTGACTGGCACAATCAACGACGTTGCCTCGATATGCGCCAGGGCCCGTGAGGCCGGGGTACTAACGTATATTGACGCGGTGCAGTCGGCGCCGCATCTTGCGACGGATGTGGAGGCGCTGGGTTGCGACTTCCTGGTCTGCTCGGCCTACAAGTTTTTCGGCCCTCACCAGGGAATCCTTTGGGGTCGCAGAAAGTTATTGGAAAGCCTCGAACCCTACAAGGTTCGGCCGGCACCCAGTGCTATCCCGGATTGCTTCGAAACGGGGACACAGAGTGTCGAAGGCTTTGCCGGGATTGCTGCCGTCGTAGATTATTTCGCCTCGATCGGTGGAACGATGGCTAAGGACTATATGGGCCGCTGGGCGCATTTCTCGGGCAGGCGCCAGGAAATTCATGCGGGAATAGACCTTCTGTTTGACTATGAAAAGTCGCTGGCAGAGCACTTGATCGACGGGCTCACGCAGCTGAGTGGAGTGACAATACAGGGAATTACCGCGGCGGATGCAATGGATCGACGTGTCCCGACGGTTGCTTTTACCCACAACTCCGTTGCGGCGAGCGCAATCGCCAAGGCACTGGGGGACCGGAATATTTTTGTGTGGAGTGGCCACAACTACGCTGTCGAAGTTGCGAAGACATTAGGCATATACGAAACAGGTGGGGCCGTGCGCATCGGACCGGTGCATTACAACAGCCATGACGAGATTGATGAGGCAGTGGGGGCACTCGAAGGTATCCTCAGGGCCTGACGTGCTGCATGGCGGCTTTGGCCGCCAACCCGCTTTCAAAGCAAAGAAAGCCGCATTGCTGCGGCTTTCCGTGAGATGCTGTATCTGAAAAGGAGGGTCAGCAATGTGTGCGTTGGTGCTCTACTGTACGCGTCAGACCAAACGGTTTCCCAGATACCTCTGTTATCTCACTAGACATGGATCACCTCCTTTTCATTTGTTAGCCCGCAAGCAGTATGTCGCGTAAACCAATAAATTAAAAGGAAAAAATTAGATTCAAAAACGCCTTCAATTTACCGTATTTTCTGGGTTATTATTGACGGCCGGACTCGGCCAGGTGGTGAATCCGCTTCGCAATGCCGTGTATACTTCAGTGCTTGCCTGCGATGTTGATACCGCAGCCACATAACAAACAAAGCGAGAACATAAATGGCGATCGCAGATCTCAAGAACGTATTGAAAATCTTTGGCGGCTCTGACGTCAGTGCGGACCACGCGAACGAACTCTTCAAAGAAGTTCTGCTTATGACGCTGGCAAGAGCGGCTGACGCTGATATCAATATTCAGACCGTTGAAGTCGACCGAATTCGAGAAATCCTTAAGGCCCATACGGGTGAGGACTTCACCACGGCAGACATTCGTGTAGCGGCACGTGCTGAACTATATGCGGAAGCGACGCTGGTCAAATATCTCGGCAGTGTCTACAAGAAAATGTCGGATACCCACCGCGCAGAAACAGTTCAGGCATTGGCAGATGTATTCCGCAGCGATAGTAACGTGAGCGTGCTTGAAGTGGATTTCTTCGACAACGTCGTGGCAGCGTTACACGTCAAGCCGTCGGCGGTTGCTGGTCTGATGGCTGGCGACGTGAACTGATTACGGCGGGCACGTATAAAAAAAACGGGCTAATGCCCGTTTTTTTTGCGACGAGACCGGCGGCTGAAGATTTTTGGAGGGCTTCCGCTCGGCACGCGCAATCGGTATCCCGGCCTATTAGCGTCGTCAACGGCGACTTAGCTTGTTTCAGTAACTTCAAGGGAAAGTTCACCGCTGCCGGGCCGCAGCATGATGAGTACGCCGACGAAACCGAACGTAACCGTGGCCCATCGACGCCAGCCGACTGGCTCATTCAGAAAGACAGCGGATAAGGCAGTCATCATCAGGGGTGCCGTGTAACCGAGCGTGAACGCGTTCACCAGCGGCATCTTCGCCAGGCCATAGAAGAAACCAAACATCGCACCCATGGCGAGAAATGTCCTGAGAAGATGCCACGCCCGTCGGTCCGTACTGAGTGAGCGAAGGCCACCGAATCTCGGCGCAATGGCAAGCAGAAGCAATATCGCTATCAGGCTGCGCAGGAAAATAAACTGTACCAAAGAATAGGTGCGCAGCAGCTCCTTCGCGAATAAATCAAGCATCAGACCGCCGACAACGCCGAGCATTAGCCAGGCGACCGCCTTGCTGACGCGATCATCGGGAGAAAACTGAATCATGGCTTAACGGAAGTGCCGCTAATTGAACGCAAGGTGAACATAATCGCACGGAGGTTTGCAGAAGCGCACAGGTTCAGCATCGATTCAGTGTAATGGGCTTCTAATGAAGCTGTAAGCAATTAAAGGACACGGTCATGAACCACTTTAAACGAAAAACCTCGTTTGTCTTCGGAATGCTGCTCGCGCTTTTCGCGCTTGGCATGGCAAGTTCGGGCGCTATCGCGGCAGAAGACGTCACACGAAAATCGACGACATCCCAAGGCCTGGTGAGCCAGGGTGGCGCGGCGGCGGACACCGAATCGACCACGGATGAGTACAAAGCGCTTACACTGGCGGGCGACCGACGTAAGCCGCAACGGACTAGCGGTCAACAGAAACTATCGGGCAGCAGTGCGCCTGCACCGAATACCGACTTCTGGTTCTATACCGCAGATGTAGAGCTCTTCCTCGATAGAGATGGTGACGGCTACTACACGGGTATCGACCTGCTTTTCGATGCAGATACCTACTACGATGTCGCCGATGTCTACGCGGTAATCTATCTCAGCTATGAGTACGGGCCGTGGAATGAGTACGCGGAGACGGAGACGTTCACGATATTCGGCTCGTCGGGTGACGATGAATATGTCGTGGAAACTGATCTCGTCGAAGGCTACCCGACAGGCAACTATGACATTCTCATCGAGCTGTACGACACCTACGACAATGCGTTCGTCGCCAGCTTTGGTCCGGAGGATACGTCGGAGTTAGCCATTCTTCCCCTTGAGGACGTCGGGCGAGATGCGCCTGCCGGGACGACTCAGATCGTCGTGAACTCCGGCGGTGGTGGCTCGCTGAGCTGGTTGCTGCTACTGGGTCTTGTTGGCGCCGGCGCGCTGCGCCACAAACCTTAGTTCAGAATAGAAGGTTAACCGGGGACATGCGCACGGCTCGCCGTGCGCATTACCTTTCGGCCCCAGGCGGCAAGGCTGTCAAAGTATACGTATAGCGCAGGAACCACGAGCAGGGAAACGACGGTTGAGAATGCCAAGCCACCAATAATCGCCCTGGCCATTGGATAGTACGGGGGGCCATCGCCGCCAACCTGGGTGGTGCCCATGGCCAGCGGTGTCAGTCCGACGATTGTGGTGGCGACGGTCATCAGGATGGGCCGCAGGCGGTCGCGGCCGGCGGTCACTATGGCTTCCTCCCGCGGCACTCCCTCCTGGCGAAGGTTGTTGACATGGTCGACCAACACAATGCCGTTATTTACCACGACACCGATCAGAATCATGATGCCGATCATTGCCATGAAAGAGAACGTCGTTCCGGTGGCAGCGAAGAACAGGAAGACGCCGAAAATCGAAAACACGATCGAACCCAGAATGATCGAGAAGGGAAGTAGCAACGACTCGAATAATGCTGCCATGACGAGGAAAATACAGGCAACGCCCAGCAAGATGTTCGTCATCATCATGTCCGCCGTTTCGTCCTGGCGCTCGAAGCCGCGACCCTCTTTCCAGCTATAGCCCGGCGGCAGGTCAATCTGCTCCATGAGGCTGTTCACGCGGGGCCTGACATCATCCGCGGTCACCTCGTCTTCGAGGTTTGCCGACAGAATGACGGCTGTCTGGCGATCAGTGCGGCGAATCGTGTCAGGCGAGTTGCTGATCCGGAAAGAGGCGACGCTGCCCAGAGTAATGCGCTGTCCGTCGGGCGTGTAAAGCGGCAAATCAGCGAGTTGCTCGACGCTTTGTTTGTCGTCGTCGCGAAAAGCGAGTCGAACCGCGATTTCGCCCGACTCACCGCGGAATTCGCGCAGGTTCTCGCCGCGCATCGCGATGCTGACCGACTGGGCGATGGCGGCTGCCGTCAGCCCGGCTGCGGCGGCCCGCGTCCTGTCAATAAGGACACGAACTTCACGGGCACCCGTCTCCGCGTCACTTTGAACATTCTTCAGCCCTTCAACCGTCGACAGCGCCCGCACCACGTCTACGCTCAGTTGATTGAGCACTTCTGTGGAGTCACCGCTGATCTGTACCGTGAAACCATCGCCACCGCCTTGTTGCTCGAACTGAAAGCTCGGCTTGCCGATTGCGATCGCGGGCAAATCCTTTTCGATGAGTTCGATGATCTCCCTGGTCGACAACGTCGCGTCGTCTTCATCGGTCAGCAGGATCGTCGACTCCGCACGACCCTGGTCGTAGTAACTGTAGATCGATCGAATATTGAATTCCTCCTTGCGGGAAAACAGATAGTCTTCAACCGTGTCAACTGTCGCCTCGATGCGTTCGAGCGGGTGCTGGCCCTCTACGTGATAAGGCATAAACAAACGTCGCCCGACGTCTTGCGGAAACATATCAAACTTGACGAGATCCAGAGCCATCGGCAGTACGCCGATAACGCAAACGAGCATAATTCCGAGCGCTGACCACCAACGATGGCCGAGTATCCATTGAAGACTGCGGACATACCTGTCGGTGAGTCTTGTTATCCATGCACCGGCTCTCGGTCGGGGCGGCACCGCGACACGCGCTGCCAGCATGGGCACAAGCGTCTGAGCGATCAGTAGCGAGGCCAGCAGCGCGACGATGATCGTGATTGCAACGTGGGTAAGGAATATTGTGATATCGATCTGCGCGCCAAAGATGATCGGAGCGAAGACGATAATTGTTGTAGCGGTGCCGGCAATAACGGCAAGACCGACTTCGTTAACGCCCGCTATCGTTCCGCTGAACGGTTCGCCCGGTTTGTCTGTGCGATGCCGGAAAATACTCTCGGTGATTACGACAGCGTTATCGACAAGCATGCCGACGGCAAGCATCAGGCCCATCATCGAAAGGATATTCAACGAGAGCCCCGCGAAATACAAAGCGCCCAGGGTTATCATCAGGGAAAATGGCACCGATGCGGTTACGATTAAGGTCGTGGTTACCTGGCGCAGGAACAGGTACAGGACAAAAATGGCAAGCAGTCCACCCAGGGCTCCGGCCTTAAGCAGGTCCGAAAGTGACTCACGCACGCTGTCACCCTGGTTATCCAGGGCAAAGATATTAATACCCTGCATCTGCGGCAATTGACTGATTTGCTCAACTTCCGCCATAACGCGGTCCGTTACATCAACAAGATTCGAGCCGGTCGATTTGTTGATGGCAACGCCGATGGCATAGTCCCGGTCAAGGTGGCGCCCGTAGTTTCGCTCGGGTGTGCGTAACTCGACGTCGGCAATATCCTGCAGGCGCAACCCGGACGGATTGACAACGAGCTCTCGAATTTCCTTAACCGACGAGAATTCGCCACTTGGCCGGACGCTGAGACGTTGGTCACCTGCAGTGATCTTGCCAGCGCTAACGGCAAAATTGCTGCGCACGAGCAGGTCACGTACTGCGGCGATATCGACGCCGTGCGCGGCGAGCATGTCGGGCTTCATCAGGATACGCACCTCGCGAGCATCCACGCCGTGCAGGTCGACACGTGACACACCCTCGATACGCTCGAGCCGTCGCTTCAGCAGCCGGTCAAGCAGATCGTAGCTGTCAGATAAATCGCGTTCGCTGGAGATTCTGAGTTGCAGCACAGGCTGGTCACCCAGTGAGCCGGTGAAAACGAATATCCGTCGCACGTCGTCCGGGAGCAAGTGGCGCATTCCATCAACCTTGGCCCGCGCCTCGATGCCCTTGGCGCCCATGCTTTGATCCCAGCCGAATTGCAGAAAAATCTGCGACTCACCTTCGCTGGAGCTTGAGAACATCTGCTCGACGCCCGACAACGTGGCGAGCGCTTCCTCGACGGGGCGAGTGATCAGCCGCTCTACTTCTTCAGGTGTCGATCCCGCATACGGGATCTGAATGAAGATCCCGGGAAACTCAATGTCCGGAAACTTCTCCAGTGGCAAGAGCCGTGAAGCGATAATGCCGACAAGTGCCAGGGCAACAAATACGACGACCGTCGTAACCGGCCGACGCAGCGCGATCTCCGTGTGCCTCACAGCGCCGCCTCGGTAGCGGTGGCCGCGGCAGCCACAGGCCAGCGCTTTCGATCCATGAGGGAATATACGACCGGAATAATCAAGAGCGTGAGCAGCGTTGACACGACCAGTCCGCCAATAACCGTTATCGCCATCGGCGTTCTGACTTCCGATCCTTCACCAAAACCCATTGCCATCGGCAGCAGGCCGAGCGCCGTCGTAAGTGACGTCATCAGAATCGGTCGCAGGCGGGCCGTGCCCGCCTCGATTATCGCGTCGTGCCGTTCCATGCCCTGGGCGCGTAATTGATTAATGAGGTCTACCAGGACGATCGCGTTATTTACAACGATGCCGGCAAGCATGATCACGCCGATAAACGCGACGATGTTAACGGTCGTGCCGGTGATGAACAGCGCGAGTACTGCGCCAACCAGTGCCAGCGGGATTGTGAACAGGATAATGAACGGGTGTATCAATGACTCGAATTGCGAGGCCATAACGAGATACACGAGGAAAACAGCAAGCACCAGCGCAAATCGCATGGACTCAAATGACGCTTCCATTTCCTCGCTCTGTCCGGAAACGAGCGCAGTGACGCCTGTCGGCATCGGAGTGCGGCTGACGATAAGGCCGGCTTCCTGTGCGGCTGCGCCAAGGTCCCCATAGGCGAGATTTGCTGTGATAATGGCAACACGCTCCTGTGCGACACGACGAATTTCGGCCGGCCCTTGTGACACGTCAACGGTCGCAACTGCGTCCAGGGTCACGGGCCTGTCGGACGTCGGGTTCACAATCAGGCTGCGAATTTCATCGATACTGGATTGACGCGCGTCCACGCTGCGCACCAAAACGTCGATCTTCTTGTCGCGCCACGTGTACCGTGTCGCCAGTTCACCTCGAACGTTCGCAACGACGCGGTTCGCAATGTCGCGAACGGCGAGTCCCAGTTTGGCTGCGCGTTCCTGGTCGAATACGATCTGTATCTCGGGGTTACCGCTTTCCACGGTCGTTTTGATGTCGGAGAATCGATCGGATGCGGACATTTCCTCTACGACGGTCCGACTGACGCGCGCAAGGCTGTCAAGATCATAGCCGGAAATCTCAATCTGCAATGGGCTGGAAAACGACAGCAAAGCAGGGCGGCTGAATTCGTACTGGACGCCGGGCAGGCGCGCGAGTTCTGCACGCATCGCATCCATTGTCCGGTTTTCGGCTTGTCGTCCCGAGCCTGGTTGCAGCGTGATGCTCAAGGTGCCTGTGTTATCACCCGCATCGACGGGATTTGCATCGAGACGGTTACCGGTCCCGGCGACCGAGTAGTCAAGTGCCACTGCATCGATGCCGGCGGCGGCACGCTGCGTTGCCTGAATAGCCCGGTCGGTCTCGGTCAACGGCGCGCCGGGAGACAATCGTAAGTCAACGTTGAATTCACCCTGGGAGAATTGCGGTATGAGTTCGGTGCCGAGCCGAGGCACGAGCGACATGGTTGCTGCAAAAATGACTGTCGCGGCGCCCACAACCAGCCAACGATTGGACAATGACCAGCGAAGCAGGCCTGGGTATACCGCCGCCGCCGCGGTATACAGGCGCTGCATGAGCCAGGTCGGCACCCACAGCAGGAGCCAGAAGACTCGCCGAATTCCGAAAAACACCAAGCCCAACAGACGAACAATGAAGGCAACTGACCGCGTGAACCACCCTGCGGGTTTGCCATCACCACCATCGTCGTAGCGACTACGCGCCCCTAACGACGCGAGCATCGGAATCAAAGTTAGCGCGACGATCAGTGAGAAGGTGAGTGCAAACGTCACTGTCAATGCTTGATCGCGGAATAGTTGCCCGGCGATACCACTGATAAAGACCATCGGAAAAAATACAGCAATAGTTGTGAGCGTAGCCGCGATGACGGCGCCGCCGACTTCTGCCGTGCCGTTTTGTGCTGCTTCAACGAGATCCTGTCCCTGTTCTTTCTTTCTAACGATGTTCTCGAGCACCACGATCGAGTTGTCGACAAGCATTCCTACGGCGAGTGCGATTCCGCCAAGTGACATGATGTTGAGCGAAATATTATTGGTGTACATCAGCAGGAATGTGCCGATCACCGAAACCGGAATCGCGATGCCGACGATTGTCGTCGCTCTGGCGTCACGGAGAAACCCGTAAAGAACGAAAATCGCGATCAGGCCACCGAGGATTGCTGCGAACCTGACGTCGTTAACGGCCGACGAGATAAATGTTGACTGGTCATAGATCTTCACCAACTCGATTTCGGCGGGCAGCGACTCGCGGATACGGTCAATACGCTGGTCAATGCGTCGGGCGACCTGGACCGTGTTGGCATCGCCTTCTTTGTAGATTGCGAGTTCCACGGACTCGCGGCCTTTGACGCGCGTAATTGCCTCACGCTCTTTGTAGCCGCGCTCCACGGTTGCAACGTCACGAAGATAGACGGGGCGGTCCGCCACGTTGGCGACAATGGCCCCGCGAAATTCGTCGACGCTCTTAAATTCATTGAGCGTGCGGACGAGGAAGCGCTGATTGCCTTCCTCGAGCCGTCCGCCCGACAGGTTGACGTTCTCCGCGCGAATGCGATTCGCGACTTCCTCGATACTGATACCCAGTTGCGAAAGTTTCTGCTGGTCCACTCGAATTTGAATCTCGTCTTCGAGGCCGCCACTGACTTTTACTGCCGCCGTGCCCTCTTCTGCCTCAAGGTCAGTCTTGATGCTGTCCTCAGCCAGCCGGCGCAGTGTCTTGAGGCGTGCCTCGAGGGTATCGTTCTCTGCCGCAGCGGCATCCTTGAATAACAAGCCCAGCCGCATGATTGGTTCGGACGAAGGATCGAAGCGCAGCAGCAAAGGGCGTTCCGCCTCCAGCGGCAACGACAGGATATCGAGCTTTTCACGAACGTCGACGCCCGCGATGTCCATGTCCGTGCCCCATAGAAATTCGACGGTCACATCGGACTGCCCGGAGCGCGAAACGGAGCGCACCAATCGGACATTGCGAACGACGCCAATGGATTCTTCGATGGGCTTGGTGAGGAGATTTTCAACCTCGACAGGCGCAGCCCCGGTCAGTTCGGTTCGCACGGTTAACGTGGGGTAGGAAATATCCGGGAGGAGATTCAGCTTGAGGCGCGACAGCGACACCATGCCGAACAATACGATAGCAACCATCAGCATGACGATTGTGACGCGTCGTTCTGTTGCCAGTTGAATCAGCCGATTCATCAGTGATCACCTTCTGATTCGGCTTCGGCTCCTTCCGATGCGCCAGCCGGTATATCGTCGGTTGCATTGATGACCGTGACTTTCGCGTCGGGCTTCAGCCCAATCTGTCCAACCGTTATCACACGGTCGTCGTCGACAATACCGCTGGTAATCTCGGTCAAACCGTTGTTGCTGAAACCCGTCTGAACCGTTTTGCGAATTGCGATTCCGTCTTCCACGACGAATACGCTGGTAACGCCCATTTCCTCGATGATGGCGCTGCGTGGAACCTGTAACGCGTTCTCATGCTTGTCATAGACGATGGTCATACGACCGAACATTCCTGGCTTGATGCGTCGCTCTGCATCGTTGATTTCGATCGTGATCTTGAATGTTCCGGTGTCGGGGTCGACGATCGGACTTACGCGCGTAACATTGGAAAAAAGCTCTACGCCGGCGAGTGCGTCGATATCGATTTTTACCGGTTGCCCGGACGCAAGCTGCCGATACTCGCGCTCTGGAGCGTACAGGTAGGCAACGAGTGGCTCAAAACTGGTCACGCGAAATATTGGCGCGCCAATCTCGATCGTGTTACCCAGCTTGATATAGCGTTGGGATACGACGCCGCTAATTGGTGCCCGAATCTGCGTGTAGTCAAGCTCGAGGCTGGCCAGGTTGTATGAAGCCTGCAGGGCTTCGAGCTCGTACTGTATCTTTTCGAAGTCGCCTTCACTAATCAGGCCTTTCTCTCGCAGGTCCTTATTACGCTGAAAATCGCGCTGCAGTTTGCGGAGCCTGGCTTGAGATTCATTCAGTTCCAGTCGCAAGCGGTCGCCGTCCAGTCGCGCCAGTATCTGACCGCTTTCGACGTCGTCACCTTCTTCAACCAGGATCTCTCTCACTTCGCCAGGAACCTTTGCGATCACGTCAGCCTGGGCAAAAGCCTCAATAGGTGCCGTACCGGAGTAGACGGCGTACACGTCTCCCCGAACAGGCAGGCTGGCTTCTACCGGAATCGGCGGCGAGTCTTCCTCGTTGAGGTCTTTCGCCTTGTCGCCCTGCCCGCAGGCGCCAAGGACGAAAACGCAAGCAATGGCTGCCGCGCTATTCCGGTGTAGCTTCATTGATTCCTCCCTTATGAAACCGTACCCCACCAGCAGATAGCGGTGGGGTGGGCAATCAGTCAGCCGCTGGAGCTGTCGGGAAGCGTGTTGCTCGCGAGAACACTGCTGCCGTCGTGCAAGCCGCCGTGCCCGACAACCACGACCTGCTCGTCCTCGCTCAGGCCGTCGAGTATTTCGATCCTGCCATCCGCTTCAATACCTGTTTCTACAGCGCGCTTGACGACTTCGCCGTCACTGACGACGTAAACCGTTGTCTGCTCGTCATCGTCAAGCAGCGCGGCAGCAGGGATGACCAACGCGTCGGCGTGTTCTTCATAAGCGATAGTGAAGCGACCAAACATGCCGGGCGCGAGATCACCGTCCTTATTCTGAATCAGCGCGGTTGCCCGAAACGTTCCGCTGCGCGCATCAACGGTTGGGCTAATGCGAATGATCGACGCTTGAAACTCCGTGTCGGGCATTGAAGCGACCTGCAAGGTTGCGGCATGGCCGGCCTGGAACTTCGAAAGTTGTGACTGCGGTATCTGCAGGTAGGCGAGTAACTCGGTAGTTTCCGTAATCCGAAACGCGACGTCGCCAGCATTGATGTTCTGCCCCGGTTTGATTTCCCTGGCAGACACGACACCGGCGATCGTTGCGCGGATGTTCGAATAATCGTAATTCAAAGCCGAGAGCTTGTAATTTGCCTCGAGTGCCGCAAGGTCGAACTCAAGGCCTTCAAACATCGACGTGCTTATCAATCCGCGCTCGTGTAGATCGATATTTCTCTTGTACTCTTTGCTGGCCTGCGCAAGATTGGCTTTGGCGGCGAGCATCTCAAGGCGAAGGCGCCTGCCATCGAGCCGTGCCAACACCTGACCCGCCTCTACGGTGTCGCCTTCCTCAACCAACAGCTTCACCAGCTCACCAGAAACACGCGCGACGACGGGAGCGTCGGCATCGGACGTAATCGCCGCCGTTGCCTCGTAGGTCGCATAGATATCAGATCGGTAGGGATGCGCAGTCTCAACCGGTACAGGCGTCGCGGCCCTGATAGCTGCCTGGTCCGCAACGCTGGCCTCGCCGATACCGCAGCCAGTCAGGGTGGTGAAACCGGTGATCGCGAGTATCAAAATGACGGGCTTAACTGTTTTCATTGTCTCTAGCCATCGACTTTAGTGTTGTAGTTAAGTATAACACTAGTTAGGTATAACGCAACACCGGTCTTTACACATTGCTGATTCAATAAGTATATTAAAAATCAATAACTTAAAAACCTACAAGTTGCGCCAACTGCCACCACTTAGCTATTAGATGCCCCAAAATGGCATTTTGGATTGATTGAAATGAAGAAAAGTTCTGGCCCGGCTCGTCGCCGCGAGGGACCGACGACGGAGTCAGGAGCGGGCGGCTACCGACGCGCCAGACGGGGCGCCGTCTCGTTGATGCCAGCGCTGCAGGACGTTGGCCTGAATCATCAACAGACTCGGCGTCAGCAACAGCGTTAACAACGTTGCGAATGCCAGTCCACCCGCGACCGATGAAGCAAGCTGGGTCCACCACTGCGAACTCGGTGCGCCGACGGATACCTCACGATCGATGAGGTTGATGTTGACCCCGAGGACCATTGGCAGGAGACCGACGATGGTCGTGACGGTCGTGAGCAATACGGGTCGTAGCCGAATAGCACAGGTACGCAGGATCGCGTCGTAGGGCGCCTCACCCCGGCTGCGGTGAATGTTGTATGTGTCGATGAAAACAATGTTGTTATTGACGACGATCCCGGCGAGCGTGATGACACCGACGCTGCTCATGATGACGCCGAACGGCTTGCCCATGAGCAAATGTCCCAGGAGAACACCGCCGGTCGAGAACAGAACGGCCGTTAGAATCAGGCCCGCCTGGTAAACGCTGTTGAATTGAGTCACGAGGATAATCGCCATGATCGAGAGTGCCATCATCATCGCCCTGGCGAGGAATGCCATATCCTCTTCCTGGTCTTCCGTGCTTCCTCCAAACGTCGCCGAAACGCGCGGGTCTATCTCGAGGCTCGGCATCAAATCACGAAGATCCGCAACAACATCCGTTACCAGGTAGTCGCTCGAAACATCCGCGTCGATGGAGATTGTACGGCGCATATCGATGCGGCGAATCGTGCTGACCTGCTGTGCTGCCACCCGATCGATGAACGTGCTAATCGGCACGAGTCCCCGATCGCTCGGGATCCGAAGTTCGTCGATCTGCTCAAGGTTTCGCTTGTCTGCCGGATACCGGACCCGGATATCAATCTCGTCATCGCTGTCGTCGGGGCGATACTCGCCGATCTTGATGCCGTTCGTAACGAGCTGGATCATGGCGCCGACGAGCGAAATGTCGGCCCCGAATCGAGCCGCTTCGGCACGGTCGACCTTTATCTGCCATTCGATACCCGGAAGTGGTCGGCTGTCCTCGATATTGACGATACCCTCGTGTTCTTCCATTAACGCGCGAACACTTTCGACTGATTGATCCAGGAGATCCGGAAATCGCGAAGCAAACTCAATGTGTATGGGCTTACCCTGCGGCGGGCCTGAGTCCGGCTTGCGCGTTTCGATCCTGATACCAACGAGATCCCGGGTCCGCTCGCGGACTTCTGCAAGAATGTCGTTCGCCGGTCGGCGCATCGACCAGTCGACGTAATTCAGAGTCAATGAGCCAATCTGGTCCTCGGCACCCCGATCGCTGTTGCCTGTTTTCGCGTATAGAAACTCGACCTCGGGCATTCCGAGTACGCGCTGCTCAACCTGTCTTACAAGGAAATCGCGCTCTTCGGTCGACATATCGCCGCGGGCGCGAATATCAACCATTCCGAAGGGCTGCTCGACGTCAGGGAAATACTCCACGCCTTTGCCGAGTGCAAAAAATGCGACATAAATCGTCATCAATAGCCCCGAAACTGCGGCAACGCTTAGCCATGGGCGCGTTAGCGATCGTTTGAGAAATTGAATGTAGCGTCCGGTGAACCCGGTGACCGAGTCGAGATCACCTTGTTCAGCGGCTGCGAGGTTTCGTCGTGCTTCCGCGGTGTTCGCGCCGGTCCTGCCGAAAATTGAACCCAGCGTCGGCACGAACAACAGCGCCATAATCAGCGATGCAGACAATACAGCGATCAGCGTAATCGGCAGGTATTTCATGAACTCGCCAGACATGCCGGGCCACAAGGCCAATGGGACGAATGCAGCCAGCGTCGTACACGTTGACGCGATTATCGGCCAGGACATCCGAATCGCTGCACGAGAATAGGCGTCATGGCGTGACTCGCCTTCAGCCAATCGCCTATCCGCCATCTCGGTGACAACAATGGCGCCGTCCACGAGCATGCCGACCGCCATGATGAGCGCGAAAAGCACCATCATATTAATCGTCACGCCGAACGAACCGATAATGAGAATACCCATCAGGAAGCTGCCGGGAATGGCCACACCAACCAGCAGTGCCGAGCGAATGCCGAGGATACCGATGATTACGATGAAGACCAGCAGTACCGCGGTAAGTACATTGTTCTGCAGCTCCGTTAACATGTCATTCACGTCTTTCGACTTGTCACGAGAGGCGACTATTTCGATTTCAGCCGGCCAGTAAGCCCGCTCCTGATCAATGATTGCCTTGACCTCGGCAATCGTGTCGATGATGTTTGCACCGGCTCGCTGCACTACTTCGATCGCGAGGGCAGGTTTGCCATTCAAACGGGCAGCGCTCTCAGCATCTTTGTACGTGCGGCGGACCACTGCGATGTCCTGGAAGTGCACAATTCGCTCGCCGACAGCTTTGATCGGCATTGTGAGCACATCGCTGGCGCTCTCGAAGACTCCGGGCACCTTCACGGGAAAACGGCCCTCGTTGGCATGCAGCGCGCCCGCCGCGACAAGCCGGTTGTTGCGGCTGATGAAGCCGATAATCTGCGCCTGGTCAAGTCCGTAGCTCTCCATTGCGAGCGGATCCACGACGACTTCCATCAGTTCCTCGCGCGTGCCGACCAGGTTAACTTCAAGGACGCCGCTGACGGCCTCGAACTTCTCCTTTAGTCCTTTCGCGATCGCGGTCAGCGAGCGTTCCGGTATAGCGCCGGCGAGATTTAGCACCAGCATAGGATCGAAACGCGACATTTTTACTTCGTTGAACGGTCGGCTCGTCCGTTTCTCCGGGAAGCTTCGCCCTCGCCAGGTCGACCTTTTCGCGCACGTCCTGCAGTGCTTGCTTGGTGTCAATTCCGGCGTCGAACTCGAGTTGTACGTTTGCACCGCCCTCGTACGCGCTCGCCGTCATTTCCTTGACACCTTCGATCGAGCGCATTTCCTGTTCCATCGGTCGAACCAGCAAGCGCTCCGAGTCCTCTGGTGAAATGCCGTCGTGCTCTATGCTGACATAGATCACCGGAATCTCGATATCGGGCTCCGCCTCCTTGGGAATCGTCGCATAGGCAACAACCCCGCCAATCAATACGACCAGCAGCGACAATATGACGGTCCGTGACCGTCGCATTGCCGCGTCGATGAGGTTCATTAGTCGACGACCTTGTCGTCGGGCTTGGCAGCCACCGCGGTCTTGGCATCGTCTTCGGGTACGGCGTCGACGAGCGAGCCGTTGGTAACGTATCCCTGTCCGACGGTTATTATCGTCGCGACTTCCGGCAACCCTGTGAGCCACATGCCATCATTCGCCGACAGAGCGATGTCAGCTACTACGAACTCAACCCGACCATCGCTGTTGATGATTTTTATTCCGACGTTGCCGGCATCATCGAGCGTCAGCAAAGATGGGGAGACGCGATGGGCATGCACCTCTTCGGCGGGTATTCGCAACTCGGCGGTGCCGCCGACGCGCAAAGAACCGTCCGCATTATCGACTTCAAGTTCGACCAGGAAGGTTCGTGTTGCTTCATTCGCTACCGGCGCAACGTAGCGTATTTTGCCGCGCAAGCGCTCGCCGGTAGCGAGCATGGCCAGCGCCTCGTCGCCGACATTCACGTAGCGCGCATCGAATTCCGAGAGGTTGGCCGAAACGATGATCGTCCGGTTGTCGACGAAAGTAGCTACGGGATCACCGCGAGAGACAAAGTCACCAACCTCAACGGCGCGCGCCTGAAGTGCGCCCGCGAATGGTGCACGAACAGTCATATATTCCAGATCGAGTTGTGCTCGCTTTAGCTCTGCCTTTGCGGCCTCGAGCATTGCTACGGCTTCCTGCAGCTGTGCCTCTGAAACATAGCTTGAAGACTTCAGTTTCTGGCGCGCCTGGTATTCAACCTCGCGCTGCTTTACCGTGGCCTCTGCCTGCGCGAGTCGTGCTGTGCGATCCCGCTCATCGAAACGAATGATTGCCTCACCACGGTCAAGACTCGCACCACGCTCCGCACCAATATACTCAACTCTGCCGTCCGTCTCTGCGGCGAGATGTGCAATTCTCGCAGGAGCCGTATTGCCGTTAACTGTTATGGTGCGCATCACTTCTTCGGCAGATTGCGTTCGAACTCGGACCGCGTTCCTGGCATTCTTGGTTGCGTGTGCAGCCGCTCCCGAGCGCTCCTTACCATCGTCGCCGCCAATCTGTCCCGATGCCAGCCATATGGCGACCACAACAACGATGCCGACCGAGATCAGCCACGATTTGTAACGATTGATGTTATCGAATTGCATCGAATCTTCTTCCAGTCATTATGCGGCCACTAGCCCGTCGCAGCTTGTTCGTCCGATTCTTCAGCCAACAGGTGACGGTTTTCATTGATGTATTGTTCCATCGTGGCCGATATCGCCTTGCCGAATCCGAGTACGAAGTGCATGCCAGACGGCCAGTCGTTCTCGCTCTTGTTTTCCATTTCCTTGAAGACGGACTTGTAACGCTGAATTTCCGTGAGGCGGTTGTCGAGTACGGCCTCGATATCCTCGGGTCTCATCAGATGCGCGAAACACATCATCGCGAGGAATTCTGAGCGCACTTTGTGACAGGGCGACGTATTTTCAAGTGCCTTCTGCAAGAATTGGCGCCCCGCGGATGTGATGGCATAAACCTTGCGGTCCGGCTTGCCGTCTTGCGCAATCTCCTCGCAGGTCACAAGCTCCTGCTCGGCCAGTGACGAAAGGGCCGGGTAAATGGAGCCGTATCCGGCCGCGAAAAAGTGACCGAAACTCGATTCAAATTGTTTCTTTAGGTCGTAGCCGGAGGCGGCGCCGTCGGTCAGCATGCCCAGGCAAACAGTCTTTACGTCCATGACAAACACATCCGGGGGCCAGCGCCACCATATATCGGAGCGATGTATAATATCAGTCCGATATATAAACGCCAGTGTTTTGGTGCAACGGAACAGAGCGCCCGATGACGGCCGCTTTCGTGGCTCGGCCTCGGCGGCGGCCCCGGTGGGCCGGTGCTAGCTGAAACTCTGGGCCAGAAAAGGGTTGAGCAGGCGATTGTCCGGGTCAAGCTGGCGCCGAATCTTTCTAAAGAACTCAAGCCGCGACGAGTAGGCTTGTGACGCATGCTCCGCACGGAAAGCGCGGGACTGGTTGAACAACGGCGTGCCGCCCCAATTCTCTGCAAACTGCGCAAGGTCGATAACGAAGTCGTCCCATCCGTGCTGTTGCGTTGACGTGGTTTGTAGCGCGAAAACCGCCTCGTCAAAGGAGGGCGACAGCAATGCGGACGAATCCTTGCTTACGCGAAAGCCGACGGCCGGCATGTCGCAACGATAGCCGCTTTTTCGCAGCGTCCGCTCGCAGAATTCGACGTACGCTTTAATGATGACCGAGAAATCCGACGCAGGGAAACACCAGGTTGAATAAAGCAGGTTGCGTCGCGTGCTGCGTCGGCGCCGACCGGTGGTTGCGACGTTGTTGCCATGATTGACAAGTTTAGTGTTGACGATGCCGTGGGTCGCAACGCTGATACCGTCAATGAGCCTGTAACGTACCGATGGTATTGGCATCACGCGATTAAGCGATCTGAATACCTGCGGCAAGACGGTACTCTCTCCCCAGTCCTTGAACTTCCAGGGAGCGTCATACGAGTTTCCGGGTTCCGTGTCGTAGCGCCGCAAATCGACATAGACGCGATTTCGGTGTGGTAGCACGTAAAATTTGAGGCCGACATTTCTGTTGGACAGCCGGTCGGCAATATCGGAGAAACGATCGACGGAAAGACTCCGATGGCTTGCGGAGAACGTCGAGATTGGCCGGACGCGCAGGGTCGCCTCGCAAATTACGCCTAACATCCCGTAGCTCATCCGAAACGCGGCCAGCAGGTGCTGCTTTTGTTCGGAAATATTCATGACTTTGCCGCCGACCGTGACAACTTTCATGTTGATTACCTGGCTCGAAAGGTAGCCGGCCTGGTCGCCGATTCCGGGGCCCATGCAGGGCGCAGCCAAAGCGCCGCCCAGGGTGCGCTCCATCTGGTCATGGTTGCCGATGAGTTCAAGCCCTTGCTCGGCAAGCGCATCGACGAGTGCGCCCAGTCTGACGCCGGCCTCTGCCGTCACCGTGTGATTGTAATTGTCGATACGGACAATCTTGTTCAAATCGTCGGTTCGAATAACAGTCCCGCTTCGGGCTTTCATTGCAATCGGTTGATGCGCTTCCGGCCCCGCGAACCCGGATGGGCAACGCGATATTGGTTTGCGGCTCAAGACAACGCATTAGCTTTGCGAGATTGGCGGGCGTATAAACGCCGGGACGTGCAGGGCGTCGCACGAACCTTCCTGTGTCACGAAATCCGGGTGATTGCATTAATGATGTCTCCAGCCGTTCCTGCGAACTTGCCAAAGGCACCAGAATTCTCTTCGCGATCGCGAAGAGTTATCGTGTTGGTAGCCCCGCTATCCTAGGTGATTCCCTTAGACCGGAAGCTTTGCGACGCCGCCTTTCGACAGCTGTGCCTTTGTCAAACGAACCGACATCCTTGCACAGTCGGATGGCCGCTGCAATCAACAGATTCACAAAAAATTATTCTGTTAAATTAGAAACCAGATGGGAATGCTAACGACACTGGTCGGTACCCGATTGCCGGTCAAATACCACAAGTTCTTCAAGCTCCCGGAGCGGCTGGAATCCTGGAAACATTCGGATACCGCAGGCACGCCACTCGAGCGAGCGGCGGCGCGCTGGCGGCGCAAAAATGATGCGACTTGCGGTGTTTATCGACTGAATTCGGGGAGAGACGCGCTGGGCGTCCGGCTGGGGCTGATCGATCGTGCGGAGCACACAATCGATATTCAAAGCTACCTGATTCGAGATGATGTCAGTGGCAATCTGATTGGACTTCACCTCGCGACCGCGGCCGACAGAGGTGTCCGTGTTCGTCTGCTGATGGACGACGCGCTGACCCACGAGATCGACGCCGGATTGTTGTCGCTGGACGCTCACGAAAACATCGAAGTCCGCGTTTTCAATCCGTTTCCGCGGCGACGTTCGCGCCTGATCAGCTTCATCGCCAACTTCAACATACTGAATCGTCGTATGCACAACAAATCGTTCACCGTTGATAACCAGGTCACAATCGTCGGCGGACGGAACCTCGCAGACGAGTATTTTCAGTCCGGAGGGAAAGCCGAGTTCATTGATGAGGATCTGCTCGCGATTGGTGCCGTGGTTGACGAAGTCTCTGATGGTTTTGACGAATACTGGAATTCCCAGGAGGCGATTCCGATTAGCGCGTTCAACGCCATGGTGCCGCACAGTTCCCTGGAAGACTCCACGAATCAAGGCAAGAAGTACCTCGAGCAACACGGGAAAGTGAGTTCCTGAAGAGTGTGGATGATGACCTGGCGTCGCAGCTCGCAGATGGCCGTCTGTTGCTGGTGCCGGCGGTCGCGAGCGTCATTATGGATTATCCCGACAAGATCCGGAGACTACTGCCCAGGCCAAGCAGCATAACGAGTCTGTTCCTGCAGCAAATGGTGGCGCAAGCCACGACGGAACTTATCGTTATTTCTCCGTACTTTATTCCGGAAAAAGTGGGCGTCGAGTTCTTCGGCAGTTTGGTCAGCAAGGGGGTGCGCGTGCTTATCATCAGTAACTCGCTGGCCTCGACCAATCACAGCAGCGTACATGCGGTTTACGCGCGCTATCGAAAACCGCTATTGAAAAAGGGCGTCGAACTCTACGAGTTGCGTCCGCAACTGGAGTCATCGAACACGACAACAAAACTGACCCTGCATTCGAAGGTCGCGACCGTTGATCGAAAAAAGATGTTTGTCGGGTCGTTCAACCTTGATCCCAGATCGCTGTATCTAAATACCGAAATGGGAATGGTCGTCGACTCGGACGAGTTGGCAGGTTCAATGGCAGCGAGCATTCTCGAATCCTTGCCGGATATCGCCTACAAGCTGCAATTGTCCGAGAAAGGCCGGCTGCAGTGGCGGCTGCAGGCGGCAAGCGGTGATGAACTCATTACCACCGAACCGCAGACGACCTGGTGGCGCCGTTTCAAGACCAAGCTCATGAGTTTCTTGCCAATTGAAAGCCAGATGTGATTTCAGCGAATAATTTGTCAAGCCGGGTATGAATGTCTGACAATGTCGAGTTAGAGTCCGATGGAGCAAACAATGCGTTGGCGTGGTGGCAGGCGAAGTTCGAACATCGAAGACCGGCGTGGAGCGAGCGCGGCGCCAAAACTACTGGGCGGTGGTATAGGCACGATCGTTCTGATTCTGGTCGCAATGTACTTCGGCGTTGATCCGACCCCGCTGCTGCAGGACATGCAGCGTGGCCCGTCCGCATCGACGAGCGGCACGCGACCGTCGGCTGAGGATCTGAAGAACGATCCTCTTGCGGACATGGTATCCGTGGTTGTTGCCGATACCGAGGATGTCTGGACAACCATCTTTGCCGGTCAGGGCCGCCGTTACGCAGTACCGACGCTTGTCATGTTCACCGACGCGACGCGCTCGGCTTGCGGTCTTGGAGCAGGCGGCAATGGGTCCCTTCTATTGCCCGGCAGACCAGAACGTCTATATCGACCTGAGCTTCTACGATCAAATGCGGGCCCGTTTCAAGGCGCCTGGCGATTTCGCGCAAGCGTATGTCATTGCCCATGAAATAGGACATCATGTACAAAATTTGCTCGGCGTCTCAGGTCAGGTTCACTCGATGAAACAGCGCGTGAGCCAGGTAGAAGGCAACGCACTTTCGGTGCGCCTCGAACTGCAGGCAGATTGCCTTGCGGGTGTGTGGGCCAACCACGCGAACAAGGCGCGCAACCTCATTGAGGACGGCGATATAGACGAGGCGCTGAACGCGGCCAGCGCGATCGGAGATGACACGTTGCAGCGTCAGAGTCGTGGCACGGTAGTGCCGGAATCATTCACGCATGGCACCGCGGTGCAGCGGCAACGATGGTTTCGCACTGGCTTGCAGAGCGGTGATCCGGACAGCTGCGATACGTTCAGTGTCGACAGGGTCTGAGCGAATCACAGGAGCAACAGACAACCGCGCAACAGGCGCGGGAGGCAGCGCAACGTATTCGTGGCCGGGTTCTCGAGACTCCGCTGGTCTATTCAAGAGCCTTCAGCGACCTGACCGGCGCCCGTGTCTATTTCAAACTCGAGAACCGTCAAACGACGGGCTCCTTCAAGCTGCGCGGTGCGACCAACTGCCTGATGACGCTGACTGAGAAGCAGCGCTCGAAGGGCTGCGTCGCAGCGTCCAGCGGCAACCACGGCGCCGCGGTTGCCTGCGCCATGCAGACGCTCGGCACGAGCGGCGTCATCTTCGTACCTGAACAGACGTCAGCGGCAAAGGTTGACGCGATCGAGACTTACGGAGGGGATGTTGTCTTCTTCGGTACCGACGGTCTCGACACGGAGCAGCACGCACGCGAATTCGCCGCTCGAAACGGCATGGTGTATCTGTCGCCCTACAATGACGAGCGGGTAATCGCAGGTCAGGGCACCTGCGGTGTTGAGATTGTCGAGCGATTACCCGACGTAGACACCGTATTTATAGCCGTGGGCGGTGGTGGCCTGATTGCCGGCGTCGGCAGTGTCCTCAAAGAACACAACCCGGGTATCCGTATCATTGGCTGTCAGCCGGAGGCCTCAGCGGTGATGGCGCGTTCGATTGAAGCAGGCGAGATTGTCGAACTCCACAGCGAGCCGACGCTGTCTGACGGAACCGCCGGCGGAATAGAGACGGGTGCAATTACGTTTCCGCTCAACCAATTGATTGTCAATGATTTTTTGCTGGTTGATGAAGCACAGATTGCGTCGGCTATGCGTCTTTTCATGGACACCGAGGGCGATGTGATAGAGGGCGCGGCAGGGGTCGCCATTGCCGCCATGCTTGAACTCGGTGGTTCAATCCGCGGTCAGAACGTCGTGGTAATCGTTTGCGGCGGCAATATCAGTCAAGAGAAGCTCGACCAGGTTCGACACATAGGTGAATTGAAAATATCGTGAGAATCCACGCCAAGAGTTGGGTGCTCGTCACAGTCGCGCTGCTGGTTGCGGGGCCGCTTCTTGCCGGGACCACTGCATTCGTCAATGTCAACGTCGTGCCAATGTCATCCGAGTCAGTGTTTGCGGCGCAGACGGTCATTGTCGAGGATGGAATAATCCGGACGATCGGCAACGTTGATGAGATCCGCATTCCAGCAGGCGCGGAAGCCGTTGACGGTACTGACCGCTATCTCATGCCGGGGCTCGCGGAGATGCATGCGCACGTTCCTGATGCCGACTCAAGTCAGCTCGATCGCTATTTCAGTCTCTTCGTTGCCAACGGTGTAACCACCGTCCGTGGCATGCTTGGCCGGCCATCGCACCTTGGACTCAGGCAAAAACTGCTGGACGGCGAGGTATTTGGACCAAGGCTCATTACGTCCGGACCGTCGTTGAATGGTCGAAGCGTCACGGGCGCGGCGGATGCGCGCCGTCAGGTTCGAGAGCAAGCCGCCCTGGGTTACGACTTCATCAAGATCCATCCCGGTCTTAGCGTGAACGAGTTCAGAGCGCTTGCAGAAACCGCCAACGAGCTCGGCATCCCGTTTGCCGGGCACGTGCCGGTGGCCGTGGGCGTAGAGGCTGCCTTGAGACTCAACATGGCCACGATCGATCACCTGGACGGCTACTTCGTTGCGCTATTGCCGCCGGACAGCTACCGGTCAGGAGGCTATGGAGGGAGCTTTGACATCATGCTCGCCAGCGAAATTATGTCAGAGCGCATCGACGACATCGCCGCCGCAACCGCGGCGGCGGGCACCTGGAATGTTGCGACCCAGGTGCTGATTGAACACCTCGTTTCCGATGCGCCTGTCGTCGAGCTTCGGAATCGACCAGAGATGAAGTACATGAAGCGTTCGACCGTACAACGCTGGGCGGAAAGCAAGCAAGCGCAGCTCGACGAGGGTGGTTTCGACCCTGTGGTCGCTGCGCTGGCGATCGACTTACGGCGCAAACTGATTTTCGCACTGCACGAAGCGGGCGCCGGATTGCTGCTTGGCTCCGATGCACCCCAGGTTTTCAACGTGCCCGGATTCTCATTGCACCGAGAGCTCGACGTACTCGTCGCGTCCGGCTTGACCCCCTTTGAAGCACTGCAAACCGGGACAACAGCGGTCGCAGAATTTCTCGGCACGAATACGGGTGTCGTGCAGGTCGGCAAAGATGCGGACTTGTTGCTGCTGGATGCAAACCCGCTTGACGACATAAGGAACAGCCGCAGAATCCACGGTGTCATGCTGCGTGGTGAGTGGTTACCCGCCGCAGCGCTCGAATCCCGCCTCCAGAAGTACCTCCACCGCGACGATTAGCCCGCTCGGCTGCACGCTGCAACCAGTGGGCTTTCTGGAAGGACTACACGACTGTTCGTGATCTCAGGGTAGGCGCCGTCGGTATTGAGCGCATTGAGATATACGCCGACGTCGGGAGAGCCGGGCTTACCGACCTGGACGTCTGCAGCCGCGTGGACGAGCATTCCGGACACGGATGATTTGTGCGTAAGTATTTGTATTAAATAGATAATCACTCCATAGCTTCCTGCGGGCCGGCTCCATCGAGCCCAGTTTTCCCGCCGTGCTGCTAGAATCGAATGAGGCGATGGCCCTTCTCGCCAACTCGGTCGACTGGGAGGCAACATGAAACTGGTTAAGCATTTGCTCGACTCTAAAGGACGGGACATTATATCGACCGTCGAAGACGCGTCTGTGCTCGATGCGATCAAAATGATGGCGGAGCGTTCTATTGGATCGCTTCTGGTCATGGATGGTGATGAGCTAAAAGGCATCGTGACGGAACGTGACTACGCGCGTAAGGTCATCGTGAAAGGACGATCGTCGAAATCGACGCACGTCAGGGAGATCATGACGGCCGACGTGTGTACTGCGGGCACCGACCAAACTGTGAACGACTGCATGACAATCATGACGGAGCGGCGCATACGCCACTTGCCGGTTGTCGAAAACGGCAGGGTCGTTGGTTTGATTTCAATCGGCGACCTGGTACAGGCGATCATTTCCGATCAGCAGGAAGCGATAGAGCAGCTGGAGCAGTACATCAGCGGCTAAAGGCGAATTCGGAGCATGCATGTCGAATAAATCGAAGCTGGACCGGAATGTCATGCGACTATTCGATGGCTATGTGCACGGTCAGATTACGCGGCGCGAGTTCCTTGATCGGGCCGCGGCTTTCACGGCATCAGGCGTTGCGGCGGCGGCGCTCCTGGGCAGCCTGAGTCCGGACTATGCGCTGGCTCAACAGGTTGATCCGGATGACGACTCGATTTCTGTTGGTTATAAGAAATACTCGTCGCCGAAAGGCGCCGGTGTGATGCAGGGTTACTTCGTTCGGCCCGCGGTCATGCAGCACAAGTTACCGGCCGTTGTCGTCATTCACGAGAACCGTGGCCTGAATCCCTATATCGAAGATGTTGCCAGGCGCCTGGGCATTGCCGGATTTATCGCGTTCGCACCGGATGCCTTGACACCGCTCGGTGGGTATCCCGGAAATGACGATGATGGGCGCGCCCTGCAGCGTCAGCGAGACAGCGCCGAAATGGTTGAGGATTTTGTCGCCGCCACGGAATTCCTTGGGAAACATCCGGATTGCTCGGGAAAAGTCGGTGCCGTTGGTTTTTGTTTTGGAGGCGGCATGTCGATGCGCCTGGCGGTCAGGCTCCCGGAGCTCGCAGCCGCGGTCGCGTTTTACGGAAGGCATCCCGCGGCCGACGAGGCGAGGTCGATACGAGCGCCGCTCATGCTGCATCACGCGGGACTTGATGAACGCGTTAACGCTACCTGGCCAGACTTCGAAAAAGCACTGAAGGAAGCCGACCGGAATTTCATCAACCACGAATACGCTGATGTCAACCACGGCTTCCACAATGACACGACGCCCAGGTACGACAAGCAAGCGGCCGACCTTGCATGGCAACGCACGATCGATTTTTTCGTGAGCCACCTGGGGCTCGATACCTGGCAATGAAGCACTGAATTTCAACTCGTCACGTGCGAATGAATATGAGGCACAAGAAGCTCTTTCGTTTCTTACCGGTCGCCCTGCTGCTGGCCTCGTCTCCTGCGGCCCCGACTGAAGAGTCGAAGACGGTCCTCGGGCCCGAGAACATATACCTCTATGACGGCGCCAACGCTCTAATGGCCCATAACGGCGAAGAAGGTGTGCGCCTCACATTGCTCGGTCTGCAATTCTCGAAGAGCGCCCGCGAGGAGAAGATTGCACACTCCAACCTGTGTGCCGGTTTCCTGTTGGTCAACCAGCCTGAGACCGCCCTGGAACACTGCAACTGGGTCATAGAAAAAGACGAAGGGCACTGGCGCACCTACAATAACCGTGCGCTCGTGTATATGCGCCTGGAGCGTTTCGCTGAGGCGGAGGAGGACATTCGCAAAGGACAGGCGCTGCGGCCGAATTCCAAGAAACTCAAGATCGTCAAGGGCATGTATCTTGATGAAACCCAGCCAGTCACGCCGAAGATTGAAGTCGATGAACGCCGCAAGGTAGATGACGACGTTGAGGATCAACCGGCTGATGTTGCCGAGGAGTAGCGCAATTGAAAACGCTATAGCGCTCGCTGCATTGGTTTTTCTTTGTGCACCGACGCTCTGTTCGGCCGATGTTGAAGAGCCACAACCCGACGAAGGTGGCACTGGACGGAAGCCAGCGTTTACCGTCATACCGGACTACCCGAAAGTCGCTCGTCGCGATCGAATTGAGGGCGAAGTCCAGGTTTGTTTTGACGTGACCCGGGAAGGTCGTACGAGGCGCATAGCTGTTCGGAAGAGCACGCACCGGGTATTCGAGAAACCCGCGATTCGTGCTGTTCGGGCGTCTAGCTATCTACCGTTGCCCGGTGACGCAGTGATGTCCGGCATCAAATCCTGCCGGACGTTTCGCTTTACGCTTGAACCCGTCGTAACGGAAACGGAAAATTAGTGTCCTAAGCGACACATTGGACAGGACACTAGACGTCTGCTGTCGAGTCAAGAAGACTCAGTATTTTGACTGCCGCCTCTTCCAGCGAGGCGCCGAAGCTCAATAGCCCTTCGTCATGCCCGGCCATGACGGCAAGCCCCGTTTCGCGGAATTCCGTGTCCCTGTAAAGCCGGCGGAATTCGTTCGCCATCTGCGGTGTACCATAAGCGACGTCTGCGCCTGTTGTCGGCAGCTTGTTCAAAAAATTCCGCCACAAGACTTGGCTGTGCACGTGCACGATCGCACCGATATTGACGTCTAGACCATAAAGCGCCGCATGAGTCATCGCTTCTGATGACGCCTGCACCGGACCGACGCAACATACTATGTTGGCGTGGGTGTTGTATTCGGTGACCAGCGAATAATGGGTTTTGTTGGTAGTCGCAACGTCGCCGGTCTGAGTACCACTTATCAGGAATTGGCCGGGCTCGCCGCAACGGACACTGATGTTGCCATATCCGATTCCGAGCTCTTCGTACTCGCCAATGAGGCCGGCCGCTATCAGCGGTCGACGCCAGGCATCAAGTTCTTCTGTGGCCGCGGCCGCGACCGCCGGCACGGGCGCCTTTGTCCAGTAGCTCTTATACTTGATGTAGCCTTCATCGATGATCACGAGGACGCAACCATTTCCGGAAACAGACCGAGTAAACCGGTTTCAGAGGCTTCGCAGATACCGCGCTCCGTGATGAGTCCGGTTACCAGGCGCGCCGGCGTGACATCAAAAGCGAAATTGCTGATCGGCGTGTCCGGACCCGTCGTACGGACGTGCACGGGCTTGCCTTCGTAAAGGCCGTAGATATCACTCACCTCGCCCGAATCGCGTTGCTCGATCGGTATCTCCTTGATGCCGTCCCGGCTGTGCCAGTCGATCGTCGTTGATGGCAAGGCAACGTAGAACGGGATGTTATTGTCGGCGGCAGCAAGAGCTTTTAGATAGGTGCCGATCTTGTTCGCAACATCGCCACACCGTGTTGTTCTGTCCGTGCCCGTGATGACGATATCGACTTCCCCGTGTTGCATGAGGTGACCGCCCGCATTATCGACAATCAGCGTGTGCGGTACCTTATTCGCTGCGAGTTCCCAGGCCGTTAGCTGCGAGCCCTGGTTTCTCGGCCGGGTTTCGTCGACCCAAACGTGGACGTCGATGCCGCGCCGCTGCGCGAAATAGATGGGCGCCGTCGCGGTGCCCCAGTTAATGGTCGCGAGTGACCCGGCATTGCAGTGTGTCAATACGTTGACCGTTGCCCCCGCTTTGCGATTAGAGATTGCCTCAAGCAATGCGACGCCATGAGTGCCGATGCCGCGACTGATTTCGACGTCCTCGTCGCAAATAGCTTCCGCGTCGGTTCTGATCAGATCGACCAGCGCCGCATCGTCTTCGCTTTGATCAAGCTGCGCCAGGATGCGTGTCACCGCCCAACGCAGATTGACCGCCGTTGGACGCGACTCCAGCAACGCGTCAGCGGCTTCGCGGACAGCCGCCCTGGGGTTGTCGCTGCTCAGAGCGGCAAGGTAGAGGCTCCATGCGGCAGTCGCACCGATCAGTGGCGCACCGCGCACGTACATATCGGCAATGGCAACGAGGCCATCCTGCCATGAGCGAAGATCATGCACACGATACTCGTGTGGCAGTAATCGCTGATCGATGATTTGCACGATCGTGGGATCATCGGGTTTAAGCCAGATGGTTCGAAAGTCCTCGCCGCGTTGTGCCATGTAATCGTCCTGCAGACTGGTGTGAAACATTCTACGATGGTTTGCCGCTGCCGGGCATTGTTTGCGCGTCGTGAGTGCGTTAGAACTGTCTGTAGAAGACAAGGAGAGCGCTTGATGGGACCACTGGCTGGAAAACGCATCATCGAAATCGGCGGAATCGGGCCGGGGCCTTTCTGCGGAATGTTATTTGCGGACATGGGCGCCGAAGTCATACTGGTCGAAAAACGGACCACCAGTCAGAAAAAAACCGGATCGGACGTAGATCCGGCGTTCAGGATCGTGGATCGCGGCAAAAAATCCATCACCCTGGATCTCAAGCAACCGCGCGCCGTGGACATCGTTCTGCGCCTGGTCGAGCATGCCGATGGATTGATCGAGGGATTCCGACCGGGCGTCATGGAGCGCCTTGGACTCGGCCCGGACAAATGCCTGCGGGCCAACCCAAAACTCGTCTTCGGGCGCATGACGGGGTGGGGACAGTATGGTCCCCTGTCTCGCGCCGCCGGTCACGATCTAAACTATATTGCCTTGTCCGGGGCATTGTGTTTCTCAGGCCGGTCCGATTCACCGCCAACCTCTCCGGCAACGCTGGTCGGTGATATCGGCGGCGGTGCGATGATGTTGGCCGTCGGCATGCTGGCGGCTATTGTCAATGCGCAATCCAGCGGCAAAGGGCAGGTTGTCGACGCGGCAATCACGGATGGCTCGGCGCTTTCGACGTCCCTCATTTATAGCCTGTTCAAGAATGGCGGCTGGAGTGTTGATCGAGAGTCCAACCTGCTGGATGGTGGCAGTCACTGGTACGACTGCTACGAGTGCGCGGATCGAAAGTACATATCGCTCGGTTCTCTGGAGCCTCCGTTTTATGCGTTGCTACTCGAAAAACTCGGGCTTGCGAATGATCCGGATTTCGCCGATCAATACGACCACGAGAACTGGCCGGCACTCAAGAAACGGTTCGCCGACATTTTCAAGGCCCGGACCCGCCGGCAATGGTGCGACCTGCTGGAAGGGAGCGATGTCTGCTTCGCACCTGTTCTTGATTTCGATGAGGCGCCCAACCATGCGCACAATCGCGAGCGAGGTGTATTCACGTCGGTGGCCGGCGTTACCCAGCCAGCACCAGCGCCGCGATTCAGTGAGACTGTGTCTGAAGTAGCATCACCGCCACCAAGGCCCGGCCAACACAGCGAGGAGGTGCTGCGCCTGTCCGGTGTTTCTGCCGGAGAATCTGAAGCGCTGCGTAAGCAGGGTATTATTTGACGGTACCAAAGTGTGGCCGCTTGGGGCCGCTAGTCGTAGGGCCGCAGTCGCGCCAGGCTGTGCACAAAAATTACGCGGTCCTCGATAGTGAGCACGCCCTCGTCAACCATGTTTCGTAGCAGACGAGACAGGGTTTCCGGTTGGATCGACAGCCGCGAGGCAATGACATGTCGTGGTAACTCGAGACGCACCGTGGCCTCGTCTTCGTTTGTTTCAGTCACGTGATCCAGCAGGTAAGAGGCGAGTCGGCTTCGAGCATTCTGTATCGTAAGATGTTCGATTTCGCGAACGCGCGCGTGCAGATGCCGACAAACATCGCTCAGGAGCCGCATACAGGCACCGGGATTCGAATAGACCAGTTCGATATAGGCTTGAATCGGTATTTGACAAAGCGTGCTTTCGGCAATGGCTTCAGCCGTTACCGGGTATTTCTGCTCCCGCATGAAGGCGATCGCTTCGGCAAATGTACGGCCGGGACTCACGACCTCCAGCACCTTTTTCTCGCCGGTGGCGGCGATCAGGTTTAGCTCGATGAGCCCGACATCAAGAAAATAGAAACTAATTGCCGTGTCGCCGCGATGAAACAGGACTTCGCCTTTGGCGAGCTCTTTGGCCGATACGCTCACAGCCAACTTATCGAAATCGTCCTGGTCGAGACCCGAAAATAGGTAGTGCTGCCTGAGCGTCGCGTAAAGGGGGGAGCCAGCTTCCATGAACGGAGAGTCTAGCACCCCCTTATTGCGAACCGCTTTCTGCCCGTTCAAATCAATCTCAGGCTGGCGCCGGCACCAGGTCCTGTATTGCACGCGTTTCCGTGCGGCCGATAGTCAACATGTCCCAGAAAAGCAGCACGATACCGAGCGTCATCATGAAGCCAAATACCATGCGCCAGTGCATCCCCTGCACGAACCAGGCAGACTGCTGCGCCAGGAAATAGCCGCTCCACGTTGAGCCTTCGAGGGCACGTTCGATAAACGACTGATCGTAACCGGCGATCAATAGCGCCATGGTCATGCCGAGCATTCCGCCATTCAATAGTCCGAGCGACCATTTCCACTTCCAGCCGTTGTCGGCAAGACCTGCGGACATCCAGACATTACCGCGCACGCGCTGTAGCGCCATGTAGATCATCGCGATATTGATCGTTGCGTACGCGCCGAAAAACGCCAGGTGTCCGTGTGACGACGTCCACTGCGTGCCGTGCGTGTACAAGTTGATTTGTGGCAGGGTATGCATGAAGCCCCACACGCCGGCGCCAAAGAAATTGCCGAACGCGTGCGCGATGAGCCATGCCAATGCCGGATGGTTCGAGCTCTTGAAACCATGCCGTCCGGAATCATAGACGGCATGCACCACCATCGCGACGAGCGGTATTGGTTCGAGTGCAGAGAAGAACCCACCAATAGTCAACCAGTACTCGGGCGTGCCGATCCAGAAATAGTGATGGCCCAGACCCAGGATGCCCGAGCCGAACATCATCGCAACCTCGATGTACAGCCAGGTCGTAACGATCTTACGGCTCGCCCCTAGTGTCTTGATGAGGCCCCACGCCATGATGCAGCCAACCAATACTTCCCATGTTGCCTCAACCCAGAGGTGGATGACCCACCACCACCAGTGCTGGTCGACCGATATGTTTGGCGTGAAATACATGCCGGCAAGGTAGAGGCCTGCCAGGGCGACCAGGTCGAGTACGAGCACGCCGGAGATACCACTCCAGCGGCCCTTCATGAAGGTCGCCGCCACGTTATAGAAGAACACGAGCATGCAAAACACGATGCCGATGTCCGCCCAGCGTGGCGCTTCGATATATTCGCGGCCCTCATTGATAAGCCAGATCGATTTGAGCTCCCCAGGGCCAACCTGGACAAACAGGTAGACGACGACGACCACGGCAACGGCCGTCGTCAGGATCCAGAAATTGATCAATGCAAGCTTGGCGCCGACGAGTTCGGTGCCCGCTTCATCCTCGATCAGCCAGTACACCGAACCGATAAAGCCGAACAACAGCCAGACGATCATGGCGTTGATATGCACCATGCGTGTGACGTTGAAATCAAGCTGGTTGTAAAACAGATCGGGCATGATGTACTGCATGCCGGAAATCATGCCGAAGAGGATCTGCGCAAAGAACAGGACCATCGCTGCGACGAAGTAGTACATGGCGATGCGTTGTCCGGCGCCCAAGGGTCCGGCAGCGGGTACGTTTGTCGTTGCTGAATTCATGCTCCGTCCTCCTGGTCGAGTGGCGTAAAGCCGCGCGGAAAGCCGTTTGTGTCGATGGACGACATCCATTTCAGAAAGGCCACGATGCCCTGCGCTTCTTCTTCAGTAATACCGAGGTTTGGCATGCGACGACCGGTTCCGAAAGTGCGGGCATTGCTCTCAGGGTCCATCAGGAACTCCACCATCAGCTGCTCGCGCAGGCCTTCATGTACCCAGCCCGGGTCCAGCCAGGCTTTGGTGAGGTCGGGCGCGTAGTAGGCGCCATTGCCGAGCAGCGTATGGCAGTTCATGCAGTTCTTCGACTGTGTCGTCAGTTTGCCCAAGGTAACGAGAGCCTCGGCATTCGCTTCGTCGAGTGCGTCGCCAAACAGGGCGGCTGGCTCGCCGATGCGCGGTACCTGGTAGCCCCGTGCGTCGTCGTATTCGTAGTAGATCTTCTGATTTATCACGCTGTACGCCGGAACCCGTTCGCCGCCCGCCGTGATCTGACGCACCGTGTCGAATGTCAAAAGAATCAGTACCACAGCCATAAAGGCGGTCACCCAGATCGCCATCTTTCGCCAGAATGATTCACTGGACCACCAGGGGACGTCGTTCATTGTATTGCCCTCGAATGAGTGTCTGCCGGCTCACCGGCATGAGTGCCGACGCACAGGTTCCAGATTGCGCGCGGCAGCAAGAAGTAACCGACCAGCATGACGGTCGTGACGAGAATCCAGACGCCGCTAAGCGCCAGCGCATTGACGAGAACGTAGGCGGCTGCGGCCAGAAGGCAATACGAGACAAGCGACGCGGCAATCATCGAACGACTTTGATGCAGCCGACCGAGTGCAAAAAAAAGCGCATAGGACGCCCCCATCAAAACAATTGCAGCGCCGGCCATGGTGCCGAAGAAGATGTCCTGCAGACCCAGCGGCTCGCCCATCGAAATGCCTCCTCGAGAATGAAAGACAGTCTAGAGATCCGGGGCACACCGTCCTTGATCTAGATCAAGGCGAGTGGACAGTTCTGCGCCTAACTTTCAGGCATGGAATCGGAACCACCTCGGTGGCATCCGGCAGGCAACCCCCAAAAAGCGGTCAAAGCTATGAAAATACTGACGATTGCCGGTCTCGTGATCGGGCTGGCGCTATTCACGGCCGAGAGTCTTGCTCAGGACGTCGCGCACGGCGCTGACGACTACAAGCTTTGCGCTAGTTGCCACGGCTTTAAGGGCCAGGGTAACCAGCTGGTCAATGCGCCGGCGCTCGCGGGACAGGAAGATTGGTACCTGAAGCGGCAGATCAGGAACTTTCGTGACGGAATTCGGGGCGCATCTGTCGAAGATAGTCATGGTAGCGCAATGGCCTTGATGACCCGGGGTCTCGATTCCGATGAGAAGATCGCCGACATCGTTGCCTATATCGGTACATTGCCGACGCCAGATCCTGCGAGCATGATCGATGGTGACCTGAATAGCGGGCGAACGCAGTACGCGCCCTGCGCGGCATGCCACGGGGCCATGGCTGAGGGTAATTCCGCCCTCAATGCTCCCGCACTTGCAACGACCAGTGACTGGTATCAGCTTCGGCAGTTACAGCTGTTCAAAGACGGTCTGCGCGGCGCTCACTCAGATGATGTCTACGGACAACAGATGCGCCCGATGGTAGGCGTACTGGCTGACGACGAAGCCATGCGTGACGTAGTCACCTATATCAGTTCGCTCAACTAGGCACCGTCCTGATGCGTGGTACCAACGCCGTTTTTCTGGCGCTTGCGGCTGTTTTGCCAGCCTTTGCCGACTCAATGCATGGCAATTCCAGCAGCGATGTCGTCGCGTTCGATGAAGTCGTCGTGGTTGCGACCAAGCGTGCAACGTCAGTATTCGTGACGTGGCCGCAGACGTCACGGTACTGAGCGCCGCGGACCTGCAGGCGACGCTCAGCGCCTCGCTGGCCGACGCGTTTCGCTTACGTTCCTGGCGTAGCTCACGAGTCATCTGGGTCTCGATTCGGATCCGAGGGTATTACCATTCGAGGCATCGGCGGCAACAGAATCGCCATGGAGCTTGATGGCGTGCCGTTGTCAGATCACTTTCGACATCGGTAATTTTTCGAACGCGACCCGGGATTTCGCAGACACCGGCTTGATCGGTCAGATCGAAATCCTGCGCGGCCCCGCATCGGCCCTGTACGGCAGCTCGGCGCTTGGTGGTGTCGTTGCGATGCGCACGCTGAGCCCTGCCGATTACGGTCGTGCCGGAGCAATGGCGGGACGGGCGTCGCTGTTGTATCGCGGTCTGGATGAAAGCCGAAATACGGAAGCGAGCATCGTACTCGGGGGTGCCTGGGCCTCGCTCGTGATCGCCGGCGGATTCCGGGAGGGTGAGGAGCGACAGTCCGCGGCGCTCGAGGTTGCAGAAGACCGGCAGAACTATCGACGTGATGCGGCGCTCGTCAAACTGGTCGGCAAGAATCGCTTTGGTCACGATTGGCAAATTAGCGCCGTGCGCCAGAGCCGCGATACGAAGACCGAAATATCGTCCATCCTCGGGACCGGTCGCTTTGCTTCCACCACGCGTCTGCAAGGCGACGACCGACACGAGATCAATATCGTCAGCGCTGAATATCGATTTGGTGGGGGCCCTATCAGCGAAGGCCTGTTCCGTGTATTTCATGCCGATGCGAGCATCGCTCAACATACGCTCGACGAGCGGGCGCTGGCCCGATCGCCGGCCTCGATAGATCGCGACTTCTTCTTCGATCAGCGCCTGCAAGGGGCCGAACTCAATCTATGGCGAGACCTGGAACTGGCGGGATGGTCACATCGTTTAGGCTTCGGGCTCGAATACACGGAGTCGAAAACCGAGGAGCTTCGTGACGGCCTGTCGACCAGTCTCATTGATGGCAGTGAAACGACGGAC
>CAVXCW010000013.1:0-9205 GCA_963760325.1 uncultured Gammaproteobacteria bacterium | reverse complement strand
GATTCGCGATGAGGTAAAGCGAGTCGCCGTTGCGTACGGTGTAGCGTAGCTTGCGGGTCGTATTGCCCAGCGCTGCGGTTGGCGACATGCGCGGTTCTTCGATTTCGGCGTTCGTCCAGACCACGAGTTTGTGGCCGACCGACAAGGTGTCGCCCGGCGCCATGCCGTTCCATGCAGCAAGCTGGCGGTGCGTGACTTTATAACGGCGCGAGATTGTCCAGAAACTTTCGCCGCTTTTCACGATGTGCTCGAGCTTATTGCCCGCACGTTGTCTGTTCTGCGTGTTGGCGAGGCGTGCATCGGCGCTCTTGCTGTAGGCACTCAACGGCTTGGTCGCGACGGGGATCATCAGGTGATGACCAGCGCGAATCGTGTTGCCCCTGAGATTGTTGGCCGTGCGGATCGTCGACACCGTGGTGTTGTACTTCTCCGCGATCTGCGAAATTGCCTCGCCGTTTTTCACTTTGTGCCGTTTCCAGCGCACGCGGTCGGATGCGGGAACCTCGGCGAGCGCGGCGACAAACTGATCGGCGGCGTCGACGGGCATGACAAGCTTGTGCGGACCGGATGGGTCGGTCGACCAGCGGTTGTAACCCGGGTTGTATTGGTAAACGGTATCGATGTCCACGCCGGCGAGCTCGGCGGCGAGTGCGAGGTCGAGCTGGCTGCCGATGTCGGCAACCATGAACTGCTGTTCATCGGCAACGACGGGTAGCGACAAGCCGTACTTTTCCGGGTCGGACACAATCTCGACGAGCGCCAGCAACTTGGGCACGTACATGCTGGTCTCTTTCGGCAGTTTCAGGTACCAGAAGTCGATGGGCTTATTGGCTTTGCGGTTGTTGCGCGCCGCACGCAGCACGTTACCCTCACCGGAGTTGTAGGATGCGATAGCGTTCAGCCAGTTGCCCTCGTTGAGGCCTTCCAGGTGCTGCAGGTAATCCAGTGCTGCGCGGGTCGAATCCACGACATCGCGACGCCCGTCGTACCACCAGTTCTGCTTGATGCCAAAACGTTTCGCGGTGCCGGGGATCATCTGCCACAGACCGGCTGCGCGCCCGTGCGAATAGGCAAACGGGTCGTAGGCGCTCTCGACGATGGGCAGCAGCGCCAGTTCCAGAGGCATGTCGCGGCGCTCAAGCTCCGCCGCGATGTACGGCAGGTACCGCTGCGCCCGCGTGAAGACGCGGTTCAGGTAATCGGGGTGGCGCACGAACCATTTGAGCTCGGCGGCCGTGCGCGCGTTTTCTTCGTAAGTAAGACCGAAGCCACGGCGCAGCTTGTCGAGCACATCACCGGGCTCGGATTCGGCGGATTCGCTGCCGGAATCCCCGGAAACGGCGCTCGCCGTCGCGCCCAATCCGGCATAATTCGACGACAAGCCATCGAGAAAACCGAGGTTTGCCGAGGCTCCGCTGCTGGCCGCAAGCCACGCCAGGCACAAAAAGGTGACGCCTGTGGCGCTCAGGGGGCGAAATCTCTGCAATAATCGCCGTATCGATGATGGGCTTATGTAAGACATCGAGCTATCGTACTGAGGGATTCGGGTTGTGCAAGGGGCTCGTTCACAATTGAGGCAAGAATGGCTGAAGACGCCCCTGGGCGAGGCTCTGCTGCAGCAGGAAGCGCGCGTGGTCGAGGAGGCGCTCGACGGCATATTCGGCGAGCACTGCCTGCAGCTCGGTCTGTGGGGCGACAACCGCAGCTTTCTGCGCTTCACGCGCACACAGCGATGCGCTCTCATCGCCGAGACGGCCGAGGGCGAGCCGTCCGCGATCGCCGAGATGCACCGGCTGCCCGTTGAGTCCGACTCGCTGGACGCCGTCCTGCTGCCGCACACGCTGGACTACACCGATCGGCAGCACGCGATCCTGCGCGAGGTTGACCGGGTGCTCAGATCGAATGGCCACGTGGTGATCCTGGGTTTCAAGCCAGCCGGGCTCTGGGGCCTGCGCAGATTGGTGCCTGGGGCCGGTATGCCGCCGGGGGCCGACTACCTGATATCGGAGCGACGCTTGAGAGACTGGCTGCAGCTGCTCGACATGCGTATCCAGAGCGCGTCGAGCTATTTCTTCCACTGGCCGTTGCCGGGCAACAAGGCGCGCGGCTCCAACAAATGGGAACGGCGCGGGCAGGCCTGGTGGCCGGAGCTCGCCGCCTGCTATATGCTCACGGCGCAGAAACGGGTCAGCACGTTGACGCAGGTGCGGCCGCTCTGGCGGCGCAAACCGCAGGTCGTTACGGGGCTGGCCGAACCCTCCACACGAGTCTCGCGAATCCGTTTTGACCAGAACCATTAAGATCGTTGAGATTTACACCGACGGGGCCTGCAGAGGAAATCCGGGTCCGGGCGGTTGGGGCGCTCTTCTCATCGCCGGAAAACGTCGCAAGACGATGCACGGTGGCGATCCCGAAACCACCAACAACCGGATGGAGCTGACGGCGGCCATCGAGGCGCTGAACGTGCTGAAGGGACCGCGAAACGTCGTCCTGCACACGGACTCCAAGTACGTGATGGACGGAATCAACGAATGGATGCCGAACTGGAAGAAACGGGGCTGGAAGACATCGGCGAAAAAGCCGGTCAAGAACAAGGACCTTTGGCAGGCGCTCGACGAGGCAGTGACTCGCCACGACATCGAGTGGAAATGGGTCAAGGGGCACGACGGCAATGAAGGCAACGAAGAGGCCGATGCCCTGGCGAACCTCGGGATAGATGAACTATGAGACAAGTCGTCCTCGACACGGAAACCACCGGCCTTTCACCCGCGCACGGTCATCGTATTATCGAGATCGGCTGCCTGGAGCTCGTAAACCGTCGGCTGACGGGTCGCGAGTTTCATCGCTTCCTGAATCCCGATCGCGATATCGACGAGGGTGCCGAGGCGGTGCACGGCATCAGTCGCGCAGATCTCGAGAACGAGCCGCGCTTTTCGGAGATCGTGGGCGATTTCCTCGAGTTTCTGAAAGACGCCGAACTGGTCATTCACAATGCGTCCTTCGACGTGGGCTTTATCGAGCATGAGCTCAAGCTCATGAAGCACCCGCAACCGAAGATCGAGCAGCACGCGGTGGTGCTCGATACCCTAACGCTGGCGCGCAAGATTCACCCGGGTCAGCGCAACAGCCTGGACGCGCTGTGCAAGCGCTACGAAGTCGATGCCTCGAAGCGTGACGTTCACGGTGCGCTGATCGACTCCGAGTTGCTGGCCAACGTCTATCTCGCGATGACGGGTGGGCAAACCGCGTTACTGCTTGACGAAGGCACGGCGGACGGAAACGGGACTGAATCTCAGAGCCGCCAGGCGACGGGGAGCAGCGCTGTGGATAGTCAGCACGTGGCCGATCTCGTCGTCATCCGAGCAAGCGCCGATGAAGTGGCGGCTCACGACGCCATGCTCGAAAAAATCCGCGAATCCGGTGCGTGCGTCTGGGATTTTGACTAGAATCGTTCGTTCGTCGCAGCGCACTGACTAATAACAAGGATAAATCATCCATGGTCCACACGATGACAGATGCCCTACGCCAGAACTTCCTTGGCAACTCGCCGAGCTGGTACAAACTCACAATCGTTGGCTTTCTGATTCTCAATCCGATTATCGTGATTTACGATCCGTTTATCGCGGGCTGGGCGTTCGTCATCGAATTTATTTTCACGCTGGCGATGGCATTGAAGTGCTATCCGCTGCAGCCAGGTGGATTGTTGGCCATTCAAGCCGTTGTCCTGGGGCTCGCGACCCCGGAGATGGTGTTTCACGAGGCGGAGGTCAACTTCCCGGTCATCATGCTGCTCATGTTCATGGTGGCGGGCATCTACTTCCTTCGCGAGATGCTGCTGTTTACCTTCACCAAGATCCTGCTCGGTATTCGCTCGAAAGTCCTGTTGTCGTTGATGTTTTCTTTTTCGGCAGCGTTCCTGTCCGCGTTTCTCGACGCGCTGACTGTCACCGCCGTGATTATCACGGTCGCGGTGGGTTTCTACGGGGTCTATCACAAGGTGGCGTCTGGCAAACATCATGACCAAAGCCACGATCACGGGACGGACCACGAAGTGCACGAATTGCGGCGCGCAGATCTGGCGTTATTTCGCGCGTTCCTGCGCAGTCTCATGATGCACGGTGCCGTCGGCACGGCGCTGGGCGGTGTCACGACGCTGGTTGGTGAGCCGCAGAACCTCCTGATTGCGGAGATCATGGACTGGAACTTCGTTGAGTTCTTCATGAAGATGGCGCATATCTCGATGCCCGTACTCGTGGTTGGCCTGATCACCTGCGCCGTGCTCGAACTGACCCGGTCCTTCGGTTACGGCGCGCCGCTGTCGCAGAAGGTACGCGAAGTGCTCGAGGACTACGATAACGCAATGACCGAAAAGCGCAGCAAGTCCGAGAGCACCGCGATCGTCGTGCAGGCCGTTGTGGCCATAGTTCTGATGCTGGTGCTCGGATTTCACCTCGCTGAACCTGGCGTGGTCGGCCTGCTGGTCATCGTTCTCGCGACCGCTTTCAATGGCATTACCGAAGAGCATCGCATCGGACACGCCTTCGAAGAAGCGCTGCCGTTTACGGCGCTGCTGGTCGTGTTCTTCGCGATCGTCGCTGTGATCGATAACCAGGGGCTGTTTTCGCCGGTTATCGACTGGGTGATGACCTACGATGGCAAGACGCAGCAAGCGTTGTTCTATATGGCGAACGGCGCGCTCTCGATGATCAGCGACAACGTCTTCGTGGCGACGGTATACATCGGTGAAGTCGAAGAAATGTTCAAGGCGGGCGCGCTCACACGCGATCAGTTCGATCGTGGGCCTGCTGGTCATCGTTCTCGCGACCGCTTTCAATGGCATTACCGAAGAGCATCGCATCGGACACGCCTTCGAAGAGGCGCTGCCGTTTACGGCGCTGTTGGTCGTGTTTTTCGCTATTGTCGCGGTCATCGATAACCAGGGGCTGTTTTCGCCGGTTATCCACTGGGTCATGACCTACGACGGCAAGACGCAGCAAGCGTTGTTCTATATCGCGAACGGCGTGCTCTCGATGATTAGTGACAATGTATTCGTGGCGACGGTATACATCGGTGAAGTCGAAGAAATGTTCAAGGCGGGTGACCTCACGCGCGACCAGTTCGATCGCTTGGCCATCGCGATCAACACGGGTACGAACATCCCGAGTGTCGCGACGCCGAACGGCCAGGCGGCGTTCCTGTTCCTGCTCACCTCGGCGCTGGCACCGCTGATTCGCTTGTCCTACGGACGCATGGTGGTCATGGCGCTGCCGTACACGATCACGATGAGCATTACGGGCCTGCTGGCGCTTTGGTATCTGGGCTAGGTCGCAGTGCGCGCCTTCGTATGAAGGGGGCATAGATGTGTCCCAAGCGTCAGTGACTCCTCGCACAGACTTCATTGCCTGAGTGTGATATCTAAGACCCTGAATTTTCACGAGACTCACTATGTCCTTTGACATCAATAATCTCCGCATCGGCGTCGTCGGGCTCGGCTACGTTGGCCTGCCGCTGGCGGTTGAGTTCGGCAAGAAATACCCGACCGTTGGTTTCGACATCAACGCGGAGCGCGTCGCGGAACTGGAAGGTGGCGCGGATTCGACGCTGGAATGTTCCAGTGAGGAGCTTGCCGAAGCGAAACACCTGACGTACACGTCGAATGTCGAGTCAATTGCTGACTGCAATTTCTACATCGTCACGGTGCCGACCCCGATCGGTGATAGCAATCGTCCTTTGTTGACACCGCTGCGCGCGGCGAGCGACGCGCTGGGTGGCGTTCTGAAGAAGGACGACATTGTCGTTTACGAATCGACCGTGTATCCGGGTGCCACCGAAGAGTTCTGCGTTCCTCTGCTCGAGAAAGGGTCGGGCCTCGCGATGAACCAGGACTTTTTCGTCGGCTACAGCCCGGAACGCATTAATCCCGGGGACAAGGAGCATCGACTACCCTCGATCTTGAAGGTAACGTCTGGTTCGACGCCGGAGGTCGCTGAGTTCGTTGACCAGGTCTACCAGTCGATCATCACGGCAGGAACGCACAAGGCGTCCAGCATTAAGGTGGCTGAGGCGGCCAAAGTTATCGAGAACACGCAGCGAGACGTGAATATTGCGCTGGTCAACGAGCTGGCGATGATATTCGAGCGTGTCGGTATCGACACCGAAGAAGTTCTCGAAGCAGCCGGCACCAAGTGGAACTTCCTGCCGTTTCGGCCCGGACTGGTCGGCGGCCATTGTATTGGCATCGATCCCTACTATCTGACCTATAAGGCCGAGCAGCTGGGCTACCACCCGCAAATGATTCTCGCGGGCCGTCGCATCAACGACAACATGTCACTCTATGTTGCGTCGCAAGTCGTAAAACAGATGCTATCCAGGGGCATGCAGCCGCTGACATCCAGGCTGCTAATTCTGGGGCTCGCTTTCAAAGAAAATTGTCCTGACGTCAGGAACACCAAAGTCGTCGATATCAAGAAGGAACTCGAATCCTACGGTGTCAAGATCGATGTGCACGATCCCTGGGTGGATGCCGAGGAGGCCAGGCACGAGTATGGGATCGATCTCGTCGCTGATCCCGAGAAAGGCGCGTATGATGGAATTATTATTGCGGTCGCGCACGATCAATTTCGTGCGATGGGTGCGGCGGGCATTCGCAGTTTCGGCAGGGAAAATTCGGTGCTATACGACATCAAGTATGTGTTGACGCCGGACGAAGTGGACGATCGCCTGTAATAGACGAGAGAAACGTAATGAAGATTTTGGTAACAGGCGCGGCTGGTTTTATCGGCTTCACGACAGCGAAGAAGCTCCTTGAGCGCGGTGAAACGGTCGTCGGCCTCGACAACTTCAACGACTACTACGATGTGTCGCTGAAAGAGGCACGCGCGGCGATCCTCGACAAGTTCGACGAATTTTCCATGAAGAGGATAGACCTGGCTGACCGCGATGAGATGGAATCGCTGTTCGTCAAAGAGAAGTTTGACAAGGTCGTGCATCTGGCTGCCCAGGCCGGCGTGCGTTACTCGATTGAAAATCCGCATTCCTACATCGAAAGCAATATCGTCGGCACGCTGCATATTCTCGAGGGATGCCGGCACCACGACGTTGAGCACCTCGTCTATGCGTCGTCGAGTTCGGTCTACGGCGCCAACACGACCATGCCGTTTTCCATTCATCAGAACGTCGATCATCCGTTGGCGCTCTACGGTGCGACCAAGAAAGCTAACGAATTGATGGCGCACACCTATTCCAATCTGTACAACCTGCCAACGACGGGCCTGCGGTTCTTCACCGTGTATGGCCCGTATGGCCGGCCCGATATGGCGTTGTTTATGTTCACGAAGAACATTATTGAGGGTAAGCCCATCGACGTGTTCAACTATGGCAAGCACAAGCGCGATTTCACGTACATCGACGATATCGTCGAAGGCGTCATTCGTACGATGGACAACACGGCGACGCCGAACGAAAACTGGGATCCGGCGAACCCGGATCCAGGAACGAGCAGGGCGCCTTATCGCATTTATAACATCGGCAACCAGCAGCCGGTTGAGCTGATGGACTACATTGGCGCGATCGAGGAATACCTAGGCAAGACTGCTGAGAAAAATCTGCTGCCGCTGCAGCCGGGAGATGTTCCGGATACCTGGGCCGATACCGAGGACCTTGCCGCGGACGTTGGCTACCAGCCGAGTACTCCGATTGAAGTCGGCGTGAAAAACTTCGTCGAGTGGTATCTTGAGTTCTACAAGGACGACCTGCAAAGAACGGCATAAGAGCGAACCCATTGGCCAACGCCTACACCAACCGAAAACTCTCCGCCCGTTATCCCACCGATCTTGCCGCCTGGAAAGGCCTGGCCGCACATTATCGCGAGGATATGCGAGACCGCACACTGCGCGAACTGTTCTCGCGCGACAAAAAGCGGGTAGAACGGTTTGGGCTGGAATCCAACGACCTGTTTCTCGACTACTCAAAGAATCATCTCAATAGCACAACCCGCAAGCTGCTCGTGCAACTCGCCAAACAAGCTGGTGTTCCAGCGGCGATCGACGCCATGTTTGCGGGCGAGCGCATCAACAAGACCGAAGACCGATCGGTGCTGCACGTGGCGCTGCGCGCCAAGATTTCGGACACGGTTGCGCTCGAGACGCCGGGCGTCGCCGAAGTGTGGGAAGTGCTCACCCGCATGGAGTCATTCGTCGACGATGTGCACAGCGGCAAGATCAAGGGCAGCACAGGAAAACGCCTGACCGATATCGTCAATATCGGCATTGGCGGTTCCGACCTCGGGCCCGTCATGGCGAGCCGGGCGCTCAAGCCCTACTGGAAAGAGGGCATGCGTTTTCATAGTGTTTCGAATATCGACGGCACGCAGCTCGCCGACCTGAAGACTGAGCTTGACGTCGAAAAGACGCTGTTTGTCGTCTGCTCCAAGACGTTTACAACGCTCGAGACGATGACTAACGCGAAAGCCGCACGTCAGTGGGTGGTTGAGAAACTCGACGAGGTCGCTGTTCAGTATCATTTCGTGGCGGCGTCGACCAATCATGAAGCCATGGACGAATTCGGCATCCGGTCAGATTTCCGTTTCGGCTTCTGGGACTGGGTTGGCGGTCGCTACTCGCTGTGGTCTGCAGTGGGCCTGTCGTTGGGACTCGTCGTCGGCATGGACGTGTTCAATCGCATCTTGTCGGGCGGTCGCCGCATGGACCTGCATTTCCGACAGGCGCCGTTTGAAGAAAACATGCCGGTGCTGCTCGCGCTCCTCGGCGTTTGGTACAACAATTTCTTCGGCGCGCAGAGCCAGGCGATTCTTCCCTACGACAATCGGCTGGAGCGCTTCCCGGCCTACCTGCAACAGCTGCAGATGGAAAGCAGCGGCAAGAGCGTCCGCATGGACGGCAAGCCGGTTCGTTGTGACACCGGTATGGTCATCTGGGGCGAGGCCGGCAACAATGCGCAGCACTCGTTTTACCAATTGCTGCACCAGGGCACGCGACTCGTGCCGATCGACTTTATCCTTCCGGCGAAGTCATCCGGGGCCACCCAGGCACAGCAAAACCTGGCGATCGACAATTGCCTGGCGCAGGCTGAGGCCCTCATGGACGGCTTCGACGAAGCGGGCTTGGAGCCCTACCGGGTGCATGAAGGTAACAACCCGAGCAACACGATCCTGTTCGCGGAGCTCACGCCCGAGGTGCTGGGGCAG
>CAVXCW010000012.1:0-36644 GCA_963760325.1 uncultured Gammaproteobacteria bacterium | reverse complement strand
GTAAAGAACTTCGTCGAGTGGTATCTTGAGTTCTACAAGGTCGACCTGAAAAGAACTGAATAAGAGCTAACCCATTGGCCAACGCCTACACCAACCGAAAACTCTCCGCCCGTTACCCCACCGATCTTGCCGCCTGGAAAGGCCTGGCCGCACATTATCGCGCGGATATGCGAGACCGCACACTGCGTGAGCTCTTCTCGCGCGACAAAAAGCGGGTAGAACGGTTTGGGCTGGAATCCAATGACCTGTTTCTCGACTACTCAAAGAATCATCTCAATAGCACAACCCGCAAGCTGCTCGTGCAACTCGCCAAACAAGCTGGTGTTCCAGCGGCGATCGACGCCGTGTTTGCGGGCGAGCGCATCAACAAGACCGAAGACCGATCGGTGCTGCACGTGGCGCTGCGTGCCAAGATTTCGGACACGGTTGCGCTCGAGACGCCGGGCGTCGCCGAAGTGTGGGAAGTGCTCACGCGCATGGAGTCATTCGTCGATGATGTGCACAGCGGCAAGATCAAAGGCAGCACAGGGAAACGCCTGACCGATATCGTCAATATCGGCATTGGCGGTTCCGACCTCGGGCCCGTCATGGCGAGCCGGGCGCTCAAGCCCTACTGGAAAGAGGGTATGCGTTTTCATAGTGTTTCGAATATCGACGGCACGCAGTTCGCCGACCTGAAGACTGAGATTGACGTCGAAAAGACGCTGTTTGTCGTCTGCTCCAAGACGTTCACGACGCTCGAGACGATGACTAACGCGAAAGCCGCACGTCAGTGGGTGGTTGAGAAACTCGACGAGGTCGCGGTGCAATACCATTTCGTGGCGGCGTCGACCAATCATGAAGCCATGGACGAATTCGGCATCCGGTCAGATTTCCGTTTCGGCTTCTGGGACTGGGTTGGTGGTCGCTACTCGCTGTGGTCTGCAGTGGGCCTGTCGTTGGGACTCGTCGTCGGCATGGACGTGTTCAATCGCATCTTGTCGGGCGGTCGCCGCATGGACCTGCATTTCCGACAAGCGCCGTTTGACGAAAACATGCCGGTGCTACTTGCTCTCCTCGGCGTTTGGTACAACAATTTCTTCGGCGCGCAGAGCCAGGCGATTCTTCCCTACGACAATCGGCTGGAGCGCTTCCCGGCCTACCTGCAACAGCTGCAGATGGAAAGCAGCGGCAAGAGCGTCCGCATGGACGGCAAGCCGGTTCGCTGTGACACCGGCATGGTTATCTGGGGCGAGGCCGGCAATAACGCTCAGCACTCGTTTTACCAATTGCTGCACCAAGGCACGCGACTCGTGCCGATCGACTTTATTCTTCCGGCGAAGTCATCCGGCGCCACCCAGGCACAGCAAGACCTGGCCATCGACAATTGCCTGGCGCAGGCTGAGGCCCTCATGGACGGCTTCGACGAAGCGGGCCTCGAGCCTTACCGGGTGCATGAAGGCAACAACCCGAGCAACACGATCCTGTTCGCGGAACTCACGCCCGAGGTGCTGGGGCAGTTGATCGCGCTCTACGAGCATAAGGTCTTCGTCGAGGGCGTTATCTGGGGCATCGACTCGTTCGACCAGTGGGGCGTCGAGCTCGGCAAGAAGCTGGCTTCTGATCCGAGCAGCAATAATCCGTCGACGCTTGCCTTGCGCAAGCGAATCAAGAAGCTCCTGTAGGAGCGCGCCTCCCCATTCGGTGACAATGCCAGCGCGCGACCCATCCCCTGCGACCACCACCGCGCTCCGATTCACAACCGCGCCCCGCACACACGGAATCTCATCTGCTACCATTCGCCCGATGCACCGTGCGCTACTCCTCCTCATACTCGCTGCCTTCTCTGCCTCCGCCGGCCCCTACATACCCGCCGGCGACCTGGTGCTGCGCAGCGACATCCAGCGACTGGCCGATCACGGCATTATCAAAGGCCCGACGTCAACCTGGCCGCTCGCCTGGGGGCCGATTCTCAATGACCTCAGTGATGCGGGTGGGACGAATCTGCCGCCGGGCGTCGCAGACGCGCTGGCCCGGGTTCGCAATCGTGCGAACTGGGAGACGCGCACCAGCGAGCTGACGTTCAACGCCAAGCTCGGCGTCGCCGACAACGCGACCCGGATTCGCTCTTTCCAGAATACGCCGCGGGGCAAGATCGAGGTTGGGGCAGGCGCGAGTTGGATCGACGAGTGGTTCAGCATTGATCTGAACCTGCAGGGCGTCGATTCGGACCAAGACAGCGACGAGTTTCGGGCTGACGACAGCCTGATCGGCGTGGTGCTGGGTAACTGGTCGGTTGCTGCGAGCACGCAACAGCGCTGGTGGGGGCCGGGTTGGGACGGCAGCCTGATTCTCGGCAACAACGCGCGACCGTTTCCATCATTGACGATCGACCGCGTGTTCACGGACGCATTCAAGACCAAATGGTTGAGCTGGCTGGGACCCTGGGATTTCAGTGTGATGTTCGGTCAGCTGGAAAAAGAACGGGTCGTGCCGAACGCGCAGTTTTTCGGTTTGCGGTTTAACTTCAGGCCGATTCCGTCGTTGGAAATCGGCGTTTCTCGGTCCGCACAGTGGTGCGGTGATGGCAGGCCCTGTGACTTTGATACTTTCGTCGACTTGCTAATCGGTCGTGACAATATAGGCGACGATGGTATCGGTACCGAGAACGAGCCGGGCAATCAACTGGCTGGCCTCGATTTTCGATGGTCTCCCTCGTTCATGGGTATGCCTGTCTCGCTCTATGGACAGTTCATCGGCGAAGATGAGGCAGGCGGATTTCCCAGTCGATATATTGGACAGGCCGGCCTGGAAGTCTCCGGTCTTGCGTTCGATAAGTGGTCATACCGGTCCTACATCGAGGCGGCGTTGACCAGCTGTGACTTCTGGAAGACCGATGAGATTTTCAACTGCGCGTACAACCACAGTATTTACCAGACGGGCTACCGATATCGAAGCCGGACCATCGGTCACGGTGCGGACAACGACGCCCGCATAGTCTCTGCGGGAATCCTCCTGGTCGATGCGAATGACACACAGTGGCGCGGGCTTGTAAGATTTGGCGATCTCAATCATGCGGGTAGCCCGGATATTCGTCACTCGCTCACGCCGACGCGACAGGATCTCGCCAGCATCGACATATCACATAGTCGCGTATTCTCATTCGGCGTTATTGACCTTGGCGCCGGCTACGAGCGCCTGGACGATGATGCGTCTGGTACCTCTTCCTCAGACGGTCGCTTATACCTTCAATGGCGAAGTTCCTACTAATCTTCCTGTTTGCAGGATCGCTGACGGCACTGGCAGAGCCCATTGCCGCGCCTGGCGATATGCGACTGCGACATGACCTGCAACTCCTTAACGACAGCGGTGCCATCAACGTTCCACTAACCGCGTGGCCGATTTCGCTGGGCGATATTCACTGGGCACTCGCCGACACGAACGCCGATACGTTGACTCCGCCAGCGAGTGCAGCTTACCAGCGAGTAAAGGAGCACCTGTCATGGGAGCTGGATGCCGACAGCATAAAATACCGATTAGGCGCGGCGGGCTCTGAGACCCCGAGAATAGTGCGCACATTCGAAAGCACGCCGAGAGAGGAGGGCGAACTATCGGCAGGCCTCAGCTGGCTTGGCGACCGATTCGTGGTGAACTTGTCCGCCTCGTACGTGAGCAATCCATTCGATGACGAAGAATTCCGGCCGGACGGAACGTACGTCGGCGTGGCTCTCGGCAACTGGATGCTGACCGCCGGATGGCAGGACCACTGGTGGGGTCCAAGCCGGGACGGCAGCCTGATCCTGTCCACAAACGCCAGACCGACACCGGGCGTTGCGATCCAACGAAACGTAAGCGCACCGTTCGAATCGAGATGGCTCAGCTGGCTGGGCCCATGGACACTTGCCAGCTTTATGACTGAACTTGACGACGACCGGACCATTAATAACGCGTGGCTTTTCGGTATTCGCGGCAGCTTTCGACCACCCAAAACCGGCCTGGAGATCGGAATATCGCGAACGGCGCAATGGTGTGGCGATGGGCGGCCCTGTGATCTCGCCACATTTGCCGACTTGTTGATCGGCAACGACAATCGCGGGGTTAACGTCGCGCCTGAGGACGAGCCCGGTAACCAGCTGGGTGGATTCGATATTCGCTGGTCGCTGCCAAGGCAAGTGCCGGTGGCGCTCTATATGCAGTGGATCGGCGAGGATGGTCGTGGCGGGGGTGGGGCCATCGGTTCATGGATGCGGCAATTGGGAGTCGAGCACTGGGGCTCGATCGGGCAGCTGAGCCATCGGACGCATATCGAGGTGTCAGACTCGATGTGCCGAGAGGGCGGTTTCGGGTTCAGTGACAAGAAGCCCAACTGTGCGTATGAGCATACGATTTATCAGACCGGCTATCGGTATCGCGGTCGAGCCATCGGGCACCCGACGGACAGCGACAGCTTGTCCTACTCAATCGGTTCAACACTGGTACAATCCGCCGGTCATTCCTGGAATATCTCGCTGCGCTACATGGAAATAAATCGAGAAGGTGCTCCAAACTCGAGGCACACGCTGACACCGACACCGCAAGATCTGACCGATCTGCAGATTTCGCATGAGCGTCATACGCAGTACGGGCGGTTTTACGCGGGACTAGGCTATAGTCAGTTGGACGACAAGGCGACTGACAATACAGACTCGGATGTCACGGCGTTTATTCAGTGGAGTTCGAGATGAGTGGTCTGTGGAAATCTATGTGGGAGCGGGCTCCCGTCAAGCGGGACCGAGGCTTGCCCGCGATCTTGCTGGCTCTGATTTCCTCAATCACCTTCGCCCAAAACATCCAGCTCTCTGCAGAACAGCAACGAATGCTGGATCAACTGCCACCGGCGCAGCGCCAGCAGGCGATGGACGCACTGCGGCAAATGCAGTCGCAACAAGCGACTCCAGACCAGCAATCAATCAATGAGGTGCTCTCGCGACCGGACACGTGGTCGGCCGACGACCTGGACTCAGCACGGCGAAGAGGACGAAGAACCCCGCGCCGAAAGTCGCAGTCGCATCATCCTGCGTTTTGACGCCGATGAAGACCTGACGGCGACGGAACGCAGAGAGCTTGATGAAGACCCGATCATGCAGCGTCTTACGGGCAGTCACCTGTTTGTCCTGGATGATTCTGGCGTGCTGTCGCTGCAGGGGCTGAAGCTGATTCCTCTGCTGGGTTTGAGCGAAGAAGATATTGTGCGGCGACTCGAAGCGGAACCGTATCTTTCGAAGTTTATTATCGATGCCAGGATCCTCGGCCAACAACCGATCGGCGTAGAGGCACTTGAGCCCTTCGGCTACGATGTGTTCGAACCACGCGAAGCCAGTTTTGAACCGCCGTCCACTGGACCAGTCCCGAGCGACTACGTGCTGGGTCCTGGCGATTCGGTGCGTGTGCAGCTATTCGGCAACGTCAACGGGATCTACGAGTATGAAGTGTCTCGCGACGGCATTCTCAATCTGCCGGAAATTGGTCCGGTAACAGTAGCAGGTATCCCGTTCTCCGAGTTTCGCCAGGACCTCAAAGAGCGCGTCAAGCAGATGCTCATTGGTACGCAAGTCAGCGTCACAATGGGACAGCTTCGTACCATACGCGTCTTCGTTCTCGGCGATGCCAATCAGCCGGGGTCGTATGTGGTCAGTGGGCTGGCGACCATTGGCGGTGCTCTGTATCGGAGCGGTGGTGTGAGCGACGTCGGATCACTGCGCAACATACAGTTGAAACGCAACGGCCGCGTCGTAGAGACGCTCGATCTCTATGACCTGCTGCTAAACGGCGATACGTCCTCTGACACGCGTTTGCAGCCCGGCGACGTGATCTTTGTTCCGCCGATCGGTAACACGATCGGGGTCAGCGGTGCCGTGAAGCGACCGGCAATCTACGAAACCAAGGGCACAGGCGACGATTGCGGACGTCATTCGTCTCGCCGGCGGGTTGGCCCCCGATGCAGATGCCACAGGCGCGGTGCTTGAGCGTATCGATGGCGACAGGAAGACCCTGTCGGTCGACCTGACAGATTCCGAAGCCGCAAAGCTTCGCGTACGGTCGGGCGACACACTGCTTGTGCCAGACGTGATGCCGACCCTGGAAAACACTGTCGTGCTGGCCGGGCACGTATTCAGGCCTGGTAATGTTCAGTGGCGTGCCGGTATGCGCCTGACGGACTTGATCCCATCAGTCGATGTACTGAAGCCTGGCGTCGATACTGAATACGTCCTGATTCGTCGCGAAACGAAGCGAGGCCAGCCGATTCAAGTGCTGTCGGCGAATTTGGGCGCAGCGTTGAAAGCGCCGAAGGGCGCGGACGATGTGCGTCTTGAAGCATCGGACACCGTACACGTTTTTGGCCTCGCTTTGGGTCGGCAGCGTGTCGTCGAACCGTTGCTGGAAGAGATGAAGCTCCAGTCGACGATTGACGCACCCGTTCGTGAGGTGCAGATATCGGGCAACGTTCGTGCACCGGGCGTCTATCCATTGGAATCGGCGATGCGCGTGAGCGACCTCATCCGGGCAGGCGGCAACCTGACCGAATCCGCCTACGCTTTGGAGGCGGAACTTACTCGGTACTCAAATGCGGGTGCCGATGGTCGTGCAATCGAGGTCGTTAAGGTTGACCTGCATGCGATCCGTCAGGGCGTCGACTCGGCGGACCTCGCATTGCGCGAGCAAGACTATCTCATCATCAAACGCATTCCGGATTGGGACACAAAGTGGACGGTAACGCTGGAAGGCGAGGTGCAGTTTCCCGGCGAATATCGGATACGTCACGGCGAGACCTTGGCGGAAGTCATAGAGCGTGCTGGAGGAGTCACGGACAACGCCTTTGTAGAGGGAGCGGTCTTTCTTCGCGAATCCTTGAAAGAACAGGAACAGACACAGATTGAGACGCTGGCCCGCCGGCTCGAGGCGGATCTTGCCAGTTTGTCACTGGAAGCGGCGAAGACGGGCGGTTCGGAAACGCTGACCACTGGTCGCGTACTCCTGGATCAATTGCGGAGCACGGAGGCCGTCGGCCGCCTTGTTATTGATGTCGATAAAATGAACAGTGGTGACCCTGTCGAAATGCGAGACGGTGATCGGCTGCTGATTCCGACCCGATCGCAGGTAGTAACGGTGCTTGGCGAGACACAGCAAAACACGTCGCATCTTTACAGAGACAACTTGTCGCGCGATGAGTACATCAACCTCAGTGGCGGGCTAACGCGACGTGCCGATAAGAAAGTTGATTTACGTGGTCCGTGCCAATGGCGCGGTCGTAGCTGGCAATCGGTCGAGATGGCTGGGTCGTGGTGGGCGTGTGGATATTCGTCCTGGGGATACGATCGTTGTTCCGCTGGATACGGATCGCATGCGGCCGCTGACATTCTGGGGCAATGTGACGCAGATTCTCTACCAGGGTGCGATCGCGGTTGCAGCGGTCAAGACGTTTGATAACTAAACAATGTATGAGCTAAACCAGACTATGTTTTGGGTATCACCCGATGATGAAACCAACCTCCGCAAGTTGCTTCGGGCGTCATGGGTAGGCACGCTGACATTCTGTTACGTCGTAGAAGGCTGGTACCTGTATCAACCCGGCGTCGGATGTAATTCCAACAGGCTGCTGACCACATGACTCCGACCAAAAGCGACCTTTCAATCTTTGATATCATCTCGCTGGTTCTTCGACACAAGATCTGGGTCATCATCCTCACATTCCTCGGCGCGACTGCCGGCGTCCTGATAGCCATTTTTCAGCAACCCGTCTACCGCGCAGAGACGCTACTGTCCGTGGTCGAGAAGGCTGACACGCGTAGCAGTCTTGCCGGCCTTGCGAGCCAATTCGGTGGTTTGGCTGGCGCTGTTAACCTCGGTGTCACCGGCAGCGACAAGAATGTTGCTATCGCCGTGTTACGGTCACGTGCATTCATCATCAAATTCATTCGCCACAGGGATATTGAGAAGATCCTGTTTTCGAACCGGCTAGCGCCGGATGCCAAAACGTGGGCAGCCGATCTCGGTGGCGCTCCTACCGACAACGAACTTTTCGAGCTTTTTAGAAGCCAGATTTTCGCAGTGCGCGAGGATAACAAGACAGGTCTGATCAGCGTATCCGTAGAATGGCAAGACTCTCACGTAGCGGCAGACTGGGCGAACGAGATTGTTCGGGAGGTCAACGCTCAGTTGCGCGCGCGTGCCCGAACCCGCGCACGAAACTCGGTCGAGTATCTAGAGTCGGAGGCTGCTCGGATAAGCAATATGGACACGCAGAAGGCAATCTATAGTTTGATTGGGCAGCAGATCAACGAGATCATGATAGCTAATGTCACGGAGGAATATGCGTTCGAAGTCGTTGATCCTGCGACAGCATCAGACCCTGACGACTACGTCAAACCGCGCAAGGTATTTTTGCTTGCGTCGGGCCTAATTGCTGGTTTTCTTCTTGCCATAGGGCTAGTCGTCGGTCGCGAGTTGTGGATCTTCGCTGAGAACAGCCGTGCGAGTTGAGCATCAATAGCGTCGCCCACGCCGCGGGCAATTTGTGCCCTCACGGGCGCGATAATAGGTGGATTTCCGATTGATTCGCAAAGCAATAATTTTGGCCGGTGGAAGCGGCAGTCGCCTGTTCCCGGCGACCGTGAGCACCTGCAAGCAACTTGTACCTGTGTACGACAAACCAATGATCTACTATCCGTTGTCGACCCTTATGCTCGCCGGTATCGATCAGGTGCTGATAATTACCGCGCCGGAAGAGCAAAATCGATTTCAGCGCTTACTCAAGGATGGAAGTCAGTGGGGCATGAACATCCAGTTTGCGATTCAGGCTGAGCCAAGAGGCCTCGCGGAGGCGTTTATTATTGGTGAGTCGTTTATCGCTGGTAACCCCATCGCTTTGATTCTTGGCGACAACATATTTTATGGCGAAGGCCTGAGTGCCATGTTGCGCAATGCATCACAATTGTCTGAGGGCGCGCGCATTTTCGCGTACCACGTCACCGATCCCGAGCGCTATGGCGTTGTCAACTTCGACGATCGAGGACGCGCGCTAAATATCCAAGAAAAGCCAACTGATCCAAAATCGTCATATGCGGTAACAGGCCTGTACTTCTACGACAGCCAGGTTTGTTCACTTGCGCACTCGTTGCAACCATCGGCACGCGGCGAACTGGAAATTACCGATCTCAACTCTATTTATCTTGAGCGTGAGATGTTGGAAGTTTCGATACTCGGGCGCGGGATGGCTTGGCTCGATACGGGGACACACGACTCACTGCTCGATGCCTGCAACTTCGTAGCGACCATCGAGAAACGCCAGGGGTTAAAAGTTGCTTGCCCCGAGGAAGTAGCCTTTCGTCAAGGCTGGATTGACAGAGCGCAGCTGCAAACCCTGGCGGAGCGACTCGGCAAGACCGACTACGGGAAATATTTGCGTCGACTTCTTGATCCCAGCGGGCAGTATATAAGTCAATGAGAAAGGATTTTCTGACATTTGGTGCGCCGCAAATCCATGAAGACGAGGTATCTGAAGTAGAGGCCGTGGTCCGCTCCGGATGGTTGGGAACTGGACCAAAAGTCCATCTGTTTGAAGGCGAGTTCGCCGACTATCTCGGCGTACCGAGCGCAGCAGCCGTCAATTCCTGCACCGCCGCAATACACCTTGCAGTTATTGCAGCTGGCATTGGACCGGGTGATGAGGTCATTACAACACCGATGACATTTTGTGCGACAATAAACGCGATCGTTCACGCAGGAGCAACACCGGTTCTGGCAGATATTGATTGCGCGACTATGAACATAGATCCTGCCAGCATCTCCAGCAAGATTACGTCAAAAACGCGAGCTATACTCCCGGTGCATTTTGCTGGCCGCATATGCGACATGGATTCGATTATGGCGCTGGCAACTGAGCGTGATCTGAAAGTGATTGAGGATTGCGCCCACGCCATCGAGTCGACCCGCGGCGGGCGTCACGCCGGAACCTTCGGCGATTTCGGTTGCTTCAGCTTTTACGTCACTAAGAACGTCATTACGGGCGAGGGCGGGATGGTCGTCTCTCGCGATCCAGGGCATCACGACCGGGTGAAACAGCTTGCGCTTCACGGCATGAGCCGCGATGCATGGAAGCGCTATGGGGCGTCTGGTTATAGCCACTACCAAGTGGTCGAGTGCGGCTTTAAGTACAACATGATGGATCTGCAGGCGGCGATCGGAATTCATCAACTTCGACGCGTCGAGGTCAACTGGTCACGACGCCAGGAAATCTGGAATATATATATGCGAGAGTTCGCGGATCTACCGATCGGTTTGCCTGCGGTCGAGCGATCGGATGAGCGTCACGCCTATCATCTGTTTACTGTTTTCATTGACCAAGACGACTGCGGTGTCGATCGGGACGAGTTCCTGACGCAAATGCAGGAGCGTAATATAGGCGTGGGCGTGCACTACCAATCGATCCCAGAGCACCCGGTCTATCAGGATCGCTTCGGTTGGAAACCCGCCGATTTTCCAAACGCGTATCGCATCGGTACAACTACGGCCAGCATTCCTCTGAGTGCCGCTCTCTCTAATAAAGATGTTGCCGACGTCGTCGAGGCTGTTCGGGACATCGTCCGGTGATTGAAGAGTTGGGACGGGTAATTCGGCACCAGGCGAGCAATCTGGTACGTTTCGCTACCGGCGCGCCAGTGGCCCCGATCCCCATGGGTTCAATGACGCTGGATCTGGATGATGTGACTATTGCGCGACAATGTCTCGCCGACCCGGAAAGCTGGACAGACGAAAACGCCGTCATACAGTTCGAATCGGACTTCGCCCGTTATTGCGGCGTCCCTGAAGCGGTTTCGTTCAAGTCTGGTCGCGTTGCTCTCAGCGCCGTGCTTGACGCCCTGGGTATTGGGGCCGGCGATGAAGTGATCGTTCCAGGCTATACCTGTGTCGTTGTGCCGAATGCGATCGAATTCAGCGGCGCGATGCCCGTGTTCTGTGATATAGAACTCGACACTTACGGGGCAGATGCAGCGAGCCTGCGCGCGCTAATCACAGACAATACCCGTGCGATCATTATCCAGCATTTATATGGACTGGTTTGTCGCGACTACCTGGAACTCATTGAGCTCGCGGCAGAACGCGGAATATCCGTAATTGAAGATTGCGCACACGCCACTGGTGCCAGGTTTCGCGGTTTGTCAGTAGGGCTGCGCGGCGATGCGGGTTTTATTAGCTGTGAACAGTCCAAAGTCATAAACAGCACCTGTGGTGGCGTCGCGATATCACGCAGGCCGGAAGTTGCCCGCAAGCTTCGCCAGTATCAACATGAATCGCCTTGGCCTGAGGCTGCGGAGGTTAGCAGCGCGCTGAAGAGCATCGAATGGAACTACTTCCGATTCAAGCATGCACAACGCTGGTGGCGAGGGGACATTGCCAGACTTCGGCTCGGACAGAACGCGTTCGTTGCAACCAGCCGCCAGGAAATGGTCGGCGAAATGCCGCATGGATATCGCGCAAGAATGAGTCCCGCGATCGCCCGTGTCGCACGGAATCAACTCAGCAAAATCGAGGTCTACAATAGCAAACGACGGGGCAACGCCCAACGCTGGGACACGTGGTGCGATCAGCACGGTTACTCGAAACCCCTGGTCATCGACGATTCGTTGCCGGTCTTCCTGCGTTATCCAATTCTTGCAGAAGAGAGCTGGAAACAAAACCCGACTCGGATGAGTCGCCGGTTCGGCATACTGCCGGGTGTGTGGTTCACCAGCCATCTCCATCCATCGACGCGCCGTGTGCAGGGTTGTCCGAACGCGGACACCGCCGTAAAAAAGTGTATCAACTTGCCTTGCCTTCTCGACGATGATTAGTCTGTCCACTATTGCGAGAGATAGCCTCAAGTTTTTCCAGCAACTTGGATACGGCCTGGTGCGGCACAATATTTCGAAAATTGCAGGTCGCTTGAGGCGATGGTCACTACATACCATCTGCCAAATTGATACGGCCGTCATAATTACTCACCCGGCTCATTTCCACGCAGAACCCGGATCGGCCCTGGGGCACGGCTGCCACATTGGCAATAAGAATGGACGCCTTTCGCTCGGAACCAATTCGCACCTCGGTGCTTATTGTCACGTAAACGTGGTCGAGGGCAACGTGACTATTGGCAATGATGTTGCGATCGGGCCCGGCACTTGCATCATCAGTTACTCAAATCAATATTACGCCGGGAGAGGACATCTGTACTTCGAAAATCACGGATAATGTCGTGATTCACGATCACGTCTTCTTAGGCGCGAATGTCACTGTCCTGCCTGGAACTGTGATTGAATCGTACGTCGTGGTCGGTGCGGGCTCCGTTGTCAAAGGGCATCTTGAATCCCACGGGCTTTACGCAGGAGCACCATGCCGCCGATTACGAGAATTTTCTGACACGCGTAGCGACAATGCCGACGTGCAAGATGTTTAACTACCTTATTCACTCGATCAACTTGCGTATCGCGGAGTCTCTGCCCTATTCCGGTCGAGTCGTGGATCTGGGTTGTGGGAGTGCTCCATACCGCGAACTCATTCTGCAGAAGGCGGACGAGTATATCGGCGTTGATTGGGAAGGAAGTGCGCACGATCGTAGTCGTGTCGACGTAACCGCAGATCTCACCGAGCCGCTGCCATTTGAAGACAATTTCGCCGATACCATTGTGTCATTTCAGGTAATGGAACATCTGCCGGACACAGCGCTATTTCTGAACGAGTGTCACCGGATACTGCGACCTGGTGGCCGTCTTTTTATTACGGTGCCGTTCATGTGGCACGTGCATGAGGCTCCGCATGACTACTACCGGTTTACGCGCTACGGATTGCAGTATTTGTGCGACAAAGCACGGTTTCGAAGACATCGATATCGACGAAAATACCGGCTTCTGGCAGACGTTTCGTGCTGAAATTCAATTATGAAACAAGCCGCTACGCGCGAGGACCACTATGGCTGTTGTTCGCACCATTTTGGTTGCTGGGACAATGGGTAGCTCCGTTCCTTGACAGGATTTCGGTTCGCCCGCAGGAGACGGCCAGCTACACGGTTAAGGTTCGTAAACCTGCGATATAATGACTGAGATACTGGGACGATGGGCGCGCCGACCAATACGATTGTCGCGCAACGAGGTGTTGACACAGTGAGTAGCGCGCACTTTGCAGCAAAGGCTTGCAACGCCTTGCCGTTCGCGCCGCAGGCTCGCCTCGCCTGCTACAAGCAACTCACTCGTTTATCTGCGCCGAGCCTTGACGAAGCGCTCGCGATGCTGGCAACGCGACGCCTATTTTTGGTGACAAGCACTGGCCGCACCGGTACCACATGGCTCGCCACACTGCTCAATCGCATCGACGACTGCCACGTAGTGCACGAACCTCTGCCAGTTGAGCAGTGTGCACACGTGCAAGCATTACAAGAACCGGATTCTGCGCGGGACTACCTTGCTGGTTTCCGGGTCCGCGAAATAGCCTGGCGCCTGCAGAACGATCTCTGCAGTACTTATGGAGAGGTGAATGGCGCGCTACGGCGACACATTAAACCGCTACGCGAGATACTTCCACATGCACACATCATTCATCTGGTGCGCAATCCGCGCGACGTAGTGCGCTCGATGCTCAATCGGGCCGCACTAACCGCGGATGATAAAGTTTATTCCAGGCTGGAACATCCGGCGAATATCGAGCGCGCCGAGTGGCTGAGCATGGATCAATTCGCAAAGCTTTGCTGGCTGTGGAGCGCGGACAACGCTTATCTGCGAATGCACGCTGACGGACGTGCGTACTTCGAGGAGATCACGCGGGACTTTTCCAGTTTTCGCGAGCAAATCCTGGAGCCTCTCGGGCTCCAGTGTGCTGAAGCGATCTGGACGGAACATCTTCGACTTGGTCGCAACGCAACAGTTAAACGCGATGACCAACACCATGCTTGGACCCAACAACAAGAAACTGTTTTCGGACGACTAGTCGCGTCAGAACTTGAGCACTATCCATGCTATGCCTATTCGCGGTCTTGAATAGGGCTCGGCACACAAGATGACGAAAACGATCACTAGTACGTCCGCGGTATCGGCTGCACGCTGGTCTCTCATCCAGGGAGTACTTGGAATACTTCTGCAATTTGCCACGCTCGCCTTGCTGGCGCGATTGCTGGAGCCAGCGATTTTCGGAGCGATGGCAATACTGTTGGTTGTGCAGGGTATTGCCACACTATTTGCACAGATGGGGTTGTCCTCGGCACTCATCCAGCGTTCTGAGCTCACTGAGTCTGCGTTCAATTCGTTGTACTGGCTAAATGTAACGCTGGGCATAACGGTAACACTGATCCTTTTCCTGGTCGGGCCAATTGTCAGCGCAGTCTTCGGGATACCCGAATTGCGGACTACGACAAGCGCGATCGGCGTCACTTTTTTTATCTCGTGCTGGAGTATCCAGTTCCAGGCCCTTGCACAAAAACAACTACGATTTCGACGTATTGCGCTGATCAATCTCGCCGCTTTGCTTGCAACCGCGATCGTGTCAGTGCTCCTGGCATGGCGCGGCTTCGGACTCTGGTCTCTTGTCTGCGGCGTTATCGCTGCGTCGATCGTGCGCTCCCTGGGATTCCTTGTGTCAGGCATTCGTGACAATGGCGTCCCCGCGCTACACTTCAATTGGAGCGAAGCACGCGAACTTGTGATTTTCGGCGCGCATCGATTTGGTGCGATGCTCGTAAACGCGGTGAATTCTCACATCGACCAGTTGCTGGTGGGCGGCATGCTGGGTGCTCAGGCGCTCGGTTTCTATAGCATGGCGACCCGGATCGTCCTGCAGCCGACAGATCTGATGAACCCCATAGTGACTCGTGTCGCCTTTCCCTGGCTCTCGAGACTGCAGGACGATAATGAGAAACTCAAAAATAAGTACCTCGAAATAGTTGGCTTGGTGATCGCGGCTAATGCGCCGATATTGGCTGCCGCTGCCGCGCTTGCTGATTGGTACGTACCGCTATTGCTCGGCGAAGGCTGGGATTCCGTTACCACCCTGATACAGATTCTTGCAGGCTACGCCCTTCTTCGTTCAGTCATCAATGCGGGAGGCAGCCTTATTCTGGCAAAGGGTCGTGCTGACTGGACCTTTTACTGGAATATCTTTTTGCTATTCCTGTACCCGGCAGCGATATACTTGGCCGCTCGCAGCGGGGATTTGAGCAAGCTTGCACTAACACTAACCTGTCTGCAGGTAATTGTACTGTTTCTGTATCATCGTGCGTTGATTCAGCCTCTGACGGGTATCAGGGTCGGTCGCTTCTTGTCGGCAATCAGCAAACCGATGTCAAGTGCGCTCGTCGCCGGGTTGGTCGCATACACTAGCGTGCGGCTGATCGATCAGACAAATAATTGGTTGAATGTCATGATTGGTGTAACAGTCGGCGCAATCGTCTATGCGGCCTGGCGCACATGCTTGATGCCGCAACAGGTCGCTACATTGCGTAAAATCGCATTCAGCAAACAGCAACAAGACGAAAACATATGAAAACCGCGATCCACGATGTCAGTGTCTGGCTGCCACGGACCAAGACATGGCTGTACAACGAGATCTCAGAGCTCGCCGGTGATTGGAGTGCATGGGTCTATCGCAAACCGGACCGAGAATCTGACAGAGTTTCCGTTCCCTGATATCTATTCTCTGCGTGATCGGATTGGCAAGCACCGCTGGGCGCTGGAGATGGCATTGCGGCGTGCGCGATTGACAGCGCACGCACCATCGATCGTCGCTTCTGCGAATCACTGCACGCCGACCTGCTGCACAGCCATTTTGGCACGGTAGGCTGGCTGAATCTCAGGCTCGCTCGGCGACTCTCGGTGCCCCACATCGTGACATTCTACGGTTTCGATGTGACACAGGTTCCGCGACAAAAGCGTTGGCTCGCACGTTATCGACAGATGTTTGACGAAGTAACGCTGGTTCTGTGCGAGGGCCCGCACATGGCATCGCAGATCGCCAAGCTCGGGTGCGATCCGGATAAAATTTCTGTCCACAGACTGGGCGTAAGGCTCGCTGAATTGCCACACCGGTTGCGCCACAAGAGCTCGACTCACCCGCGCTTCCTGATGGCGGGCAGCTTCCGCGAGAAAAAGGGGCTCGTAGATGGTCTCACAGCATTGGGAAGACTCGCCGAGTCCCGCCCCGAGGAACAATGGAGCCTGACGATAGTAGGTGGACCGGGCGAGCACAGTGAAGGCAATGCGATCGCCGCCCAACTGACCGAGATTAGTCGCCGATACGATATCGAAGACAGAATCTCCTATACTGGTTTCCTGAGCCATGCACAGCTCATTGAGGAAGCGGACCGACATGACATTTTCATCTGCCCCAGCGTCACAGCATCAAACGGCGATACAGAAGGCGGCGCACCTGTCGTAATGATTGAAATGGCCGCAATGGGTTTGCCGGTAATTGCGACCCGGCACTGCGATATGCCGACGGTGCTCGCCAAAAAGAACCGGGAGTTGTTGGTGCCTGAACGAGACGGTGATGCGCTGTTGCGCTCGATCAAGTGGTTGCTCGATTGTCCAGAGGCCTGGCCAGAATTTGGTGCTGACAACCGTGCGCATTGCGGTCTGAAATTCGATCACGTTGCGCAGGCCAATCGCCTCGCGGCGATTTACGACGCGGTAAGCGGATAACCAGCATGGACCGCGTGGCTCCAATTGCAGGCGACATCTACCCTTCGTTCTCCGGACTGCTGATTAGCAAGAAGCGGCTACTGATTTACTTTGGCTACTGTACAGTGCTTGTTGGTTGCTTCTCTCTGACCTTGGCGTCGCTGCCAGATTCGTCACAAAGTGCATCGGTGACACTCGCTTTCGCGATCGGGGCCGTTGTACCCTGCTGCGCAATATTTCGCAGGGAACTGGACCTGCTCGAACCGATTTACTGGTTCTCGGCAATGTATTTCGCGTTCTTTCTTGGCGCCGTCTATTTTATCCTGACAGACTTTCAGTTTTCGCAGCACAATCTGATTAGTGACCCGGTCAAGCGCGACCAAATTCTTTTTTCGGCGCTCTCGTTGGTTCTGATCGGCTATCTCATGTTCCTTGGTGGCTACCTTGTGGCCACAATGCGTTGTCAGCGTGCACGGATTGATTTCGACGACGATGACCGTATGCCAGACTGGTTGATCGGTTCGGCTGTGGTCGCGTTGCTGGCATTAGGGTTGGCGAACTTCATCTATCTTGTTGCCAACTATCCGGGTGGTCTACTCAAATACTATTCGGAGATGGGATTGCGCGCGCACCGATTGGAGGTCTACGGTGAGGGAGCTACTACAGCCGGTCTGCAGTTTATTTATGCGGCGGTATGGTTATGGCTTTTCATACTTTTGCGTAACATTCGTCGCGGCGTTGCTGTCTCCAGAGCACGGATCGCAATTTTCGTAATCGCGGCAACGATTTCCGCCGCTATCCTTGCCAGTCAGGGTAGGCTATTCCAGACCATTTCGTACTGCCTGGCACTTGCTGGCATGGTCTACGCATTCTCGGTCAGCAAGCGGCGAAACTCGACGATGCTCCTTGGTGGCGCTGGACTTTTCCTCGCCGGCCTCGGTCTATTCTTCGGCCGCTTGCTGAGCCTTTTGATTTACAATCGACCCGAGATATTCACCAGCCTGGGCTGGAGCGGTGTCGTCGACACGTTTTTTCGCACGTTGAACTACTTCGTTCTCGATGCTGGAAACGTAACAGACCTGACCTCATTCATGAATATTGTCGCCTTTTGGGAGCAGGACTTTTCGTATCTTTATGGCACTTCATTTCTGAGCCCGCTGTCGCGATTAGTTGCGGGAGTGGAATTTCAGGGCATCGCGCAGATGACACAACAAGGGTGGAGCACCGGCACCGGCGCTTGGCCACCAACATTCGTCGGTGAGTTGTACGCCAACTTTGGCGTAGTGGGTGTTATTGGCGGAATGCTCGTGGCCGGATTCTTGATGGGACGCCTGTACGTTTATTGCGTGCGACGCGGTAGTTTTTGGATGATCCTCATTCTGTGCGCACTGACGTATCGTTTTTTCTTCATATTGCCTAAGGGTGAGACCGTCAATCTCGTGGGTGCAGCGTGGATGGCTTTACCGCCAATCGTGACCTTTGCCGCGCTGAAACTCATATATTTGACAGCGAAACGGACTTATTGACGTTTTCTATTGCCAGTGCGCGAAGGCAAAGTCGCGCGCCAGATTGCCGCGTGTAGCGTTTACGCAGCTTGGGGTCGCTGCCTATGAGCCGCATGACTCTCGCAAGCGGCCGAAATCCGCGTCATTCATGGAGCGCGATATTTCCTTGATTGATATTCGAGCCTCTCGATAAATAGTCATAATAGCCGTCATCATCCAGGTCTTTCCCGGACGAGATTGTTTGCCCGATGTGATTGACAGCCAGTTCGAGATAGCGAAGCATTCGCGTTGCCTCGTACATCGATGTAAGGCCTTCGAGATAGTTGCTTAAATGATAGTAGTAAGAAGCATTACCGCCGGCCGCCCATTGCTGCATAAGTTTCGTCCTTCGGGCCACCGCGGTTTCGAAAAGCGGCACGAGTTCCTCAAGGCGTGCGTCAATTAGGTCACACGCGTCACCGAGCGGGTTAAGAAGCGATCTTGAGCCCGCGGCGCTGTCCATTCTGACTGGATTGCCGATCATGAGCACAGGGTCGGCTCCGAGCGCGACTTGCCACAGTCCCTGGGTATCCCTTTTAAGTCGGTGACCTCGCCCCAACGTGTCATTTTCGCGAGCAAGCACGATGCTGTCGTCGAAAGGCCCAGCATCCGGGTCCTCCGATGGAAGATTCAGGCGGTCGCCAGAGTTAACCGAATAAGAGTCATCAGAATCCACATAGGTGACACGGCAGTGTGCCTCGACAGTAGAAGGCATTGGTGCTGTCGGCGCAACCAGCTCGTGTGGACTAGCGGCCGTACAGGCAAGTAGCAACAGTAGCGTCGGTGTAAAAGTGAAGAAACGGTACGTGTCGGAGCTACGATCAATCACGGGCATTTCTCTGGCTCGCTTTCCTCCGCTTCCACCTGCACGCGATTGTAACGTTACGGGACGCCCAAAGGGCGGGCGATTGCTGCCGCAACGGACGGTGGCGTTGCGACCGAGGGTGGTCGTGCTCTAGACTGCCCCATAATGAATACCTATCTACCACTTGTTCCAGGTGGGCTCGAATCGGGCGCATGAAAATCCTGCACATTTGTTCTGGTTACGCGAATACAAAGCTCTACGATCAGTTGATTACAAACCTCGAGTATAGTGGCGGCGTCGAGCAATTCGTATACGTGCCGGTTCGCAGCGAAGAAGAAATCGACCTCAATCGAAACGAGACTCTGACCAAGACGCGCTATCGATTTACGCATATTCTTCGCGGCTATCACCGCGCTTTGTTCGGGCGAAAGATCGCAGCTGTCTTTCGTGACCTTACTACGAGTGTCGACGCGCGGAGCTTCGCTGTGGCCCACGCCCATTTTCTCTACAGCGATGGCGCAGTCGCGCTGAAACTCAAGCAGGAGTATGGTCTGCCATACATTACTACTGTTCGGAACACGGACCTGAATTTCTTTATGCGATACCGGCCGGACTTGATGCCGATTTGTCGTGAGATTCTCGGCCAGGCGAGTGCGGTCATATTTGTTACACCTGCGTACCGCGAAGAACTGCTGGCGAAGCTGCCGGACCGCGAGCGGGACGCGGTATTCGATAAGTCGCACATAGTTCCGAATGGTGTTGCCGCCTTCTGGCTGGAGCATCCTCCGGACAGACAAGTTCACGATCAGTCATCCATTCGCCTACTCTACGTCGGTGATTTTTCGCCTAATAAGAACGTGCCGAATACGATCCGGGCAGCGGATATTGTGGCGAGAAAATTCGATACTCGATTGACGCTGGTTGGGGGCGGACGCAATGGAGCAAAAATTGTCTCTGACATGCTGAAGTCGGGCTGCCATCCCGAGACAACATTTGCCGGCAGGATTGACTCTCGGGAAGAATTGCTGACTATCTATCGCGACCACGACATCTATGTAATGCCGTCGTTCCTGGAGACATTCGGCCTGTCTTACATTGAAGCGCTGTCACAGGGCCTTCCTGTGGTGCACGGCCGCGGCCAAGGGGTGCAGGGATACTTTGATAGAGGTACCGTCTCCGAGGCGGTCGATCCGCACGATCCAGCCAGTATCGCAAACGCGATTCAGACCCTGGCCAGCCGTCTGCCAGCTATCGGAGAAGTCTGTGTGAATCAGGCAAGGCGTTTTGACTGGACACGTATTGCCAGGGTGTACGTTGACCTCTACAAAAAGGCACAAGCACAGGCGTAGGAGATGTCGAACACGTTGTCCCCGCGTTACCGGTATTGACCTCGATTGCCGGCCAGGTCACCGGATGCCGAGAGTGCTCGACGACGGCCTGCAAAGAGCGTCTCAGGCACAGACGAACTCAGCAACGATGCTCTGTTGGTCCTCTTCATCAAGATCTGCGCTCATAGGGAGACTCATCACCCGGCTGGAAACAACCGCTGCGTTGGGAGTACACCCGGGACAACACAATCTCTCGTAAACCGGCTGTTCGTTGAGCGGCACCGGGTAATGAACAGCCGTTGGGATGCCGGCACGCTTTAACTTATCCTGGCACTCGGCGCGATCATCGACCATCACAGTGTACTGTGCGTAAACGCTGGTACGATCGGGGCGCTGCGCTACACTTGTGGCGCCGTGTTGCTCGAGCAAATTCGTGTATCGGGTACCGATTTCGCGACGCCGCTCGATTTCCCAGTCGAAGCGCTCGAGTTTCGCCAGCACGATCGCACATTGCAGGGTGTCCATGCGTCCGCCGCCGCCCACGCGCGTGTGCAGGTAGCGTTTGCTCTGACCGTGTACTCGAATCTCGCGAGAGGCTTGTGCGAGGGTTTTGTCATTCGTGAAAATTGCGCCGCCGTCGCCATAGCAGCCGAGAGGCTTGCTCGGGAAGAAGCTGGTACAGCCGATCGTCGACAGGTTACCACTCCTTCTGCCCTTGTACGTTGCGCCGAGGCTCTGAGCCGCATCTTCGATTACCGGGATGTTGCCATGGTGCGCGGCGATTGCGTTGATCTCGTCCATGTCAGCGCATTACCCATACAGGCTTACCGGCATGATTGCCATTGTGCGCGACGTAATTTTCGACTCGATCTTGCTCGCATCGATATTGCAGGTGTCGGGCTCGATGTCCACGAATACTGGTGTGATTCCGAGTAGTACCATGACTTCCACGGTTGCGACAAATGTAAACGGCGTAGTAATAATCTCGTCACCGGGGCTGATGTCCAGCGCCATCAAACTGATCAGCAGTGCTTCAGTACCACTCCCAACGGAAATGCAATGGTCGGCGCCGACATAATCCGCAAGCCGTCCTTTCATTTCGCGGACTTCCGGTCCCATGATGTACTGGCCGTGCTCAAGAACCCGATTGATTCGCTCATGAATCTGCGTTTCGAGCGCTTGATACTGTTTTTTCAGGTTGACGAACGGGATCATTTGTCGAGACATTCACACTGTCCTTCAATCAGGCGATATCGAGAACCGGTGGCACTGCAAGCTGCCTCGCCGTCACCGTCCAAAGGCAGGTCGAGACGCTCACCATGGCGACTCATCCAGCCGATGTGCCGAGCCGGAACGCCGGCCATCAATGCGTAGGGCTTGACGTCACGGTTGACCACCGCGCCCGCCGCGACAAACGCGAATTGACCGATCGTGGCACCGCAGATGATCGTGCAGTTCGCTCCCAGCGTGGCACCTATGCGGACGATTGTGTCGCGATACTCATCCTTCCGCGATACCGCAGCCCGGGGGTTGTAGACATTCGTGAATACCATGCTCGGTCCGCAGAACACGTCGTCCTCGATCGTTACATTGTCATACACCGATACGTTATTCTGTATCCGGCAGTTTTTGCCGATCACAACGTTATTCCCGACGAAGACGTTTTGCCCGAGGACACAGTCCTTGCCGATTTTTGCACCTGAACATACGTGGACCCAATGCCAGATCCGGCTGCCGTTTCCGATTTCGGCGCCGTCATCGACGACAGCGCTGGAGTGCACAGTGTAGTTCATAGCTAATATTCCAGAGGCAACGCAACCCGTATTCCGTCACGCGCCGACAGATACAATGCGACCAAGAGTTCCAGCGATTTCAGGCCTTCGCGCCCGTCGGTCTTCGCTTTTTCCTTACCCTGGAGTGTCCTGATTACGTTGTTGTAGTAAACGGGGTGCCCGAAGCCGTATACGCTGGTTGTGCCGTAGCTTGCTTCCTTAATGGCATCGGCATCGGCCCAGTCGTCCGCGAAGTCCCAATGCTGGATCTCGTTGACGGCGACGCCTCCGACCCGGACCGTGCCGTTCTCACCGAGGATGGTAATACTTCCTTCGAAATTCTTCGGATGGGTCAACATCGTGACATTCAATGTGCCCATAGCGCCATTTCGCCAGTGCAGAGCCGCGACACCGGTGTCCTCCACCTGGATTTGCCTGGCCAGCGTGCCTGTATACGCCATGACACTTTCTACCGGACCGATGAGCCAATCCAGCAGGTCGATGTAGTGACTGGCCTGGTTCATGAACGCGCCGCCATCGAATTCCCAGGTGCCGCGCCAGTCGGCGCTGTCATAATATTCCTGCGGGCGCGTCCAGAAAACGTTCACCGCGACAGAGTAGATTTTGCCGAAGCGATTCTGATCGACGGCCTGCTTGAGGAGCTGAAGCGTGGCATTGTGGCGGTTCTGCTTGACCACGAAGAGATGCACGCCCGCCCGGTCACAAGCATCGACCATGGCCAGACCGCCTTTCCATCGGGTCGCCATGGGTTTCTCGGTTATTACATGACGACCGCTTTGGGCGATCCGGATGCTTTGGTCGGAGTGCAGGCCGCTCGGCGTAGCAAGGATCACACAATCTGCCGTAGTAGAGTCGAGGAGACTCGTTAGAGTGCGGTGCCCACGGGCACCCGTCTTATCTGCCGCTGCCGAGAGCGCCTCAGCATCGACGTCGCACACATCGGTCAATTCGCAGTCCTCGGTGTGCTTCTCGATCGCGTCGAAGTGATTCTTTGATATGCGCCCGCAGCCGACCAGGGCGAAGCGTATCCTGCGCTCGTTGACGGATTCAGTGGCGCTGCTTGGTTTCATAACTGCGAATTCCTGTTTTTCGGTTAAGTCGGTGCGCAGGCGAACGGTGCCTGGAAGCTCAAGAAACGTCCAGCACTTGTATTCCGGCTCTTACGGAAATATTGTGCATCGATCAGCACCATTATCAATGGGCACGTTCAAGTAGCAGTTGGTCTCGCCGAGGCTTATAGCCAAGCTGTCGGTAAGGTCTCTCAGTGACCGAGTGGCGTTCTCATCCAGCAGAGATAGCAACTGATATCGGTTTCTGTTATCGAGTATGGTTTCCCACCCCGGCAACGGAGAACTTGCGTATCTGGACATCACCGGACTATCTAAATCGCGGCCGCTCAATGAATGAACGCGGAGGGTAGCGGCAACTCAATCCGTATTCAAGTGCCGGGCGGCGGTGTTTCGCGCTACGACCGATTGTCTTTGGGGCTCCGGCATTTCTCGGCTCGCTTCTCGCCGATTGACTTGACTTATTGGACTGGTCTCGCGGACCATTGCGCGTCGCGCGATGTCGCAGCAGCCGTGGAATTCCCGAGTATGACTCCTCACCGTAAAGTAAAGGGTTTGATATGACTACCCGTTTGCTCGCGAGGACGCGCGCCCTTCGGGGCGAGAATGCAGCCATGCATCGATACCAGAGTGCTGGAATCACGAAGATGACACGGCGTCACGTTCCCCTTCTCAACCAATGGGTACTCCGCTCGGCTCTGGGTCTGATCTGCGCCGCGGGCAGCCCTTTTCTGGTGGCTCTCGCACTCGAGCGGGAATCCGCCGGGTACCCCTTGCCGATTGCGATGGTCGGGTCCGGCTGGCTGTCTGCGGTGTTATTGACTGACAAGTATGTTCAAAAATACCCGCAGCGGTACTGGCTAACAAGGTAGGGTGAGCTTACTCGATTATATGAAACACGTATGGGTACTCAATCATTACGCCACCGAGCCCGATGGTGCCGGCGGTACTCGCCACTTTCATCTTGCCGATCGTCTGGTGTCATTTGGGTGGCAGGCTACTTTGATCGCGGCCAGCGTTGAGCTTAATACGGGGCGACAACGGTTGGCGCCCAAAGAGAAGCTTCGGCGAGAAACGCTCAAGGGCGTGCCATACTTGTGGATACGTACGCCGGAGTATCAAGGGAACGGTGTCGGTCGTATGTTAAATATGTTGGCCTACACCTGGCGGGTATTGCTGCCTTCATATACTCGTGGCCTTCCTAAACCCGACGTCGTCATTGGCTCAAGCGTGCATCCGTTCGCCGCATTGTCGGCCTCTTGGCTGGCGCGGAGACACGGCACGCCATTCATTTTTGAAGTGCGCGACCTCTGGCCACAGACACTGATCGACCTTGGCCGGCTCCGCGAGCGCAGCTTGATAGCGAGCGTGTTTCGCTTTTTGGAACGTTGGCTGTATCGTCGAGCTGATCGTATCATTGTGTTGTTACCCCGCGCCGTGGATTATATCGCACCACTGGGTATTGACCCGAAAAAGGTCGTTTGGGTGCCAAACGGCGTCGATGTGCAGGGCTTCCCGGATCCCGGCGCCAAGCTCAAAGTAGGTGACCCTTTTACGCTCATGTACTATGGCGCTCACGGTCAAGCGAATGGGCTAGACGTCCTTATTCGAGCGATGGAGCTGGTGAAGGAGCGCATAGCGCATCCATTTATTCGCTTGCGCATGATTGGTGACGGACCTCTAAAACCTTCGCTTCGGCAGATGGCTGTCGCAGCTGGCTTGGAAGGCAATTGGGTAGTTTTCGAAGACCCAGTTCCAAAAGACCAAATTCCGAATATTGCCTCTCAGGCAGACGCGTTCGTCATTACGGTGCTTGATGTCCCCGGTCTTTATCGATACGGCATTAGCATGAACAAGTTATTTGATTATCTTGCAGGCCATAGACCGGTTGTGATTGCATCTGCGGCGGTGAATAATCCCGTCGACGAAGCTGGTTGCGGGCTGACCGTGCCACCGGGAAACCCGGATGCATTGGCAAAAGCCATCGTGTCGCTGGCAAGTATGTCGTTGGGGCAGCGAAACATGATGGGTGCGAGAGGACGCCGCCATGTTGAGGCGGCATACGACTATGGCGAATTGGCTAATCGCCTGGCCGGACTGTTAGATGAATGCGTGACACAAAAATAACTCCGAGTTAGTTAGGCTGTGAAGAGAAGCATTGACGTCATATTATCGTTCGCGGCTCTCGTGATTTTTAGCCCACTGCTGATCGCGCTTGCATGGCAGGTGCGACGAGAACTGGGAAGTCCAGTCATTTTCCGACAACTGCGTCCCGGGCTGTCGGGACATCCCTTTCTGCTCTTGAAATTTAGGACGATGACCGATAAACGAGGCAACGACGGCCATGTCTTGCCCGATTCTGAGAGGCTGCTGAAGTTTGGGCGATTTCTGCGTGAGACGAGTCTGGATGAACTGCCTGAGCTTTGGAATGTACTCAAAGGCCAGATGAGTCTCGTGGGACCTAGGCCTTTGTTGATGGAGTACCTCGACTATTATTCCGCAGACCAAGCCCGGCGTCATGATGTGCGGCCCGGCATTACCGGGTGGGCTCAGGTCAATGGACGCAACGCACTATCATGGGAAGAGAAGTTTGCTTTGGATGTCTGGTACGTCGACAATCGATCGATGTTGCTGGACCTCAAGATTATGCTGATGACTGTCGCGAAAGTCCTCAAGAAAGAGGGTATATCGCAGCAAGGGCAGGCGACTATGGAAAAATTCACCGGTACGAAATTGTGACTCAGTTGATCATCATTGGAGCAGGCGGTCATGGAGCGGTTGTTGCTGAGGCTGCCATCTTGAGCCAAGAGTGGAATTCAATCAGGTTTCTGGAAGACGACCCGAGTAGAGGAACAGAGATTGTCGGCTGCCCTATTGTAGGTAAGACGACTTTGTTTGCGGAATTCCTCGGGGACGATTATGAGTTTTTCGTTGCTCTTGGAGATAGTCAACTTAGAGACAAAATCTTGTCATCTATTGAAGCACGAGGTGGGACGTTGGCTAAAATTGTACATCCCAGTTCCGTTGTCAGCGCATCGGCATCAATTGATGCAGGCAGCGTAATTCTTGCTGGCGCTGTTATCAACGCGAGAGCTACCCTCGGTAGAGGTTGCATCGTGAATACTTGTGCATCAATTGATCATGACTGTGTGATTGGAAGATTTGTGCATATTTCACCGGGTGCACATTTGGCGGGTTGTGTAACCGTCGGAAGTAATAGCTGGGTTGGGATTGGGGCGTCAGTGAAGGAAGGGATCAATATTGAAAGAAACGCCATTGTTGGTGCCGGCGCAGCCGTCGTCTCGGATGTTGACGATGGGGCAACGGTTGTTGGTGTGCCAGCGGTTGCATTGAGGAAAACATGACAACTAGGTCGGGGCCCACAGATCGGCGATTGATAGACAATGATGAGCCAATCCGAAAGGATGCGTTGTCTCCGTGGCCCAAGTACGAGCAGGATGAAATTGCTGCTGTATTGGAAGTCCTGGAGTCCGGAAAGGTCAATTACTGGACGGGCACTGAATGCCGGGAATTCGAGAAGGAATTCGCGGCATACCACGGCGTTGAGCATGCCGTCGCGCTCGCCAATGGCACGTTGGCGCTTGAACTTGCACTGCGTGTCCTGGGTGTTGGGGCTGGCGATGAAGTTATCGTGACGCCGCGAAGTTTTTTCGCCTCGGCGAGTTGCGTCATACAGGTCGGCGCGCGACCCGTCTTCGCCGACGTTGACCGGGACAGTCAGAATATCTCAGCCAAGACCATTGAAGAAAAGATAACCCCGAAGACTAAAGCAATACTGCCTGTTCATCTCGCAGGCTGGCCGTGTGACATGCTTTCGATCATGGATCTGGCGAATGAACATGGAATTCGTGTCGTGGAGGATTGCGCGCAAGCCCATGGCGCCAGGATTGACGGCAAACCGGTCGGTTCGTTCGGGCACGCTGCTGCATTCTCATTTTGTCAGGACAAAATCATGTCGACGGCTGGCGAGGGCGGGATGTTATTGACGAATGATTCAACTGCTTGGCAGCAAGCGTGGGAATTCAGGGATCATGGGAAAAGCCAGAATCGCGTATTCGCAGATGATCATCCCCTGGGTTTCCGATGGCTGCATGAGAGCTTCGGAAGCAATTGGAGATTGACAGAGATCCAAGGCGCGATCGGCAGAATTCAACTCAGAAAATTGGATGGCTGGGTGGAATCGCGGCGTGGAAATGCCGCTCGTTTCGGGGATGGACTGAGCAGCATGCCGTTGCTGAGAATTCCCGAACCGAAAAAGCATGAGTACCATGCCTACTACAAATTTTACGTATTTATCAAGCCCGAGCGCCTCAAGCCTGACTGGTCTCGGGACCGTATTCTTGTGGCGATGCAAAACGAGGGAATTCCGGGACTGTCAGGCTCATGTCCTGAAATTTATCGAGAGGAAGCGTTTGCCGGTCACGAATATAAAGTACTGCCAGTCGCCCGAGAATTGGGCGAAACGAGCATCATGTTGATGGTCCATCCGACACTCACCGAGACTGATATCCACAGAATGATAACCGTTGTTCGCGAGGTCTGTTCCGCTGCGACTGCATAATCACCATCCTGTCAACCGATCGGATAAGACATCGTTGATTACTGACGGGGGGGTGAGAACTGCATCACAGCATCTGGTCGTCCCGTACCACAATATGTTAACCTCTTGAAAAAGCAACAAGTAGAGCAGCTAGATGCTTGGGGTCAAAAGTAAAAAGGCATCGCATACCGATTTTTCGAGTGGCGTAGGAAACGCAGATTTGTCCACTGTTAAGCAATTGCGAATCCGACTTCTCGCACTTTCGTGTGCCCAATTCGTGGCCATACCGTTAATCTGAGCTTGCGAGTAGACCCATGGCCAGGCAATTTCGCAACCCAGTTCCAAAGAGAGAAACGGCCAGTAACTTCATACAGGCAATTCGCCTCCGTCTCCTGACCTGGCCGCGCGGTGCCAAACAAGCGGCCATGGTGACGGCTGATGCTTTTTCATACACAATCGCAGCCGCATTGTCGCTGTGGATCCTATCCGGATCCATTTTACTGGGGTCGGCAGCACCGATCATTGGCTTAGTCGCCATTCTCGTTGCAATACCGGTGCACCATCTATTTGGACTTTATGCGTCGATTGTCCGATACATGGGCATTGCGTTGCTCGCCATCGGGCTTAGAGCGACGCTGGTCGTCTCTTTGATTGTCGCGACAGCGTGTTATGGCCTCGGTGTCATCGACTCACCGGTCCGACTTGGTATCGTATTTTGGGCGTTTTCATTGATTCTTGTTGTCGGCGGCCGAATGGTGGCAAGGATGTTCCTGAATCGTCGAAACCGGAACAGAGAGCCTGTTGTCATATACGGAGCGGGTGCCGGTGGCGCGCAACTGACCGAAGCCTTGTTTAGTGGTGATGATTTTCTTCCTGTTGCGCTGGTCGATGAAAAAAGTGCGCTGCACGGCACTCGTATTCAGGGACTAAAGGTGTATCCTGCGGCCGATCTCGAAAAGATCGTCGCGAAAGACGGGTGCAACCGGAATATTGCTTGCCATTCCGAGCGCCTCTCGCCGCCGTCGTCGCCAGGTGTTGCAGCGATTGTCCGAGTTTCCCGTGCATGTGCAGACGATGCCCGAGATGAAGGACATCGTGACTGGCAGGGCTCGGGTTGACGAGGTACAGGAAGTTAATGTCGAGGACTTGCTGGGTCGCGATCCAGTACCTCCATTGCAGGAGTTGCTCGAAGCGTCACTGGCTGGCAAGAATGTCATGATAACGGGCGCGGGTGGATCTATCGGGGCGGAGCTTTGTCGCCAGATTTTGAGATTGTGCCCAAGACGTCTGATTTGCTTCGAAATGTCCGAGCCCGCTTTGTACGATATCGATTGCGAACTTCGGCAGATGCTGAACGAACTGGAATGCGACTGCGAGATTGTCTCTCTACTGGGAACGGTCCTTGACCAGAATCGATTGAAAGATGTGTTTGAAGCATTTTCGGTCCAGACAGTTTATCACGCGGCGGCTTACAAACATGTGCCGATCGTTGAGCAAAATGTATTCCAGGGTGTTCTCAATAACGTTTTCGGGACCTTGAGCGCGGCGACCGCCGCCGCGGAGGCCCAAGTCGACACATTCGTATTGATTTCAACCGATAAGGCCGTGAATCCGACCAGTGTGATGGGTGCAACCAAACGCCTTGCGGAACTTGTACTGCAAGCATTTAACACATTGCCAACTGAAACCAACTTCTGCATGGTGCGTTTCGGCAATGTACTTGAGTCATCAGGTTCTGTCGTTCCGTTGTTTCGCAGAGCAAATTCGTAATGGTGGTCCGGTAACCGTGACGCACCGCGACATTATTCGCTATTTCATGACGATTCCGGAAGCAGCCCAGCTTGTCGTTCAGGCAGGAACGATGGCGAAGGGTGGCGACGTCTTCGTTCTGGATATGGGCGAGGCGGTGCGTATCCAGGACCTGGCGCATCGCATGATTAACCTGATGGGCTTGACCGTACGCAACGAAAACCGTCCGGACGGTGACATAGAGATAGAATACATCGGCCTTCGCCCGGCAGAAAAGTTGTATGAGGAGCTATTGATTGGTACCAACGTCAGCGGTACTGATCATCCGAGAATAATGCGGGCGAGGGAGGATTTTCTGCCCATCGATGTCCTCGATCCGATACTTGAGCAGCTTCGTGCTGCCTCGGATCGACTTGATTACGACGCCGCTCGCGAAATTCTCCATAAGACCGTTAAAGAATACGTCCCGAACGGGACTATCGACGATTTGATCTGGGCGCAGAAAATGGCTACGGCCGCCAACTCCCCGACCCCGACTGTCGTTGATTTTCCGAAAAGAGATTCGTGATGCACCCGAGATTCGGACGATAAATCGGTCACGAAAGACAGAAGCGTCGTCTGTGTAATCTCGCGGTCGGATGGCCTCTGGATAAAATCGTGTCAACGAGGGCACAGACAAGGCATCATATTTGCGCGCGGCGTGGCGCTACAGCAAAACCGGTAGAAACTTCGTGAAAACGATGGCGCGGCTGATGGGCGAGCGAGGCGCGCTCATCGTTGTCGCTGCTACCGAAGACTATCCGACTGCGGCGGCACGACCGCGCTACGGCGTGCTCGATTGTTCGGGGACAGTTGCAGCGCTCGACTTGCAACCGACACCGTGGCGCGACAACCTTCGCCGCACGCTTAAAGGAATGAAGACCTAGATGGCCAGACTACTCGTTACCGGCGGCGCCGGCTTCATTGGTGCCAATTTTGTGCGCTACTGGGCGGAACACCATCCCGAGGACCGCATTGTCGTACTGGATGCGCTGACCTATGCCGGTAATCTGGCCAGTCTCGAGTCCGTCTCGGTGCACAAGCAATATCGCTTCGTCAGAGGCAGTATCGTTGATCGGGATTCTGTCGAGGCGCTTCTGCGCGAAGAACGAATCGACACAGTTGTGCATTTCGCGGCGGAATCTCACGTTGACCGGTCCATTTCGGGTCCGGCGGCCTTCATCGACACGAACATCGTTGGCACTCACAATCTGTTGCAGGCTGGCCGCGCTGCGTGGCTTGATAGTGATGACGCGCCTGCGAGCCACCGATTCCATCATGTTTCGACCGACGAGGTGTATGGCTCGCTGGGGCCGACTGACCCGGGCTTCTGTGAATCAACGCCGTACGCACCGAACTCGCCTTACTCGGCAAGCAAGGCCGCGTCTGATCACTTGGTTCGCGCCTACCACCACACCTACGGCTTACAGGTAAGCACCAGCAACTGTTCCAATAACTACGGGCCGTACCAGTTTCCCGAGAAGCTCATACCGTTAATGATCGTAAATGCGCTGGATGGCAAGCCCCTACCCGTTTATGGGGATGGCTCGAACATTCGCGATTGGTTGTACGTTGAGGACCATGTTCGTGGCATTGACCTGGTGATCAACAAAGGCGCCGTCGGAGAAACCTACAACATCGGGGGCGACGAGGAACGAGCGAATATCGACATCGTTCAGACGATCTGTGAGGGCATCGACCAGGCATTTCGTTCCGTCGCCGGCCTGGCAGAGCGGTTTCCCAATGCGGCGGCCGCGAGCGGCGGCCGGACGGCGTCGCTGATTACATCGGTCAAGGATCGACCCGGCCATGACTGGCGTTATGCGATTGACGCCAGCAGGATTAGAGACGAGCTAGGGTTTTCACCGCGACACGATTTCGAGACGGGTCTGAGCAAGACTCTGACCTGGATGCTGGACCATGAATCATGGTGGCGGGCCGTTATGGACGGTAGTTACCGAGACTGGATCACGTCACATTACTCAGGGGACTCGATTTCACAAACCCAATAGTCCGGATCTCGCCAACATCCACGTAGGTATTGGCTAGTCAAGACGTATTGCTGTGCGATAATCCGGGCCGAGGGCTCGATACTTCGGGTTATCCCAATTTCTTACACCAGAGTTCAGGATTTCGATGAAAACTGCATTAATTACCGGCATCACCGGCCAGGACGGCTCCTATCTTGCCGAATTCCTGTTAGAGAAAGGATACGAGGTCCACGGCATCAAGCGCCGCGCATCCTCCTTCAATACAGACCGTATCGACCACCTGTACCAGGACCCTCATGAGCAGGGTGTGAAAATGCACCTGCACTACGGGGACATGACGGATGCCACCAACCTGATCCGGATTATCCAGGAAGTGCAGCCGGACGAGATCTACAACCTGGCGGCGCAAAGCCACGTACAAGTGTCGTTCGAGACACCCGGAGTACACGGCCAATTCGGATGCACTGGGCACATTGCGGCTACTGGAGGCGATTCGAATATTGGGATTGGAGAAGAAGACCCGAATCTATCAGGCATCGACTTCAGAAATGTTCGGCAAGGTTCAGGAAGTGCCGCAAAAGGAGACGACGCCGTTTTATCCTCGATCACCCTATGGCGCCGCCAAGGTCTATGCCTACTGGATAACGGTCAATTACCGCGAAGCCTATGGGCTGCACGCCTCAAACGGCATCCTCTTCAATCACGAGTCGCCCGTGCGTGGTGAGACATTCGTGACCAGGAAGATCACCCGAGCGCTTGCGCGCATCAAAGAAGGTCTGCAGGAGAGTCTTTTCATCGGCAACCTGGAGTCGCTTGCGTGACTGGGGTCATGCGAAAGACTACGTCGAAGCGATGTGGCTGATGCTGCAGCAGGATAAGCCGGACGATTTCGTGATCGCGTGTGGCGAGCAGCACTCGGTGCGGGAGTTTATCGAGGCCGCTGGTCGCGAACTGTCGATAGACATCGAATGGCAGGGCAGCGGTATCGACGAGAAGGGAATTGATCGGGCTACCGGCAAGCAGATTGTCTGCCGTCGACTCCGCGTTATTTCCGACCGACTGAGGTGGAAACCCTGCTCGGGGATCCGTCAAAGGCGAAGAGGCTACTCGGCTGGGAAGCCAAGACACCGTTCCAGGCGTTGGTGAAGGAAATGGTCGCGATGGATCTCGATGCTGCCAAGCGCGATGCCCTGGTCAGGAAAGCCGGCTATCAGACCTTCAATCATCACGAGTAGGAATCCCGAATCGTGAGCAAAGTCTTCGTCGCCGGCCACAAGGGCTTGGTTGGGTCGGCCATCTGCCGTCGATTGCAGTCAGAGGGCGTCGAGGCGATCGTTGCTCCGCGCTCGGAACTGGATTTGATAGACCAGCGTGCGGTTGACACATGGTTTCAGCAGCACGAAATTGACCAGGTGTATCTGGCGGCAGCGAAAGTCGGCGGTATTCACGCCAACGAGACTTACCCTGCGGATTTTCTGCACGAAAACCTGGTCGTACAGAGCAACGTGATCCACGCGGCATGGAAAAACGGGGTCAGCAAGCTCCTGTTCCTCGGCTCGTCCTGCATCTACCCGAAGCTCGCCGCCCAACCGATGGCCGAAGACAGCCTGCTAACCGGACCGCTTGAGCCGACCAACGAGTGGTACGCCATCGCCAAGATCGCCGGCATCAAGATGTGCCAGGCGTATCGAAAGCAATATGGCTTCGACGCGATATCGATCATGCCGACCAATCTCTACGGGCCCGGCGACAATTTCGACCTGCAGAACTCGCACGTGTTGCCGGCATTGATTCGAAAATTCCACGAGGCGAAGGAATCGGGAGCGGATTCTGTCGAGATATGGGGCAGTGGAAAACCACGTCGCGAATTTCTGCACGTGGACGATCTCGCCGACGCCTGCGTATTCCTGATGAAGAACTACAGCAGTCCCGACATCGTCAACGTGGGCTGGGGCAAGGACATCAGCATCGGTGAGCTGGCGCAGTTGATTTGCCGAATCGTTGGCTTTCCGGGCCGAATAGAGTTTGATCCCGTCAAGCCCGACGGCACGCCGAGAAAGCTTCTCGATACGTCAAGACTGACGGCGCTGGGTTGGCAGCCAAAGATTACGCTCGAGGCCGGCATTGCCAGTACCTACGACTGGTATCGATCCAACGTCTGATTAATCGCATTTTTCCAGCTTTCGGACGATGATCGGGGCGGCACACAGATGCCAACCTGAATAATGCGACACAGTGCACGTCGAAAACCGAGAACATCGGCACAAAAATCAGCGACAGGCCATGTACAATTCCGCTAGCAAGTCTACTCTAATTCTGGAAGTATCTGATGCGACTTACAATCTTTGGCTCCGGCTATGTCGGCCTCGTCACCGGTGCCTGTATGGCCGAAATGGGCAACCATGTTGTCTGCTGCGATATCGACGAGGACAAGATCGCCCGCCTCAACCAGGGCGACATACCAATATATGAACCCGGCCTCGAGGCCTACATCGAGCGCAATGTCGAGGCGGGTCGCCTCGAGTTCACGACCGACGCCAAGAAAGCCGTCGATCACGGCCTGTTCCAGTTTATTTCCGTGGGTACGCCACCGGATGAGGACGGCTCCGCCGACCTCAAGCACGTGCTGGCGGTGGCCAGCGCAATCGGCGAGCACATGGACGAGTACCGCATTGTCATCGACAAGTCGACGGTGCCGGTGGGCACGGCCGATAAGGTCAAGGCTGAAATTCTGCGGCAGCTTAAGAAGCGCGGCAAGCTGATCGAATTCGACGTTGTATCGAATCCCGAGTTTCTCAAAGAAGGCGCGGCGATCGACGACTTCATGAAACCCGATCGCATTGTCGTGGGTACTGACAATCCGCGCACGACAGAGCTGCTAAAGTCCCTGTACGAACCGTTTAATCGCAACCATGATCGCCTCATCAGCATGGATATACGGTCCGCCGAGTTGACCAAGTACGCGGCCAACGCCATGCTCGCGACCAAGATCAGCTTCATGAACGAACTGGCGAACCTCGCCGAGTGCTTTGGTGCGGATATCGAACATGTACGTATCGGCATCGGATCCGACCCGCGCATCGGCTATCACTTCATCTATCCGGGTGCCGGCTACGGTGGTTCGTGCTTCCCGAAAGACGTGCAGGCGCTCGCGAAGTCGGCGGCGGATGCGGGCTACGATGCCGCGCTGCTGAATGCGGTTGAAGAGGTCAACCTGCGCCAGAAACGCCGAATCGTCGAGAAGATTCAGGCGCACTATAGCGACGGCGTCAAAGGCAAGACCTTCGCTCTTTGGGGGCTGTCATTTAAGCCCCGCACGGACGACATGCGCGCCGCACCGAGCCGAGTGATCATGGAAGCACTATGGGAGGCGGGCGCCAAAGTGCGTGCTTACGACCCCGAAGCCATGGATGAGGCGGCCAGAATCTACCCGGACCAGGATGGCCTGGAGCTCTGTGAGACGGCCCACGGCGCGCTGGAAGGGGCAGATGCATTGATTATCATCACGGAGTGGCAGGAATTTCGTAGCCCGGACTTCGACCTAGTGAAAAAGGCAACGATCCCTTGATATTCGATGGTCGCAACCTCTTTGACCCGGGGTTACTCAAACGATGGGCATTACGTATTACGCGATTGGGCGCGGCAATGGTGGCGCTAACTCGGATTTACCTTACGGTCGGCGGAAGACTGACATGGTTGATTCATTCTAGGAGCTCGCCTTGTTCGCGCTGATACAAAGATGACCGAAATCGTCCCCGTAATTCTTTCCGGTGGCTCCGGAACCCGACTTTGGCCCACCTCTCGTTCAATGTGCCCGAAGCAGTTACTGGCGCTAGCAGAAGATCGAACGATGCTTCAGGCGACGGCGCTCCGCACGCGAGGGCTGGCTGGATCGGCTGATCACTGCTTGATTGTCTGCAATGAGGCACATCGTTTCCTGGTCGCGGAGCAGCTCGCCGCTATCGAGATGGACTGCAGAATCATGCTCGAGCCTGAAGGACGCAACACGGCGCCGGCTGTCGCGCTTGCGGCGTTTCAGGCGGCCAAAGACGATCCAGATGCCGTCTTGCTCGTTATGCCCGCCGATCACGTCATCGCGGACGTGAAGAGTTTTCAGTCGGCGGTTGTACACGGCGCCGCAGCGGCCGCAGCGGGCAAGCTCGTGACCTTTGGCATCGTCCCGACGCATCCTGAAACCGGATTTCGGTTACATTCGTGCAGCTGTCGACGGCATGAACGCCGTTCCGGTTGAGTCGTTCGTCGAAAAACCGGATGCGGAGACCGCCGAGTCCTATGTTGCCGATGGTCAGCATTTCTGGAACAGCGGCATGTTCATGTTCAAGGCATCGACCTACCTCGAGACGCTCGAACTGTTGGCGCCGGAGATATCCGCGGCGTGTGCAGAGAGCATGCAAGAACAGTTGGTCGATGGCCTGTTTGTGCGACCCGACGTTGAAGCGTTCTTGCGTTGCCCCAGCGACTCTATCGACTACGCCGTAATGGAAAAGGCGGATGACGCTGCCATGATCCCGTTGGATGCCGGCTGGTCGGACGTAGGCTCCTGGTCGGCGCTGCAGGACGTCATGCCGTCGGATGAAGACGGCAACTCGATCAATGGCGACGTTGTGATGCACGCGTGCCAGGGTTCATTCATCCAGGCCGAGAGTCGGCTTGTAGGGGTCGTTGGGCTGCAAGACGTAATCGTCGTTGAGACGAAGGATTCGGTATTGGTGGCGAACAAGCACTGCTCCCAGGATGTAAAAGAGCTGGTCAACAAGTTAAAGGAAAGCGACCGTCCCGAAACCAACCTGCACCGGCAGGTCTTCCGCCCCTGGGGCAGTTATGACAGCATCGATAGTGAAGAGAATTTTCAGGTCAAACGCCTGATCGTGAAGCCGGGTGCCGTCTTGTCGTTGCAAAAGCACGCGCATCGCTCCGAGCATTGGGTGGTTGTGCAAGGCAAAGCCCGAATCACAAAAAACGACGAGGAATTCGACCTGAACGTCAACGAATCAACCTACATTGCAATTGGTGATGTACATCGAATCGCCAATCCTTATGATGAGCCGGTGCACATTATCGAGGTGCAGTGCGGCGATTACCTGGGCGAAGACG
>CAVXCW010000011.1:0-256622 GCA_963760325.1 uncultured Gammaproteobacteria bacterium | reverse complement strand
GCGATATCAAGTGGTCGATGCAACACATTCAGTAGCAGTCGTTGGCTATTTTAGCACTCGACTGGCTGAATCCACAGCCACAAGCAGACGGTCAGGGTCGCCCCCATTCGATGCTCGAAATGCGTACAGCATTGTTGATTTCGGAAACTTTCACGGTAATCGCTTCTGAGAAGTCATCACCTTCAAGTGGCACATAGACCATGGCCCGGTCGTCTGCCGACATTTCCGGCCATTCCTCCAGAATCACCATTGGCTGTCCGATTCCCGTGACGCCGCCCATGTCTTCCGCCAAAGACGCGAATTGCGATGAAAGTTCCATCGCTGCCACCTCACCTCGTAACTCATCGGATAACAATTCGTATGCGCTATCTATATCTTCAGCAAAGAGCGCACGAGCGAACCGGGCTGCGATTTCGACTACATCTGTCATTGTCTACAAAATCTCCACCGGCGCCTTTGGATCATCAGGATACCATTCTGGCAGCTCCAGGCGACCGTCTCAGAACAACCAAATGCGGCTGTCGCAGCGTCAGCGGGCTGTCAGGAAGCAGAATCACTATCGTCTTGAACCATGGCACGACTTCTATAACTTGCGACACCAAAAGCCGTTAGCCAAGAAAGGGCAGTCAAGAATGGAAGTACAGTCGCCATTGAGTACAGCCAGTCGTCTTTGTCGTAGAGCCATGGGTCGAAAACGGCTGCGTAAGTAAACGGCGAAATTACAAGCATTCCTGCGACTAACCCGACTATGACAAACATCTTCGGCCCGGTGAACGGCACAAGCCACAAGGACAATGTGCCGTATAGCGCCGCGAGGCCGTAGAGCATGAACAGCGCAAATGAAGTTGGGAATCCTCCCTCATACCTGATGCCATCAGCGAGCTCGAATGCGCCAAGCCCGACAAAGACTGCCGGAACAACACTCAGATAAGTTGCTGGAACAGCTCCTAAAAGAATGGTCAACGCGATCCGGATAATTTCCACTTATCGACGTCCGAAGCCAAATTTGGCGTGCAGATTAGCATTGGGAAGATAATTGATCGACCGTCTGCTTCACGCCCTGAGTCAGTAGTCGTCGCTGATCAGTTTATCACCTGGCCGGTTCGTTCCGGCCAGGAGCGGACGATCCTCACCGCTCCTGTGCCGTTTAGGTAGAAACACCGCAATCGCCAATCACCACAAGAGCAGACCTGCGCCTTATACGGATGACGAAGGCGTGTTGATCTACGCTAAAGTCGGGCACCTTGGCGTAATCGGAAATAACGATCAAGAGGCACTCATGCAGATCACTGTACTAGGCGCAGGCGCAGGCGGCACTGCCGCGGCATTTGATTGTGCGTCGCACGGACACGACGTTCGCCTGTTCGATTTCGAGCAGTTCCCCGACAACATCGCAATGGTCGCCGAGCAGGGCGGAATCAACGCGGAGGGCGATATCTCCGGGTTCGGACCGATCGCCTATTCCGGCCATGATATTGACGAAGCTTTGCAGGACGCTGAGCTTATTTACGTTGTCGGCCCGGCTTACAGCACCGAGCCATTCGGCAAAGCTGTGGCCGGCAAGTTGAGTGCCGGACAAACGGTAATCGTCAGTCCGAGTTCCTGCGGCGGCGCGCTGGCCTTCAAACGTGCTGCCGGGCTGGCGTTGGACGACGAGTCCATCCGTGTCGCAGAGACCTCCACGTTACACTATGCCGTGCGGCTAACCGAGCCGGGCAGGATTCGCGTGTTCCTGAAACTCAAGGCAGGTAACCTGTTGGCAGCACAGCCGGGCAAGCATACAAGGGACATACTAAAACTCATCGCCGACGTCTATCCAAGCATGGAGCCGGCACAAAGCGTCCTGCAAACGAGCCTGCAGAATGCGAACCCAATCATTCATCCAGCGGTGACTTTGAGTAACGCCGCCCGCATCGAAATGACGGGCGGAGATTTCCTCTTCTACGAAGAAGGTGTGAGCGACTCGGTGGGCCGCCTGATCGAAGCACTGGACAAGGAGCGCATCGCTATTGGCAAGGAGCTGGGCATTTCCATTCTGCCCGATCCCGAGATAGGCATGCGTCAGGGCTACATGCTGGAGGCTAACTATGGCGCTGGCTACCGCAAGGCGCCGGGCTTTCGAGGCATCGGTGCCCAGCCGCAGCTCGATCATCGCTACCTCAACGAAGATGTTGGCTACGGACTGGTGTTCATGTCGAAGCTCGGCCAGCAGATCGGTGTCGCGACACCGGGTATAGACGCGGTCATTAACGTCGCCTCGATAGTGATGGCGCGCGACTACAGGGCCGAAGCCTTGCGGACGCCGGAATCGCTGGGCATCGCGGACCGCTCCGCCGAACAGCTCGCAACACTGTAACTCCAGCTCTCGTTACGGCGCGCGGGTGTCGTCGGACAGGTCCCCAGACATTTGACCGTCTGGGACCCGTCTTCCTCATGGCGATGTTCTATTGTCTACCGCCGCCCTTGCGGCCACCGCGATCGCGGGCAGAGCTTGCACTGCGGTCTGGCCGCGACCGATTGGTGTCCCTCGGCTGTAGCCGGGTACGTGTTTCAATCCGGCTCCGATCCTGTTTGTTGGTCTGTGTCTCGACCCTGTTCTGGTTCATTGCCTTGGACTCGCCTTGATTTTTCACGGCCTTGGCATTGCCCTTTTGCTCGACAGCTTTATTCGGCTGGGTCTCTTCCGACTCGAAGCGATTGACCGTCTTTGATCCCTCGCCATACTTGACGAAATCACGGAACGCCTCATTATCATTGCTTTCCATTGTCTCGACGCGAGTGTTGTGAATATCGTTCGGCATATTCGCAGTGCCCTCACCGTTCTTGCTGTTGTGGTCGGCCACGCTGGTTCCGGCTGCAGCGAGCAGCGCGGTTGCGAGTGTCAGTGAAATCAGCTTGCTGTTCATTTTCGCTCTCCTTGTTGATTGCTGTTCACTAGGTAAACGCGCGAAGAGCCCCGAGGATGACCGGTCCCGAATACGTATATACCGCAGCCTCGCCGGACCTCACGTGGCAGTATTTGTTCTGTCTTGGGCGGCAGCGCAGCTACGTGCCAGCACCTAATAGCCTGATAGCCGGTGTGTCAACGCAAGCCTCCCCACTTCGTTATAAAAGGAGTGGGGAGGTTTACTCGAAAACACAACGGTGACCGCTATGACCAGTAAAAATCAATCCAGACTTGCGAAGCTCTTTGCAGCGACCAGTTTTTCACTCATGCTCGCCGCATGCGGCAGTAGCAGCGGATCCGTCAGTTCGCCTGTCAATCCGCCTGTCAATCCGCCCGCCGCGCCTGCGGATCCGCAAAACGTGCAGGTTGTTTCGGGGGACGGTGACAGCAGCGAGGTTCAGAACGCTATTTCCTGGACATTCGACCCTGACGTAACGGATTACACGGTTTACTGGGACAATGCTCCCGGCGTAACAGAGAACAGTAGCGTCGTTGTGCCGACAGTTGCAGGCACTCGACATATCATTCATTCGGGCGTCGACGTGCTGGCTGGTAACTCGTACTACTACCGCGTCGAGGCCAGCTCAGCCGGCGGCGCGTCGAATCTGTCAGCTGAGGTTGGCGGCATACCTCAGCGGGCCATTGCAAGCAACCAGCTGAACGACGTCGCCTGGAATGGCGCGGACACCCTGGTTGCCGTTGGCGACAGCGGCGTCATCCTGAGAAGCCCCAACGGGACGTCTGACGCGTGGACCGATGTGTCTGTGGCCGCCATACCGGTGCCTCTGGCCGGCGTGACCTGGGAGAACGTCAATTCCCAGTTCGTGATCGTAGGAGCCAGCAGCACGGTGCTGACAGGCGATGGATCGAACTGGGTCGCTGAGGATTTGAGCAATCTGCCCGGTGCCGTGAATTTGCAGGACGTCGCCTGGCTGGGCGACAGATATATTGCCGTTGGCAATAACGGCGCCATCGTGACCAGCAACGGTGACGGCAGTTCATGGACTATGCAGGATGCCGGTGCAAACGTGGGCAATACCGCTTTCAATGCGGTGGCCTACAACAACAACATGATCGTTGTCACAGGTTCAAACGGCACGATCCTCAATAGCGTTGATGCGGTCGCCTGGACAGAGCAGGCCAAGCCGCTTAACAATGACCTCAATGACATTACCTGGGACGGTAGCCAGTTCGTCGTTGTCGGGTCCAACGATACTATCCTGACCAGCCCTGATGGACTGACCTGGACATCGCATATTCCGGGAACGTCCGACATCAACTTCGTCGCGGTGACGCATTGGGATTCCGGGCTTCCGCAAAATCCGGTTCTTGGCACGGTCGGTTCGTCGGGGACTTACGTGGTTGACCCTGATGCCGATCCTGGAACCATTATTCGAACCGGGACAACCGAACAACTGGGCGGGATGACCTGGGTCGATGATGGCAATACGCCTGCCTACTTTGTGATCGTAGGGAATGACGGCACGGTACTGACGACTCAGTACGAATAAAGAACAGCAATCGTTTGAATCGCACCCGCCCCTGTTCCGCGGGTGTGATTCAGTTTCCGGACGTCAGCCTGCCAGGCTGATGACGAGGCCACCTCCTAAAAGCATACACTCAGAATCAAGCATCGAGTCGCCGCTTAGGTCATCAGCTGCCCCTCGGGACTGTACCAACCCAATGGCAGCTATCAAGTGCCCGGTTCGACACCAATTTCATGATTCCGGTTCGGCGACTCCTGATATACTTTCTTCAACTTCTACTCTGGCTCAGGCGGATAACGATGAAGTTGGAACGACTTGCTGTCATGACCGGAGTCATGCGTAAAGGCATGACCTTGCGTGATTTTTTTCAGGAGGCCGCGCGCTGCAACGTGCCTGGACTGCCTTACGTTGACGACCAGAATCGGATTGTAGGCCGAATTTCGGTTCGGGATGTTTACAAACATATAGCTGTGCCAGACAGCTACGTTGGGGTGGCAGATGCCATTGGCGATCAAACTGACAGGCTTGATCTTTCCGAGAAGAAGATCTTGAAAGCATTTGCTTTGCCTGTTGAGACCTACTTACTGAAAAATATACCCAGTGTTTCACCGAATTCTGCGATCGTAAAAGCGCTTGTGCTCATGGAGGCACATAACACCCACTATATCTTTCTCATAGAAGACGGGGAGTACAGGGGCGTTGTGACACGCATGGTCATTGCGAATCGCATGCTGGAATGCTTAAAGGAGATGGAGCTGAGTAGGAGCCAATCACATGACGGCGACAAATGACGAATTGCGCAGGTTGTTCAGCTTGATTGTTATGTATCCTTCGCATTGATGTCACGAAAAACCCCTTTGCAAAACTGACCTCTTCCTACTGACACCCCCTTAACCAACAATAGAGAACGTATAATGGAAACTGTTTCCATGGCAGTGACCCCGTCCATGTGGATAGCGGGTTCGATTCTTTTTGCCGCCTATGTACTGATCTTCAGTGAAGTGATCCATCGGACGCTGGCGGGGGTCATCGGCGCCGTGGCGATGGTTCTGGCCGGCCTGATTGGCGGTTTTTACTCCCAGACCGAGGCGGTTGCCGCCATCGACGCGAACACCATGTTCCTGCTTGCTGGAATGATGGCGCTGGTGGCTATGTTGAAGCCTACCGGGGGATTCGAATATCTGGCAATCCGCATGGCCAAGCTCTCCCGAGGTAGCCCTGTGCGCCTTCTGGTCTATCTATCGACAGTGGTGACGGTATGCAGCTTGTTTCTGGACAATGTCACTACCGTCCTGGTGTTTGCCCCGCTCACGGTCGTCATCGCCAAGATGCTTGGTATCAGTCCCGTCCCCTACCTGATGTCCGAGGCCCTGCTGTCCGATACCGGCGGTGTAGCCACGCTGGTCGGCGACCCGCCCAACGTGATGATCGGCAGCGCCGCCGGCATAGACTTTAACCAGTTCCTGTTTCATATGGGACCTATCATTTTCGTCGCCTGGGTGGTCACCCTGCTTCTCTTGTTAGCCTTATTTCGCAAAGATCTGGCGAAGCCAATCGATGGAGTCCTCGACCTCGATGAAACCAAGGTATTGAAGGACCCTAAGGCGCTGATCGCAGTATGTATTTCGATTGGTATCGTTATTTTGCTGTTTTTCGTTCACCATCATTTTCACCTGTTTCCGGGCTATGTTGCCTGGATTGGGGTGGCAGTAGCTCTGGCGCTGGTGCGCCCGGATCCGGACGGGCTGCTCAGGGAGCTCGATTGGGCGGTGCTGCTGTTCTTCGCCGGGCTGTTCATTATCGTCGGCGGCGTGGAGGGATCTGGCCTGCTCGACCTGTTAGGCCAGCAGCTGGCCAACGTCGCCCAGGACCCGGATAAGTTGCTCATGACCGCGCTGGTGGTCATGTGGGTTTCTGCGATACTGAGTGCGGCGCTGGATAACATTCCCTTCACGGTAACCATGATTCCTATCATCTCCCATCTGCAGACCCAGGGCGTGGACGTGATGCCACTGTGGTGGGCTTTGGCCGCGGGCGTCGGGCTTGGCGGTAATGGCTCGCACATTGGCTCTACCGCGAATATTATTTGCGTGGCCGCGGCTGAGCGCACGGGCAATCCGGATTACCGGATCACACCGCTGTTCTGGCTGAAAAAGGGCACCCCCGTCATGCTCGCCACCCTGACCGTAGCCACCGTGCTGTTTACTGTCTTTTTTGACTATTATCGTGGTGGATGAGCTGGAACCGGCCAGCTGCAAAGGGTCATTTTCAGACGTTTCTCACGGTAGCGGGCGAAGGCCGCTTCTAACCGTTGGTCGCCATCTGCGTGACATTTGCTTCGAATTGCAGGCCGAAATCTAGAGCAGTTTTTTCGCCAATACCTCGGCTTTGCGACGCATACGTTCCGGATACGCAGCGTCAGCTTCACCCGCAATCATTCCGGCAAATACGGTGCCGACAGGAGCCGCACCGATTATCTGCGCTGTCATCCTTAGTTGTTTCTGCGTCCCATACAGCCAGCGACCCATCAGCCCTGGCGCTGCGCACGAAGAAATCAGCATCGCCTTTTTCTTCGGCAATTTGGCTTTGCGATAGCGAGGTCCGGGGGCTCCCCATGGCCAGTACGCATAGACGACCAGCCTTTCCATGAAGCGTTTGAAAATCGCGGTAACGGATCCAAGATTAGTGGGTGCGGCGATAATATACGCATCCGCCTCTTCAATCTTTTCGACCAGTTCGCGCATGCCATCGTCGTGCACACAATGCCCCGGGGTCACGCCGGGCTCCTGGGTGCACGCTCGGCAATTCAGACAGAACTCGATGGGATACTCGCGAAGCATGATGGATCTCCACAACGGCGCCGGACTCTGCCAGCGACTGAGCCGCCGTCTTTATCGCCTGGTCCGTGATGCCATTATCACGATAGGAACCGTTAATCGAAAGAACCTTGGTCGCTTGGCTCATCGTCAGACTCCTTGAAGCTACGCTGCTTTGCAGGAATACGATATCACCAGGCCGGCTATAGATAAGTAGCGGGTTTCCGCAGGTCAAACGTTACTGCGTGCCAGGTTCTTCGAATGTCATCGCCAAGCAAGCCGACCTCGAAATAGACAAAGCTCAAGGCGAAGCCCAGCGCGTAAAGGCCGCCGCCTCGCACTTTCCAGACCTTCCGAAACCAGTCACGAAACCAGCCGTGGGATTTCTCCGGCAAGACGCGAGCGCCATCGCCGATCAGCTGGCTTATCGAGCGATTACCGCTCGCTGTGGTATCCGGTTCCTGCTCCAACGAATCAGGACTTGTCGAGCTTCGTGAACTTCGAGCCTTCCAGCGTCAGGTTGTACATCAGGCCCTTCGAACCAAAGATAAAGCCCACGACTGGATCTTTGATGTTGTTACTGTCGATGGTCTTGCCTGCACCAATATCGATCAGCGCGACCGAACCATCTACGCCGACCTTCCAGCCTTCTGAGCGGCGAAATTTATCCAACGACTCACGGCGTCATAAACGCGATTACGATCGACTTCGCCTGCGCGCCAAGTTGTAGGCCAATCGACCCACTCGTGGTTCGATAGTAAGCCACCGTAGAACCACCAACGCGCAGAACACCCTCTCCTGTCTCGGCGCCGACGCCAATCCCTACTTTGATAACCCGTGGAAACACCAGGTAGCCGGCTGCCTGGTTCAGAAATACATCAGCACCGTCGATATCTTCCTTAAATACCTGCAGAGCATTGTTGGCATCATCATCTATCTTGGCGGCGGACGCCGCCAGCGCTGACGCGGCGAATAGAACCGTCGCAACGAGTAACAACGGACGTAGAAAATTGCTGTGCTTTATCATTAGAAAGATTCCTGTTTTTGGAGCCGTCGGGCGAGCGGGCCCAGTTATGGGTGGCAATAATAGCCCAATATCCAGCACGCAGCCTACGTTCTCGACCCTGAACCCGCACTGAATGTTCCGTAATCACAGCGGCCTAGGAGGCGGCGGACAGGAATGCCTCCAACAACTGTCGCAGCGTGGCTCGGAGGCGACTCGCCTTTTCAGCGTCAAAAACCGTGGTCGTCTCGTCCATGTAAGCGCGCTGGGCGATTTCGAGCTGGATCGCATATACCCGTTTTTCAGGATCGCCGTAGTGGCGCGTAATGTAACCACCTTTGAAGCGATCGTTAAGCACAACACTGTACGGGCTGGCGGAAGCCACCTCCGTAACAGCCGTTTCAATCGACGCCGCGCAACTTTTGCCGCCGTTCGTGCCGATATTGAGTTCCGGCAACTCGCCATCGAACAGGCGCGGCACGATGCTCGGAATCGAGTGTGCATCCCAAAGCAAGGCGTATCCGTGCTTCGCGCGCATGGCCGCAAGCGTCGACTCCACACGCGCATGATAAGGCCGCCAGTACGTCGAGATTCGCGCCAGTTTCTCCTCCTCGGTAACGCCGCCTTCCTCGTAGATATCTTCGCCCGAAAAGGTCTGTTCGGGACACAGACCGGTGACGATTTGTCCCGGATACAGAGCAGCATCTGACGCAGAGCGATTGAGATCGATGACATAGCGCGAATAGTTTGCGACCTGCATCGACGCGCCGAGGTCACGCGCAAAGTCGTAAAGCTCGGCAACATGCCAATCCGTATCTGGCAAGGCAAGTCCGGTCGGGGTCATGCGAGCACGCAGGTCGTCCGGCACGTGGCAACCGTCGTGCGGCACGCTGATCAAGAGTGGCGATTCACCCTCGAAGGTGCTGACGACCTCAATCATTTGATCAGGCTTGGCAGTATCGATTCGGCATATTGACAGTAGTGTCCATCATCGACCGTGGCCGCGACTCGCCGGATGTCAGAAGACAACGATCGGTCCTCGGTATAGCGAGGAGATATCTCGCGCAGGGCGGCAAGAACGCTCTCGATTGCGGGCGAACTTTTCTTCGGATGATGAAAATCGATGCCCTGCGCAGCAGCCAGCAGCTCGATCGCCACGATATCCGCCACATTATCGAGCATGGTGTGCAGACGGCGCGCGGCAAACGTCGCCATGCTGACATGATCTTCCTGGTTGGCCGACGTCGGAATACTATCCACGCTGGCGGGATGCGCGTGCGACTTGTTTTCGCTTGCAAGCGCTGCGGCCGTAACCTGAGCCATCATGAAACCACTGTTGAGCCCGACGTCGGCGACAAGAAACGGGGGCAAGCCACTGAGATGCGTATCGATAAGCAGTGCGATACGTCGTTCGGACAGTGCGCCGATCTCGGCGACGGCCAGTGCCAGGTAGTCGGCCGCCAAGGCAACCGGTTCAGCGTGAAAATTCCCGCCTGACAAAACGGCTTGCGAATCAACGAAGACCAGCGGATTGTCAGTCACCGCGTTCGCCTCTGTCTGCAGAACCGAGCAAACGTGGCGCACTACGTCGAGGCACGCCCCAACAACCTGCGGCTGACAACGAATTGAATACGGGTCCTGAACGCGCTCGCATTCAAGATGGGATGCCCGAATATCACTGCCCTGCATCAACTCACGTAAAACACCGGCGACCGCGATTTGTCCACCGTGGCCGCGCACGGTCTGGATGCGTTTGTCGAAAGGTGTATCGCTGCCCTTGATCGCGTCGGCTGACATGGCCCCTGCCATCAGCGAAGCAGCAAGAATATTCTCGGTCCGAAATACGGCGGCCAGAGCCAATGCCGTGGACACCTGTGTGCCATTTAGCAATGCAAGGCCTTCCTTTGGCGCGAGCCTGATTGGCTCGATGCCCGCTTCTTTCAGAGCGATCGGTGCGGGAACGAGATTGCCATTGACGCGAACCTCGCCGATGCCAATCAACGCACCCGCCAAGTGCGCCAGCGGCGCCAGGTCTCCTGATGCGCCGACGGAGCCACGCGACGGAATGCGTGGATAGATGTTGTTGTTGATGAGCGCAATTAACGCGTCGACGAGCTCCAGACGAACACCGGAAAATCCTTCGGCCAGCGCCACGACTTTCATCAGCATGATCAGGCGAACGATCTCGTCTTCAAGGTCTTCACCGACACCCACGGCGTGTGAACGGACGAGGTTTTCCTGGAGATGTGCCAGTTCATCGTTGCTGATGCGAACCTGCGCCATCTGGCCAAAACCGGTATTTACGCCATAGACTGTATCGCCGTGCGCAACGACTTGATCGATGAACTCGTTGGCTTCCGCGATGCGCGCCTGCGCATCGTCACCGAGCGAGACCGTCACGTTGTCATGCCAGGCCACACGCAGGTTGGCGAGCGTCACCATTTGATTTTCGATCAGGAGGTTCATGATGTGCTCCCGGTATCCACCATCGGCAGATTAAGGCCATTCTCCCGTGCGCAATCGATGGCCAGCTCGTAACCTGCGTCCGCATGACGCATGACGCCGCTGGCCGGATCGTTCCACAGCACGCGCGCTATTCTCCGATCCGCATCCGCACTACCGTCGCAGACAATGACGAGGCCCGCATGCTGCGAGTAACCCATGCCGACGCCGCCACCATGATGCAACGACACCCAGGTCGCACCACTCGCTGTGCTCAACAGCGCGTTGAGCATGGCCCAGTCGGACACGGCGTCACTACCGTCGAGCATCGATTCGGTCTCCCGATTCGGGCTCGCGACCGAACCGCTATCCAGGTGGTCACGCCCGATGACGACCGGCGCCTTGAGTTCGCCGCTACGCACCATCTCGTTGAAGGCCAGTCCAAGCTTGTCCCGCTGGCCGAGCCCGACCCAACAGATCCTTGCAGGCAAGCCTTGAAAGTGAATGCGTTCGCGCGCCGCATCCAGCCAGTTGTGCAGGTGATGATCATCCGGAATCAGTTCCTTGACCTTCGCATCCGTCTTGTAAATGTCCTCAGGGTCGCCTGACAAAGCCGCCCAGCGGAACGGACCGATCCCGCGGCAAAACAGGGGGCGCACATAAGCCGGTACAAACCCCGGAAAGTCGAAGGCGTTCTTAACGCCTTCGTCGAATGCCACCTGCCGGATATTGTTGCCGTAGTCGAATGTCGGTATGCCCTGCTTCTGGAATTCGAGCATCGCTTGCACATGCACCGCCATCGATTTGGACGCCGCAACAGCGACTGCATCCGGATCGCTATCTCTCCGCTCATACCACTGTGGAACCGTCCAGCCGATCGGCAGGTAGCCGTTTGCCGGATCGTGTGCCGATGTCTGGTCAGTTACCGCGTCAGGTCGAATACCGAGCCTCACCATTTCCGGCAATATCTCGGCAGCGTTACCCAGCAGGCCAACCGAAATCGCTTTCTTGTCGCGAACCGAATTCTCGATAATCTCCATCGCATCTGCGAGTGTCTTCGCGCTCGTATCGAGGTAACCGGTGTCCAGCCGCATGTCGATGCGATCGGACTGACACTCGATCGCAAGCATCGACGCGCCCGCCATCGTGGCGGCCAGGGGTTGGGCGCCACCCATGCCACCGAGGCCCGCAGTCAGAATCCAGCGGCCGGCGAGATCACCACGGTAGTGCTGCCGCCCCATCTCCACGAATGTCTCGTAAGTGCCCTGCACGATTCCCTGGCTACCGATATAGATCCAGGAGCCCGCCGTCATCTGGCCAAACATCATCAGGCCTTTCTTGTCCAGCTCGCGAAAGTGCTCCCAGTTCGCCCACGCAGGCACCAGGTTTGAGTTCGCAATCAAGACGCGTGGCGCGTCCGCATGCGTCGTGAATACGCCAACGGGCTTGCCCGATTGCACCAGCAAGGTCTCATCGTCTTCGAGCGCCTTCAGCGCGGCGACGATCGCATCGAAACACTCCCAGTTGCGCGCCGCTTTACCGATGCCGCCGTAAACCACGAGATCCTGCGGCCGTTCGGCCACCTCCGGATCGAGGTTGTTCATGAGCATCCGCAGCGGTGCCTCGGTTAGCCAGCTTTTGGCCTGTAGGGTCGTACCCGTGGCCGCTTTAATGATCTTGCTCATTGTCGTAGTTCCTCCAACTGCACGACATCAGCCGATGTCGTCCGGGCTGTTCCCGGTGGTGTGTAGTGTCCGGTCAACTCATAACGGCCACCCGGATGGTGCAGGCGTCCGAAGGTAACCGGCCGCCCTTCCGACCAGGTGCGCCGTATTACAACAAGGCTCGCCTCACCGTCATCGATATGCAGGTACTTCTTTACTGCACCGTTCGGCAGGCTTGCGCGCACCACCTGTTCGGCCTCCTGCAGCGGCGCTATGGATGTAAGGTACGCACTGGGCGTCACGGATTCGAAGTCCTGTTCCAGGCAGTCCGGTGCGAAACCTGCAAGTACATGTCGGTCTTCCAACTGTATCGGTACGTCGTTTTCGAAATGCACGAGCAATAAATGAAACACGTCCGTACCCTGCGCGACATGCAGTGCCTTCGCCACCTCACCGCGGGCATGCTGCAGCGACTGGCGAATAACCTGGCTGGAATGCACGTGCCCGCGCAACGCGATCTCGTCCGCGATGTTATGAACTTCGAGCAGATGTGACTGCGAACGGTAGTCGGACACATACGTACCGCGACCCGCCACCCGGTCCACGTAGCCTTCATCGTTCAATTCGCGCAAGGCACGATTCGCGGTCATGCGCGACACACTCATCGACTCGACGAGTTCGTTTTCGGACGGCACACGATCACTGGGCTGCAGCTCGCCCGATGAAATGCGCCCAATGATCAGGTCTTTCAGCTGTTGATAGCGAGGTTTCGCCGGGTTCATTGCGTGCCTCCCAGCGTTTGCATTGTTGCCGCGTACTCCGCCCTGGTGCGATTGCGATCGACATGCATTGCGTCGACGACACGCCAGTCGCCATTCACCATGACGCGTTCGACCGGCAACGGGTATCCGGAAAATACCAGCGCATCGAGCCGCGACTCGTCATTGTGCCCGGCGAGCATCGGATCGTCATCGCTCAGGACGACCAGGTCGGCCGGCGCCCCCTTGGCAAGACCGATCGTCTTCTGGCCGAGAGCAGAGGCACCACCCTCCAGGGCACGCGAAAACAGCTCACGGCCCACGTGACTGTCACGCAGCGACACGACATTGCGCGATCGTGTGGCCAGACGTTGACCGTATTCAAGCCATCGCAATTCCTCAAACGGATTGACCGAAATATGGCTGTCCGAGCCGATCGCGATGCGGCCTCCTTCCTGCAGGAAATCGTGCAAGGGAAACAGGCCGTCGCCGAGGTTCGCTTCGGTGCTCGGACAAAGCGCGACCACCGCGCCGGACTGCGCCAGGGCTGTAGTTTCTTCGAAGTCCATGTGAGTGGCGTGTACCAGGCACCAGCCGTCAGCAACTTCAAAGTTCTCCAGCAGCCAGCGGACGGGTCGGCGGCCATAGGCAGACATGCACTGGTCGACCTCGCGCTGTTGCTCGGCTATGTGCAGGTGCATCGGTGCATTTTCGTCGTCGGCCACCTGCGCGATCGCCGCGAGTGACTCGCGACTGACGGCTCGCAGACTGTGCGCACCAATGCCGATGCCGAACGACTCGCTTTTATAGTCGGCAGCCCTCTTGTGGTGCGCAAGAAACGCGTCGAGCGTCATGGCGAAGTTACGTTGATGAGCATCCGGCTCCGGATCGTGAAACCCGGCGCGTTCGTAGAGTACGGGGACGTAAGTCAACCGAATGCCGCTGTCACTCGCCGCATGGACGATCGCCTGCAGCATGGCGTCCTGTTTGTCGGGGTTTCGCGGGTCCCGATGCAGGTAATGAAACTCGGCGACGGACGTGTAGCCGCTCGACAGCATTTCGCAGTACACCTGCCGGGCAATCGCCGTCAACGCCGCCGCATCCACCTGCCCCGCAAGCTCATACATGCGCTTGCGCCAGGTCCAGAAACTGTCGTGACCGGCGGGAGATCGCTGCTCGGTATGTCCGGCCAGCGCCCGCTGAAATGCGTGGCTGTGCGCATTGCACAGAGCCTGGAATCACGCAACCTGCCAGCGTGTCATCCGCTGAGGGCTTCGCGGCCACTTCGATGCCTCGTATATGGCCCTGATCGATGCGCAGGCGAACGTCGTCATTCCAGCCGTCCGGCAACAGCGCTTTAGTGGCGAACAGGTGGGTCATGGGTTCCTCGTGAAGTTGTATATACAGGCTAGTACATGGTAATTTCGAATGCAATTTCGCGGAGGCAATTGATGGCCGATTGGGACCTGCTGCTCACGGACGCGCGCATCGCGACCCTGGGCGCCGAAGCGCCGGAATACGGTGAAATCACCGACGGTGCGCTGGCGATATCGAACGGTTTGATTGACTGGATCGGACCTCAGGCGGATCTGCCGGCGAGCAGCGCCACGACAACGCGCTCTGTGTCGAGCCGATGGCTCACGCCGGCGCTCATCGACTGCCATACCCATCTGGTTTTCGGCGGCGACCGGTCCGAGGAGTTCGAGCAGCGGCTGCAGGGCGCGAGCTACGCAGACATTGCGAAAGCCGGCGGCGGCATACTCTCGACGGTACGTGCGACGCGTGAAGCGTCCGCGAATCAACTTTTCGATGCGGCTCTGCCGCGCCTGCAAGCGCTTCTCGCCGAAGGCGTCGCAACCGTCGAGATCAAATCCGGCTATGGGCTCGATGTCGACAACGAGTTGAAGATGCTCGAGGTCGCGAGACGACTTGGCGAATCATCGGGCATCAGCGTGCGGACAACCTTGCTGGCGGCACACACCGTGCCGCCGGAGTTCAAAGAAAAACCGGATAACTACATTGACCTGATTTGCAGCGAGCTGCTTCCCCGTCGTCGCCGAACGCGGTCTCGCGGATGCGGTAGACGCTTACTGCGAGTCGATCGCTTTCAGTGCACCACAAATCGCGAAGCTGTTTCGCAAGGCCAACGAACTGGGTCTGCCGATCAAGTTGCACGCCGACCAGCTCAGTGACGGCGGCGGTGCCGAACTCGCGGCATTCTTCAACGCGCTTTCAGCCGATCACCTCGAGTACACGTCGACAACGGGAGTCGAAGCGTTGGCTAAAGCGGGCGCTGTAGCAGTGCTGCTGCCCGGTGCTTACCTCTCGCTCGGCGAAACACAGCGTCCACCAATTACAGCGCTACGTTCGAACGCCGTGCCTGTTGCTGTCGCCAGCGACTGCAATCCGGGAACCTCTCCAATGTGTTCCCTGCGCATCGCCATGATGCTGGCCAGCCGGCTTTTTGGCCTGACACCCCTCGAGTGCCTGGCCGGTACGACACGCGAGGCGGCAGCTGCGCTCGGACTTTCGCAGGATCGCGGCACACTCGAAGTCGGAAAACGAGCGGACATCGCCATCTGGGATATCGGCCACCCACGTGAGATCACCTACTGGATGGGAACCCCGCAACTCGCGGAGCTTCTGCTGGCAGATACCATCTAGGGCGGGCACACTACACGCCCTTGAACGCGTACCTCATACAGTCTCGCAGCTTTGTCCTGACCTTGGGCGCATTGACGGCTGTGGCAGCGCTAACAGTCGATATGAGCCTGCCCGCCATTCCATCGATGGTCGACGCGCTCGAATCAACGCTGACGCGAGGCCAGCAGATTGTCGGCATCTTCATGTTGGGTATGGCCGTCGGGCAGATTCCGGCCGGCCTGTTCTCTGATCGCCTGGGTCGGATGCCGACCTTGTATGCCGGGATGACGCTGTTTGGGGTCGCCGCGACCGTCGCTGCCGCCTCCACCGACATGGAGTGGCTGCTGGTCGCTCGTTTTGTACAAGGCGTGGGTGCCGCATCTGCCGTCGTGCTTTCCAGGGCTATCGTTCGCGATATCGCATCCGGACGAGATGCGGCGCGCCTGATGTCATTGCTGACGATGATATTCACGGCGGCACCGGTCATCGCGCCGACGTTTGGCGCACTGCTCGTCGCACAATGGGGGTGGCGAGCGCCATTCGTTGCGATCGCCATCTGTGCCTACCTGATGCTAGTCGCTATTCGAAGCAACCTCATCGAGACGCACACGCCGGTGGTCACCGAGCACCCCGTTCGGCAACTGATCTCCAGTTTCGGCGAATTCTTTTCGCACCGCCAAAGTGTCTTCGGTCTGTTGTTGCTTTTGTTGCCTCCCGCCGGATTCCTGTCGGTCATCGCTGTATCGGCCGCACTGACCGTCGAAATCTACGGCTACTCTGTGCAGGCGTACGGACTGATTTTCGCGTGCGCCGGGTTGTCGATACTTGTGGGATCCATCGCGAACCGCGTGTTGGTCATGCACTTCAACCAGCTGCAGCTCATTGGACTTGGCGTTGGCCTGATATTCGTTTCGAGCGCACAGTTGGCGATCATCGCCTGGCTCAACTACGCACCCTTCTGGTGGGTATGGTCCTGCATTTGCCTGTTCATGTTCACGATCGCGATCCTGATGTCCAACGCGACGGTCATTGCTCTTGATCCGCTGCCAAGAATCGCGGGCGTCGCGTCGTCCATCGTCGGCACGCTGCAGAATATTGCAGGTGCAAGCGGCGCTTTAATTGCAGCATTGATTTATGACGGTTCGGTACGCAACGCGGTCATCATCATAGCGGGCGCAGGGCTTCTCACGACCGTGATATTCCTGCTGCGCCCGCTCATCGCTCCGGGACCCTTCGTACATCATCCCGAGGAACTTGCGCGCGATTGACGGTTATTTTGAACCGGGGTGCTACCGGCAGGCACCTGGCAGGTTCTTGTCCTGGATCACCCCTGCGCTGGCACAGTTCCAACCAACGCTGCCGTTATTGTCGACGCCCGTCAGTGTCACGGTCTGACCCGAGATCTCAGCATGCGCGCTGTTCCCGTATTGAATATTGATGACGTTGTCGACCACTGCCACCTGCGCGGTGAAGTCACCGACAATTTCCGTGGGAATGGCGAGTCCGGCCGCCGGATTATCGGATGGCCACCTGCCGGTATTCATGTAGAAATCGCTCACGGCAACTCGGGCACCACTGGAGAGATTCAGGCCTTCGGTGACCTGGGTACGGATCGTATACTGCTGATACATCGGAATTGCGATTGCGGCCAGGATGCCGATAATCGCCACGACAATCATGAGCTCGATTAACGTGAAGCCGTGCTGGGAATTGGTCATTCGTTTTTCCGCGATGCCAGTGGCAAACATTATCGATGTTTCTATCGTAGCCGGTGTGCTGCAATGAAACGTCGAGTCAGGTCTTAGTTTGCCCCTATCGCGCCAATATGTCGCCGAACAGCGACACATCGAAAACTGTGAACTGGGTCCAAAATTATGTCAATTCGCGGCGTCACGGCATGGATCCCGATGCCGCGCGCCACGCTTATTCTGTCACCGGCTTCCCGGTTTGTATCAGGCCTCTCAGGCCGTCTTTCTTCCTGGTTGTCTTTTTCTTTGTCGTCTTCTTCTTTGCCACCTTTTTCTTTGCGCCTTTCTTCTTTGCTACCTTTTTCTTCGCTGCCGTTTTCTTGGTGGCTTTCTTTTTTGTCACCTTTTTCTTGGCGCCTTTCTTTTTTGCTACCTTTTTCTTCGCTGCCGGCTTACCCAGGAGCTGCCGCCGGACCTGTGCCATGGCCCTGTCTATATGCAGGGCGTGCGACAGGTGATCACGCGCGTTGGCCAGATCATCCATCACCGGTGCCAGATCAGTACGCAGCTGAGCCGCGTCGCTTCGCGCCCCATCGAGCACCTTTTCCAGGCCTCGTATCTGTTTCCTGAGTTCGCGCTTCGCCTTGGTCGCAGTGGTACTCGCGAGCCGTTCGCTCTTTCGCTGTAATTGAGCCCGCGCCCGCTTGGCGCGAGCGTTCGCACGATTAATCTCGGTCCTCAGTTTCTTGCGCCGCCGATCCAGTTCTTTGGTGGCGCGCTTGGCAGTCGTCAAAAATTCCTTCTTGGTTCGCTGCAGGGTCTTTTCCAGTTCGCTCAGTTCGTTGCTCATGGTCATGCCTCCGAAAAACTTGGTTCAGGTTTTGTCGACTAACAGTAACAGGGATCGGGCTCCCAACATGTATCGCGCGGCGGTACCAGCCAGGTTCATGGTAATTGAAACAGAACCTCTGTCAGTGCTTTGCGTGATTGCGCCGGCGTCAGCTTCGGAAAACCAAACCAAATCAGCCCGACAACAAATGCTTCAGATTCGTCGACCCCGATGATTTCGAAAAATCGCGGGTCTCGCGTAATATCGCCCGTTGTCCATTTCGATCCGACCCCGGCTTTCCAGAGATACAGCATGAAATTCTGTACGGCAGCACTGCACGCCGCATAGTCTTCGTTCTGCCGAAGTTCGTCGTCGCTGCGCTGGCATGTCACAATAAGCCAACCGGGCTTTTCCGCCCAGCTCTCGCGTTTGTGCAAGCCAAGCTCCGCGCCCTTCTTGCTGACCACGACCCGCTGACAGAGATCCAAAATCTTTTGCACCGTTTGTTCGCCTGGAAGTATGAAGCGCCAGGGTTCGGTCACGTGGTGGTTGGGCGCCCACGTCGCCACTTCTATCGCATCACGTACGAGCTCAGCCGGCACCGGTGTTTGCAAGTAGAGGTTGACGGTACGCCGGCCGCGCAAGATTTCTGCGAATTCCCGAAGTTCCTGTGATTCGTAACTGGGCGCTGCTTTCTTCATCAGACTCGCTCGATAATCAGGGCGATGCCCTGCCCCACGCCGATGCACATGGCGCAAAGTGCCAGACGCCCGATGGGCGTTCGAACCGCGTCACATATGAACGCCTCGAACACCCTGTTTACTTGAGTCCGACGGTCATGCGACGCAGCACATCATTCTTTGCGATGAAGTGGTTATAGATGGCGCCCAATACATGGATGACGATCAGAACGGCCACGATCCTCCACGCGAACTCGTGTATCTCTTCCCAGAACTCATGGTTATCGCGGTCTTCCGCCACGGGAAGCGGTATCGAGAATAGGCCGAAGAACGGTAAAGCCTTGCCACCGGTCGCGACGGTCATGCCGCCCGAGACCAGCTGCAGGAAGACTGCCGCATACAATCCCCAATGCACGACCGAGGCGGTCAACCGCTGCCACTTGGCCATGCCATCCGGGTGTGCCGGAACATCATTCAGGAATCGCCAGATGATTCGTATCGTCATGAGGAAAAGGACCGTCATCGCAATCGACGCATGAATGAACCGGATCTCCTCCTTGTCCGGGCCGCGTTCCATACCGGCTTGCTCGAGACCGAGATAGATCAGCACCAGGAGACCGACCGCGACCAACCAGTGCAATGCCTTCGCTAGTGACCCGAACTCGGTCGTCGTATTTCGCAGTGCCACCGTATTTCCTCTACTCTTGCTTGTTCGTCGTTATCGCGTTCTCGCCAAGCCGCTCGTATGACCTGCCGAGGTAAATGCCCACGATAGCCCAAATTGCCGCAATCAGAGCACCAACCGCGGCGACCGCGCCAAGCCCGAGCCCAAGCCCTGCCGTCAGCAGCGTGAAAGCCCAAGCCGTAAGCATGTCACCGCCGCGGTAAAGCACGATATCAATAACCGGCTTCGCTTTGAATCGGGTCTCCCGGTCGACCGCCGTAAACAACATCTCGCGACCCGGCCGTGTAATCGCGTAGTTGCCTGCACGCCGTGCGACCTGGAGGCCGGCGACGACGGCAACAACGGGCGATAAGGCGATAACCAGCATGCCGATTACGATCAGAGCAGGTACCAGCGCGAGTGTCGTCGCCATGCCAAACCGTGTCGCCAGTCGGCTGGTAAGGAACATCGCCGTGAAGATGGCCAGAGAATTGACGGCCAGATCGATGTAAGCCCAAATCTGCGTTCGATCCTCTCGCGAGAATTCGGCGAGCAGGTTCTTTAACTCGAAGTAGACAAAGGAGCCGATCGCAACATACAGAATAATAAACAAGCCAATGCCAACCAGGTAAGGACTCTTCAGGAAAATCCCAAAGCCCGCGAAAGGATTGCGTCCAATCGCCTGCTGTGCGCTGAGGTCCGCACTCACGTCCGCGTTGCCCAGAGCTGTTGTTTTGAGCCGGGCGAGCGTCATGATGATCGGAATGGGAATCAGCAACATCGTCGCCGACACCAGCATCAGGTTTTCCGTGCCCAAGCGTTCCACCAGCAGCGCCGTGATCAGTGGCCCGACAATCGCGCCGACACTCGCACCCGTCGCAATGAAACCAAAAAGACGCGGTGCCTGCTCCCGGTTCCAGAGGTCCGACATGAAGCTCCAGAACACCGAGACGTGAAACAAGCTGAAAACGCTGAGCCAGACATAAAACGCCTTGTCGACCAGCACCGCGTCAGCGACGTAGGTAGCGCCTGCGTAAAACACGAAAAAAGACAACGCGAAAAATGCGTAGACACCGGGCACCAGCGACTGGAATCGGACGTTCGAAACGACCGCCCCGTAGACCGTCACGGCGACCAGGCTGAAAACGAAAGTCATCGACCATAGCCAGCTGACCTCGACGTCTGTCCAGTCGCTCGCCATGGCATCGCGTACAGGCCGCAGAATGAAATACGCCGCCATAAGAATAAAGACGAATGCGAATGACAGCAGCGTTGCCGTCAGCTCCTGCGGTTCTATCTTGGTGGCGGTCTTGACGATGCGCCGGAACGCGTTGTCATTGCCAGCCTGGTTCATCAGTCAAGTCCGAGTTCGAATCCGGCTTCGAGTTCCTGCCTGGAATAGGCCCGAAACGCGATCATGGTCTCTGTCTCGACGATGCCTTCCTGCAATCGCATCTTGTCGCTTATGACGTCAGCGAGATCCTCATTCTTGGCAACCCTGACGATCGCGACGAGATCGAAGCGGCCTGCAACCGAGAACACCTCGGAAACGCCCTGCATATCCGCGATCTTGTTCGCCAGGTCGGGGATTCGGTTGGTCTCCGCTTTTATTAAGACAATCGCTGTAACCATGGCAATCTCCGCGCCCTTGTTCTGAGCACGAAGCGTACCACTAGCGAGCGTTGCTCTGCACGGGATCGCGGTCTTATTTCGTCTCGGCAATCTCCGTTGCTGCAGCGACTAACTCATCTGCTGAAACCCGGATCTTGTAGTCAGGATTAGCATAGGCGTAAGTGATGATCCCTTCGCGATTGATCGCGAATACGGCCGGCACTGGCAACACGCCGTGTCGTGCCATGGAGGACTGCTCGATGTCATCACCTCTTTCGATCCGACCCTGCATGGTTTGGTCGGACGCTTTGAAAGCGATTCCGAGTGCGATGGCCGCCTGCGCATTTGCGTCCGATAGAATCGTATAGCCAAGCCCATCGATATCATCCTGCGTTTCGCGACTCAGACTTGTTAGCAGCAACTCGGACCGGTCACCGCTGAGAAACAGGACGTCGATACCCATCTTACTGATTTCCGGTATGGCGTGACGCAGCTCGGACAAATGCATATTGCAGAATGGGCACCAGCCACCGCGAAACGAAATCAGTATGACCGGCCGCTGCAGGTCTCGTGGGTCGAAATCAAACCGCTCATTATCCACAGTCTCAACAGCGAATCGCGGCGCTTTGTCGCCCGCTTTGAGCGGCTGAATGTCAGCGGCGGTCTGCGAAACCGGTACATCCGCATGACCGTATTGAACGGAGGTGCTGATAACGAGGCTCAGAATGAGGCTTAAGGCCAGTGAGCCAAGGATGATGGTGCGCATGGTGGGTCGAATGCCAGCTAACATGGTGGAACTCCGATTGGTTTCATCAAGAGACCCTGCACTATGCCGGAATATTTCAGGTATTTGTGACCGGGAGCTTCCACCGGGCCAGTGGGCCGGGCGCGGACACCTGCTTGCGGGACCAAAAGCGCGGCCAGGCTCCGGATTACATCGCTTTTTCGAGCAGGTCGTTACCCCGGATGTCGGTAACGCCGCGGCAGCGCGCCTTGGCGCGATACATCGCCTGATCCGCCTCGCGCAGCAGCCCCGTCAACGTGCTCGCATTGGTGGGGTAAAGCGCAAGGCCAATGCTGGCCGCACATCGTAGCGTCTTGTCGCCAAGAAGGTACGGCTCTTCCAGTGCTTTGGTGAGACGCACCGCGAGGTGGTCGGCGATGTCTGCATCGACATCGGGCACTAACGCCACAAATTCGTCGCCGCCCGGACGACCGATGATGTCGCACGAGCGCAGCCCCTTGCGAAGGCGCTCAGCCGCAACTCGCAGCAACTGGTCACCGAATTCATGACCGAAGCGATCGTTGATCTGCTTGAAGTCGTTGAGGTCGATGAAGAACAGCGCGCCGGTCGCATTATCATCGCTCGCGCTCAGTCGTTCGGCCGCTTGTCGCTCGAAACCGCGACGATTCAAGACACCGGTGAGCGGATCGGACGTAGCGATCGATTCCATCTTTCGCTCTTTCGCCTTTGTATCCGTAATGTCAACAAACGTCGCGGCGATGTCATCGCCCATCGGCTCGCATATCAAGCGCAGCCAGCGAGTTACACCTCGATTGGTTAGTTTGACCTCTATTTCCAGGCTTCCGCCGCCGTTCACGGCCGTATCGAAACGTTGCATGATGTCGTCGGCCGACGCGCCGTCCATACCGCTGGTGGCAAGGCGAATAAGCTCTGGCGCAACACGGTCGACGAGTTCGTCAGGCTTCGACCCCAGGAATCGGCCGGCCGCGGCATTGGCAAAAATGCTGCGCAATTCCCGGCCACCGCGCTCAAAGTCATGCCAGCGGAAGCGGATTATGCCGTTTACGGAGTGGTCGATAATCGTGCGTAACAGCTTTTCACTTTTTCGAACTTCGAGTTGTGCTTTTTCGACATCGCTCACGTCCCGGAACATCAATACCTTGCCGCCACGCGCAGAGGTACGGCTCGTATTTATTGGCGACGCCTGAATGTGCAGGAATCGCCCGGTGGAAGTCATCATCTTCTGCGGAATTCCGGACTGCAAAACCTCGAATACTTCCGGCGAATCGTCACCGAACAAATTCTCCAGTGGCTCACGCAACGCCGCGGACTCTGCGATCGACAGCATGTTCTCGGCACCGTGATTCAGGCCGATGACACGGCACTGGTCGTCGACAACGACGACCGGGTCTTGCATGTTCTGAAACACGGCTTCGTAAGCAAGCGGCGTGAATTCTACGATTCTCTCGCCGATGATTAGCCAAGCGTATACCGGCAGCATTGCCGAGAACACGATGGGCACGAAAGAAATCGTATCCGGCCCAAACCCGATGTCGTAGGCCAGTGTCGCGATCAGAGGAACGATGCACGCGCCGGTCATCAGCAGAAGTCCGCGCCGGTGTGCCGGCGCCACCGCTGAACTGTGCGACAACAACGTCAGAATGGCAGCGCCGAATACGGCATAGCTGTAAGGCAAGTGTATGTAGAGGAACCACGGACCCCAACGCTCGGGCCGGGTCAGGAACTGACCCGCCTCATTGGCAATCGGCAAATACCACATCAACTCGTGATCGATGTTCGTGGCGGCCAGCAGCACCGACACCAGCGGAATGATGCTCAGCATCACCAGCACTCGCCCTGCTGTTTCAGAGCCGGTGTACTCGCGAAAGCCCACGAAGGCGACGATCGGCACCAGTGCGGTGCCGATAAAGTGTCCGGTCCGACCGACCGAAAATACGGTGAAGTTGTCGGCCAGCAGTTCGATACCGCCGCCAACAACCCAGATGCTGATTACAACGAACAGCACACCGATCGGCATACTGCCGACCTCGCGCTTGGACGCAACGAGCCGCGAACCCATCATCAGGTAGCAGGCAGCGCTGAAGACCAGCAATACGGACAGTGCAACGTCCAGGTTCATTGGGTTCTGGCTCAAAAGGGCATACTTGGAGCCTCATCTTAGGGTCCGCGGACCGCTGATCGAAGGAACTGCTCCTCAATTGCCCCGGAAAAGCGCCGGAGATGATGAGGTCGGCCCGATTATTGTCAAATAGCGCTGCTCAGCGCAGAAGCGCACGCTCCAGACGCGTTGAGAACTCTGCTCTGCCGAGCGCATCCAGGGCGTCCAGGAAATGGATCGCGCCGGCTTCCTCATCGCGCGTTTTTTTTCGATAGGGATCATCGTGATGCCGGGCAGCCATACGCCAGAAAAGCAGTGTGATTGTCGTTGCCAGGCGTGCGCGCACGAGATCGAACAGTAGCGTCATCTCGACATCCTTGAGCGGCCTGGCAGTGTTGTAAGCGACGACAAATGGCGCAATCAAGTCGAGCGGGTCGGTGTCTTCAGTGCGCAGGTACGCTGCAGCGATAGCAACATCGAAAACCAGCGGTGCCCGAACCATATCGCCAAAATCAATAAAGCCGGTGACGCGATGGCTGCGCGGATCCGTGAGCACGTTTCCGGGATTCGCGTCTCCGTGAATGACCTGGCAACGCAACTTACCGAGCATTGGCGTAACGAGGGTTTCAAAATCGTGCAGTGCATGGGTGACCGAGCGACGAACGTTCGGGTCGTCGATATGGTCGAGTAGTTCGCGCAGCTCTGTCGCACGCTGCAGGTCCCAGAGTAAAACGGGGCACTCCCCTTCGTGCGAAAATCCGAGAAACCCGATATCCAGACCCGCGAGCGCCGCGCCAAAATCACTTGCCATTTTCTGGTCCATGCAAACGCTCGCCATGGGTGCGCCTTCAAGGTAACTCACGACGCGCAGCATGTGATTTTTTCCAGCGTACCGGATGTCGCCTGAGGTCTGCTTTTCGAGGGTCCTGACAATTTTCGGTACCCGCGGCGTTTGAATGGTCTCGAGGTGCAGCAGCGCCGCGATATGAAATTCGCTGACAATCGCGGGCTCGGCCGAACTCGTCACTTTGACCACGTATTCGTGGCCCGCCGTGGATTTCAGGTGGAAGTTTTGATCGCGCTCGCTAACCAGCGGCGAAAAGTCGCCATCAATGCCGTACTGCCGTCGAACCGCGCATTGGATGTCGTTGAGCGGAATGGATGGCGGTTCCGCTGCCACGGCAGCATGGGCTAACCCGTCCATTTATCGACATGCGGCGCAGAGTACCGTTCAAACTTCTGGATCAGTCCCGCGGCACTGCTGTCGCTGAGTAGCATCCGGCGGTTTTCTGCACGCAAGAATCCTTCAGCGCTGGCGTAATCCAGGTAGCTCAGCAGATGATCAAAATAGCCATCGACATTGAGCAGCCCGCAGGGCTTCTCGTGAAAGCGCAGTTGGCCCCACGTAATGATTTCAATGATCTCCTCGAGTGTCCCGAATCCGCCGGGCATCGCAACGAAACCATCGGACAACGCCGCCATCATCGACTTCCGCGCATGCATTGAAGAAACAACATGCAGTTCGGTCAGTCCCTGGTGCGCGATCTCCTTTTCGCAAAGCATCTGTGGAATGACGCCGTGAACTTTGCCGCCGCGATCGAGTACCGCGTCCGCAATGACGCCCATGATGCCCTTGTCGGCGCCGCCGTAGACCAGCTCGAGATCGTGCCGGACGAGAACATCCGCAAGCTCGCGTGCCGCGTCCGCATATACCGGCCGGGACCCGCTGTTCGAACCACAGTAGACACAAATTCGTCGCATACGGTATCTAGGCCGACACGGCTTCCGGTTTTACGTTTTGAACGATCCTGGCAATTTCCGGTCGGCACTTTCGCAACTCTTCGGGCGTCAGGGCGTCAAGCTCATGCGGGAAAACCAGCCACTCTGCTGTCTCATGCAAGAAATAGTCGGGAACCAGGTCCGTTTCGTTACGGCTGGGTTTGAACCACGGCACGGCGATACGAATGTCTTGCGGCGTATTGCCGCGTGCGCGCGCAGAAAGCTCATCGACGACGGCGGCAATCGTATTGCCCGTGTCGAATACATCATCGACGATCAATACGCGGTCGTCATGACATATCTTTTTTATGATGTAGTTGAGGCTATGCACGGCGACGGCGCCGCGCTCGTCCACACCGACATACGACGAGGTGCGAATAGCGATGTGATCGGATTCGACGCCGCAGTAACTGAGAACCTCCTGCAACGCCATTCCGACGGGCGTTCCACCTCGCCAGATCGCGATAATCATGGTGGGTCGAAAGCCACTTTCGAGGACCTTGATGCCGAGTTCGATCGAGTCCTCCAGAAGGTCCTGGGCGGAGAGTACGGTTTTTTCCATTATTATTCTCTTCTGTGCGGACTTCTGGCTGTCGTTATAATGCTGGGCTCCAATTCTAGCGCAGCACGGCTCAGGTACAACAACAATGAATGAGCGATTTATAGCAGCGGACGACCTGCTCACCGATTCCTTTCAGCTTGCAGCGAACATTTTCGAGGACGGTTTCAGACCGGATTTTCTCGTCGGCCTGTGGCGCGGCGGCAGTGCTGTGGGCATCGCCGTGCAGGAAGGGCTCGATTATTTTGGCGTCCCAACAGACCATATCGCGTTGCGCACGTCTTATTCGGGCGCGCCGCGGTATGCGCAGATGGTGAGCAAAGCTGACTCGATTCGCGTGCATGGCATGAAATACCTGCACGAAAAGCTGTGCGCGCATCATTCCATGCTCATCGTCGACGATGTGTACAGTACCGGTTCGAGTGTCAAGGCCGTTATTGATCAACTCGCGAAAAAGACGCGCCGCAATATGCCGCAGGACATCCGTATCGCGACCGTGTGGTACAGGCCCACCGAAAAGACGTTGCAGACGCCTGAGTATTTCGTACACGAGACCGATGACTGGCTCGTGCTGCCCTATGAGCTATCGGGCTTCACGATTGATGAGCTACGCGAGAATCGCCCGGAAATGGCGGGGTTGTTCGACAAACTCGCCCCACATGTAAAAGCGGATAGTAAGCCTACGGCCGGATGACCGATACCGGAGCGTTGTTGCAGTCAAATTGTGCGCGTGCCGTCACAATGCTGTCGGCCGAGCCGATCGTCAAAGGATCCGTGGTCATAGTCCTGACAATGGGTGTGTCGCGCATCAGCCCATCCACCATTCTCGTCCAAGAACGCCTTATTTTTGTATCCGAGCGGGTGTTGACGGCCTGTGCGCTCCCTCATCGTTTCGACAGTTCATCCGTTTCGGTTTTCCGAAACTTGTTATTCCTCGTCAATGCCCGAAGTATTGCGTAATTGTGAATCCGCTCCGGGAACCGCCATGCAAGATCTCCCACACCATTACAACGTAGCCGCAAGCGCTGACAGCAAAAGCCACGTCGTATTATCGAGCGACGGCCTGGAAGATATCGAGACTGCAGGCCCGGCTGAGTTTGGCGGGCCCGGTGACGTCTGGTCGCCCGAGACGCTGCTCGTCGGCACCGTCGCCAACTGTTTCATCCTGTCGTTTCGGGCGATCGCCCGCGCATCAGAATTTGAATGGGATGCGTTAAGCTGCGCGGTGTCCGGCACGCTCGACAAGATCGATCGGGTCACGCAGTTTACGGACTTCTACCTGACGGTTGAACTTACGGTGCCTGCCGGTACGGACGAAAAGAAAGCACATCGCCTGCTCGAGAAAGCCGAACGCAGTTGCCTGGTGACCAATTCGCTTACGGGCGACACGCATCTCGACGCAAAGGTGCACAGCGCCGCATGAACGGGCCTATTCGTCTTCGAGGTTTGGACCTTCGGAATAGTAAACGCCGGCCGATACCGCGAGTGTCGGCTCATCGGTTCCCTCTCCGGAGTTAATCATCGCGTACGCATCCAGGAGATCGGAAATCGTCGTGGTTGCGGCGCGCAGCCGCACCGACACGAGTTTTCTGACGCGAGCGACATCAGACTTTCGAATCGACTTCAGGCCCACGGTCTCAATCGGCCATACTTCGCTTTTCTTATGGACCGCCTCGTTGTGCGCCAACGCGGCCATCAGCGGGTAGGGCCCCGCGCGCAACCGACCAGCCATATCGTCCTCGGCTTGCCGATTCTCGGGGCTGGACGGACAAAGGACCATGGCACCGTCGATAAGCCTGGCCGCGCCGATACGCTGCAGCTCTTTGCGCATCGCGCCTTCCGGAATGTCACCGGCGAATTGCCTGATCAGCGACTGGAACGAGCCTCGTCCTCCATCCAGCGTCAGCGCCGCAGGTTCGCCGTTCTTGTCCAGGAATTCATCGGTCGACCGCCACGCAGCAACCACCTCTTGCAATGGCGTTCCACGTTCAGTGATCGCCGCCTCGTCGTTTTCAATACGCGCACGGATGCGACTGATTTCCTTGCGCGTAAGCCCGGTCATCGCCGCAATACGGGACACATTCGTGGGCCGGCCGTGAACGCCATAGTCTTCGGAAGCGACGACAACGAAGGCCGCTTTTGACAGATCCGAATACTCACGGTAGCCCCGGCCAAATCGCAAAAATAGCCGCGCGAGGGGTTGGAGTAGCATCAGAAATGTTTTGTTGAGCTTGTTGTTTTTTTGATCCTGCATTGGCAGGAAATATATGAGGTCACAAGGACTTACGCCATCGAAACTGTCAGAATGGGAAAAATGGACCGTTTCGATTGAAACCGTTGCGGGCATGTCGATCTTTCCGCTTCGGAAATGACCCGGTTTTATTATTGTTTCAGTGACTTACCGCCAATGTAGGTCGCAGCGACGTGTCGATCGTCCGCCAACGTCAGTAACGCGAAAAACGATTCCTCGATCGTTTCCGCAGCCTTCGTGCGTCGCGCGGTCAGGCTCGTGCCGTTTGGGTCGAGTACGACAAAATCGGCTTCTTTTCCAGGCAGAAAATTACCGATATTTTTGTCGAGATAGAGCGCCTCGGCTGCGCCTAATGTCGCGAGGTATAACGCTCGCGTGGCTGGCAAGGCATGATCCTGCAGATGCAGAACCTTGTAAGCGTCGCTCGCCGTCTTCAACAGCGACAGGCTGGTACCGCCGCCCACATCGGTACCGAGACCGCAGCGGATATTGGCGGCACGCATTGCCGCCAAATCGAACAAGCCGCTACCCAGGAACAAATTCGACGTTGGGCAAAACGCCGCAGAGCCACCCTTGCTCGCCATGCACGCGCGGTCCTGATCATCCATGTGCAGGCAATGGGCGAAAACAGCGCGTTCGCGCAGCAGGCCGAACTTATCGTATACATCGAGATAACTGCGGCTCGACGGAAACTGCCTCGCGATTTGCGTGACCTCATCCGTGTTCTCAGCCAGGTGCGTGTGAATCCAGACGTCCGGGTATTCACGCGCCAGCTTGCCCGCTGCGCGAAGCTGCTGCTCGCTTGACGTCAGTGCAAAGCGCGGCGTGATTGCATAACCCAGTCGACCACGACCGTGCCAGCGCTCAATGAGTGCCTTGCTATCGTTGTAAGCAGAGTCGGCGTCGTCTTTCAGCGCATCCGGGCAATTGCAGTCCATGAGCACCTTGCCGGCGATTAGACGCATATTGCGCGCCTCGGCTGCTTCGAAAATAGCGTCAGCAGAATGCGGGTGGACGGTGCCGAACACCAACGCGGTCGTTGTCCCGTTGTTAAGCAATTCATCGGCAAAAATGCCCGCAACCTCTCGCGCATAATCCGCATCGGCGAACCGCGCCTCGACCGGATAAGCGTAGCGATGCAACCAGTCAAGCAGCTGCTCCCCGTAGGAGGCGATGATGTCGAGCTGTGGGAAATGCACGTGACAATCGATAAACCCCGGCACGATGAGCTTGTCCGGTAACTCCGTTAGCAGCACGTCTTCCGCCAGCCCGGACAGCAAGTTCTCAGCATGACCCGCCTCCGCGACGATGCCGTCTTCGACGATGAGTAAACCATCTTCGAAGTACTCATACGCCGACTCCAGCGACTCCTCGCCCGGGTCCGACAGGCAGTGCAGTATTGAAGAACGAAATGCCTGCCGCATGATGCTCAGGGAGCCTCCAGCATAACGATGTCATCAAGCGAGTATTCCTCACAGTTGGCGTCGCTGCCGCCTCGGTCGACGATCAGGAACTCCTGCCCCGCCTCGAACGCAATGAGTGGCATATGCCAGGTACCGCGGTGGTAGTTGAACCCCTGCTTGCCGTTCGAAACGAATGCGCGCAAATCGCCGGCGTCAACCGACTCGCCAGGCGGCGCGACGACGACAACCATCTTGCAGTGCTGCAACGGAACGAAGGCCTGACTTCCGAGCGGGTGCCGTTCGACTATGTCGATTCTCAATGGCAGCGCTGTCGCCGTGCGACACCGTGCGACGCTCATCGCGACGTGCCCACCCTTTGCAATCTCGACCCTGCAAAGGTCGTCGAAGCGCTGAAATCGCGCCGCATTCATTGCCGCGGACTTGTCGACGGCCGACTCGATAACGTCGCCGTAGGGCGCGAAGCGCTCACCAGTCAGCGGTTCCGGCCTTAGCGAAATGGCAGTGCGTTCAACCATGGACCTGGCCAAACAGGCGGATGCGACTGACACCGCCATCCGGAAAGATTGAGACGCGCACGTGACTTACGACACCCACAGGCTGCAGGACTTCGTCGAAGTAATGCTGCTGGTCCATCTTTAGTTTTGCTTCCGGAAGCAGCGTTCGCCACTCACTTTCGCCAACCACCGCTTGCTCGTCACTTTCAAACGACGCGCCTTCAATGGAAACGCGATCCGGATAGTTGCCCTTGAAGTGCGACGTATCGATCTCCGCACGCTCGATAATGCCAGCTTGGCCGAGCGCGATAATCACCCAGTCGTTGCCGGGGCCGCGCCGGCGCGCCGTTTCCCAACCATCGCCCATGTTGACGCCGCGACCGGGTGCGGTGAGATTGTGCATGCTCCCGTAGTGCTCGTCGCTGCAGGCAATGGCGCGGCCACCGTGCTCAACGGCGGCCAGGTCGACGAAGCCATCGACATCCGTGAAGTCCGCGCGTATTTCGCCAAATATTCTGAGACGCGCGACGCCGCCGTCCGGGTAGATGTGTAATCGGACATGGCTCCAGATTCGATCGTCGCGCACATCCAGGTAATGGTGCGAATCACCGGACAGGTCGGTCTTGGGCAACAGTTCGACCCAATCGTCTTCGGGCACGTCCAGATTGCTGGCGCAGGCTTCTATCGACGCCTGCGGCGGGTAGTTCCCCGTAAAGTGGCTGGTATCAATATCGAATCCATGAATGACACCGGGCACGCCCAGTCGTATCACGCAGTAGTCGTGCCCAGGCACCCTGCGACGTCGGCTCTCCCAGCCGTCCATCCATTTACCATGATCGTCATACTCGTCGGCAACGAACACCGGGTCGGCCGGATCAATAATGCGCTCCTTGGCGGCGAAGAATTCATCCGTCGCGAACGTCACGCGCGTTCCGAGCCGCGGCTGTTCAAGTTGTATCCATTTGCTGATCGAACGCGTCATTCCACGGCTCCCATGGCATCCAGGCGAAGACGCGCGATCTTGTGAATCTCGATCAACGCGGTCTCAAACTCAAGGTCGAAATCATTTTCCAGGCGCGCCGCAAATGCCTCGAGTATTTCTGCGCGATGGCAGCCGCGAACCGCCATGACGAATGGGAACCCGAACTTCTCCCAGTAAGCAGTGTTGAGCGTCTGAAAACGCTCGAACTCGTCAGGTGAACACTGATCGAGCCCTGCACTCGCTTGCTCAAACGTCGAGTCCTGCGTCAATTCGCCCGCAAGCTGTGCATTACCGGCAAGATCCGGATGGGCGCGTATGAGTTCGAGTTGTCGCTCGGTTGCGGCATTGTCCACGCAGTCGGCCATCATCGCCGCCAGTTTTTCCGCATCGTCGTCGGGAGCGATAAGCGGTGCCACGCGCTCGGCCACCCAGGGCGAATGCTCATAGATGCCGGCGTAGCGCGCGATGAAATCATGCCTGTCCATCAGCCGCCGACCTCCGCCGGGTGAAGGTCTCGCCAGTGTGTCGCAATATCAAGCCGGGTTGCCATCCAGGCATCGTCATGCGACGCCACGTAGTCTACAAATCGCGCGACCGCAGCGGCACGACCCGGCCGCCCAGCCAACCGGCAATGCAGCCCAACCGACATCATGCGGCCGCCCTCGGCATGCAGGACATCAAAACTGTCTTTGAGGTAGTCAAAAAACTGCTGTCCCGAATTGAATCCCTGGGGTGTCGCAAAGCGCATATCATTTGCATCGAGCGTATAGGGCATCATCAGTTGCGGTATATCGAACGAGTAGTCCCAGTAGGGCAGATCATCGGCATAGCTGTCGGCGTTATACGCGAAGCGGCCTTCCTCCGCGGCAATACGATGGCTGTTGGGACTGCAGCGACCAAGATACCAGCCGAGGGGGCGCGTGCCGCAGACGCGCTCGTGAATGTTCAGCGCTTTCCGCAAGTGCTCGCGCTCGGTTGCCTCATCAATAAACTGGTAGTCGATCCAGCGGTAACCATGGCTGGCGATTTCCCAGCCGGCATCCTTCATCGCAACGACCACCGCCGGATTTCGCTCGAGGGCCATCGCAACCGCGAACACGGTGACGGGCAAATTTCGGTCGGTAAACAGGCGATGCAGGCGCCAGAACCCGGCGCGAGAACCGTACTCATAAATCGACTCCATGTTCATGTGACGATGATCGGGTATCGCTTCGGCACCGACGATCTCGGAGAGAAACGCCTCGGAGGCCGCATCGCCATGCAGCACGCAGTTCTCGCCGCCTTCTTCGTAATTGATGACAAACTGCACCGCAGTGCGTGCGCCGTGGGGCCAGTCAGCCGCCGGTGGGTGCTGGCCGTAACCGCTCATGTTCCTGGGATAACCGTCGTTCGACATCTATTGATCCTGCAGGGCCTGGTACCACTGGTCGATGATCTGCCGCTCCTGGTCAGTCATTGCGGTCAAATTTCCGATGGGCATTACGCGTGTCACCACAGTCTGCTGATGGATACGCGCCGCTTCCGCCAGTATGCGCTCATCGGTATCCAACACAACGCCCAGCGGCGGCGCCGGAAAAGCCGAATGCGTCGGCGCGTCCGCGTGACATGTCGTACAGCGCGAATTCACAACATTGCGAACCTGGTCAAATGTCACGGTCGATGAGTTCGTCGTCTGTGAACGAGGCGCGATCGCCGCAGCAATCGCCGCAAGCAACAGTACGGCGACAACCACAGGCAGTAATGACGCCTCGACCTTTGTGTCTCGCAACGAAGTAGATTCGAATCAGCGCACCGACGATTGAAATACCGATGAGGATGACCCAGTTGTATTCATGGCCGTAGGTCATCGCGTAATGATTGCTGGTCATGACGAACAACACTGGCAGCGTAAAGTATGTGTTATGAACGGAACGCTGTTTCGCGTGAATGCCAGGTGTCGGATCGGGCGCTTCGCCACGTGATGCCGAAGCGACCATCTTCTTCTGTCCCGGGATGATGACGAAGAACACGTTGGCAACCATGATCGTGCCGAGCACCGCTCCGAAATGAATGTATGCGCCTCGACCGCCGAACAGCTGACACAGGCTCCATGCGAGGACGCTGCTCAGCAGCAGCAAGACGATCGCGAACACGCGCGTGTCGCGCGCCAGAGGTGATTTGCACAGCAGGTCGTAGACTATCCATCCACCGACGATGTAGGCAATCGCAATGCCAACCGCCGCAGACACGGAAAGGTCGGCGACCGAAGGGTCGATTAGATAGACCTCCGCGCCATACCAGTAGACGAGCGCGAGCAGCAGCATTCCGGACATCCAGGTGGTATATGCCTCCCACTTGAACCAATGCAGCCGCGGCGGGATCACGCTCGGCGCCACACGATATTTCTGCGCGTGATAGAAGCCACCGCCGTGGACGGACCACAGCTCTCCCCCGACTCCTTTGGCGTCGTCGCCCGGATCTTTTGGCGGCTCCAGGTGATTGTCGAGCCAGACGAAATAAAACGACGCACCAATCCAGGCCACGCCCGTGATGAAATGCAGCCAGCGCACGAGGATGTTCAACCAGTCGACGATATACGCTTCCACGGGATAACAGCCCTTACCGTTTCATCGGGTGAACATTGTTTGGATATACGGGTGCCGCGACCTGTGCGGCGTTCCCCTTAACTTTGAGTATTTCCGCGGCAGTCGCCACGGCGATCTCGGCCGGCTTCTTGCCGCTGATGCCGTCCACTCCAATTGGGCAAATCAGCGTATCGATCCGCTCCTGGCTCATGCCTTGCTGGCGATAGCGTTTCTCGAATCGACGCCGTTTCGACACCGACCCGATCAGCCCGCAGTAGCGCGCGTCGTTTCGCCTCAGAATGCGGTCGCAGATATCGAAATCCAGCGCGTGGCTGTGAGTCATCACGAGGTAAAAACTGCCGGGCGGCATTGCTGCGACTTCCAGCGGGGGATCGGATGACTCGATCGCGCGCACATTGGCGGGAATCCGCCGGAAGATATTGCGCCGGCTGTCGACCCAGCGGAGATTGCAATCCAGGCTCGACAGGGCATCGACGACGGCCGTACCCACATGCCCTGCGCCGAAAACGGCGATATTCAGGTCGGGAACAACGATCGGCTCGTAAAACTCCTGCACCTGGCGATATGGCTGCCGGTTGCCTGCCAGAACAGATCGGGCATCGGCCACCAGGCGAGATATCGTATCGCCCTCGTCGATCCCGAAAACACGGTCTGCGGTTACAACGAACTTGAGCGGCGCGCTCCTGGAAATACGAGTGACGATCATCGCCGGCTCGCGCTGGCCGTGCAGCGCCCCGAGGTCGCGCAGCCATGCGGGTATGCCGTCACCCATCGGCTCAAACAAAATTTCCACGACGCCGCCGCAACACTGTCCCATCGACGCGCCCAGCGGGAAACTTCGCAGCGATAGCTGTTCCTCGTTCAGGAGACCGACTGCGACTCTTGTGCATTGATATTCGAGCTGGCCACCGCCGATCGTGCCTATCGTCTCTTTTTCCGTAACGATCATCTTCGCGCCAATCTCGCGTGGCGCTGAACCGCGTATACCCGCGACGGTGACCAGAACCGCCGGCTCATCTGCAGCGCAGATGTCGCTTAATTCACTGATCCACTCATTCATGCCGGGCTCCAACAATCGCACGAAGGATGGACTCGGGCGTCGCGGGTGCATGCAGACTTGCTGCCGGGCGCTCGCTTTGATCGATGGCATCACGAATTGCATGGAATGCAGACAGACCCAGCATTAACGGCGGCTCACCGACGGCCTTGGATCGATAAATGGTGTCCTCGCGATTACCCGCACCGGTCATTAACTCGACTCGAAAATCCGGTGCAAGATCGGAACAGGTCGGAATTTTGTAAGTCGACGGCGCGTGCGTGCCGAGTTCGCCTCTTTCGTTCCACCACAGTTCTTCGGTCGTCAGCCAACCGACGCCCTGGACGTATCCGCCTTCTACCTGGCCGAGGTCGACGGCCGGATTCAGCGAGTCGCCGCAGTCATGCAGTATATCGACACGCAGCACGCGATTCTCGCCCGTCAGAGTGTCTACAACGACCTCGGTTACCGCTGCGCCGTACGCAAAGTAGAAGAACGGCCGGCCCGAAAACGTCGATCGGTCGTAGTTGATTTTCGGCGTCTTGTAAAAGCCCGTCGCCGACAGTGATACGCGATTGGCCCACGCCAATTGAACGAGTTCCGCGAAGCTTAGCTCGCGATCGCCTGCTCGCACGGTGTTGTTAAAGAAATCAATCTCGGCCTCGGACACCGAGAAGTGTCGCGCCGCAAACTCGGTGAGTCTCGCCCGTATTGTCGCGGCGGCCTTCTGTGCCGCCTTGCCGTTCATGTCCGACCCACTCGAAGCCGCGGTTGCCGATGCGTTCGGTACCTTGCTGGTATCTGCTGCCATAGTGCGAATTCGGTCAACACTGACCTGCAACTCGTCAGCGACTACCTGAGCGACTTTCACGTACAGTCCCTGCCCCATTTCGGTGCCGCCATGGTTCAGCTGCACCGTGCCATCTTTGTAGACGTGCACGAGCGCACCCGCCTGGTTCAACAAGGTGTTGGTAAAAGAAATCCCGAACTTGACCGGCGTTATCGAAATACCTCGCCGCAGGATTTTGGCGTCCGCGTTAAATTTTCGGATTTCCGCGCGCCGTTGTTCATAGTCGCTGTCTTCAACCAGTTTGTCGAATATGTCATCAATAATATTGTCATCAACCGGCTGTTGGTAATGCGTAATATTGCGCTCGTCATGGCCATAAAAGTTGCGCCGGCGAATTTCGAGCGGATCCTTGCCCAGGGCACGGGCGATATCCTCGATGACATATTCAATAGCAAACATGCCCTGCGGTCCGCCAAATCCGCGAAACGCCGTGTTCGAAACGGTATTGGTCTTGCAACGGTGCGAAACGATACGAACGTTTGCGAGATAATAGGCGTTGTCGCAGTGGAACATGGCACGGTCATTGACAGGACCGGAGAGGTCTGCCGATATGCCGCAGCGCGCCGCAAACTCGAAATCAATGCCGAGAATTCGTCCGGACTCGTCGAAACCGGCATCGTAGTCGATGACAAAGTCATGCCGCTTGCCTGTCATGATCATGTCGTCGTCACGATCGAGTCGCAACTTGCACGGCCGGCCGGTCTTGTCGGCCGCAATGGCGGCAATAATCGCAATCAGTGCCGCCTGGCTTTCCTTGCCACCGAAGGCGCCGCCCATTCGACGGCAAATCACCACAATGTCCTTGGCGGATCGCATTGTCGCGTGCGCCACCATCGACTGGACCTCGTCGGGGTGTTGTGTGGAGCTGTAGATGAGGAGGCCGCCGTCCTCCTGCGGGATAGCCATGGCGATATGGCCTTCGAGATAGAACTGGTCCTGACCGCCCAGCAGCACGCGCCGCGCAACGCGATGCGGTGAGTTTTCGAGGGCTTTGTCCGGATCACCGCGAACCAGCGTTTCGCTGGGCAATACAAAAGACTGCATCTCCACTGCGGTCAGCGGATCGAGGATCGCCGGGAGCTCTGCGTACTCGATGCTGGCTTTGCGAGCGGCCTTTCGGGCACGCTCCACTGTCGTCGCCGCCACAGCGAACACGGGCTGCCCAACGTACTCAACAAGCTGCTCTGCGAAAACGGGATCGTCGGCAATAATCGGGCCGTAGTTATTGTGACCGGCTATGTCGGCTGCAACGCAAACATCGACCACACCGGCCGTGCTGACAACGTCGCCAAGATCAATATTCGTGATTCGGGCATGCGGCTTTTGGCTCATACCAACGGCCAGGTGCAACAGGTCCCGCGGCTCCGGTATGTCATCCGTGTAGGCCGCCCTGCCCGTTACGTGCAGGTGGGCGCTATCGTGCGGTAATGCCTTACCGACAGCGCGCTCTTGCTTTCGGACAGACTTAGCGGGGACGTCCATACGTGTACACCGTCGACTCGGCCTCGCCTTTTGTTTCACGGAAGAACCGCCGCAACAAATTCTGTACGGCGAGCAGCCGAATATCGGCGGTTGCCCGCGCGTCGCTAATCGGCGTGAAATCGGATCCCAATGCCGCACAGGCGCGTTCTATGCTTTGCTCATTCCAGCGTTCGCCTGAGAGCTCTGCCTCACAGTGCATGGCGCGCTTGATGATCGGCGCGAGACCGCCGCAAGCCATCCGGAAGTGCTTGACCAGGTCTCCGTCGAGTTCCAGATAATAGGCCGTACACACGGCTGATATGTCCTGATCGAAACGTTTGGACCACTTCTGGCTCTGGACGATCGTCCCGGCATCAGGAAGCGGTATTCGAATCCGCACGAGGAACTCGCCGGGCGCCAGATCGTTAACCTGGTAGTCGTGATAGAACTCACCCAGTGACAATTCGCGTGTTGCGTCGCCACATCGCAAGATCAGCGACGCACCGACGACCATCAGGGCCGGCATAGAATCGCCTATGGGCGATCCATTTGCGATGTTGCCACCCAGCGTGCCGGCATTGCGAATTGGCGGCGAGGCAAAGCGTCGAAACAACTCGGTAAGACCCGGATAGTGATCGACGATGACTGGCATGACGTCCGTGAGCGTGGCCGCTGCGCCGACCTCGATGTGTGTCGATGACACGGCAACATCCGTGAGTTCCGCAACACGACCTGTGTAGATGACGGTCTCGAGCTCACGATGTTGCTTGGTTACCCACAGTCCGACGTCCGTTCCGCCCGCGAGAATGGTCGCGCCGGGATTACTTGCAACGATCGCTGCCAATGAGTCGACGTCAACAGGCGCATAGAAACCGCGCCCGGCATGCACGACCTCGAGTCCCTTCTTGCGCGCCAGCCCTTTTAACCTTGCCAGGCGCTCCGCTGGTTTCTGCTCCATACCAAAGGGTTGTCTCAACCAGTCCGTTTGGTCGTCCCCATCCATCGCTTTATACATGGAGTGCGCCGCGGCAATAATCGGCCGGTAGCCAGTGCAGCGACAGAGATTGCCCGCCAGCGCGTCGTCGATATCCTGTCGTGCAGGATTCGCGTTTGATTTGTACAGCGCGAATAGGGACATGACAAAGCCGGGTGTGCAAAATCCGCATTGCGATCCGTGCTGTTGCACCATCGCTCGTTGCACCGGATGAAGGTCGGAGCCTGCCGGCGACAGGCTCTCGACCGTGATGAGTTCCTTGCCATCGATTGTTGGCAAAAATTGAATGCAGGAGTTAACGGCCCTGACCGACAGGTCATCGCCATCGCGATTCACCTCCGCCAGAACCACCGTGCAAGCACCACAATCGCCTTCGGCACAGCCTTCTTTCGTTCCGGTGCGGCCGAGGTCTTCACGCAGGAACTGCAGCACGGTTCGTGTCGGGTCGACGTCATCGAGCTCGATCACCTGGCCGTCGAGCACAAACCTGATGGACGACGTCGCCATTTGCTAGCTACCCCGATACGTTGAGTAGGACCAGGGAGAAACCAGCAATGGCACGTGATAATGCTCATCCGCTCTTATCGAGAAACGAATCACCACGGTGTCGAGAAACGCCGGATCAGCGACAGGGATTTTGCGCGCCTTGAAGTAGTCGCCGATATCGAACTCGAGCTCATACGTGCCGGTTTTCAACGTCTTATCGTCGAGCATCGGCTGCTCGGTTCGCCCGTCAAGGTTCGTAATTGCGCTTGCACGCAACTGTCGCACATCGCCAAGCGCAAACAGGCGAATTTTTACGTCCGCGGCCGGGCAGCCGTGTGTCGTATCGAGGATATGTGTTGTGAGTCGTCCCATTCCGCCCCCATTTCGGCTACTCGACGAGCTTCGCGAAGGTCTGATTATACGTTGCCGGAGCGGCTGCGCGCGCATTCCGCGCGCGATAGTTTGTTTTCTGCAAAACTACCGTGGCCACGTTGTATCGGTGCAGGAACGTCTTTGGGCCCGCGTCCAAATTGAGTGTGTTGCGCTCGTCGAGTGACTCGGCTTCGCCTTCGCGTTACAGGTTTGCTCCGGAACTCACGAGTAACTCATCGCGGCGCGCGCCCAGTGCTTTCAAACGTCGGCTGTCCAGGACGTCGCTGATGTTCTCGGCAAGGCTTTCGTCCGTCAGGCCGGTACCAGGGCCTGCTTCCAGCCATCCGAAACCTCGAGCGACACGCCTTTCAGATGTTTCGGCCGGCCGTTCTTGTTGGCGAACGCCCGGTCGTGTTCACTCAGCATCAGGCGCCAGTCTGCGGGGTCGTACAGCATACGTTGCTGGCTGCGGCCCTCGTTGTAGATCAAGACGTCGAAGACATACATGGCGCCCCACTGATCCGGCAGTGAACACGATGCGCCGCCGCCGCGTCCCGATGCAGCTCGTTGCATCTCGTCCGAGACCTTTTCGGCCAGAAATTGCAGAGATCCGTCGACCCCGTTGACCTCACGCACCACCGTGACCGGGACCATGTCCAGCTCGAGCAGTCGATCGAGCCGATACGCGGCGACGTCAGGATAAAAATCCCGTGCCCTTCGCTTCTTGAAGATCGCCGAAACGGTATGTCGTCCGTCGCTGACTTTGACGATCGTTCGGTCCGATGCGTCCTGCTGCTTCGAAACAAGCTCGCCCTCTTCCAGCAATCGCTGCAATTGTTCCGGTGACATCATTTCCGGTCGCGAACCGACATTGCGAGGATGCGACATCGGCGAGGTCGGTTCGTCAGCCGACTGGTTGATAACCATGACGGCGTCACCCTCGAGAATAAGCGCATTGCCGCTTCCGCGGTAGTAGAAGTTGAGCATGCCGGTATCGATCTCGATAAGCCGGCCGTCAAAACGCTGCAAGACCTTGCGATTTGGCGTGGGCGTGTGACCAACAACGACCCGGTCGGCACCAATCGCTTCAAGGGCAGCATCGAGCCGATACTCCTCGATCAAGCCCCCGCAGGACACGCTGCCCCGGTACCAGAGCGGACCATCGGTATCGAAGAGGTCCGATTGTCCCAGCCGTCTTGCCCTAGCAACGGCATCCAGCACGTCGGGCGCCTCGTCAAGCGCCGGCATAAAGTCGCTTAGAATGCTCTCAGTATCGTAATGACCATCGGTGGGTAGCAGAATCCCGGCATTCGTCAGCACCTGCAACGCGTTGATGTATTCCACCAGCTCATTCTTGAGTCCGCGATTCACGCCGTCCAGGCCGAGCTCTGCAACCAGCGGCGACAACCCGCCGTGGACAAACGCGGTGCTATTGACGACCGCAATAACCGGCTTTGTCAGCAGCCACCTGCCATATACGCCATCAGGTCTGAAAGCACGCCGCAGCGCGAAGAAACCATCGGGAAATTGCTCGTCGAATTTCGTCCGCAAACTATCAGGGGATGAAGCAGCTGCGTTGCGTTTCGCATACGCCTCGAACCATCGCTCCCGCTCCTCTGGCGTTTCATCCGCTGCAAACGCCGCGTACTCCGCCTTGCTGACGTAGCGAAGGTCACCGATCAGGTTCATGGATTCGTGATTACCGATTACGACATGCACAGCACCACCAGCCGACGCCGCCTCTGCCTCAAGTCGCATCAGCAGATCCATCGCATCGCGCGACTTTGGACCCCTGTCGAGGATGTCGCCGACGATAACGAGATGCGTGTCATCGCCGGACCAATTGCGCTGGTCGTCGATGACCCTGGTTCGCTGCAGCGTCTCCACCATTGCGTCGAAGGCGCCGTGTATGTCGGCGATCGCGACAACGCGAGCGGCACCGTCAACCTGCCAGTCGCTGGCACTTGCCGAACCGAAGAAGGCGAGTGCTGCCAGAAGCGTGATTTTAAGTATGCGTAACAAATCAACGAGTCCCGTTCCTGTGTCCAGTGCCTGAGTGTAGTAAGAATGCCTTGTGGCGGCAATTTAGAGTGATAATAAGCGTGTGATAGACTCGGCCGAATCGGAGTAGCGGCCGACAAACCAGGGGGTTTTTGTGCCAGAGCATCGTTGGACACTCTACGGGGTCATCTGGTTCCTTGGTGTTGGTGTGTCGCAAGCGCAGACCAGCAAAGCGCTCGATCCCCTGTTTCAAAGTACGGACATCCTCGAGGTCCGCATAGCGGCACCCTTCCATACAATTCTCAAGGAACGCTCGAACGAGGAAGATGTCGCAGGCAAGTTCCAGTACACGAATGAAGCCGGAGCACTGCAAGAAGTGGACGTCGGAATTCGCACGCGAGGCATATCCCGTCGCAATAAGGACATATGTCCGTTTCCGCCTTTGCGATTGGACTTCAAGTCGTCACAGGTAAAAAAGTCGTTGCTCCACAAGCAGGACAAGCTGAAGCTGGTCACGCATTGCAAGGACAGATCAAGTCGCTATAAGGAAATGCCGCTGCGTGAGTACCTCGCGTACCGCATGCTGAACGAATTGACGGACGTGAGTTTTCGCGTGCGTCTGATGCGAATTACCTACGTCGATACGGATGGCCGTGACCCCGATCGAAACCGCTATGGTTTCGTTATCGAACACAAGGACAGGCTGGCGAAGCGACTGGGAATCGAACCGCTCAAACTCGAAAGCACCCGCGTGAAGGCGTTGCGGCCAGACTATACGAACCTGATTTCGATGTTTCACTACATGATCGGCAATACCGACTTTTCACCCATTGCGGGGCCGGATGCCAAGTGCTGTCACAATCATGTGCTGCTGGGCGCGGAAGGAGAATTGTTGTACTCGGTACCGTACGATTTTGACCAGGCGGGCCTTGTCGACGCACCGTACGGACATACCCAACCACGGTTCAGACTGCGCAGCGCGAAGCAACGCCTTTATCGGGGACGCTGCAGGAACGGTGAGTATCTCGCCAGCACCATCGCGCATTTCTCAAGTAAGCGGGAAGCCATCTTCAGGCTGATCAGCGAGCAGGAAGGCCTGGCGGACTCAACACGCGGCGAATTGACCCGGTTCATCGAAAAGTTTTACGCCGTCATCACACTCACCCAAGCAGGTAGAGCGCCAGTTCGTCAAAAAGTGTATTTAGGCGTGTTTGCGACACCAACGGACTGCAAGCCAGTCAGCCAATATCTTCGACGTTCGCGGGTGGATGTAATAGCCGACTGAGCTGTGTGGATTCGACTTGCCGTAGCGAACGGCGAGATTGAATATGCGGTAGTCGTGCACTGCGCTTACCTGGCGTTGCTGCAACATCTTCTTGAAGTCGTCGGCCAGGGTGTCGTCATGACAGCAGTAGTCGTCCTCAGCCGACAGGTTATGCCACGAAATTACATTCGCAGGGAAACGACTTTCTGTTTTTTCCTTTGCCCCACGTAAGCGCTTTTGAATGTTTCTGTCACCAAGCGGCGACCCCATCGTCACCCAGGTTTCAACCTTTTTGTCGCCGTACTGTTCCTTGTACTCCGGATCATGCGATAACTGCCACATGACGTCATACGCAACAACACTGCCCGTCCCGTGTGTGATCAGCATGATGCGATCGCCACGGTCCATCAGTTTGCAGAGCTCGGCGCGCACCCGCTGGCGCACTCTATCCCCGACATCGGACTTGGCATTCAGGTACGCACCAAAGTCCTTTGCCACCGAACCGATGACAGGCATGGCAAGCCCAACCGCTCCGAGGATCGGCGCCGAGACGTCGGCAACGAACTCTCCGATCGCGGATTTGCCGGGCAACTGGTCGTATTGACGGATACCAAAACGCTTGCGCGGCGTAATCTGGCGGAGCGCATTTAGCGCGTTGTGTCGATCGCCGAGATCAAGATCCGGATCGTATGTCTGGCCGTGGTCGAGAAGAATATCCGCGCTCAGGTCGGCGTACCAGGCGATGTGTTTCTGGAGAGCGTCGAAGCTGCCCGCCTGAGCGGGATAGTCGCGCTCGACACCTGCGCGCAATGCGGCCATGGAGACATCCATGTAGGCCTCGCGTCCGGGCTTGAAGTCCCGGCCATGCACGAGGAGCAGACTGCGGTTCGATGGACCGCTGAGTTCATCCAATGTCATCATTCTGCAGGCAAGACCTAGTAATCATCTTCGCCGGCATCACGCCGGGTCAGCATGGTAAGAAACGGCCCGGACAGTGTCTTGCCGTATTCGAGCTTCCAGATCACCAGCGTCGCGAGTACGAACATCAGCGAGATCACGCCGGATACGCCCAGCGCGCCGATACCGGACCCCAGGCCGATTCCGATCGCAACAAAGATGTACATGGCATCGGAAGGCTGGTCGAGCGAGAATCGAAAACGTACCGCCGCGACAACGCCGGCCAGGCTGAACGCGAGTGCAAGGCTGTTGACGACGATCATGGCGATTCCGGTCACCACAATCGGCAAAATCATGATCGTCTGCAGGAACGACTGGTCGATTCGCCGTGTGCGGCTGGTAATGAAATAAACCCACGAAATCGGGACGGTCAGGATTAGTGCGCCGATACTGGCCAACACGAGTCGCAACGGTCCCGACGAAGACAGGATCGTTCGCTCCGCCATCGTGTAAACGGGCTCAAACGACTCAACGTTCGACGCAGCCAGGTCGCCAATGCCACCCAGCGGCAAGTATTCGTTAATCGCAGGGTAGCGTGACACCAGAAAAATCACGGCTCCAAACCAAAACCCGTAGTACATGAGGATCAGGGTGAGTGGAATCAGCAGACTCGCAGATCTTCTCATCGCATTGCTCCGTCTCGAATGCCATCCATGTGCGTAGGTTTGTTGCACGCCCCGAGTGACTGTATCTCGAATAACAGCGACACGCCAAATTGAGTGGTGTTGGCGTGAAGATACCGCGATGGCCGTCATCGCACCATCTCAAATTGCGGGCATTGGCTGTCGCGCGATGGTAGGCTATGCGCCGTTTTTGGCCCGCGGATAATCCTATGACACATTCGGTTCAGCTCCTTGGTGTTAGCAATGCCATCGTCGACGTGCTTGCACATGTTGAGGAATCCTTCATCAAAGATATCGCCGCGGTGCCGGGATCCATGACGCTGATCGACAAGGAGCAGGCACGCGAACTCTATGCAAAAATGGGCCCGGCAACGGAAATGTCCGGCGGCTCTGTAGCGAACACGATTGCCGGATTCGCCAACCTGGGTGGCACGGCGGCTTACATCGGTAAGGTCAAGGCGGATCAGCTCGGCACCATCTTCAATCACGACATGCGTTCGCTGGGCGTCGATATTCGCCTGCGAGCTGCGGCTGATGGCGCACCGACGGCCAGAAGTCACGTGCTCATCACCGCGGATGGCCAACGCACGATGCAGACCTACCTGGGCGCTTGCCTCGAACTCGGGCTTGTCGATATAACAGCGGAAACCGTCGGCTCGCCAAAAGCCATGTTGCTGGAAGGATACGTCTGGGATATCGCCGAGGGTCCGGCACTGGCCAAGAAAGCGGCGGAAATCAGCAGGGCCAACGGTACGAGCGTTGCTTTGTCGTTGTCGGATTCGTTTTGCGTCGAACGGCATCGCGAATCTTTTCTGGACTTCGTTCGTAATGACGCCGACATCATCGTGGCCGACGAGGAGGAGGTTTTCGCGTTGCTCGGCACGACTTCAATCGACGAGACGTTCGATGTGCTGAAAGACTACGACAACCTGTTTGCCATTACGCGTTCCGAAAACGGCTCGGTTATCGTCCACAACAACGACAAAATCGTGCAGCCCGCATCGAAGGTAGACAGCGTTGTTGACACAACCGGTGCCGGTGACGCCTACTGCGCCGGCTTCCTGTACGGCTGGGCGAACGACAAGTCACTTGAGGAATGTGCGCAGTACGGAACCTACTGCGCCACCATGGTCATCCAGCAACTGGGCGCTCGTATCGAGCCTGGCCTGCTGGACGATTTCGAATCTCGTTAACCGACGGCGGCCTGTAAGTCGCCGCGTTGCGGCATCCGCAAGTTATGACGTTCGATTGCGAGCGTCAGCGTCCGGCAAGCTCGACCTCGTCGACGATGCCGACGACGATCGAGCGCACCGGTGCCTGGCTGTCGTCGAGTATCTGACGAGCACCGTTGCCCTCGTCGAGGATCAAAACAGTCTCACCCTTGCCCGCCCCGATCGCATCCATAGCGATGATGTAGCCGCCGGTTGGGCGCCCGCTTGCGTCGAGTCGCTCGGCGACGAGCAGCTTCCGGCCCTCCACGATGGGGTGATGGATGGTCGAAACGACACTGCCTGTGATGCGACCGAGGATCATCAGGCAGGACCCTCCTCGGGATATAGCCGCACCTCATCGACCAGGCCGACGATGGCGTCATCGACCGGCACAAACCACGGATCGAGAGTCAGCGCCGCTTCTCGGCTAGCCACCCAATAGATCACCTGGCCGGGCCCCGCCATGCGCGTGCCGTCAGCGCAGACGAGCGGGTCGCCCTCGGGTCGGCCCTCGCGGTCGAGTGGCTGTATCCAGAGCAGCGGCGTGGCGGACAGCTCGTCCACCAAGACCGAGGGGACCACGGTGCCGATCACACGTCCCAGGAGCATGCGATTTCCTCCGGATATTCAGCGCCGCCCGGCTCGAAGGCCGGGCAAAGTCCAAAACGCGTGCCCTGCTCGAGCAGTGATCGCAAGTCAGAGTCGAGCCTTGGCATCAGTGTCCGGGCAAGCAGCTGATCGCCAGCTCGGTCGACACAGATGCCGAGCGCCGTCTCAACGTCGGTCAGGTCGCCACTCATCAGCGCCAGCGCGTGGCCACCGAGGTCGTCGCCCAGGCGAACCTCGGCGAGGATGACAGGCGTACTTTTCACGGCGGCATCCACGGCAGCCAGCAGTGCAGGCGAAGAGCGTGTCTCGACTACCACCAGGGCATCACCCTGCAATGCTTGTCGTGTACCAAGAACGGCGTCATGAAGGGTCGGGTGAACGTCGCCGAGGAATACGCTGCCGCTCAGCGTGTGCTCGGCCTCGCCGAGCCGCACTCCGACAAGGTAGGCCTCTTCGGTGCTTGCGACGCTGCCGCCAACCAGGATCAGGAAGCGACCCGGGTGAATCGTTCCGCAGCGCAGCAATGCGATGGGTGCGCGCTTGACCATGATGTCGCTCGCGAGGATGCCGGCGGCGACGGTCCCGAATTCCAGCAATGCCAAGGCGCCGTGTCGCTTATTCTTCTGCACCGGATTCCTTATACGATGCGAAAGTGATCGACCATGACGCAGCGCCGCAGTCGACTAAAGGAGATCGGTCCGGTGAGCCCTTCGCCGGTGGGGCTGGCGATGGTGAAGCTACAGTGCCCTTCTCCCCCTTCGCCAAGGCCGGCATAGAACGGCCCGTTCTTGGTGAAAATACTGGTGTTGATGGTCCGCGCCATGCGGCTCAGCGCGTCGATGTCGCGAGAGTACATGCCGGCCGAATGGCCGAAACCGTGTTCGGCTTCCTTCGCCAGCTCAATTGCGCGATCGACGTCGGGTACTGACGTCACCGGCAGCACCGGCATCATCTGTTCGGTCCATATCAGCGCGTGGTCGTTCGGAACGCGCGCAACCAGCAGTGGTGGGTCACCGCTACACGAAATACCGGCTCGTCTGAGAATCTCACTCGCGTTCTTGCCGATGAGCTCCTTCTCAACCACCGCACGACGCCGCGGCCCGCGATGCTCGCTGAAGATCACTCCTTCCACTCGGTGGAGTTCGCCCTCGTTCAGGACATGGGCGCCATGCCGGGACATTTGATGCAGCAACTCGTCGACGATGCTGTCGACCGCGATGACTTCCTTTTCGTCGACACACACGATGTTATTGTCGAAGGAGGCTCCGGCGATGATGCTGCGGGCGGCGTGCGCGAGGTCGGCCGTTGCATCGACCACCACCGGAGGATTGCCGGGACCGGCGCAAATAGCACGCTTGCCACTTGTCATCGCCTGGCGCACCACGCCGCTGCCTCCGGTCACAACCAGCAGACGCACGCCGTTGTGGGTCATGAGCGCCTGCGCGGATTCGATGGTCGGTTCCGCCACGGCGGTGACCAGGTTTGACGGACCGCCTCCGGCTATGATCGCGCGGTGCAGGAGCCGGACATTTGCCATCGAACATTCACGCGCGTTCGGGTGCACGTTGAAGACGATGCTGTTGCCCGCGGAGACCATGGCGATCGTGTTGCAGATGATGGTGGAGGTCGGATTGGTCGTCGGTGTGATGGCGCCGATCACGCCGTAAGGCGCATATTCGGTTAGCGTCAGACCGTTGTCGCCGGTAACAGCATGGGGCGTGAGCACCTCCGTGCCGGAGGTCTTCTGCGTCACCAGGCGATTCTTGATGACCTTGTGTTCGACCCGGCCCAGTCCGGTTTCCTGTTGCGCGTGTTGCGCAAGATCCTCGGCGTGCTCCAGCATGGACCCACGAATCGACGCGATGATCTTCTGCCGTCCTTCGAGCGACATGCCGTCGAGTTCGCGGAAAGCGACTCCCGCCGCTTCGACGGCCTCGTCCACCGTCGCGAAGATGCCTTCGCCAAGTGTCTCGCGAGGAGCAATGACGGGCGCGCTACGGGCGGCGGTGATTGTTGTCGTTTCGGGTGACGGGGCGGAGAGCCGCTCGGCAAGGCGAGTGGCGATGATGTCCACCTGCTGGTCGCTAAGTAGGCCGGCATTCCCGCCCGGACGGTTCATGCTGAGCTGGACCCATCAATATTAGCTTGTTGGATCACTGGCCTCCCCCTTGCGGTATTTCTCGTCACCTTCGATCTCCCAGGTGTCGACGATCGCCATGACCACTGCGTCAACCGGTTTCTTGTCAGTCCGCTCGGTCTGACGGGCGGAGGAACCGCTGGCGTAGAGCACCATTTCGCCGACGCCGGCACCGACGGCATCTACCGCCACGACCGAGCCACCGGTCGGTTTATCGTCATGACTCCAGTCACCCAGCATCAGGAATCTCAAGCCTGTGAGCTTGGCGTCTTTCTCGGTGGCGACGACGGTGCCGAGCACCTTCGCGAGTTTCACGGCAGCACCGTTCCTTCGGCCACTACTTCTTAGCCGATTCGGGGTTGCGACCCAAAGGGATCGTCATGTCGACGCCGGTATGCGGACGTGCGATCACATGCACGGCAACCACATCGCCGACGCGGGCACCTGCCGTTCGCCCGGCATCGCATGCAGCCCGCACGGCCGCGACATCGCCGCGTACGACAGCGGTTGTGTAACCACCGCCGGTTTTCTCGTAGCTAACGAGTTCGACCTTCGCCGCTTTGACCATTGCATCGGCCGCCTCCACCATGGCCGGAAAACTCCGGCATTCGATCATTCCTAATGCTTCTGACATCGCCTTGCTCCTCGCGAATCGGGCCTCAATGGCCCGGTTAATCTATGTACGACTATTTCTTGGTCTTGCCCGTGACCGCTTTGATCGCCTGCGTTGCCGCCTCATGCGCGACTACCACGTCTCTCTCCTCGCCGCCGATGTAGACGCGTCCGAAGCTGCCGACTGCTCGTACTTCGAGGATATTTATGTCTGCCGCCTTCTCCGCCTCATTGGCTGCCAGCGCGGCATAGGCCGCAGGCTCGACTTCCAGTACGAACAGCGTTTGCCCGGCGAGAATCATGTTGCCGTGGCGGAAGCGGTTGATAAGCATGGTCTGTGTGTCTTCGAGATGCCGCACCACCTGGTTGGCGACAACCCGCGGCTTGTGGCGGTCCGTTTCCTTAAGCCCCAGGAAGTCGAGAATCGCTTGCCCGGCCTGGCGGACATCGGCCTGACTTTCCGAATGCAACTCGAGCATCCCGTAGTGACGCTCGACGATCTGCATTCCCGCCGTCACGTCCGTCGACTTGAGCGCGACGTCAAGAATCTGGTTAATCGCCATGCCGGGTGCGATCTCCACGAACAGACTCGCCTGGCCCACCTTCGGGAGGTAACCCTTCGAGATGGTCGCCTGAAAGGAGGCAAACTGCGCCTGCAGCGAGTCCAGAAAAACGTAAGCCCTTAGATCAACCATCGGTAGAACTCCTCAAGCGCTCATGCTTGTTGATTTTGCTTCCCGAACGATGCCGATACTGGCGCTCGCTCCCAGGCGGGTGGCTCCCGCGTCAATCATTGCCTTGGCATCGCTGTAGGAGCTGATGCCACCCGACGCTTTGACCTCCATGCCGGCGCCGCGAACCACGTCCGCCATGAGCGCCACGTCGCTGACGGTGGCGCCGCCGGTCGAAAAACCCGTTGACGTCTTGACGAAGTGGGCGCGCGCGGTTCGTGCGAGTTCGGAGGCACGCCGCTTCTCGGCGTCTGTCAGAAGCGCAGTTTCCAGGATGACCTTGCAAACGGCATTGCCATCGACACAGTCCTCGACCACCGCCTGGATATCGCGCAGCACGAGCGCGTCGTTACCGCTCTTCAGGGCGCCAATGTTGATCACCATATCGATCTCGCGGGCACCATTTCGAATGGCGCGCCGCGCTTCCATGGCCTTGATCGCCGGCTCGTTGGCGCCCAGTGGGAAACCAACGACGGTGCAGGTGAGTACCTCGCTGTCGCGCAGCAACTCGGCCGCGAGTGGAACCCAGGTCGGGTTCACGCACACGGAGCGAAAGTTGAATTCCAGGGCCTCTGCGCAGAGCGTTCGAATCTGATCCTCCGTCGCGTTCGGCTTCAGCAACGTGTGGTCGATGTAGCGCGCCAGATCGCCGGGGATGCTTCCCGGCTGCTCGGCCGGGGCGACACTGGTCAGCCCGGTGGCGCCCAGGCGCACGAACTCACGTGCCGCCTCAGGATCGTCACCCACACACGGTCCACCATTCTCGGCACTCGTCATTGGGCCCAGAATCTGGTGCAAGCGGGTCACCACCCGGTCAATGTCCTGATCGGACAGGTTCAGCTTGTCGATTTCGGCGTAGCCTGACGTGGCTGGCGGCTGGGAGGTCGTGCCCGAGTCCGCAAACATCGCAACCCGGTCGAGGTGTCGTGGTTCGGTGCATTCGGTCGTCAGCCACAGGTCGACGATCTGCTCTGCGAGTCCGGCACCGATTAGGCCGGCACCGAGTGTCAGCACATTGGCATCGTTGTGCTCGCGGCTGTTGCGGGCGCTCGATAAATCGTAGGCCAGCGCCGCGCGCACGTTTGGCACCTTGTTTGCGACCATGCATGAACCGATCCCGGCGCCGTCGATCATAATGCCGACGTCGGCTCTGCCGTGTGAAACGGCATCCGCGACCGCCCTGGCAAAGACCGGGTAGTCAACTGCTTCACGAGATGAAGTACCGACGTCTTCAACCGCGTAGCCGGACTTCTGAAGATGAAGCGCCAGGCGGGCCTTGAGGTCGAAGCCACCGTGATCGGCGCCGAGCGCGATCTTTCTCGGCCGGGTCATGCCCACACCGCCGAATCGTCGGCTCGCCTGACGTCCTGCGCCGGTCGCGTCGCGCCAGCTCCCGCGTCCAGTACCTTCTGTAACTTCATGACATAAAGTCGAAGGCGTTCGAGCCCGAGCTCAGTGATGCGAAACCGGGTGACAGAGCGCCTGCCTTTCATGTCCTTGCTGATCTGGATATAGCCGGCGCCGGCCAGTTTGCGGGTCTGTACGTGCAGGTTGCCATCGGACAGGCTGGTGGCAGCTTTCATCTCGGTAAAAGACACAGGCTCGCCTGGCACAAGGGTGGCCAGGATGCCTAGGCGACAGGGGGCGCTGATCATTTCGTCGAAGTGAAGGTTCACGGTTTAATTAACTTCATTTCGCAAAGTATCGTGCTTCAAATAACCCGATGTCAAGCGTTATTCGGGATCGCTCCGAACCTTCACTTTGTTTTATGAAGCAGGGCCAGTGCTTCAGGACTTTTGGCCTTATGCCACCACGGTTTCGAGCGCCACCAGGATCATCTCGTCAAAGGTCGTGGCGCGCTCGTCGGATGTCAGGTGCTCGCCGGTACGCAGATCATCGCTGACCGTACAGATCGCCAGCGCTTCAGCGTCATTCTCGGCCGCGATCGGAAAGATACCGGCGGCTTCCATCTCGAGACCGTAGATGTTGTATTTCGCCATGGTCTCGAACATGCCGGGATCCGGTGTATAGAAGAGATCGGCCGAGAAGATATTGCCGACGTGATAGCGCACGTCCTGCTGCTTTGCCACCCGCACCGCTTTCTCGACCAGGTCGAAACTCGCCAACGCGGCAAGATCGTAGCCACCAAAGCGCATACGATTGCAGTTGGAGTCCGTCGACGCGCCCATCGCGATCACGATGTCACGCAGCTTCACGTCCGGGTGCGACGTTCCGCAGCTACCCACGCGGATGACCCGCTTGACATCGTACTCCGTAATCAGCTCGGTGGCGTAGATCGATGCCGACGGAATGCCCATGCCATGTGCCATGACAGAGACGGCGCGGCCTTTGTACTCGCCCGTGAAACCCCACATGTTTCGCACGTCGGTAACACGTCGTGCATCGTCGAGATACGTGTCGGCGATATACTGGGCACGAATCGGATCGCCGGGCATCAGCACCGTATCGGCGAATTCGCCGGGTGCCGCATTCATGTGTTTGGTCGCCATAGAATTCTCTTGTTATCAGGGTTGGCCCATTCACCACTTACTCTGGGCCGACATCCCCCCGTCGACGATCAGGTTGGCGCCGCTGATCCAGCGCGCCGCAGGGCTGAGCAGAAACAATACCGCGTCAGCAACCTCAATGGCAGACCCCATGCGCCCGAGCGGCACCCGATCCTGCCAGCGGGCCACGCCGTCCGGCCAGTCCCGCGCCAGCCCCTCACGATCGATGAGTCCCGGAGAAACGCAGTTGGCTCGTATGCCGGCAGAACCAAACTCCAGGGCAGCGGCACGCGTCAGCATCACGAGGCCCGCCTTGCTGGTCGCGTAATGGCCGTGTCCCACCGCGGGATCTGATCCTTCAATCGAACCGATATTGACGACAGCGCCCGGCACTCCCGCCGCGATCCACGCCAAAGCCGCGCGTTGCGTAACCAGGAAAGCGCTGTCGAGATTGGCGCTCATCACGTCTCGCCACTGGGTGTACGTCATGTCACCCAGGCCGGTCACGGGTTGAGCCGCGGCGTTGTTGACGACCAACGAGGGCGTGACGGACGTGAACAACCGTTCGACCGCAGACTCGTCAGAGAGATCCGCCTGAACGATTTTGGCACCACTGAGCCGGTCTGCAAGCCGAGCCGCCGCCGCCTCGTTTCGATGGTAGTGCAAAATGACGGCCGCACCTGCTTCGTGCAGACGTTCGGCGATCGCACCGCCGATATTGCCACTGGCGCCAGTCACGAGAACCGTTTGACCCGACAGATCGAGGAGATCTTTGGTTGCTTTGATTTTTGGTTCGTTCACTCTGTTCCCCGGCACAGCAATCAGGGTATTGTCCATTAGATGGGCTACAAAGCGAAACCGCAGGAAGAAGTGTGGACCGCCGAGCGGTGTTACATCGCCGAGCTACTGAATAGCGCCAGCCAGCCGGAGGTTTCGCTGGCGAGGACACGCGTGGAGCCCGGCGTCACGACGCAATTGCACCAGCTGTCCGTGTCCGAATGGTACGTTATCGAGAGCGGCCAGGGTCTCGTGCGGGTCGGCGACGAAGCGCCCTATTCCGTCGGCCCCGGCGATACGGTGAGTATTCCGAAACACACGCCGCAGCAAATCACCAACAGCGGCCACGAGGACCTCCTCTTCCTGTGCGTCTGCGCACCGAAATTTTCGCAGGAATGCTACACATCGCTGGAATAGCGTCGGTATCCTGCGCCTGTCGCCAAGCAGGAGGTCCCCCGAATTCCTCCCGAACGCGATAGAATTTCGCTTTCCTTCGTTTGCCGGTGAAGCTGCATTTTGTTGGATAAATACAACAACAATTTGCGTATTGAGCCGCGCAAAAATCCGGTCCAAAATACACAGAAAGGGCGCTATAATGCGGCCATTAATCCCCGGAGACCTGACATGCGTAGCGTGAATCCAACAACAAGCAAATCCCAATTATCTCGGACCTGGCTTGCTCCAGTGTTCGGCCTCATGGCCGCTGCCCTTTTTGCGCCACTAGCCGGCACAGCGCAAGCGCAGGTCACGGGCATTCTCGAAGAGATTATCGTAACGGCAACAAAACGCGAGGAGAGTATTCAGGACGTACCGATCTCAGTCGCATCGTTGTCCGGTGACAGGCTCGAATCAAAGTTCAGCGGTGGTGAATCTATTCTCGCGCTGGCGTCTTCAGTTCCGGGATTGTATGCAGAATCGTCTAACGGGCGAGCTGCGCCGCGCTTTTACATGCGCGGGCTTGGTAATGCCGACTTCGATCAAAGTGCTTCGCAACCGGTTTCTGTGGTCATCGACGAGGTACCGATGGAGCTGGTCGTATTGAAATCGTTCCCACTCTTCGATCTTGATGACATCGAGGTCATTCGAGGACCGCAAGGCACGCTGTTCGGACGCAACACGATAGCAGGCATCGTCAAGATTGACTCCCGACGACCCACGAATGAATTCGACGGCTACGCTAAATTAGCCGTTGCAAACTATGGCACATTGAACTTCGAAGGTGCCGTTGGAGGCCCGCTGATCGACGATGTGCTCTCGGCAAGAGTCTCCGTTCTTTCGCAGAATCGCGACAACTGGATCAGCAACACAAACACCGGTGAAAGCGATGTAATCGGCGGGCACGAGGAGCATGCCGCTCGTGTCCAGCTTTTGTGGACGCCCACCGACAATTTCTCGGCGCTGTTTATGGCACAGGGACGTAGCCTGGACGGGAATGCTGCGTCGGTCTTCCGTGCCAATATCCTGACAAAGGGAAGCAACGAAATAAATTCAAACTTTGATCGTGAAAACGTTTTTTATAATGGTGGCGGCAACAATCCGCAGACGATCGACGGCGACGGCCAGACACTGACAATAAACTGGGATATTGGTGACCTCACGCTGACGTCAATCACGTCCAACCAGGACTATGAATATTCCGCCCGCGGCGATATCGATGGCGGTGTTGCCGGCGTTGGCCCGGGCTTCATTCTGTTTGATTCCGACACCGGCGGCACCCATGAAATCGACCAGCTTACGCAGGAATTGCGGCTGGCGAGTGATTACGATGGGGGATTCAATTGGCAGGTAGGCGCTTTCTATTTTGACGATGAATTGTTAACCCAGCCGGGCAACGGCGTAAACCCGACCACTGTGGTCACATCCGCAATCGCGAAGCACGAAAATACAACGTGGGCGGTTTTCGGACAGGGAAGCTTCGACTTCGGCGAGGCCTGGACGCTTACGGTAGGTGCGCGTTACACCGAAGACGAGAAAGATTACACGCCGGTGCTGGCTCCTCCGACACAAGCCGCAATCAACTTGACGGACGACAATGTCAGCTGGGATGTGAGCTTGGGCTATGAAATAAGCGAAACATCACAGCTTTATGGTCGTGTCGCTGCAGGATTCCGGGCACCCTCTATCCAGTCGCGTAATGCGGCATTCGGTGCCCCGGTTACGACCGCAACATCAGAGACTATTCTGTCCTACGAATTCGGCTACAAAGCGGACCTGTCGGATCGCGCAAGAATCAACGCGGCTGTCTTCTATTACAGCGTCGATGATATGCAGCTAACCGCGATTGGCGGGGGCGGTAACTTTACGACGCTGCTGAACGCCAAAGAAGGCGTCGGTACAGGCTTCGAGATTGACCTCCAGATCGTGGCAACAGATAACCTGTTACTTTCCGGCGGTTTTGGCTATAACGATACCGAGATCAAAGACCCGACATTGAGCGTCGGCGGCTGCAACACTACCAGCGCCACGTTCGACCGAATCTGTACGATCACAGATCCTCTCAATGCAGCGGGCGCGCCAATAATTGATGGCAATCCGTTTCAGCACATACCGGAATGGACACTGAATCTTGAGCTTGACTATGCCAAACCGCTGTCCAGCGGCGCCGAGATATTCTTCTTTACGGACTGGAAATTCAAAGGGGAAACCAATGAGTTCCTGTACGAGAGCGTTGAGTTCGTGAACGACTCCCAGTTCGAGGGCGGGTTGCGCACTGGCTGGCGTAGCGCAGAGGGTAAATTCGAAGCCGCAGTGTTCGGCCGAAATATTACCGACGAGGAAAACCTGACAGGCGCTATCGACTTCGTCAATTTGACCGGATACGTTAATGAACCCAGGATTTGGGGAGTAGAAGCGACGCTGCGTTTCTAGAAGCCAAACAATGTGGTGGAATTCGGTGTCCACGGTTCAGCGCGAACCGTGGACACTTTTTTGTAGGGCCAGTTCTGACGTAACGATTTGAACACCCCGCCATGCCAATGGACAGCCATCGAAATGCGTCATCGCTTTTTTCGTCTTTTTTCAGTACTGAGTATTGGTGCAATTCTTTTTGCATGTGCCAAGACTGAAGATAGCAGCAACGAAGTTGCGCCGACCAGCGGTGCTATTGACGAGACCGCAAGCCGTCAATCCGGCACAAGCACAAGCACAAGCACAAGCACAAGACGATACCCCTATTTCGGTGACCTGCATGTGCACAGCAGCTTGTCGCTGGATTCCTATATTGTATTCGCCCGCAATTCTCCACATGACGTATTTCGATTTGCAAAGGGTATGCCGGTCGAGCTTTACGGTGGCAAGACAGAACAACTGGACCCACCGCTGGATTTCGTTGCCCTGACCGATCATGCGGAGTTTCTGGGGGAATTGGAGATTTGCCGGGATGCAGCATCGCCGGAATTTCAGTCGCAGGCGTGTGAAGACATACGCAATGAGGGACAGGACAGGGCAGTCGAAAACAAAGTTTATCAAACCGTCATGCTGACGCTGCTGGATCGGGAGCAACCCGTTCGGCAGGACTTCTGTGGCGATCAAGGTGAGAAATGTATCGCCGCCGGAAGGACGGCCTGGCAGAGAATCCAGAAACTGAGCAACGAGTATTACGAACCCGGGGTCTTCACCACCCTGATTGGTTATGAATGGAGCAGCGAGTATCTTGGTAATCAGCATCGAAACGTAATATTTCGTAACGAGCATGTGCCATCGACGGCCTGGAGCGCAGCCGAGTACAAGAGCCCGGAAGAATTGTGGCACAAACTCGATGACACCTGTGAAGCGCCTTGTGAAGCAATAACCATTTCACACAACTCCAATCAGAGCGAGGGGCGTAGATTCTCGACAAGGAACTCGGATGGCTCTCCACTGACACGCGAGCAGGCTGCCTTCCGCATGCGCCATGAGCCGCTGCTTGAACTCACCCAGGTAAAGGGCCAATCGGAATGCCGGACAGGGTTGGGCACTATCGATGAAGACTGCAGCTTCGAGAATTTCGACCTCAGGCCGGTATGTTCGCCCCAGGAGACTGGTGATCAGTGCGTTGCAATGTGTGAATTGGACGAGAGTATTGCAGGTTGTGTATGGGGCAGAAATTACGCGCGCAACGCGTTGAAGTCGGGACTCGAACTCGAACAGAGCCTGGGTGTGAACCCGTTCAAGATCGGATTCGTGGGCAGCACGGATACGCACAATTCGAATCCGGGCGATACGGCTGAGGATTCGTATGTCGGCAGTTTCGGGTTTCTCGAATCGGACGCCAATGACCGTTTGTTACCGAAGCTCGATACAGGCTACAAACAGGTGTCGCGGAATCCCGGCGGTCTCGCCGGCGTTTGGGCCGAGGAGAACACTCGCGACAGCATATTCGATGCACTCAAACGTCGTGAGACGTTTGCGACCAGTGGTACGCGGATTCTCGTACGATTTTTTGCGGGCTGGAGCTTTCCGTCCACGCTGGATGACGATGAAGACCTGGTGGCACTCGGCTACGGAAACGGAGTGGCCATGGGTGGCGATCTGTCACCAGCGGCAGGTAAATCTCCGCGCTTTATCGTTTGGGCCATGAAGGACGCCGGCAGCGCAAATTTATATAAGGCGCAGATTATCAAGGGTTGGCATGAGAAAGATGGCACTAAAGAGCGCGTTTATGATGTTGCCTGCTCGGATGGTCATTCTCCTGATCCTGCAACGTCAAAATGTCCCGAAACGACGGCGACGGTTAATCTGTCGAATTGCAGCGCAAGCGAAGACAGTGGCTCGGTTGAACTGAAGGAAATCTGGACCGACCCTGACTTCGACGCGCAGCAAAAGGCCTTCTATTACCTGCGCGTGCTGGAAAACCCCACGTGTCGCTGGAGCACTTACGATGCGTTGAGACTTGGCCGAAAACCGCCAGCGGATGTGCCGGCCGTAATAAACGAAAGGGCGTGGAGTTCGCCAATCTGGTACAGCCCGGACAATTCCTCAGAGCAGATCTCAACGATAGACGACTCAATCTGAATTCTGGCAACTCCTTCAAGTCCACCCATAACTCCAGCTTACTTTCACCAGGTACAACCCTGGAATCGCGAATCCGATTCTGTCGTCTGCGCGAAAAGATTCTACCAGCAGCCCTCGCCGGCTGGTCGTGCCGCCAATTCAATACTGTTCTTGTACGTGCGGCTTTGTTCGGTCAGCTGAATCGACTGTCGTGAAGTTCGCTGGCGCATTTCCGCCAAAACATCGGCGGCTTCAGAATGATTGACAAGATTAGTCCGCTCGCCAGGATCCTGTTTTAGATCGAATAGTTGCTCAAATGCAGGAGTTTGTCCGGCAAAATCCAGATCGGACTCAGTGTACGGGCATTTCTTGTCGGCGAAATAGCGAATGTATTTCCACTCTTTGGTGCGCAAGGCCTCGCTCATCGCTTTGTCTTCGACAGTCGTCAGACTTTCGATGAATATTTCGCTTCGCCACTCCGCTTGCGGATTCGCTATCACATCACGCAGATCCTTGCCTTGCATGGTCGCGGGAACGTCGACACCCGCATACGACAGGATCGTTGGCGCGATATCCACATTCGTGACCAGTGCATCCGTACTAATGTGTTCCAGGGAGCCGGGACCAGCAACGATGAGCGGTACTCGAGCAGACAAGTCGTACAAAAGACTTTTTCCACCGACGCCATATTCTCCGGTCAGCAGGCCATGATCGCTTGAATAAATGATAATTGTATTGCTCTGCAGATCCTTGTCCTGCAATTTCTTTAGGAGCTGACCGACGACTTTATCAATGCCCGTAATGAGCTGAAAATAGCGGACCGAATGCTCCGGATTGGTCTTCTTATCGTAGAGATAGCTGTACCATTGCTTGCGTTTTTGATGTCCGATAACCTCTCGCGGCAAATAATGGTAGGGACTCTTGTCCAAGTCGTCGGGGACGCCAATTTCCCGGTCGCGATAAAGATCACCGTATATCGGGTGACCTGCGATACGCGGGTTTTTATTTGCCGGCGTACCCATCTTCTCGCACTGTACTGTCGTGCAATCCGATGTATCGGCATCCAGATACATCGATGAACTGACGGAACCGTGCGGCGCAGAGAAACTTACCGACAGACTGAACGGTTTGTCCTGCGGCAAATTATCAAGAAAGTCCTCGATGTATTCACCCATGATTTCCGTTGAAATCACGTGCTTCGCGTCCGCATATGCCGTAATGGCCGTCGACTCGGGATTGTCTGCTGGAAAAAAGCTCAGCCACCCATCGTGGCCGCGCCAGTAATCGAATTTCTCCTGCGTCCTTCCTCGAAACGTATAGAATTCGACGCCGAATTTCCCGATGAAGCCAGTGTAGTAGCCTGCCTTTCGCAATAGAGCGGGGTAGGTATTCTCCCACTGCGCTTCTGTCACCCGATACGGCGAATTGAATCCGAGTCCATTAGTACGTTCGTATTGCCCGGAGAAAATAGCGAATCGACTCGGTGCGCAGATTGGCTGCACAGAGAAGGCGTTCGAAAAAACGACACCGTTCTGACTTAGCGCGTCTAAACTTGGCGTAGCGATGTGTGGATGATTCTCGGCGGAGGTCGTTCCACCGCGTTGATCATCAGCCAGCAGAAAAATAATGTTCGGCCTTTGGTCTGATTCACCGTTTTCCGTCATCTGTATCGGTTTGTTCGCATCGCAAGCGCAAAACAGGACGAGAAACATTGCCAATGGCGCTGCAAGCCGCGATTTATTCACAAATTCGTCACCGTAGTTCCGCACATTACTTCCCAATCCCATCTACTTCCGAGGCAGCGTGACAGACACAATGCATCAATTGCCCTTTATATTTCCACGTATTCTCCGAGTTCCTGACATTAGTCCGGATTCATATTGGCGTCAATTTGACATGCCCAAACGAGAAGAAAAGCCCGGATTCACATAAGCGTCAATTTGACATGCTCAAACGGCAAGAAAAGCCCGGCTTTTCGCCAGGCTTTTTTTTACAATGAATCGATGCACCGACTTTTACTAATTCTTTTCGTCTTGTCTGCCTGTTCGGAAGCGGAACCGGAGGCAAAAAAGACACCCGCCCTCGCGCCTGTGATGATCGGCAAACTCGAAGACTCGAAAATACGCGAGGCCAGCGGTCTCGCGCGATCACATCGACAGAAAAACGTACTCTGGGTAATCAACGACAACGGTGCCGATGAATGGGTGCACGCCATTACCCCTCGAGGCAAGCGACTGGGTGAGTTTGATCTGAAGAAGTCAAAGAACAAGGACTGGGAGGATCTCGCCTCGTTCGAGATGGATGAAAATCCGTACTTGTTGATCGCCGATATCGGCGATAACGATGCGAAGCACAAAACGCGCACGCTTTACGTCGTCGAAGAGCCGCAGGCAAAGAAGAACAACGACAAAAAGATCGCCTGGCGCATCGACTTCAAATACCCGGACGGACCTCGCGATGCGGAGGCGGCGGCGGTTGATATCGAAAACCGTCGCGCACTGGTCCTTTCGAAACGCGACATCCCACCAGTGCTCTACGAGTTGCCATTGCAGCCCGAAAGCGAAGAAACCGTTACGGCGAAGTGGCTGGGCACGATAACAAGCCTGCCGGCGCCATCGCGGCAGGACGTGGAGTTCGCCCCGAAAACCAAGGACTGGCACTGGCAGCCGGTCGGCATGGATATATCGGCGGACAATCTTGCCGCCGTCATACTGACCTATCGCGCCGTTTACTACTATGAGCGACAGCCCGGCCAGGACTGGTTCGATGCGCTGAACACCAGACCGCGCCGAGTCAGTATCGGGAAATTCAGGAATGCAGAGGCAATTGCTTTTGGCGACGATCGACGCAACGTCGTCGTGACGGGCGAAAACAAACATTCCCCCATATTACTCATAGATTTTAACGGAGAGCGCCCGCAATGAAACCGTTCAAGACATGCCGCATCACATCGGCGCTCGCGACATTGTTGCTTTTCAACGGCTGCGCTTCGGTTAGTGAACACGGGCCCCTCGAGGAAACGGCCGGCGCGCCGGTGACAGTGACGGTTATGACATTCAACGTGCAGAACCTGTTTGACAACCGTGACGACGTCGGTAAGGACGACAAGGCGTATCTGCCGATCGAGGCCAAGCAAAACCAACGTCACGTCGACGCGTGCAATACGATCGAAGTCGCCAGCTGGCGCAAGGAATGTCTCGATCTCGACTGGAGTAACGCCGCGATCGATCACAAGCTCGACGTGGTGGCCGACACCATCCGGCAGGTCAATGATGGATTGGGCGCCGACATCATCGCGCTGCAGGAAGTCGAGAACATCCACATCCTGGAACGGCTGCGCACCGAACACCTCGCAGACCTCGGATACCTGCCCGCGACTCTTGTCGAAGGCACGGACCTTCGAGGCATCGATGTCGCGTTCCTGTCTCGAATACCGCTCGCGAAACCGCCAGCGCTGCACCCTTTAACGCTGTCGCAATTTCCGGACCGCGAAGGCGATACACGCGGCGTGTTGCAATCCGACTTTCAGCTCCCCGACGGTTCAATACTGTCGGGATTCAGTGTGCATTTCCCGGCGCCGTTTCACCCGACCGCCATGCGCGTTGCGGCTTATGAGCATTTGAACCAGCTCAAGAATGCGCTTCCCGAAAACCATCATGTATTTGCAGCCGGCGACTTCAACACGACGAGCAGCGAAGACGCCGAGAAAAAACTGCTCGACGATTTCGTCCGCCCGAACTGGACCGTGGCCCACGACGTCGGCTGCGACGCGTGTAAAGGCACTCATTATTACGCCCGTGATGACAGCTGGTCGTTCCTGGACATGATCCTGTTCGCCGAGGCGCGTGGCGGAAATACAACAGCGCGAATTCGCGCTGAATCGGTACAAATCGCCAACCGGAACCCGGTCCAGGTCTCGCCCCGGGGCACGCCCGAGCGCTTCCATTCCGCCGACCGCAGCGGTGTCTCGGACCACTGGCCGATGATCGCGACGATTGAACTGACGCAAAAACAATAGCTTGTAGTCGTTTCGTGACTCGTTTTCTTGCTTGCGGCAAATACCTACGTTATCCTTCGCTTAAAAAATTCCTCCGAATGCGCTCCCAAGCCCTTATTGCACAAGCATTTTCGCTGCGATAGATTAGCCGCTTGACGCCATGAGAATTGCCCCTGGCTACAAGCAAGCATGACTACGGCAGGGCCAATAAATAAATTCACGAAATCTTTTTGTCATATTCATGACTTAGGATTTCGCACTCTTCCAACACGGGGTTCCACAATGAACAACAAATCTCGATTTTCCCGATCTGGCTTCGCGAATTTGAAGCACGCAGCGGTTGCCGTTTGCTGCAGCCTTCATGCTGATTGCCATACCTGTTGCGGGAAACGCACAGGTAACGAGCTCTGATGTGCGCGGTATCGTGACTGATGATGGCGGATCGCGGCTCGCGGATGCCGCCATCACCGTACGTAACGAATCAACGGGCCTCACTCGCTCTACGAAGACGAATGCTTCCGGTGAATTCAGCGTTCGTAACTTGCCTGTCGGCGAGGACTATACCGTTACAGTTTCCCTGCAGGGCTATGGCAGCAAAAGGTCGGAAGACATCAGCCTGAATCTTGGACAAACCTCTACAGTGACATTCGCGCTCTCATCAAGCGACACAATTGAAGAAATTGTCGTATTGGGAGCGCGTTCACCGCTCCAACAGGTTGCAGTCGGTCCGAGCGCCAGTTTCGGGCTCGCCGAGCTGCAGTCTGTTCCGACCGTCAACCGCGATATCGTCGACGTGCTGCGCACGGATCCAAGGGTTTTTGTTGACGAGTCGCGGGGCGGAATCAACCAGGTTCAGTGCGGCGGGAAGAACTCACGCTACAATAGTCTGACCGTCGACGGCGTGCGTCTGAACGACTCGTTTGGCCTCAATGACAGCGGCTACCCGACAGAACGCATGCCGTTTTCCTACGATGCGATCAGCCAGGTTGCGATTGAGCTGGCGCCGTTTGACGTCGAGTACGGCGGTTTCTCGGCCTGCAACATCAATGCGGTGACCAAGTCGGGCGGCAACGAGTTCTCCGGATCTGCATTTTACGACTACACGGACGACGGCCTGCGATCTGACAAACTCGAGGGCGACACGATTACGACGGGTGCCTATGAGGAGAAGCGTTACGGCGTCACGTTTGGCGGACCCATTATCAAGGACAAACTGTTCTTCTTCGCGGCGTATGAAAAACTCGAGGGGGCCAACCTCTTCGACAGGGGTCCCCTCGGTTCTGGTGCCGTCAATGAAGTCTCCCTCACGCAGGCCGAACTGGACGAAATCGCCCAAATCGCTCGCGATCTTTATCTTTACGATCCAGGCGGCATTCCGCTGAGCCTCCCTAACGAGGATGAGAAGCTCCTCGTCAAGCTAGATTGGAACATCAGCGACCAACAGCGACTCGCGTTCACCTACAACTACAACGAAGGCAACAATTTCACCGAGTCAGACTCTGATCTCAATGAGTTCGAATTTTTCAATCATCTTTACGAGCGCGGTGCGGAGCTCAATTCCTATGTCGCTACCTTGTACTCTGATTGGACTGACAATTTCTCCACCGAAGTTCGCGTGGGCTACCTCGAACTCGACAACCGCCAGGTTTCGGTCGCCGGTACCGATTTCGGTGAGATTCAGGTAAATCTCGAGGATCGGGTTGGGCTCGACGACATGATCGTATACCTCGGCGCTGACGACAGCCGTCAATCCAACAAGCTCGACTACGATGTCAACACGATTGCAGCGAAGGCTAATTATGCCCTGGGTATTCATAGCCTGACATTTGGCGTCGAGCGCGAATCGCTGCAAATTTTTAACCTGTTCGTGCAGCACAGCGAAACCGAAGTTCGGTTTGACGGAATCGACGAGTTCCGCGACGGCTTTGCCAGTGCGATCTATTACAACAACGCGCCGTCGAACAACCCGAGTGACGCGGCGGCCGACTGGGGCTACGATTTCAATTCCGTCTATGTTCAGGATGAGTTCAGCCCGCAGGATCGCCTGACGATCGTCGCGGGTTTGCGCTACGACTGGTACACGACGAGCGACAGGCCGGCCGCGAACGCGGACTTCACAGCCGATTACGGCTTTTCGAATTCCTCCACCCTGGATGGCGAAGGACTCCTACAGCCGCGCCTCGGCTTCACTTTCGACCTGTCGGGTGACACGACCATTCGCGGTGGCATTGGCCTGTATTCTGGCGGCAACCCGAACGTGTGGCTGTCAAACACCTACTCCGCGAACAACGTGCTGCAGTTCGGTCAGCGTGGTCGCTCCTTTGGCTACACAGATGGAACGCGCTCACTGTTCGACGCCGACGTCGTGTATGCCGCTGTGGAAGCCAACGCGCCCGCGGGCGCAGGTCCCGGCTGGGGCGTTCCCCAGGAACTTTACGATGCGGTAGCCGGTGGCACGGGAGACAACTTTGAGATCAATTACCTGGATCCGAATTTCCGCATTCCGCAGGAGTGGAAGTTCGCACTGGGCGTTACGCATATCTTCCCACGCGAGTATGTGTTCACTGCTGACGTCCTGTTCACTGAAGGCCAATACTCCCCGCTCATTCTGCACGGCGACCTCGACCAGGTTGGCACGACGGCCGAAGGCCGGCCCGAATATGATAGCGTTCGCGAAGCAAGCTTCGTGCTGGCCAACAGTTCGAAGGGCAACCGTTCTGCGCTGTACTCGCTCGGGCTTGCCAAGAGCTTCGACAACGGATTCGATTTCAGGGCCGGTTACGCCTACAGCGATGCCGAAGACGTGCAGCCGATGAACAGCGCTGTCGCATTCTCGAATTACAACAACCGGGCCTTCTTCGACCCCCAGGAGGACGTACTGTCCACCTCGGACTACAACATCGAACATCGCTTCACATTCACGACCAACTGGCGCAGGGAATTGTTTGCACGCTCACTACTGACCTTGTCGCTTTATGGCTCGGTAAATTCCGGGTTCCCATACAGCCGTACGGTTAGCGGTAACAGCGTCTACGGATTCACACCATTCCTCGATGGCAACATTGCTCTGGAACCGGGCAGCAAGCGTAATGATCAGGACGGCTCCTGGTGGCGGAAACTCGATTTCCGTGCAAACCTGGACCTTCCTGGATTCGGCGATGATCATAGCGCGTCAGTATTCCTGGTAATCGATAACTTGACTAACCTCCTGAACAGTGACTGGGGCGTTCTGCGGCGCCCGAATTTCCCTCGCGTAGCTGAGATAGGTACTCCGGGTGAAGTGCGCATTGGTGATGCCTCTCGTTACGAAATCCGCTTTGGCGTGCAGTACGCGTTCTAGATCGTAAAGTCGAAACAAGTGAATCAGGGCGGCCTTCGGGCCGTCCTTTTTTTGGGGAGACATTCTGCTTTATCGTTTTTCGGGGACATTCCTGATTTAGTGTATTAATACATTAAATCAGGAATGTCCCCGTTACTTCTTTTCTTATGCCTGAAGTCGGGCCTCCACCTGCTTGATTGCACTGTCATCCGGATCATTGCTGATTTCGAAGCCAAGTGAGCCGACGAGCTCAAGCATCTTGGTATTGTTGCTCAGTACCTGGCCTTCCATGCTGTCGAGACCGCGATCCCGTGCAACTTCCATGAGGTTCATCATCAGCCGATGGGCGATACCTCGACTCTGCCACTTATCCGAAACAACCAGCGCGAATTCGCAGCTCTTGTTGTCCAGGTTCGTCGTGTAGCGCGCAACCCCGATCTGCTCTTCGCTCGCACCGCTCGGTTTGACGGCGATCAGGGCCATTTCGTTGTGATAGTCAATCTGCGTAAAACGAACCAGCATTTCCTGGCTGAGTTCCTGCAGTGAGTTCATGAAGCGAAAATACCTGGCCTCGCTCGAAAGCTCGCGCACGAACTTTGCCTCAATCTCGGCATCTTCCGGCCGAATAGGCCTGATGACAATGTCGGTGCCATCGCTGAGCTGGATCTTCTTGACGAGATGCACCGGGTAGGGATGTATTGCCAGATGGTTATAGGGATCCGTTGACGGCGTCGGGTAGTCAACGACAATTCGCGCGTCGACAGCAATGATGCCCTTGTCGTCCATGATCAACGGGTTGATATCCATTTCCTGTATCCAGGGCAACTCGCAGGCCATGCCGGAGACGGCGCGTAATACGTCGACCAGTTGCTCGATGTCGACGGCCGGCATCTGGCGGAACTCGCCCAGCAGTTTGGACACCTTGGTGCGTTTGATAAGGTCGAGGACGAGGCGACGATTCAGCGGAGGCAGGGAAATGGCCGAATCTCCCATGACTTCCACGCTTGTGCCCCCGCTTCCGAAACTGATAACCGGACCGAACACCGGATCCCTGATAATACCGATCATCAGTTCCCTGCCGTTCGAGCTGCGATACATTTTTTCGATCGTCACGCCGGATATCTCTGCGTCGGGTACACGCTGCGTTACCTGGTCGAGCAGTTGCTTGTAAGCGCCCCGTACTTCCTGCGCCGAATTAATATTCAGCCTGACTCCGCCCGCGTCGGACTTGTGAGAAATGTCGGTCGATAGGACCTTCATAGCGATCGGAAAACCGATGGACTCGGCGATGACCAGCGCTTCATTGGCAGAATGAGCAACGGAATTTCGCACCGTTGGTATGCGGAATGCGTTCAGAACGGCCATCGACTCGGGCTCAGTCAATACGCTCCTCTGTTCTGTCAGAACCCCTTCAATGATCATGCGCGCGCCGTCCGTGTCCGGTGCTTCCTGTCCGCTTGTTAGCCGGGCGGGCGTTTGCAGGAGCAGGCGCTGGTTGCGGTTGTACGTCCCGAGATACGAGAACGCATCCACCGCGTTTTCCAGGGTGCCGAAATCCGGAACGCGGGCACGGTTGAAGAGCAGCCTCGCCTTCTCCACCTGGGCGCCTCCCATCCAGCTTGTCATGATGGGTTTCTTGCTTTTCCCGGCCGATTGAATGACGGCCTCGGCTACCTCCGTTGGCCTTGTCATGGCCTGCGGAGTCAGGATCACGATCGCTCCGTCCACGCCAGGATCAGCGAGACAGATATCCAGCGCCTGTTGATACCGCTCTGGCGGCGCATCACCGATGATGTCCACCGGGTTACCGTGGGACCAGACATCCGGTAGCACTTTGTTCAACGCGATCAGCGTTTCTTCACTCAGAGAGCTCAGCTCAATGCCCTGGTCCGTTGCCCGGTCGGCGGCCATGACACCGGGGCCGCCGCCGTTGGTGATGATCACGAGGCGCTCGGATGCCCCGCGATAGTGCAGGGAAGAGAGCGCCTTGGCTGCCGCAAAAAGCTGGCCGACCGTTTCGACCCGTAGCACGCCGGAGCGCGACAGCGCCGCAGAAAACGTCTCGTCGCTGCCCACGAGGGCGCCCGTGTGGGACATCGATGCCGCGGCACCAGCTGCGTGTCGGCCGACTTTCAGCGCGATCACCGGCTTGATGCGGGCTGCTGCGCGCAAGCTGCTCATGAACCGTCGCGAGTTATTGATGCCTTCAATGTAGAGCAGGATGGCTTTTGTGTGCGGATCCGAAACCAGGAAATCGAGGTAGTCGCCAAAATCGAGATCCGCGGCGATACCTGTGGACACCACGGCTGAGAAACCGATGTCGTTCGCCTCCGCCCAGTCGAGAATGGCCGTGCAGATGGCGCCGGACTGGGACACGAAGGCCAGGCTTCCTGGCCGCGCGTTGTTATTGCCGAACGTGATGTTGAGCCCTTTTTCCGGGCGGATAAGCCCTAAGCAATTGGGGCCCATGAGACGAATGCCATAGCGTTTGACCAGCTGGGTCACCCGGTCTTCGAGCCGTCGGCCTTCCGCACCCGTCTCGCGAAAGCCTGCGGAGAGTATCAACATCATCTTGACGCCGCGCTCGCCACAGGCCTCGACGATAGCGGGGATACTTTTCGCCGGAGTTGCGACGACGACTAGATCAACCAGCTCGTCGATTTCATCCAGCGACGGAAACGCCTTCTCGCCTTGCACCACGTCACGCTTCGGGTTGATTGCGTATATCCTGCCCTTGAAGCCGGAGTTCAGGAGATTCTTGAAAACAACTCCGCCAACAGAATCCTCCCTGTCGCTTGCACCGAAGAGCGCAATGCTCTCAGGCGTAAAAAGAGAGGCCAGATAGTGTGTGTTCATTTGTTTGATTTTCCTTGGCTTTGGCTTGCTACCGCGAACTTATAGACTGGATAATCAGCACTTCACAATAAGGGAATACACCTTGACTATCGCCTACATCAGCCATCGCGACTGTTATCAGCATGATACCGGGGAAGGTCATCCGGAAAATGCGCGACGACTGTCGGCGATCGAGGATCGACTCGTCGAGACAGGCCTGCTCGATGTGCTGCGTTACATCGAGGCGCCAGAGGTCACGGAGAGTCAATTGCTGCGCGTCCACACCCGGTCCTATCTCGAGGCCCTGGAAAGAAACGCGCCCACGACGGGCTTCGCCCGTCTCGACCCGGATACCGTCATAAGCCCGGCGTCGCTCCTGGCCGCGCGCAGGGCGGCAGGCGCGGTCGTCGCGGCGGTCGACCTGGTGCTGAGCGGCGAGATGGAATCCGCTTTCTGCAGCGTACGTCCGCCCGGCCACCACGCTGAAAGCAGCCGGGCCATGGGCTTCTGTCTCTACAACAACATCGCGGTAGGTGCGGCGCACGCGCTGGAGGAACACGGCCTGAAAAGGGTGGCGATTGTTGATTTCGACGTACACCACGGCAACGGTACCGAGGATATTTTTGAGGACGAACACCGGGTTCTGTTCTGTTCGACGTTCCAGCATCCTTTCTATCCGTTCACCGCTTTGCTCGACGCAGCCGAGAATCGCGTCAACGTGCCGCTTGATGCGACTGCAGGCAGCGCAGAGTTTCGGGCTGCGGTGACCGATCACTGGCTGCCCGCTCTCGAAAATTTTGCGCCGGAAATGGTCTTTGTTTCTGCCGGCTTCGATGCGCACCGGGATGACGACATGTCGAACGTGAGTCTAACGGATGCCGATTTCACCTGGGTGACGGAACGAATCGTCGAAGTCGCTATAAAGTCTGCGTCGGGTCGCATCGTCTCCACGCTCGAAGGCGGCTACGAGTTCAACAGCCTGGCGAGATGTGTGGAATCGCACATCCGCGTGCTCATGGGATTGTGACAAGAACGACAACGGGGACATTCCTGATTAACTGTGGGCAGCCGGGACATTCCTGATTTAACTACAACGTAATTCAGGAATGTCCCCATTTGTCCTTATCGTTAAATCAGGAATGTCCCCATTAGTCTTCCTACATGAAGCAGGGCTGCTTGCCTTCCAATAACTGATGGAAGCGCGGGTTTTCAGGATCGACGGGAGCACCGACCTTTTGTCCCAATGCCTGCGCCCGCAGAACGCCGTCGAGCACCAGGTACTTGAGCTCCGATCCCGGCGGCGATGCGGGCCGGTCTTTTGGAATTTCGTAGCCGTCTCCGCCGCCGTAGAGATAATCGGGCACAACTACGCTGTAATCCTTATCAGCAATGATTTCCTGCCAGCCCTGCGCCGTCGGAACCTGCAGGCTGACGATTCGATCGCCTTCGTTGCGACTGCGATCGACACACACGCGGAAACCGGAAACCTGCGGAAAGTAACCCTTGCTGGGCCCAAAGCCGCGATAGCCAGCCTCCATGACCCGGCGAAACTCGGCACCGGTCATCGTTGTCAATCGTAGAAACGAACTGAAACCGAACGTGCGACCTATGTCTTCGAACAGGATGTCGTCGTCGATATAATCATCGATGCGCAGCGTGCCGCCGTTAATAAAGGCCAGGTCAGCAGACTCGCCGAACGCAGTACGCATCTGGTCCGCAATGAAGTTCCCCCAGTTGCTCTCTTCGTTGCGGACCGTGACTTCGCGTCCGTCCAGCGCTAGCGCCGCCGTGCCGACGCGCGCCTCGAGAAACGGGAATTTCTCCAGGAGACGGCCGCGCCACTTGTCCGCCAGCACCTCGTAGTCGGGGTCCAGCGCGACGCTTTCGTCGAGCTCCATTTGACGTTCGCGAACTGTAGCTCGCCCTGCGTCATCGAAATCGACATCAATGACCCAGACAACCCGCGTGTTGGACGCGCCTTTCATCACCACAGCAGATGTGTCGCTGCCAGGGCTGTGTTCCGGCTCGTGCTCATGCCCGCCGACGATGAACGCGAGTTTCGGATACCTTGCTTTCAGCCCGGCAAGCTCGACGTCCTGCCACATGTGCAGATGCGTAACGCCGATAATCAGGTCGACACCCTTTGCTTCGAGAGCCTGAATGGTTTTCTCGGCGACGCCCATGTAATCGCCATCGTTTTCGAGGTAGCTGCGTTCGTTGCCGCCATCGACCGGATTCAGCGTCAGCGAAAACACGCCGACCGTTTTGTCGCCGGACTGAAACGTAAACGCGCTCTTGAGTGAACTGTCGACGTCCGCTGCGCCTGTTTTGAACTCATAGTTATCGCCTAGCCAGTCAAACCGGGACTCTCTGACCGCGGCAATCAATTGCTCCGGCCCACGACGGTCGAATTCGTGGTTTCCGGAAGTCGCGTACAGCGGTGCGATGTCGTCCATGAAGTTGAATGCGTCAACCATTTGCAGACCATTCCACAGCTGACTCTCGAGCGAGGGATACAGGAAGTCGCCGCCATGCAGGATACGCACGTCGCGTCCATTCGCCTGAAGTTCACGAACCACCGTAACGACACGACTGAAACCGCCGGCATTTCCATCCTCGACGGCGCCGACCCGATAGGTGTCATTGAGATGCACGAACGTCAGCCCGGATGTGTCGGGCGTTGGCGCGATCGCGCAAGCGGAGAGGAATAAGGATAGCCCTAAAACCAGCAGTGTGATTTTCTTCATGCGGGCATGCTAACCTGATTTGGCTGCTCTTCGCATCAGGAGAAACCATGCCCCGGTTACACGCTACTCCCCTCGTCTTGCTTATGTTGGCCGCCTGTGCCTCCGCGCCCGAACCGGCACCACTGCCAGCATCAGCGCCGATCTCCCACGACCCGCAGCAGGATCTGGGCTTGCTATGGGTCAAGCACGCCGCCGAATACAGGGCCATCACAAAGCAGGTTTATCGCAGCGCCGAAGCCGCGCTGCCGGGTTACGTCAATGACACGTCCTGGAGCGCGATGCCCGGACAAACCGGCGCTGAGAACTTGCCGCCTGCGGTTATACTCGATGTTGACGAAACCGTCGTAAGCAACATCGACTTTCAAATCTCCTTCGAGCGCCCTTTTACGAATCGCAAGTTGTACGATTTCTATCGTGAGAATGCCGCGATGCCTGTACCCGGCGTCGTCGAGTTCGTTGCGGCCGCGAGGCGAGCCGGTGCCACCGTTTTTTTCGTCACCAATCGGCCATGCGAATTGATCGACGACAATCCGGATCCCTGCCCACAAAAGCATGCGGTAGTAGAAGAGATTGAATCGATAGGCATCAACACCGACGATGCCCATGTCATGTTGGCCGATGAAAATGACTGGGACCGCGCAAAGATTCGGCGGCGCGAACACGTCGCCGAGACTCATCGAGTCATTATGCTGATTGGCGACGATCTCGGCGATTTTATGCCCTGCGTGCGCAAGAAGCTTTACGGGCCGTGCACTGAATCGGCTACCAAAGCCAGCCGGGCACTGTTTGTGGAGGAGTACACAGGATATTGGGGCAACGGCTGGTATATCCTGCCGGGGCCGACGCACGGATCGTGGACATCGTTCAAGTGATGCCAAATCGAGGGTAACTCGCTACACTCAAGCGCTGGTTCAAGAGGGACAAAGTCATGGCAAAAGTTAAGTGTGGTCTGATCCAGATGGCGCTCAAGGGCGACGGGTCGATGAGTCCTGAGGCAATTCGGGACCGTATGATCGAAGCTCATATTCCCTATATCGAAGAGGCCGGAAAACAGGGTGTGCAGGTCCTCTGCTTCCAGGAGGTTTTTACGCAGCCATATTTTTGCCCCAGCCAGGACAGGAAATGGTACGCCGCCGCGGAAAAGATTCCGGATGGCCATACAACGAAACTCATGCAGGAATATGCGAAGAAACATGGCATGGTCATCGTCGTGCCGATCTACGAAGAGCATATGACCGGCGTCTATTACAATACGGCTGCCGTCATCGACGCGGACGGCACCTACCTTGGCAAATATCGCAAGACACATATCCCGCAGGTCGATCCCGGGTTCTACGAAAAGTTTTTCTTCAAACCGGGCGACAGCGGTTATCCCGTTTTCGAAACCGCGTTCGTGAAGCTTGGCGTCTACATCTGTTACGACCGACACTTCCCGGAAGGATGGAGAGCGCTAGCGCTCAATGGTGCCGAGTACATCGTTAATCCATCGGCGACAGTAGCGGGGCTGAGCAAGTATCTCTGGGAGCTGGAGCAGCCGGCGTCGGCCGCCGCCAATGGGTTATTTATCGGCGCGATAAACCGCATCGGCACTGAAGAGCCCTGGGCCGAGCGCATGGGGGAGTTTTACGGTTCCAGCTACATCGTCAATCCTCGCGGTGAAATCGAGGCACAGGCCAGTTACGGCGACGACGAGCTGCTGGTCCACGAAATCGACCTCGATATGGTGCGCGAGGTGAGAGATACCTGGCAGTTTTTCCGTGATCGCAGGCCGGAAACCTACGGTCCCCTGACGGACAGCTAGCAAACCTTCGCCGGGAAATTCCTCGAGGGAGGGAACCGATGTCCGAATCTTTATCGGTCAGCACGCTGCGTACAGTTGGCGAACACATCGAGCTCGATGTCGGCGACGACATTGCCTCGAGCCCGCGTTACAACGCCGACATTGCCCCGACGAGGGCGTCGCAACGCACCTGGACGCGCTGGAACGTTGCGTCACTATGGGTAGGCATGGCGATCTGCGTACCAACCTACACCCTGGGTGGCGTACTCACCGCCTATTTCGGCCTTTCCGTCGCGGAGGCACTCTGGACCATCCTGATCGCGAACATCGTGGTGCTGATACCGCTCACTCTAAACGCGTATCCCGGCACGCGTTATGGCATCCCCTGCCCCGTCGTTATGCGCGCATCCTTCGGCATCATCGGCTCGAATGTACCGTCGTTGATTCGTGCCGTCGTCGCCTGCGGCTGGTTCGGCGTGCAGACATTGTTCGGCGGTATTGCGATCCATCTGATGTTGTCTGCGTTGTTTGACGGCTGGGCGGCGTTGGGTGGTGTTGGTGAGGTCCTCGGCTTTTTCATTTTTTGGTTCGCCAATCTTGCCGTTGTGATTCGCGGCGCGGAATCGATCAAGCGTCTCGAAGCGCTGGCAGCACCGCTGCTCTTGCTGGTAGCGATCGGCCTGATGGTCTGGGCGTTACCGAAAGTCTCCTTAAGCGCAGTATTGGCCACGCCGGCAACACGACCGGAGGGTGCACCGGTATTTGGCTACTTCATGGCCGGCCTCACCGCCATGGTGGGCTTTTGGGCAACGCTGTCACTGAACATCCCGGACTTCAGCCGCTACGCGAGAACACAGCGCAGCCAGGTGATGGGGCAGATCATCGGCCTGCCCCTGACCATGTTCCTGTTCGCCGGACTTGGCGTCATCCTGACGGCGGCCTCGGTTGAGCTGACGGGCAAGACGATTTCGGACCCGATCAACCTGATTGGCCAGATCGACAATGATTTCTGGGTCATCGTCGCTATGCTAATGATCGTCCTGGCCACTATCTCGACCAACACGGCTGCCAACATCGTCTCGCCAACCAACAGCTTTCAGAATATCGCCCCGCGCTTCATTAACGAAAACCGCGGCGTCATGCTGACCGGTGTCATCGGACTGGGGCTAATGAGCTGGGAACTATTGAAGAAAATGGGCTGGCTCGACACCGATGTGAGTGTGGAAAGTCTCTATTCGAACTGGTTGCTGGGCTACTCCAGCCTGCTGGGACCGATTGCAGGCATCATGGTCATTGACTATTTTCTAATCAAGAAACAGACGTACAATCTAATTGCGCTGTATAAGGATAACGCGGGATACCCGGCCTGGAACAAGGCGGGCTTCATCGCGTTCCTGATACCGGTGGGTTTGACGATTATTGCGATTACGACCGACAAGCTCGGCTGGTTTTATGACTATGGCTGGTTTACGGGATCCATACTCGGCGGCCTCATTTATTACTTCGTCGCTCGCGGCGAAATCGGGAGTTCATCATGACGGTACTTATCAAGGGCGGCACTGTTGTTAATGCCGAGCGATCCGTTCGGGCGGACGTGCTTTGCCAGGACGGCATCATCACAGCGGTTGGCGAGGACCTCGACGTTCCGAAAGGCGCCCAAGTTGTCGATGCGGGCGGCCAGTACGTGATGCCGGGCGGCATCGATCCGCATACACACATGCAGCTACCGTTTATGGGCACCGTGACCAGCGAAGACTTTTATACTGGCACGGCCGCGGGCCTTGCCGGCGGCACGACGATGATCATCGATTTCGCGATTCCGAACCCGCAACAAAACGTCATGGAAACCTACATGCAGTGGCGCGACTGGGCCGAGAAATCTGTCGCCGACTATTCGTTTCATGTGGCGATTACCTGGTGGGATGACACCGTACACAAGGATATGGGCACGCTCGTTCGCGATCACGGCGTCAACAGCTTCAAGCATTTCATGGCGTACAAAGGCGCTATCATGGCCGACGACGAGATCCTGGTGAACAGCTTCTCGCGCGCGCTCGAGCTCGGCGCGATTCCGACGGTCCACGCCGAAAACGGCGAGCTGGTGTTCCGTCTGCAAAAGCAGCTTTTCGAGAAAGGCATTACGGGCCCGGAAGGCCATCCCTTGTCACGACCGCCCGAAGTGGAAGGCGAAGCCGCAAACCGTGCGATACGAATCGCGGAGGTTTTGCGCGTACCCCTGTATGTCGTGCATAACTCTTGCCGGCAGTCGCTCGAAGCCATTACACGAGCGCGCAACGAGGGCCAACGAGTTTTTGGTGAGGTATTGGCCGGACACCTGCTGGTCGATGATTCGGTATATCGCGATCCCGATTTTGAGGTTGCGGCTGCCCACGTGATGAGCCCGCCGTTTCGTTCGAAGGAAAACCAGGAAGCGCTCTGGCACGGACTGCAATCGGGCAACCTGCAAACAACGGCCACGGACCACTGCTGTTTCTGTGCCGATCAGAAGGCCGCCGGTAAAGACGACTTCCGACTCATACCGAATGGCACCGCGGGCGTCGAAAATCGACTGGAGACGCTTTGGCACCATGGTGTCGGCACCGGTCGACTGACGATGAACGAGTTTGTTAAAGTGACTTCGACGAACGCCGCGCAAATATTCAATATCTACCCCAGAAAAGGCAGCGTCTCCGTCGGTGCCGACGCCGATATCGTCGTGTGGGACCCAACGGCGACCAAGACCATCTCGGCGAAAACCCATCACCAGAAAATCGACTTCAACATATTCGAGGGCATGACGGTTACGGGTTGCGCATCTCATACGATAAGCCGGGGTCGGGTTGTTTTGCCGACGGCGAGCTTGACGTCGAGCGAGGCGCCGGTCGCTACGTCGATCGGCCACCTTTCGCGCCGTACTATGACGCACTGAAGATTCAGGCAAAACAGGCCGAACCGGTCGCGGTACGTCGATGAACGTGTCGTGTAAATGAACAGCACCGATCAACAAGCGGACATACGCGGCAATCGTCTGGATAAAGATGAAATAGCCAGAAATTTCAGTGACCTGCACCCGCCACTGAGCCGGTCCGAGGCGCTGATCGAGGCCGATCGCTGTTACTTCTGTTACGACGCACCCTGCACGACCGCCTGTCCAACGGGAATCGACATACCAGGCTTTATCCAGAAGATTCGCAGCGACAACCTGCGCGGGTCCGCTCACACCATCCTCAGGGAAAATATCATGGGCGGGATGTGTGCGCGTGTTTGTCCGACCGAAGTGCTTTGCGAAGAGGCCTGTGTCCGAAACACCCACGAAGAAAAACCCGTGGAGATCGGACTCCTGCAACGCTATGCAACAGATCCAATCTTCGACCAACAGGTTGCGCTTTTTTCTCGGGCACCTGCGACCGGCAAGAAGGTCGCGGTTGTTGGTGGCGGTCCGGCGGGCCTGTCGTGCGCGCACCGGCTTGCGATGCTCGGACACGATGTCGTTGTGTTCAATCGTGACGACAAACCCGGCGGCCTCAACGAATACGGTATTGCGGCGTACAAAACCGTCGATGATTTTGCGCAAAAGGAAGTCGACTACATCGTGTCGATTGGCGGTATCGAGCTTCGCAACAACACGGCGCTGGGCCGGGACTTCACTTTGAATGAGCTACGCGAGTCCTATGATGCAGTGTTTCTCGGTATCGGACTCGGATCGACCAATGAACTCGGCCTTGACCAGGAGTCACTGCCGGGTGTCGATAGTGCCATTGAGTACATCGCGGAACTGAGGCAGTCGGACGACCTCAGCCGACTGCCCGTTGGGCGTCGGGTCGTCGTAATCGGTGGCGGCATGACGGCCATCGACATCGCCGTTCAAAGCAAGCGACTGGGAGCCGAGGTTGTCGACCTCGTCTATCGCCGCGGGCCCGAGCAGATGGGTGCCAGTCAGTATGAACAGGACCTGGCCAAAACCAACGGTGTCACGATTCACCACTGGGCCAAGCCTGTTGAGCTGCTGGGCAACGATCATGTTGCGACGATCCGCTTCGAGCGAACCGCGCTCGATGGCAATGGTCAGCTGCGTCGAGCGGAGACTCACTTCGAACTGGCGGCCGACACGGTATTCAAGGCGATCGGTCAGTTACTCGACGTGGGCGTGCTCGGCGCGGATACAGTCGGCCTCGAAATCCGGAACGATCGTATTGTTGTCAACGACGCCGGCAGGACCACACTTCGCAAAGTCTGGGCGGGCGGGGATTGCGTTTCGGGTGGCGACGATCTCACCGTTACCGCCGTGCAGCAGGGCAAAATAGCGGCCATCGATATCGACCGCCGTCTAAGGAAGGAGTAGACATGGCCGACCTCAAGTCGACATTTCTGGGCATCTCGTCGCCGAATCCGTTCTGGCTTGCATCGGCACCGCCGACCGACAAGGCTTACAACGTCAATCGTGCGTTCGAGGCCGGCTGGGGTGGCGCCGTCTGGAAAACGCTGGGCGAGGATCCACCTATCGTCAACGTGAGCGGCCCGCGCTATGGCGCGATTCACAGCAACGAACGGCGCGTGATTGGTTTCAACAACATCGAGCTGATTACGGACCGGCCGCTCGCCACCAACCTCGACGAGATGCGGCAGGTAAAGAAGGACTGGCCGGACCGCGCGCTGGTCGCATCAGTAATGCTGCCGATGAACGAAGAGACCTGGGCGAAGTACCTGCCGATGATTGAAGAAACCGGCATCGATGCGTTCGAACTCAACTTCGGCTGTCCGCACGGCATGTCGGAGCGTGGCATGGGTGCGGCCGTCGGCCAGGTTCCCGAATACATCCAGATGGCGAGCGAATGGGCGAAGAAGGCAGCGTCCGTCCCCGTCATCGTGAAGCTCACGCCCAATGTCACCAGCATCCTGCCACCGGCCAAAGCCGCCCTCGACGGCGGCGCAGATGCTGTGTCCCTGATCAACACGATCAACTCCATCATGCGCGTGGACTACGACTCCCTGACCATGTATCCGACGACGGACGGAATGGGCACGCATGGCGGCTACTGCGGCGAAGCGGTCAAGCCCATTGCCTTGAACATGGTGGCCGAGATCGCGCGCACCAGGGAGACGCGGTCAATCCCGATCTCCGGCATCGGCGGTATTACAGACTGGCGCGACGCCGTTGACTTCCTGGCGCTTGGGGCCAGTAACGTCCAGGTATGCACGGCCGCGATGGTCTACGGCTTCAAGATCATCGATGACCTCGTTGACGGTCTGAGTCGTTTCCTCGACGACAAACAGCTCACGCTCGACCAACTCATCGGCAAAGCGGTGCCCAGCGTAACGGACTGGCAGTACCTGAACCTGAACTACGTTGAGAAAGCGCTTATCGACCAGGACCTGTGCATCCAGTGTGGCCGCTGTCACGTCGTGTGCGAAGACACATCGCACCAGGCGATCACGCAGACGGTCAATGGTGAGCGACATTTTGAAGTAATCGATGCAGAATGCGTCGGCTGCAATCTCTGTGTCAGTGTCTGCCCGGTTGACGGCTGCATCACGATGCAACAGCTGACCGACGGAACGGACCCGCGCACCGGGGAGCCGATCTCCCGGATCAAAGCCAACTGGACGACGCATCCCAACAACCCCATGCGAAAAACGGACTGAGCAATGACAATTGAGGACGAGGATCTCATCAACGCGGCCAAGGAGGCTCGACAGAACGCCTACTGTCGATATTCGAGCTACAGCGTCGGGGCCGCCATCATCGACGATCAAGGTCGCCTGCACGTTGGCTGTAATGTCGAGAACGCAGCCTACAATCTGGGTAACTGCGCCGAGGCGGCGGCGATTGCCGCGATGGTACAGGAGGGTGGCAAACGCATCCGTCGAATCGCCGTGGCCGGTGGCTACTCCGCGATCGGCTCCTGTACGCCCTGCGGCGGCTGCCGCCAGCGGATCAACGAATTCGCGGACGAGAACACGATGATCATCGTCATGGATGACAGTAAGGAATGGCAGGAATACTCCATTAAGGCGCTGCTACCGGCTTCGTTCCATCTCGATCAGATATCGGATCCAGAGAAGAGACGACGATGATGCGCGATAACAAATTCTGGATTTCGATGGCGGTATTCCAGGTCCTCTTCGGATTTGCCGTTTTTGCTATCACGCGCGACTACTACCAACAGGAACCGGTTAATGTCCGTGCGCATCCATCGACGCTCAGTCCGTCTGCAAGCACATGGCCACAGGGCATTACAGAATCGGACATCGCACGGCTCGCTCCAGGAGTTCTTGGCGAAGCGACGTCAGATGACCCGGCCCAAATATCGCGCCAGGCGGACGAGTTCTTTGGTAGACAGCAATACCAGCAAGCGGCGAACTCGTATGTACGGCTGTTGGCGTTTGACCCGACAAATATTGAAGTGCATAACAACCTGGGCCTTACGCTGCATTACCTGGGCCGGTCAGAAGAGGCCCTTCGCCGGCTCAATGACGGCGTCGCCCTCGACTCGAACAACCAGAGAATCTGGCTGACCCTTGGATACGTCAATAGCCAGCTTGGTAATGTCGAGCAAGCGCGCACAGCACTGACGAACGCGACGCAGATCGGCAGCGATGACTCGATCCGGCAATCTGCGCTGAGAATGCTGGACGAACTGCCTTAGCCCCGCCGACTCAGTTCTCGAAAAAAGGTGCCGGAAAAAAGGTGCCGGATTTATTTTTTTCGTTGGGCAGACACCTTTTTTGATCTTCACAAAAATAAATCCGGCACCTTTTTTACGTTTAAAATAAATCCGGCACCTTTTTTGGCACCTTTTTTAGGCGAGCGGTGAGTTCGCAACGACCATCGCAACGACAGCGGCTATAACAAGAAGAATGCCGCTGGACGCTTCGAGTTCCGGAAAGTTACGGAACGAGTCAGCGATTTTTTTTGAAATGGATGTTGTCGACGCAATAAATCTAAACTGGTTGAGCGGCCGATTTTGGCCGGCGTTCATTCTTCCACAATGCCACCTTACATAACACCGGACGCAGTCGATTTCGCATTTCGTGATGCAGATAAACGAAATTCAGAATGAATCGTGTCAGATTACGGTGGCGTATATCAATACCGCTTGAATGACTCAACGGTATGTTAAATACCGCCATGACTCGAGGGAGACAGGTCATGCAGAACGCCAGCTGGATGGTACTTCTTGTTTTCGGTTCGTTGCTTCCGACAGCAGCGTTCGCCGATGAAGTCAGTACGTCCGACGCCGACGCTCCTCGACTGTCCGCCACCGCCTACGCTCCGCAAACACTACCACTGGATTCTGTGTATTGGTCGCGCTGGCAACTGCCTCATCCGCTCGAAACAATGGCCTATGCAGACGAGTCATCCGCACCTATTGAAAGTTTTGTTTTTCAGGATCCCGGTGCTTTCGTCCGCGTTAGCAAGGTCCGCGAATTGTCCGTGCTGACTCTGGCAGAAGTCGGGAGTACGCGACTCTTTCTCGGTGTCAGTGATCAAGGGCTGCTAGGTATTCATCTGGGCGCGTTGCCGCGTCTCGGTGATGAGCGCTGTCTCGAGCTTGTCCGTATGCCCTATCTTAGGAGCCTCCGTCACGGCGATACGGCGGAGTAGTTCGAAACCGCGGGCAGCCTTACAAGTACTTCAGGACCGACTTACGACCAGGAAGTGACGGCTGCGCGCCCCTGGTTGTTGTCGAAACCGCAGCGGCAGCGCAGGCAAAATTGAGCGCGTCTGCGGGCGCCTGCCCTTCCACCAGCGCCAGTACAAGTGCCGCCGTAAAGGTGTCGCCGGCACCGGTGGTATCCACAACGTCGACGACTGGAGGTTTCGCTTCGGCGATTACTCGCCCGTCGAGCTCAAGCGTTGCGACCCCCGCGCCGCGCGTGGTCGCTACCATTCCTGAGCAAGCGTCGAGCGACCGGCCATACCAGCTGGATTCGGTTTCATTCACGACCACAAGATCGGCACGCTGCAAGACCGTAACGTCGATTTCCGCAGCGGGCGCAAGATTGACGCAAAAGAAACCACGATACGACTCCGCGGCCCGTACAACCACAGGCACCGGCACTTCGAGCTGACAAATAAGGGCGTCTGCGTCGACTCCCTGTAAATCATCCGGCGTCAGTAGTCGATTTGCGCCCGGCGCAACGACGATGTGGTTTTCGCCTGACGGCGCAACCGCGATTAGCGCGGTACCCGTTGCAGTTCCGGCGACGCTGCGGCACTCGGTGAGATCAACATTGCCATCGCGAAGGAGTGACAGCGCCTCGTCGGCCGATGCATCGTCGCCAACGCGTGCTATCAACTGGACGTCGGCGCCAAGACGACGCGCCGCGAGCGCCTGGTTGGCGCCCTTTCCCCCAGGAAATCGATTCAGTTCTGCACCCGTGACCGTTTCACCCGGCGTTGGCAATCGAGCAACGCGCGCAACGATGTCAATGTTGACCGAACCGATAACAGCGATTGATGACATAGAAGGCGACCTCAGAACCGGGAAAGCCGGTCTGTTAGTAACGTGTAAAAACCATTGGCATCGACGGCGTGCGCCCAATGCACGTTATCGGGTCGGTCGGTGACGTGCCAAAAATCGACCGCGGTGTGACCCATCGTCAGTTCCGATTCTGTTTCGACAGACAGGTTGCATTCGCGGGTCTGGAAAAGCCCCGGGTCAAGTAACCAGGCGATCGTACATGGATCGTGCAAAGGCGCGCCTTCCGAACCGTATTTCTTGGAGTCATAGCGATGGAAGAAACTGAGCATCCCGGCCGTCGCCTCGGCGACCGGATTGTCGAGGGCGCGTATGCGGTCAACACGCGAGCGCGTTGAGAGTACCTGGTGGGTCACGTCGAGCCCCATCACAACGATGGGTCTGCCGCAGTTAAAGACGATTTCAGCTGCCTGCGGATCCACGAGTATGTTGAACTCGGCCGAGGGCGAGCGGTTGCCGCCCTCTCGCATGGCGCCGCCCATGACCACGATCTGCTTCACACGCGGGAGTATGGCCGGTTCCTTCTCGATGGCCGTGCCGATGTTCGAGAGCGGACCTGTTGCAACCACCGTGATCGACGCATCGTCCGCGGCCAACAGCGTCTCAACAATAAAGTCCACCGCGTGCTGCTGTCGCAGCGGTGTGTCCGGCTCAAACACATCGACACCGTCGATCCCCGTGTTGCCGTGAATGTACTCCGCGGTAATCGCGTCCCTGACCATAGGCTTGTCGCAACCCGAGAAAACGGGGATATCCTGACGTCCTGCAATATCACACATCATGCGGGCATTACGCCGTGTCAGTGTAAGCGGCACGTTGCCGGCGACGGTGGTTACGCCGAGAATTTCAAGTTCATCGGGCGATGACATGGCCAGGAACAGCGCGACCGCGTCATCCTGACCCGGATCACAGTCGATGATTATTGGTCGTGGCGCCACTAGGGCCTGCTAATGCTTGCCAGATCGCTCCGTTGCTGGCGCAAATGGCCCCAGGCAAGGCGCGAGAAGCGTGGTTTGGTGAATCCAAATGAGTGACGAGCAACGCAGCATGGGGCCATTTGCGACGACAACCCGAAGGGACGGGTCCCATTTTGCCCACTACGGCGTCTCTCTTCACTAATGTACAAGGAGTACATCACGTTCATCGTTCCTTGTATTGAACAAAATGGGTGCCCGTCGGAGCCAGCTGGCAAACGTTAACAGGCCCCGGTCAGAACGTCAGCAGCAGCCCTGCCAGTGCCGCACTCATCAGGTTAGACAGCGACGCAGCCAGTACAGCTTTCATACCGAGTATGCCGATCAGGTCTCGCTTCTCCGGAACCAGCACGCCGAGACCGCCGAGCAAAATCGCGATGGACGACAGGTTCGCGAAGCCGCAAAGTGAAAACGTCACGACGGCATGTGTTCGTTCACTCATACCCGCGAGGCGCTCCGCGAGGTGACTGAATGCGACGAATTCATTGAGAATCAGCTTCTCGCCGAACAGCGCGCCGGCCGCCTGCGCCTCGGACCAGGGCACACTGAGCAGGAACATGAGTGGCCTGAAAATCCAGCCGAGGATCTTCTCCAGCGTCAACTCGTAACCGAACCACCCGGAGATGCCTCCGACGATGCCGTTGAACAAGGCGATAAGAGCGACAAACGCGATCAGCATTGCGCCGATATTTGCGGCCAGCCGCAGACCATCGGTGGTGCCTGACGCGGCGGCCAGGATCACGTTGCGGTGCTGGCTTGGTTCCATCACGAGTTTCTCGTGCTCGCCAGCCTTAACCACCTGTTCGTCCGGCATCACAATTTTCGCCATGAGCAGCCCGCCGGGGGCCGCCATGAAAGCAGCGGCCAGAAGGTACTTGAGTTCCGCGCCCATAAGCACGTAACCGGCCAGCACCGTTCCGGCGATTGACGCAAGGCCCGAGACCATAACCGCGAACATTTGCGGTTCCGTCAGGTTTTTCAAATAAGGCCTGACAACCAGTGGTGCTTCAGTCTGACCAACGAAGACGTTCGCGGCAGCATTCATCGATTCAACGGCGCCGGTACCGATCACCTTGTGCAGAAAACCGCCAACGAGTTTTACGACCCACTCCATAATGCGCAGGTGGTACATGACTGACATCAAGGCCGCAAAGAAGATGATAATAGGAAGCACATTTATCGCAAAACTGAAACCAACGACGTTGGTATCGGCGAGCGGGCCGAACACCATGTCGATGCCAGCCTTCGAATAGCCAATCACTTTCAGGACGCCCGAACTCAGAGTATCAATCGTGGCGCGGCCGGCATCGAAGTAAAGCACGAACGCGGCGATCACGACCTGCAGGCCGAATGCGGCGCCAACGATACGCAGGTTGATGGCTTTCCGGTTGCTGGAAAACAGGACGGCGATACCGAGAATGACAGCAATCCCGGCGAGACCGATGTAGTTACCCATAGCTACCCCTTATGCTTTCTTTTTATTTTTCGTAGACGCATCGAGCATACCGCATCGGGGTGCTCAGCCGGTCACAATTTCGCTTATTACCGGCCTGCTTTTGGGGGCCGATTCGCCCAACCGGCAGGCAGCCAGGAGGTTCTGCTCCGCCTTGATCGCGTCCGCGTCTGACGCCGCGTGTATGACAGCCAACGGCGTATTGCCATCGGTCTTCGTGCCAATCGGTGCTATCTCGCTGAAGCCGACTGACAGGTCGAGTGCTTCGCCGACCTTGCGGCGACCACCTCCGAGCTCGATGATGGCGTTGCCGATTGCGCGCGTGTTCACGCTCGTCACAAATCCTGCTGCGTGCACAGCTCTGACCACCGGCGCTTTCACCAGGTATTGGGCATGCTTGTCAACGAAGTCCGCCGGCCCGCCAAGCGCGTGCACCATGCGGCCGAATACTTCCGCGGCACGTCCACTGGTGACAGCCTCATCGCATCGGGCACGAGCCTTGCTCCTGTCGTCCTCAAGGCCACCGACGACGAGCATCTCCGCGCATAAAGACAGCGTCACATCATCCAGGCGCGCATCGCGGCGCACGTTCTGCAAAAACAAAACGGACTCCTCGATTTCGAGCGCGTTTCCTGCGGTCGTGCCAAGCACTTCGTTCATGTCGGTTATGAGCGCGTGCGTCTCGAGACCGGCTTTCGCCGCGGTACCGATAATGCTCTGCGCCAACTCCTTCGCCCTTTCCTGCGTATCCATGAACGCACCGCTGCCGACCTTCACATCCATCACCAGCCCCTGCAGCCCCGCAGCAATTTTCTTGGACAGAATCGATGCGGTAATTAGAGGTACGGACTCGACGGTTCCGGTTACGTCACGAATCGAATAGAAGCGTCGATCAGCCGGCGCAAGATCGGCCGTCTGACCGATAATCGCGCAGCCAATCTCTCGCACGATCTTTCGAAACGTATGGAAATCCGGTGTCGCGTCGTACCCGGGTATGCTTTCCGCTTTATCCGTGGTGCCGCCGGTGTGGCCCAGGCCCCGACCCGAAATCATCGGTACGTAACAGCCACAGGCAGCCGCGATCGGCGCGAGCAGGAAGCTCACCTTGTCGCCCACGCCACCCGTCGAGTGCTTGTCGACGACGGGCCCATCCAGGCCTTCTGACGACCAGTCAAGCACGGTGCCGGATGCCGCCATCGCGAGGGTCAGCTTGCCGGCCTCCTCGAAGCTCATGGAGTTGAGGAATATTGCCATCGCGAGTGACGACACCTGCTCGGCAGGCAGGCTGTTGTCAGCGAGCCCATCGACGAAGAATTGAATTTCATCGTCGGACAACTCGCCGCCATCACGCTTCTTGCGGATTACGTCGGTGAATAACATCATCTTCCCTGGTCGAATCCGCGCAGCGGCAGATCGGCACGTCGTTGCAGCCAGTTTTCAGCCGGGTAATGACATTTCTGGTCGATGACGTGCAACGTGTACGCGTGACGTGATCTGGACGAACGATTCGCCGCGCTCAGGTGAGGTGCTCGGCCGTCAAATATCACCAGGGTACCGGCAGGTGCCTCTGCCGGCCGACGGCGCTCCTCCGGCCAGGGTGAATCGTCGAGCGTTTCGGTGACGAGTTTGCCATCCGCGCCGCGGTAGTTGCGCTTTTTGAGCGGCAACTTGTGCCCACCAGGTATGAACTGCATGCAACCGTTCGCAAGCGTTGCATCTTCGAGCGCGAACCAGAAGCCGACGCAGGATTCAGGCTCGGTATAAATGTAGGTGGAATCCTGGTGGCAGACCACCTCTCCACCGATGTTTGGCGGCTTGAATATATACATCGACTGCAGCACGGCCGGCTCCACAAGACCGATGCGCCTGACTGCCTCTGCCAGCTCCGGCGTTCGCGAGAAACAATCGAATACGGGGTCCAGGTCGTGCATGGCGTGGCCCATCTTGTTCAGGCTAAGTTCTTTGGCCTGCCGGAGGTCACCATTATCATCAAAGGCATCTTTTTCCAGAAAGAAACGAATCTTGTCGCCGGACTCGATGAAATAGTCGTCATCGAGCTGCGTCTGTTCGGTCGTCGAGAAAATGCTGCGCACCTTGGAGGGGTCAAATTCGGCGACCAGTTCTGCGGCCCTGGCGCGTAGCGCATCGCAGGCATCCACGCTGACGAAGTCGTGCAACACAAGAACGCCGGCCGCTTTGAAGTCGGCGAGCATTTGGTCCGTCAGGCAGCCACCAGCCGGCGCCGCATGGGATGGAATCTCGTCGATATTTCTCGTGTCCTGTTTCACAGATCAACACCTTAGAGCACGACTTCTAAGCACACAAGTCAGTCGATCAGTTATACTTCGCCGCGCTAACAATCAGGCGCGTTCCGGGCGCCGTAACAAGAAACCAGCTTTTCTCAGGGGAAGACAAAAATGAAGAACAACAAGGTACTAATGTGCGCGCTTCCGGCGGTCGCACTTTGCGGCGGGATCTCCGTCGCGGCGGCGCAGGACGACGGCAGTTTGTTCGAGGAAATAACCGTCACCGCGACGAAGCGCGCGCGAAGCATTTACGAAGTTCCGATTGCACTCAGCGCGTTCGAGGGCGACAAACTCGCCCAGCAGGGCATCGTCGACATTGTCGATATCGGCAAGTTTGTGCCAAACCTCAATATCACGCAGTTTTCGGCGGGACATACCTCCTCGGCTAATGCGTTCATTCGCGGCATCGGGTTGCAGGATCACCTGATTACGACAGACCCTGGCGTCAGCGTCTACGTCGACGGTGTCTATCTCGGTCGCCAGGTTGGCCAAAACTGGAGTTTGTCGAACATCGAGCGCATCGAGGTGCTGCGCGGGCCGCAGGGCACCCTGTATGGCCGAAATTCCATCGGCGGCGCGATAAATATCATCACGAAAACGCCGGGTGCCGATCCCGGTGCGCGGGTCAGCATCGAAGCGGGAACTCGTGAGCGGCTGAACGGCGATTTTTATGCCGACACAAAGCTCACAGACAACACAGCGCTGGCGTTCACCGGGGGCTTCAAGAGCCGCGGCGGTTTGGGCGATTTCCTGAACCTTCCGAACGCGGGCCTCGAGGTTGGGGAAACGCAGGAGGTCTATGGTCGCATTTCTTTTCGTTACGAGGGCGACAAAGTAACTGTCACCGTAGCGGCGGACGCTAACGACGGTGAAGGCGGTCTGCGCCCCTATACAACGTTGATCGACGAGCTTCCCGCGACCAGCGCGTTGCGCGCCGCAGGCTACACGAACGCGGACGTTTCGTCGGATCCTTATGACAACAATACAGGGCAGGCCAGCCAGACGCGGGTAAGCAACAAAGCGTCCGGCGTTGCGGTCACGGTCGACTGGGAGATTTCCGACACGCTCTCGTCCAAAATTATCGGCAGCACACGATCGTCCGAATATCGGGCCGGTCTGGACGACGACAGTCTCATTGACGATTTCCTTTCATTTCCGGAATCCGGCGATGCGGACCAGACCTCGTTTGAAATTCAACTGAATGGCGACTATGGATCGTGGGATTTCGTTTCAGGCATCTACTTCTTCGACGAAGAGGGTGGCAACTTCCAGAGCCCGACGACGTTCAACGGTGGAACAGGCGGTATTTTCATCCTCGACCAGGAAGTCAGTAGCCGGGCAATCTTCGGCAACGTCGGTTACGAGCTGAGCGACAGCTTGCGTCTGTCGGGTGGACTGCGCTACACCGAGGATGACAAGGACGTGGTCGCCAACGTCGGTATCGGGTTTTTCGACGCGACCGACAGTTTCGACGAGCTGAGCTGGGAGCTGGCACTCAATTACACGCTGAGCGGCGGCATGAACGTCTACGGGGCTATTCAAAACGGCTATCAGTCCGGGCAGTTCCCGGCGCGGCCGTTTTGCCTCTTTGGTGGCACTGCCGTCGGCTGCCTGGTCGCAAGCGAAAACATTACTGCGACCAATTACGAAGTCGGCGTGAAGGGCCAACCATTAGAACGATTGCAGATGAGCGCGGCGTTATTTTTCACGCAGTACTCAGATCTGCCTTACCAGGTCAGCTCAACTACGGGAGCAGGCTTCAGCACCGAAAACCTGATCGTCGATCAGGCTTCTTTCGGATTCGAGTGGGAAAGCACGGCGTACTTGACAGACAACTTCTTCTTTCATGCAACGCTCGGCTACATTGACGTTGATGTCGATGAGCAAAACGGCGTGAAGCCCGTCGCGCCCCTTACGCCGGAGCTTACGTTCTCGCTAAGTCCGGAACTTAAGATCCCGATGGCCGGCGGCGGTGAAGTTACACTGCGAGCCGATTACTCGTATCGCGACGAGATGTACGGCGAGCCGAGTTCCGATCCGGGTCGGCTCACCAAGATTGACGACCGCTCTCTGGTCAATGTTGATATTTCGTATCGTTCGGAAGACGGTAGCTGGTTAGCTGCTCTCTATGGAAGAAATGTCACCGATGAACGTTACGACAACGCCCGATTGAATACCGGCGACTACGTTCTTCAGATCCTTAGCAACGACGCAAGTGAATTCGGTCTGAGGCTGACGAAAGACTTCTAAGCGTCCGATAACGTTCGATCGTTGAAGAGCCGATCTAATCGACCGGCTCTTTTTTTTCCGCAAGATCTGACTAGATCCGGTGCTACAATCAGGGCCAAAAGGGGAACCCATGAATAGACTAAGTTACTGTTTTTGCTGTATTTATATTGCACTCGCTCTCGGTGCCTGCACCGCATCAGACGCGCCTGCGCCGGACGCGAAAAGTGATGATCAAATCGATCTTGTTATCAGGGGTGACTTTGTCGTCAGCATGGATATCGACGGTACGATTTATGAAGATGGCGCTGTCGCGATCGACGAAGGCCTGATCCTCGCGATCGGTCCCGCCAACGAGATACTCGCCGAGTATTCCGCCGCACAAACCTTGAGGGGCGAGGATCGTATCGTCATGCCGGGCCTGGTTAACGGCCACTCGCACGCCGCCATGACGTTACTGCGGGGGGTTGCAGATGACCTCGCACTCATGGATTGGCTGAACAACTATATTTTCCCGGCCGAGGTCGAGTTCGTTGACCCCGAATTCGTGCGTATCGGCACGGAACTCGCCTGCTGGGAGATGATTCGCGGCGGCACGACGACGTTCGTGGATATGTACTACTACCCCGACACCATTGCGGACGTCGTAGACCGCTGCGGAATGCGCGCCATGATCTCGGCAACGGTTATCGATCAGCGTAGCCCCGACGCGGAGAACGCCAATGACTCCATTCAGAAGGGTAACGGTTTCGTAGAGCGCTGGCAGGGAAAGAACGACCGCATCACGCCGATTTTCGGCCCACACGCAAATTACACGCTTAACGCAGAACAGCTTGCCGCAACTCGGGCCGCAGCGATGAAATATGGCGTGCCAATCAGCATCCACCTGTCGGAGTCGCCGTTCGAGGTACAGTACTCGAAGGACACGTACGGCATGACGAGCATCGATATGTTCGAGTCCATCGGTTTTTTCGAAGGCCCGACTATCGCCGCACACGTAGTTTGGCCGACCGAGGAAGAAATCCCGATCCTGGCGGAACGTAAGGTAGGGGTGATCCACAACCCGACGTCTAATATGAAAATTGCCTCTGGCATCGCGCCAATTGTGCAGATGCTCGCAGCAGGCGTGCGAGTTGGTCTTGGAACAGACGGGGCGGCGAGTAATAACGATCTCGACATGTGGGAAGAGATGCGGCTCGCATCCCTGCTACAAAAGGTCGATCGCATGAACCCGGAGGTCATGTCCGCCGCGACGGTGCTCACGATGGCAACGCGCGGAGGCGCGACGGCGATAGGCCTCGGAGATACGATCGGGTCGCTCGAGGCAGGTAAACGTGCCGACGTGATTCAGGTGGCCTTCGACGACGTTCATCACGTACCAACCTACGATGTCATTTCACACCTTGTCTGGGTCACCGATGAACAGGATGTTGCGTCAGTCGTCGTGGATGGAAAAGTTTTGATGCGAGAGGGCGAGATGCTCACGATCGACACCGATCGCGTTACGGTTGAGGCGAGCGCGCTCGCAGCACGCATTCAGACCGCTCTCGAAGAAAGAAACCAGGGACGTTGATGCACTCCGCAGGAACTACAATGAGCAAAAATACCGCCGTCGGCGCGAACCTCGCAAAGTCGTCGAGCGGCAACATATGACCGCCGTTCAGGATCAACTTCTCCACAATCATTGCTATGGCTGCGGCGCGGACAACGACAATGGCCTGCAGATCAAGAGCCACTGGCACGGCAATGAGTGCGTTTGCCGCTACACGCCGCGGCCCGAGCAATGCGCCGGGCCGCTTCAGTACGTCTACGGCGGGACGATCGCAAGCATCATCGACTGCCACAGCGTCGGCACCGCGATGTCCAATTACTACAGACTCGAGGGACGCAAGATCGGCGAGGCGCCCGAGATCTGGTGCGTTACGGGAAAGCTGACGGTTAGCTACCTGGCACCCACACCGATCGATGCGGAAATCGTGCTTCGAGCAACGATCGAGGAATGCGGTGAGAAGAAGACCCTCGTGAAATGCCGGGCATACTCGGGCGACAAACAAACGGCCGAAGGCGAGGTGATTGCAATTCGTGTGCCCGATTCCTGGAGGGATGCGAACTAAGCCGCTGATCGGCCGACCCGACCAATCAAAGCCGAAAAACTGGGTTGAGCACTTCAGACAGGTTAGGCTAACCACAGTGCTTCGATCTGCTGAGACCTGCTCATGACCATCGAGTCCCTGAAATATCGCGTCAACCTTGCCAGCTCGACGTTCGCAACGGCGCTGCGAACCGGCGTCGGCGTGACCGCCCGCCCGGCCGCGGAAAAGCCGGAGAAGCTGCTGGAACTCTACGAGTTCGAGGGCTGCCCGTACTGCCGGCTGGTGCGCGAGGCGCTAACGGAGCTCGACCTGGACGCCATGATTTATCCGTGCCCCAAAGGCGGCAAGCGTTTCCGACCGCGGTCACGAAGATGGGTGGCAAGGCGCAGTTTCCGTTTCTGGTGGACCCCAATACCGGGCGACAGCTGTACGAATCATTGGACATTATCGCCTACCTGTATGAGACCTATGCCAAGCGCCCTTTGCCCTTGAAGTGGCGTGCTGGCGCACTGCAAAAGTTGAGTTCGTCCGTCACGGGCATTGCCAGGGGAATGGCAGGTATCCGAGCGACACCTTCCCATCTGCCGGCGCAACCTCTGCAGCTGTACAGCTTCGAGTCCAGCCCGTTTGCGCGCCCGGTCAGGGACCTTCTGTGTGAGCTCGAAATTCCCTATATCCTCCGCTCTGCCGGTCGAACGCGCATTTCGGACTGGGTGCCGCCCGTCATACGCGATTCACTGAATCTACGCACGGATCCTGATCTGGAAAACCGCAAGACGCTGTTGGAACGCGCCGGCCGGGTTTCAATACCGTATCTGGTTGACCCGAACACCGGTGAGGAAATGGCCGAGTCAGAAGAAATCATTCAATACCTGACCGCGACCTACGCTCTGGCCTGACGATATTCCGTACCTCCGGCGTCGCCGCACTTTTCGACAGCGCATCGAGGCACGCCGCTGAGCTGATTAAGGCTCAGGCGGTGCGTTCTTCAACGACGGTCTCAGTCGAAAACCGGTAGCGCATATTGCGATAGACGCAGACGTCGGTAATGTCGGCAGTCGTGCCTGCCGGCACGGCGCGGTAATTCGTCGAGTAGCGGTACCGGCCATGGACCGGCAGAACACGATGCCAGATGTGACCGTGCAGCACGACCAGGGTCCCGGCCCTGGGGCGCAATACGAGCTGGTCGTCGAAATCCGCCCAGGGATCTCCGGCGGGCAACAAGCCGCGGCGGTGCGAGCCCGGCACGACCACCGTCTGGCCACCCGTTTCATCGTCGATGTCACGTGAGTAGACGAGGCGATTGAGGTTATATCTGGCAGGATCTTCCGGCGCGCAGTCCTGATGCCAGGCCTGGCCAACGGACCCCTGCTTCGAGAACATCACCATGCAATACAGTCTTTGCCAGCCCTCACCGAGCAATGCGCCGGTCAGCTGGCGTAAATCGTGATGTTCATCTACAAGATCGAAGTCGCTGCTGCCGTCATTTTGCGGAAACCATGGAATGACGTCCGTCTTGGCCATGTCAAGAAACTCGGTGTTGTGAAGAAAAGCCGGATCGTCGCCAAAATGCTCAAGAATGGGTGCGTCGAGACGCTGCGCAAGTTCAGCATCAAAGAAATCGTGAAGCAAAAGATAGCCGTCCCGGTCGAAATCATCTGTGAGCAATTTCGAAGTCATTGGCTCAGCACCGGTTTGAAGATTCGATCAATCAAGATTTTTTACAGACAGAAGAGTCATGAGTTCATCGAAACTTTCCGTCTCTTGCTTTCCTGACGTATCAACAACAACCCTGTTTCGTGACCAGGGCGAATATTCGCGACGCTGCACATCGGTCCAACTCGGGAGTCTTAGCCTGTCTACTGTCGAGTCGCGACTTTCGACGCGCCTGCGATGCTCAGACATGTTCGAGCATGTGATTTCAATATTGATGTGATTCGCCCCGTTGTGAGACGCGAGTTCTTCCCATTCACGCCTCGTCAGCTCGATCGGGTTACATGAATCAGAAACGACGCTGAGTCCGAGCTGCAGGTTGTCAGCGGCAACTCGATATGACAGGCGATATCCTTCGCCCTCGACGTCGACCGAGCATAGATCTCTGAGCGCCTGCTCCACCGTATCGATGCGCAAATATACGGCACCAATCCGCCCTGCGAGCGCCATCGCGAGCGTTGTCTTTCCCGTGCCGGGCAAACCGGAAAAGATGTACAACGTCGGCACGTTACCGCCTCCTGTTACGCTCGAATCGCTCACCCCGTTATGGCGTCTGCAGATCAGGCGTCGAGAAAGCTGGTGCCATAGTCCATGGGCGACAGGTTCAAATGCGCAGCGACTGTCTGCCCGATGTCCGCGAAGGATTCGCGAAGGCCCAGCGTTCCGGGACGGATGCCGGCGCCGTAAGCAAGCACCGGGATATGCTCCCTCGTGTGATCGCTGCCTGGCCATGTAGGATCACAACCGTGATCAGCGCAGAGCAACAGCAGGTCGTCATCCTGCATTTGATCCATCAACTCCGGTAAGCGCCGGTCAAAATACTCCAGTGCTGTGGCGTAGCCTTCAACGTCTCGACGGTGGCCATACAGCATGTCGAAGTCGACGAAGTTGGTGAACACGATGGAGCGATCGCCCGCCTCCTTCATCGCTTCGAGCGTCGCGTCGAATAGCGCCTCATTTCCCGTCGCCTTCACTTTCTTCGTAATGCCACGATGCGCGTAAATGTCGGCAATCTTTCCGATGCTGTAGACGTCGCCGCCACTCTCGACCAGCTTGTCGAGCACGGTCGGCGCGTGTGGTGGTGTTGTCAGGTCGCGCCGATTGCCGGTGCGGACGTAGCTGTCAGGGCCATCGCCGACAAACGGTCGGGCAATAACCCGACCAATGTTGTATTCGTCCACCAGCTCGCGCGCGATGTCGCACAGGTCATAGAGTTTCTGCAGGCCGAATGCCTCTTCATGGCAGGCAATCTGGAATACGCTGTCGGCCGATGTATAGACGATTGGCTTGCCCGTTTTCACGTGCTCGTCACCCAGTTCGGCAATTATCGTTGTTCCCGAAGAGTGACAATTGCCGAGTACGCCCGGCAATTTGGCCCGCTCGATGAGTTTCTCGAGCAACGCCGGCGGAAACGTGTCGGTCTTCTTCGTAAAATACCCCCAGTCGAACAAAACGGGCACCCCGGCGATCTCCCAGTGGCCGCTGGGCGTGTCTTTTCCGCTCGACAACTCCGCAGCGTATCCGTAAGCACCAATGATCTCGATGTCCGTCTCAACGCCAGACGGAAAATTGACCCGTGCTCTCCTTGCTTGCATGAAACAGACCCAGCCTGGAGAGATTGGGGAGCCGCAGTGGACCCTCGGCCGAGGCGGCGCGAACGCGCGCGATATTGCCGAGCGTATCCGAGCCAACGTCGCCAAACGTATCGGCGTCGGCCGTTGCGCCGATGCCGAAAGAATCGAGTACCAGGATGATTGCCCGTGCCATCTAGGGCCTGCCAACACTTGCCAGATCGCTGCGTTGCTGGCCCAAATGGTGCCAGGCAAGGCGCGAGGAGTGTGGTTTGGTCGTTCCAAATGAATGACGAGCAACGCGGCATGGGGCCATTTGGGCCGGCAACCCGAAGGGACGGGTCCCATTTTGCCCACTACGGCGTCTCTCTTCACTCAAGTACCTAAAGTACATCACGTTCATCGCTCCTTGTATTGAACAAAATGGTTTCCCGTCGCGGCGATCTGGCAAGTGTTGGCAGGCCCTGGCTGCTCCCGATCACTGCAGGGAGAAGAAGAACCCGGCCAGCGATGCATTCATGAGATTGACTAGTGTACCTGCAATAACGGCTCGCAGACCAAGCCTCGCGATGTCGTGGCGCCGGGATGGCACCACCGCCCCCAGTCCACCAAGCAGGATGGCGATAGAGGCCAGGTTGGAGAAGCCGCAGAGTGCGAACGTGACAACCAGTTGCGTATACGGCGACAGCGAGTCTTTGATTTCAATGAAGCTGACGTAGGCGTAGAACTCGTTGATCACTAACTTCTGGCCGATCAGGCTGCCTGCCTGCGTCGCTTCCGCCCACGGCACACCCAGCAGGAACGCGAGGGGCGAAAAGACCTGGCCTAACAACCACTGCAACGTCAGGTCTTCAAAGCCGAACCAGCCACCCACACCGGTCAAGACTCCATTGACCAGGTAGATCAGGCCGACGAAGGCGATAAGCATAGCTCCGACCGCCATCGCTACCTGCATGCCCGTCATCGCGCCGTTGCCAATCGCCTCGAAAATATTGACTGGCTTGTCTGCCTCCTCAACGAGTTCCGTGTACGGCCGATCATCGTGCGGCTCGGTCTCCGGCATGATGATCTTGGCCATCATCAGGGCGCCGGGCGCCGCCATAAAACTGGCGGTAATCAGGTACTTCAGTTCCACACCCATCTGCGCGTAGCCCATCATCACGGCGCCCGCAATCGTCGCGCAGCCGCCCGTCATGACGGCGAACAACTCTGACTGCGTCATTCCCGCGAGGTAGGGTTTTACGACGAGAGGCGCATCCGTGTGGCCGACGAAAATATTGGAAACTGCAGAAACCGACTCCGCGTGGCTAGTCTGCAACAATTTGTGCAACCAGCCGCCGAAGACACCAACGACACGTTGCATCAGACCAAGGTAATAGAGTACCGACATCAATGCTGCGAAAAACACGATGACCGGCAAAACGTTGAAAGCGATCGTAAAGCCGAGCGTTGCCTGAACGTTTGAGCCGAACACAAACTCGATGCCGTTATTGCCGTAGTTGATAACCGTTTGCACGCCCTTTACGACCTTATCGAGTACCAGTCCGCCGGCCGGTACAAACAATACAAGCGCCGCAATCACGGTTTGAATCAGGAACGCCATCGAAATGGTCCGGAGATTTATCGCGCTCCGGTTACTAGACAGCAGGACTGCGATGAGAAATATCGTAGCCATACCGACCAGGCTCATTACTACCTGCATGATGTTGTTTCCTGAAAAATAAAAAGGGCCCGATTCAACGGGCCCCTTGAAGAATCAAAGCAGCGGCTAATGATGCGCTGGGGTCTGCGGCTCCATAGTGCTTTCACCATAGTACTCGGTGCGCGTGTCCTCGATATAGAGACCCTCGTAGGACATCAGCCAGATGAGCACCATGATCGCAACGGGCGGACCCAGAATGGCAATTTTCAGCGCCAGCCGCTCCCATTTCATGTGCATGAAGATGGCGATGATGAATCCGGCCTTCACGAACATGAAAATCAATATCAGCGTCCAGCGCAGCGTGCCTTGAAACTGCAGGTAGTCCACCATGTAGGAAAAGAAGCTGACTACGAATAGCAGTCCCCAGATCCAGAAATACACACTCAGTGGATGTTGTTGCCCTTCTTCGGCCATAGCGAAGACTCCTGAAACCGTTTACCAGAGATAGAAAAACGCGAAGATGAAGACCCAGACCAGATCGACGAAGTGCCAGTACAAGCCGGCAACCTCGACAATTTCATAATTGCCGCCACGCCGTTCATAAAAGCCGGTCTTTACACGAAACGCAACGACAAGCAGATAAATGACACCGGCCGACACATGCAGGCCATGGAACCCGGTAATCATGAAGAAGCTGGAGCCGAACTGTGCCGCACCGAACGGGTTGCCCCAGGGACGCACGCCCTCCTGGATCAGTTTCGTCCACTCGAAGGCCTGCATGCCGACGAATGATGCGCCAAGTAACGCGGTCGCGAACATCAGCCAGAAAGTCTTGTTGCGATCCTTGCGATAGCCCATGTTCACCGCCATCGCCATCGTTCCAGACGAGGTAATCAGGATGAACGTCATAATGGCGATAAGGATCAGCGGAATCGGGTCGCCGCCGAAGGACAGCGCGAATACCTCGCTCGGTATCGGCCACGGATCCGTCGAAGCAATACGCACCGACATATAGCCGACGAGGAAACAGCTGAAAATAAACGTATCGCTGAGCAGGAAGATCCACATCATGGCCTTGCCCCAGGGCACGCCAAACACCTGCTTGTCACGCGAGAAATCGTCGGCGACGCCCTTGGTGCCAGGCGCCTCTATTCCTGCTCCACTACTCAGTACCGCTTCAGACATAAGGACCCCTTAGGTCGACAACAGCAATCCAAAAAGAATCAGCCAGACAAGCAACAGGAAGTGCCAGTAGATCGCACACAGCTCGATGCTACGGGTAATCGCCGCATCCTCTCCCTTGCCGAGAACGACCTTTGTCGTCGCTCTCGCCCAGACGTACAAGCCGCCAGCAATGTGTACCGCGTGCGCTCCCGTCAGGAAATAGAAAAATGCATTGGCCGGATTATTGGTAATGAACTGGCCCGATGCCTGCAACTGCTGCCAGGCGACGAACTGCCCAACAACGAAGCCGGTCGTCAGCAAACCTGTCAGGATCAAGCCGGGCGCGAGCCTTGATGCCCGACCATCTACCGCGGCATTGCGCGTCCATTGCAAGACAATACTCGCGAGAACCAACATGGCTGTATTTGTCCACAATAACTGTGGCTCGCTCAACGGCACCCAGTCGCCGAGCTCCATACGCAAGGAATAGGCGCTCAGGATCAGCGCGAAGAACGACGTTACTACCGCCAGCAATGTAAGCAGCCCGATCAGGCGGGCATTGGTTCCCAGCGGTCCTTCATGCGCCGTCTCGCCGACGGTGTCGGCGACCCAGGGCTGCGTGTTGAACGACTGCTTCAGCAGCCAGCCGAGCAGCGTGGCCAGTATCAGTGCCAGGAAAAGAAGCGCTATCGTCATCGCCGCCCCTCGCTAGGCGAAAACAGCGCCACTAGTGTTCGCCTCCATGGTCACGGCCCGCCGGCGCGTCGTCAGGAGACACATTTTGTGGAATAAAGTCGTCCTTGTACCCCGGCACGCTGTAGTCGTAGGCCCAGCGGTAGACGACGGGCAGTTCATGACCCCAGTTGCCGTGTTTGGGCGGGTGGTCCGGCGTATGCCATTCGAGTGTGGTCGCGTCCCAGGGGTTTGGATCCGACTTGGGTCCTCTCGCGAGGCTCCAGATAATATTCACGAAGAACAATACCTGGGTTGCCGCCACGAACAATGCCGACATCGTGATCCAGGCGTTCAGGTCCTGTGCGGAATCGGGCATGAATTCGGTGTTACCCATTGCGAAGTAACGGCGCGGCACACCCTGGAAGCCAAGATAGTGCATTGGCAGATAGATTGAATAGGTGCCCAGGAACGTCATCCAGAAATGCCACTTGCCGAGCGTTTCGTTGTACATTTTGCCGCTGATTTTTGGCCACCAGTGATAGATGGCGCCGAACACTACGAGTACTGGCGACACGCCCATGACCATGTGGAAATGCGCCACCACGAAATAGGTGTCCGATAACGGCAAATCAATCGTCACGTTGCCAAGAAACAGCCCCGTCAAGCCACCATGAATAAACGTAAAGATGAAACCGATGGCGAACAGCATTGGCACCCTGAGATGTATGTTGCCCTCCCAAAGTGTCAACACCCAGTTGTAGACCTTGATCGCGGTCGGCACCGCGATGATCAATGTTGTCGTCGCGAAGAAGAAACCGAAGTACGGATTCATACCGCTCACATACATATGATGCGCCCAGACAACGAAACTGAGCCCACCGATAGCAACGATCGCCCAAACCATCATCCGATAGCCGAAAATATTCTTGCGCGCGTGCGTGCTCAGAAGGTCTGAGACGATACCGAAAGCGGGTAACGCGACGATGTATACCTCTGGATGGCCGAAGAACCAGAACAGGTGCTGAAAGAGTATCGGGCTGCCGCCGGTATAACCGGGATCCACGCCCATCGAACTGATGGCCGGCATAAAGAAGCTTGTGTGCAGAGTCTTGTCGAACAACATCATGATGGCGCTGACGAGCAATGCCGGAAACGCCAGCAAACCGAGCACCGTCGCGATGAATATGCCCCAGACGGACAGTGGCATGCGCATCAGCGTCATACCCCTGCAACGTGCCTGCAACACCGTCGTGATGTAATTAAGGCCGCCCATCGTGAACGCAACAATAAATACGGCAAGTGACAGCAACATGAGCAGGATGCCCCACTCGACACCGGGCGTACCCGGCATAATCGCCTGCGGCGGATAAAGCGTCCAGCCGGCACCGGTCGAGCCACCGGGAACAAAGAAACTGGTCACCAGGATGATGACCGATAGCAGATATACCCAGTAACTCAACATGTTCAGATACGGAAAGACCATGTCGCGAGAGCCGCACATCAACGGAATCAGGTAGTTGCCGAATCCACCCAGGAACAGCGCGGTGAGCAGGTAGATCACCATGATCATGCCGTGCATGGTAACGAACTGGTAGTAGTTCTCAGGGTTGATAAAAGAGAACTGATCAGGGAATCCGAGTTGCAGCCGCATCATTGCGGACAGGCCCAGGGCGATAATACCGACAAAGATAGCCGTTATACCGTATTGGATGGCAATGACCTTGTGGTCCTGGCTCCAGATATATTTGGTTATAAACGTCTGCGGATCGTGATGTTCGACTTCATGGTCACGGTCTGCAATTGCAACGTAAGCCATCCAGTTCCCCTTTTACCTGTTTAGTACTTCGTTATTTTTTTGGCAACCAACCTACAGCGTATTGATGTAGGCAACGACATCCCTGACCGCTTGCTCGTCATGCAGAATATTGGCCATCAGGCCCATCTGCTTGCCGTTATGGTCCTGCAAATGAGCGCCGCGAATTTCATTCTTGAAATTGTGTAACTGTCTTTCCAGATACCAGTCAGACATGCCCGCGGCACGCGGCGCGTTCATGGCCTGTATACCCATGCCATCCGCGCCATGACAATAAGCACAGATGTTGTAGTGCTTTTGCCCTCTGCCAACATCCCCTTCAATCGTCGAACTCACAGCCGTATCGGGAAATGTCTGAATATGGGCAACCACGTTATCGACGGCCTGCTCGTCAGCCAGCGTTGCAACCATGCCGATCATCTGCGCGCCGTAGGTGTCATCTGCGTGTGTGCCGCGCAGGCCCTTTTTGTAATTCATGATCTGGCGCTTCAGGTACCAGGCGCTTTGCCCTGCAATCTTGGGAGCGTTCATGGCAACGATGCCCTCGCCCTGCTGGCCATGGCAGGACGCGCATACCGCGTACTGCGCCGCGCCGAGCATGGCATTGCCCGCGGGCGCGCTATTCAACTCCTCAAAAGTCGACTGACTTGCGAGCCAGGTCTGGAAATCGTCACGCTCCTCGACGATAACAGCACCACGCATCGTGTAGTGAGCGATGCCACAGAGTTCTTCACAAAGGATTTCGAAGCGTCCGGTCTTCGTTGGCGTCAGCCACAAAAACGTGTTGGTACCGGGAACCAGGTCCATCTTCACGCGAAATTGAGCGACGGCGAAGTCATGGAGTACATCTTTCGAGCGCAGCAGGAATTTAACAGGCTTGTCGATGGGAACGTGGACTTCCCCGTTGTAGACAAGCACATCGTCCTGCCCGTTCGGGTCCTCCGGATCCATACCGAATGGATTGTCATTGGTAATCCGTTCTGCGTCGACTTCGCCCAACTTGCCGTCTTCGCCGGGTAAACGGAAGGTCCAGTGCCACTGCTGACCAACAGCCTCGACGACATGGGCATCGTCCGGCACATCGACAAAGTCTGCCCACACAAACAGCCCGGGCGTCAGCATGGCCGCAACGCCGACTGTCGTCAGACCTGTCAGCCAGCCTTCGAGCTTTTTGTTTTCCGGCTCATATGTCGCTCGCGCACCTTTCTTGTAGCGAAACTTGATGACGCAGTACGCCATGAAAAGATTGACGGCGACGAAAACGAAGCCCGTGACGTAGAGGGTGATGTCGACCGTGAAGTCCACCATTCCCCAGTTGGATGCCAACTCGGTAAACGTCCATGGACTGAGCACGTGAAAAAGAATTGAACCGACGACGAGCAGAATCAAGACAACAGCGAAAGGCATACCTGATGCATCCTTTGTGTTCGTTGTGATTTCGAGCGCGGTAGCAAATCAGATCGCCACCGGTCTTCTTATCTTATTCAGTTCGCGTTCTGGTCTTGGTCGCAATCCTCATTTGCGTTATTGCGTATGGTATCTCTGTGTTGCGCTGACTTAAAAAAACCAGGCGAACTGACCCCGCTTACGAGGATAGTGGAATCAGTAGGTATTTTCCACAATATCAGAGTCCGATATCATCCTTGACTTTCTCTTCGGCCTTCTTGATGTCCGATTGCAGGGCGTCAAGTTCCTGTTGTAGCTGGCTTGTCAACATCGCGGTCTCTGCCTGCCAGTCTATGGCCGGCACCGCCGCCGCAATGCTTGCCGGGGTCGCCGTCACTGTCGTTGACGGAGTCGCAGTCGCCGGCACTTGAGAGGTTCCTGAGTTGACAAGAATGATGACGGCGGCCGCAGCCGCGATACCAGTCAGGCTGCTTGCCCACCAAAACAAGGCCGGACGCCGCGACGTCACGATCGATTCGGATTCCTGTTGCGGCGTGACGCTTCTCAGCGAGGCAGCGATGCGATGATCCAATTCATCGGATACGGCAACCTCGATGCTGTCTGCGTCCTGACGCAGTCGATTAGCTAGCTTATCCATAGGCTTTACTCTTTCTATCTGTACCGTTAAGTTCGGCATCCAGCGCACGCCGGCCACGCATTAAGTTGACCTTGGTCCAGGAAGCGGAGCGATCAAGCGCTTTCGAAATGTCGTTAACGGACATATCTTCGGCATAACGCAGCCACATCGCGGTGAACACTTCGTCGTTCAACAGCTGCCGCGCGCTAATCCAAAGGTTCTCGGACTCCGAGTCTGCAATGCACTGCAGCAGAGGGTCATTCTCTACATCCCCGAGGTCATGAAGTTCGAGCACATCCTGAGTACGCAGTTTGGCAGCATTGCGAATGGCGATTCGGTACAGCCAGGTACTGAATCGCCATCGTGAATCATAACTACGAATGTACCGATAGGCGTTGATCAACGTGTCCTGGAGCGCATCTTCGGCATCGGCATAACTCGCGCATCGCGTTAGAAGGAAACGTAACAGGCGATCACGATAGTGCCGAACAAGGTCTGCAAAAGCGTCCGCAGACCCCGCTTGCGCGGCTCGTACCAGTTGTGTCTCAGTCCTCAAGAGCAGATACGACGGTATCTGGATCAATAGAGAGAGATAGCTTTAACGTGCTGCCCAATACGTCGACCTTGATACTTTGCAGAACCGCCGCAATTTTTGAGTCCATCTCATCGTTAAACGCCTGCAAACCAATCAGGCCTCTGACAACACTGGCCAGTGAATTCGCCATCTCCGGTTCATTTGCCATGAGCTGCGCTTCGAAGCCTAACTTGTCGCCCAGATCGGCCATCATCATGGCGACCTGTTTGGTATTACGCAGTATTTTGGAATCCCAATCGTCGTCGTCATCCATCTCATCGGCTTTTACACCGGCCTGAATCAAGCTGCGTTCGGCGCGAAGTACAATCAGCGCATTCTTGTCTGTTTTCGCAGATCTTATTCTTCCATTGTTCGCCAGTAGTGCCTTCATCTGGTCCTGCGTGTTCGTGATGACGATTTTGTCTTTTAACGCGAAACTGACGTAGGCCTCCTTTTCGAGGGATTCGATGTCGATATCAATATCGCCCGTATCCGCTCCGTCCCCACTACCATCGAAAAAGTAATAGGCCTTTCCAGACGACTTGAATGTCTGCAATTCACCGTCAGCGGCGGCGATCGCCATGATCTTGTCTTTCGTGTCCTGGCTGATCTTCCCATCAAGGAGGATCACCGGCCCTTCGCCGGCACTGGAAAACGCGGTCAGACGCTGCGCCTCCTGGTCGAAATCGATACCCACTTCGCCGCGAATTTCCTCGAAAACCTCCGCATTGAGCCAGTTATAAATTGCGCGGCTCGACTTGCCGTCTCGCATCGCGTCGAAATCGGCGTGGAAATACCAGGTAGCGGAATCCGGAATCCCGTCCACGTCAGCCGTGGCCAGGGCCGGAACACCGAGAACGAACATCGCGACCAACAACATGAACTTGCGCATCGAAAAACCCTTTTTAAGTGATGTCATACACTGTTATAGGGCCGAAACGCCGATTTGGTTACAAATCAATGGGGACATTCCTGATTTAACGCACTAGTGCGTTAAATCAGGAATGTCCCCTTTTGGCCGCGCTAAATCAGGAATGTCCCCATTTGGCCGGCTGGTCAGCCAGCTCACGGCAAAGGTCAGCACCATACCGGCAACGAAGCCCGGGATCGCCTCGTACAGGCCGTGATAATCCGCCTTGAACCAGGTCAACCAGACCACGCTGACCAGGAACCCGCCAATCATGCCGGACAGCACACCGGCCCATGTGACGCGCTTGTAGTAAAGGATGCCGATCATCACCGGCCCAAAAGCTGACCCCAGCCCGGACCAGGATGCAAGCACGAAATGGAAAATCACGCGTGGCTCCTGAATACCGAGCACCAGGGCGATAATGCCGATAACCACGGTGATGATCTTGCCGTAATTCGCCAGAACGGAGTCACTTTCCGTGCTGCCCATGATCTTCTGGTAGGTATCCCGCACAACCGCCGAAGAAGCCAGTAGAAGCAGCGAATCGACAGTCGACATAATCGCGGACAACACGACGACGAGCAGCATGCCCGCGACAATCGGCGGAAATAGATTGCTCGACAGCACCGGGAAGATCGTCTCGCTATCCTCCAGACCGGGGTAAAGCGCCCGGCCTGCAACACCCGCCGTCACTGCGCCTGCCGTAAAGACCAGCAGCACGACGAGCGACATGATTCGCGCTTTCTTGATTTCGCCGTCATCGCGCGCCGACATGTAGCGAATGAGTAGCTGTGGGACACCCATAAAGGGTAACCCTATGGCCACAAAGCTCGCGATGCCGATCCAGGCGGGCCCACTGGAAAACGCAAACATGTCGAGCAACGCCGGATCCTGCAGTGCCAGGGTGTTTTTCATTTCACCCCAGCCGCCGGCCGCGAAGACGGCCGCAACCGGCACCGCAATCAGCCCCAGCAACATCAATACGCCTTGCACCACATCGGTATATGAAACCGCTTTGTACCCGCCAACAAAAGTGTAGGCGATAATGAAGATTCCGCCCACGATCACACCGGTCTCGTATTTCATTCCGAGAAAGCTGCTGAAAGCCTTACCGGAGGACACCATCTGCGCCGTGACATAGGTTGTAACCATCACGACGATAATGAGTACGGCCACACCCCGAATCAGGTGCCACTTATCCGCAAACTTGGCGGCCAGCACATCGGGCACCGTGATCGAGTTCGTTTCGTCGCCGAGTCGCTTCAGTCGTCTGGATATCAGGCCCCACGACAGAGCAATGCCGACGATCTCGCCGACAACCACCCAATAGGCTTGCGTGCCGACGGCGTAGCCCATCCCGGACAGGCCCAGCAACAACCAACCGCTTTCTCCGGTTGCGTTGGTACTGAACGCCACAACCCAAAACGGCAATTTCTTGTCGGCCAGGTAGAAACCAGCCAGCGTATGTGTCTCGCGGCGGCTCCAGATGGCGAGCGCAGCGAGCACGCCCAGGTAGATGATGAGTACAGTGATGGTTGTGGACATTGTTCAGTGACCTGTACCTGAAAAGGAACCGATGGGCGAGCCTGGCGGCACCGTAACCGGCGGCAGTACCTCAACCAACCCGGGATCGCGCATCAAGCGCTCAATTTCAAATCGAGCCAGGCTGTAGTGAGCGCGCTGTACTGCGTCTTTTGGCGACCGCTTGGCAAGCCATCGATCCAGTTTCTTAATACCGTCGAGCGCCAACGCCCTCGCATCATCGTCGGCATCGACATTGAAGGCGAGCCTGAGCAGGCCATGTAGTACCTGCATATTCGTCTGCCGCTGTATGGCTGCATGTAGCGCTGTTGAGGGCGAACGAAACCAGCTCGCGTCGAGCAAAGCCGTTACCACCGCATCGAATCCCAGCGTCTCGGAGCGCGTCATTCGAGCCGCCCGAGTCGGATCGAACAGCACATTGAGCGTAAGTGCAACGGCGCTTGCTGCGGGAGCGACACGGTCGAAATTGATGCCGGTCGCCGCGGTGAACGTCTCGCGCGTTTTTGGATTGTTAGGAACGCGAGGTGGAATCAGTTCGACCAGCGCCGCGGGCAAGCGCAGCACCTCGGGACTGAGCGTGACCATCAGCGCGTCCAATGCGCGCTGCTGTTGCTCACGACTGACGGCTTGTGATGCCGGTTGCGCATCTCCGCGTATCGCATAGCTAAAGTACTGCCCGCCCAGCAACTTGCCCACCGCCGCCACCTGATAACGATGCAACAGGTAGATCGGAACCAGGACTTCTTCAATGCTCGCGAGGGGCCGACCCAGGCGAATGTTGCGCTCGGAGAAGCGTTTGAGCGCAATGTTGCGCACTTTCAGGAGATTCTCGAGTTCCGCGACCGCATCACTACCGTTGTCCCAGAGATTGCCATCGGGATGCGACGTTGATATGGAACGGGCATCGCTATCCGCGACGTACTTGTAACCCTGCGTAATGGTTTCTTCCAAGATGCGGCGACGTTCCGCCGCACTGTCCAGGTGCTCCGGGAAATCCTGGTAGGCAAACAGGACCGTGCGCTTGTCCCAGGAACCGATTGCGTCGTCGTAAGCGTCACTAAGATCGATCTCGCCATTTGCATCAACGCTCAGCAATGGAAATGGATAGTCCATGACCGAGGCTCGATCCTGGGTGCTGGCGGCGAAGTTGTGTTCGAAGCCGATCGTATGCCCGACCTCGTGCGCGGAAAGCTGACGAATACGGGCGAGCGACATCTCGAGCATCTCGGGCCGAACAGCCTCATCTTCGTAGGGTGCGAGCAAGCCCTCCGCGATCAGGTAATCCTGACGAACACGCAAAGACCCGAGAGACACATGCCCCTTGATGATTTCTCCGGTACGAGGGTCGAGTACTGACGACCCGTAGGACCAACCACGGGTGGAACGATGCACCCACTGAATGACGTTGTAACGAACGTCCATAGGGTCTGCTTCTTCAGGCAACATCTTCACCTGGAATGCATCTTTGTAGCCGGTTGCCTCGAAAGCCTGGTTCCACCAGCCCGCGCCCTCCAGCAACGCCGAACGAACGGGTTCGGGCACGCCGCGATCCAGGTAATAGACAATGGGCTCGACGGCTTCGCTGACATCGGCCGCAGGATCGGCCTTCTGCAGGCGGTGACGGCGCCCGAAGTTGACGGCCAGTTGCTCGCCAACGGGCTTCGCGTAGTCAGAAAAGCCGCCGGTATCGTATCTGAGTCCGATCACACCGCTGCGTGGGTCATACGGCAACGGCTCGTAATTGTCATCAGGCAGACGAATAAATGAGTGGTGCATGTGCACCGTCACCGAACGTGCGTCGGGCACCACGGTAGGTAAGAAATCGCCTGTGGGTTCGCCGACAAATGTTACGAGGACTTCGATTTCCGTATTGTCTGGAAATGCCTTTGTTCGCGCCAGGTATATTGCCGACCGCGAGCCGTCCGCGACATACTCACCCTCACCCATCTGCTTCAGGGTGGCGGACACGCCGTGTGCGTCGCGGAAAAAGAATGGCGTAGCGTCGATGACCGTCGACTGACTGGCCGGGTCGATATCTTCGAAACCCCATACGACTGACCGTGCAAACGATTCCGCGACGGCCTGACGCTCGTCGGCATTGTTGCTCGTCGCACGAAACTGGAGGTTGTCTTCGACGAGCAGCACTTTTGGTCCGCTGCGCAGAAAGCGGACGACTTTGGTAGCACCAAGTTGCCCACGATCGAGACCAAGGTCATTCGAGCCAATGCCGCGTGGCAGGGACGTCTGGTAAAGGAGCGGCGCGTCAAATTGGTCGACCCGCATCAGCATGCGGCCTTGTTCCTCATCCCAGTAAATATCGACGAACCCGTCGAACGCCCGGTATTTTTCAAGCGCAAAGGCAGTGTCCTCTGCGACACTTGCTGCGGACATAGATAGCAGGACGGTGCACAGGAAAATGCAGCGAGTGAGTGTCTCTCTCACGTAAGACACTAGGAATCGCGCGTTATGCGGCCCGCAATGATGCCAGCTATCAACAGGAAGATGGCCATCCCGAAAAGATATTCCGGAAACGAGCGGGTGATACCGCAGTAATAGATTCCCGCGATGGTCACCACCTGAAACACGTTGATAATTTTGCTCTCGCGCAGCTTGGCCTTTGGAAACCGCAGCCGCGAAATCATCAGCAACGCCAGCACGAACATCAGCACGGGCATATACAAGTGCAGCGGTAACGAAGCGGCGATGTCCGGATAGTAAATCAGCACAAGCACCACCGAAGAAACCATGGCGCCGCCGGCGGCGGTAATGGGTATGCCGGTAAACCAGCCGGTGCCGGGCTGATCGGAGACGAGGTTGAAGCGTGCCAACCGCATTGCGCCCGTAAGCACGAATACCGCAGTCGCGACCATCAGCACCCAGAACTGCCCGGAATCGTAATCGATACCGCCCAACTGCATGCCGGCATTGAGCATGAGCACCGCCGGCGCCACACCGAACGCAACCAGGTCGGCCATCGAGTCGAACTCGGCGCCGAAATTCGAGGTCGCTTTCAACAACCTGGCGGACGCACCGTCCAGGACGTCGAGTAATCCGCACCAGACAATAATCCAGGCAGCGAGCTCAAGATCACCCAACTGTGTCGTCACGATGGAAGCCACACCGAGCAGCAGGCTCAGTGCCGTGAAACTGTTGGGAATCGTGTAGCGAAAAAAACTCAAGGGTTTGTAGAACCTCTACTTATTATTAACGAGCATTCTGCATGGCGCGGCCACCATAATCCACCACACCATGCTCGTGACGATGTTGCCGGGCTAGGTGCCGCCCCACCAGCCCCGGTTTCGGATGCTGGCGCTGGACCCCGAAATGCCCACAGGGCCTCGTGGCAGATTCAGCTGCATGCGAACGCCCTCTCGCTCTATTTCGATGATTACGTCTTCGCCCGCCGTGCCTTGCAGTGTCAAGGCGCGCAAATCGCTGACGCCGAAAACTCGCTCACCATTGTAACTGACGATCTGGTCGCCGGGCTGCAGGCCCGCCTGACTGCCGGGCGAACTGCTGAGCACTTGCGTAACCTGTATGGCTGTTGGCTGGCCCTGAGCCGCCAGGTAGCGCTCATATTCGCTGTCGCCGAGTTCGCTGCGAAGCAGCGACTGCGATGCACTCCCCGCATAAAATGGATCCGTGGCCTCACCGCGGCGTTGCGCATCGTGCGCCGCCTGCATGGCCTGGTAGCGGGACTGCCGATTCTTGTCTGCAGCACGCGGCGAGCCTCGTCTTCGGAAAATCCGCCATCGATCAGCGTGTTTAACCGGCGCTCCTCGAAACCTCTCATTAACGCGACGAAATCACGCGGCGCTCGCTCGCCAGTGCGACGCTCCGCTCGCCGCTCTTGTGCGAGCGCCCTTTGATCGACAAGGGCGCGTTGGTCGGTCGAATCGATGCGCTCCATCGCGTCGATGAGGATCTGCAACTGCTCCTCGAGTACGAGCCTCGCCTCGCGCTCTTCAGCCATGACCTGCTCCAGTCGACGCAGTCGTTCCTCAATTAGCGTCGACGATTCAGCACGGTCAGCGGCCGCCTCTGTGTTCGGATCAGTCGCAGGTACCGACGTATTTCCCAGCAGCCAGGCACCAGCGGCGAAACCGGCGATCAGGCTAATAACGATTGCGGCGATGATCCTGGACATGTGCTTACTCCGCTATTTGCGCCGCGGTCACCGTCGCGGGGCAATCGGAACCCGACGTATACGGTCCAAGACCTGTATTTACACTGGCAATTTGCCCCGGCGGAATTTGCCCTCGAACATCATATTGCTGCTGGAGTTGCCGGCCGGCCGCGTCAGCGTATTGGACAACGACCTGAACGCCTGTGAGCTGCACCGACGTGTCGTTTCTGACGGAGACGACGAGCTTGCCATTGGCATCCGGATCACAGCGACGCGATACGTAGGCGCCCGGGTTCGAGGGCAGCTCCAGTTCCACCAGGGCTGCGGTTGCGGCCTTGCCGTAGTCGCCGCCCGCGCCGGCCACGACTTTGTAGTGCTTGATCGCCTCCGGCAAATTGCCGCGCTCCTGAGCGATGCCGCCCAGCGCATAATGCGCCGGCGCTGTTGGCAATAGCTCGATACTCTTTTCCAGGTCGACAACGGCGCCGTCTGTCTGCCCGAGTTCCTTTTTCGCCAGCCCACGCTGCAAGTGATAGTAGAAGAACCCGTCGCGCCGCTGTATCGCTCGATCGTAATTGGTCACCGCCATGTCGAATTTGTCGGCCACCAGTCGCGCATCGCCACGCAGCGCATGAAAATTCGCCTCATCCGGAAACAGCGACAGCGCTTTGTTTGCAAGGGCGAGCGCTTCATCGGTCTTTTTCTCAGACAGTGCCTTGCGGCCTTCGTCATAGGCATCGTAGGCCGGCTTGGCGGCGCGCGTTTTCTGCATCACCCGCTGGAACTCCTGCTCGCCGGTCTTGCCCCCGGCCGGCAAGGTTGCCACCGTCGCAATATTCGCATTCACGCGTTCCTGGGACGGTGGATGACTGGCAAATAAGCCGCTGAGCCAATCGGATCTTTGCCCATCGCTGAGGCGCACGAAAGTCTCCTGCAAGGAAACAGCCCCCTGCGGGTCGTAGCCTGCTTTAGACATATATTGCATGCCATAGAAGTCGGACTCGAGCTCGGCTTCGCGCCCGTACTTCATGGTCACCAGTTGTGCTGCCAGGCCGGCGCCGCCTACGGCGAGATTGCCGTAATCACTGTCACTGGATGCGACCGCGGTTGCCAGTACCAGCCCCTGCAACAGCATGCCGCGTGACATCTGCCGGGCCGTATGGCGCGCCGCCGCGTGCACGACTTCGTGACCCAGGACAGCGGCGAGTTCGGCCTCGGATTCAAGCTCTGTCAACAAACCGCGGTTAATGGCGATCTTTCCGCCGGGCAACGCCCAGGCATTGGGAACCGAGTTGTTCAGCACGACAAATTCATACGGCAACGCCACAGGACTCTGTGCTGCGAGGCGAGAGCCGACGCCCTGTACATACTGTGTCAGTACTGGATCAACGTCATAAACCCCACCCTGAGACTGCTGCATCGGGGCGTAGTTCTGCTGCCCCATCTGGATCTCGGACGCGGTGCTGACGGTCATGAACTCACTCTTGCCGGTAACCGGATTAACCGCGCAGCCGGTCAGGAACATGGCTCCAATGACAACGAATGTCACAATTCTTTGCATTCTCAACCCTCACTAAGGTGCTCGCGTCATTATACCGCCTGATATAATGCCCGGGTTGGATATAAGACAATCAAAAAGGAGAACCAAATGGGATTGTTTGACTTTGTGAAAGACGTAGGCCACCAGATTTTTAATACGGACTCTGAAGCGGCCGAAAACATCAAGCAGCACCTTGAGATCAAGACGAGCGGGATCAGCGATCTCACGGTCGAATTCGATGATGGCGTCGCGACGATCTGTGGCGACTGCAAGAATCAGGCGGTTCGTGACCAGGCAATCCTGATCGCCGGCAATATCAAAGGCGTCGAAAAGATTGTCGCCGATGATCTGAAAGCGCCACCACCGAAGCCCGAAGAACCGGAAGAAAAAGCCGAGTTTTACGAAATCGTGAGCGGCGACACGCTCGGTGGAATCGCCAAGAAATATTACGGAAGTGCCGGCAAGTACATGAAGATCTTCGAGGCGAATCGCGACATCATTACGGACCCGAACAAGATCTACCCGGGCCAGAAAATTCGCATACCGCTCGACTAAACAAGGAATACACATGGACTTAATGGATCTACTCAAAGCGGCAGGCGGCGGCGACAGCCTTGGCCAGCTGGCCAAAACTGTGGGCTTAGGCTCAGGGCGACACGTCGAATCTTGTCAAAGCGCTTGCACCGGCGCTGATGCGCGGCATGCAGAAAAATACGGCAGACGACTCCGGCCTGGCAGGCCTGCGCCACGCACTGGAGACCGGTGGGCACGATCGCTACATCGAGAAGACCTGAGCTGTTGAGCCCCGATGAGACCCGTACCGACGGCAATAATATCCTGGGCCACATTTTCGGCAGCAAGGACGTCAGCCGTAATGTGGCGGCAGCCGCGGCCAAAGAGACCGGCATTGATGCCAGCATGATCAAGAAGGTGCTGCCCCTGCTCGCGACGCTCGCAATGGGCGCCATGAGCAAAAAGACCTCGGCGGGCAAGGACATCGGTTCGTCGCTGTCAAAAGGTGGCCTGGGTCCGCTTGGCGACCTGCTCAATATGGGCGGCAAGTCGGGCGGCGGACTCGACGATATCCTGGGAATGGCGCGGAAGTTCTTCTAGCGTTTTCCGCTGGCCGACCGCCCGGTCAGGCATGACAAAAAATGGCCGACCTTGCGTCGGCCATTTTTTTAAGAATCCAGTGCCGGGCGCGATGTGAAGAGCATCATCAGCACACCAACAATCCACCAGCTGCCGACGATGAACCATTCGTAAGGCCAGATAAGCGCCGCGGGGCTGAAAGGCATGAACAGCATTCCAATCGAGCAGGACAGGATGAACGCCGTGATGCCTGTCGAGCGCCAGTAACGCACTTTGTAAGGGCGCGGCATCTCGGGCTCCCGATACCGCAGCACCACAAACGACAAGGCGACGAACGCGTAGGCAATAACAACGCCGAAGCTGCCGGCATCGACGAGCCAGACCAGCGTCTGCCGGCCGAAAAACGGGGCCACCATGGATAACGCACCGATCAATATCACGGCACGATGCGGCGTATTGAAACGTGGATGCAGCGCACCGAGCGAAGCCGGTAGTTGGCCGGCGTGCGCCAGTGCGTAAACGGCGCGACTGGCTCCGATCAAAAACGCGTTCCAGCTGGTGAGAATACCGCCGATGCCGCCGAGGATAAGCAACTTGCCGCCCCAATGCGTGCCGGTCAAGGCAGCGGTCGCGTCTGCTGTTGGCAACGCGGCTGCCGCACGCTCATTCGCGGTCAGTCCCATCGACACGCCCCAGATAATCAACATGTACCAGGCGATCGCCATGATGATCGACACCATCAGCAGCTTGCCGATCATCTGATACGGAAGATCGATCTCTTCCGCTGACTGCGGAATGACATCGAAACCAACCATCATTGTTGGCACGATGACGAGAACCCCCAGGATGCCTTTGTAGCTGTCGGTAAACAGTGGGCGCATATTCTCGGCATGCCCCGAAACCAGGGCGCCCGATATCAGCAAGACGCCTGCGAGGAGGATTAACGTGGTCACCAGCATCTGTACTCGCGCTGCCGTCTTGATACCGATGACATTGATCGAAGTCATGACGATTGCCGCAGCAACGCCGGCGGCGACCCAGGTCGCGTTCACATCCCAGCCCGCAACGGTCCACAGGTAACCCATGCTGAAGTCCGGCACCAGGTATTCGATGACGGTCGGAAACGCTACGGCTTCAAAAGTAACTACGGAAACGTACGCGAGCAGAATCGCCCACGTACACAGGAAAGAAGCGTTTCGGCCGAGCGCGCGGTAAGAGTAAACATGCTCGCCACCGGCTTGTGGCATCGCCGACGCGAGTTCTGCGTAGGTGAAGCCAACGAGTATCAACCGTCACCCCGCCGATCGCGAAGGCGGTAATCGCTCCGAGGCTACCGGCTTCGTCGATCCAGCCGCCCGTCAGGGCTACCCAGCTCCAGCCAATCATGGCGCCAAACGCAAGCGTCAAAACCTCCTTGCGCTTGATGACGCGGATGAAATGCCCTTCGGCCATTGTTCGTTCGTATCAGCGAGATGATGCGGTGCATTCTGGCAGCTAAGCAGCGTGAGTCAAACCGTCGTATACACATGCAAAAGGGTGTACGGATATACTGCGCCTGTGAGCGAAGAACTGGATCTCTGGAGACTTGCCGCAGGCCTCGGCCTGTTCCTCTTCGGCATGCACCAGCTGGAACAGGCCCTGACCCAGCTGGCCGGGCGCTCCTTCAAAAAATTCCTGCGTCAATACACCGCAAAGCCGCTGCGAGGCGTATTGGCCGGCGCCGTGTCGACGGCGGCTTTACAAAGCAGCTCCGTTGTAAGCCTGATCGTCCTCGCATTTGTCGGCACGGGCATCATTTCGCTCGCCAGCGCTTTGGGCATCGTATTCGGCTCAAACCTGGGTACAACGATGACCGGTTGGATCGTTGCCACGGTTGGCTTCAAACTCGACATCGAAGCGCTCGCGCTGCCGTTAGTGGCTATCGGTGGATTCGGTGTCGTCTGGTCCGCGGCCGGAACGAAGCGAGCTGCGGTAAGCCACTTCATCATTGGCCTTGGCCTGATGTTAATGGGCCTCGAGTTCATGAAATCCGGCGCATTGGTTGCGACCGAGCTGTTCGACCCGACGGGGCTGGCCGGCTACCCGCTCATTGTTTTTCTGCTTGCTGGCCTGCTGCTGACGGCCATTATCCAGTCCAGCTCTGCGACGATCATGATCACGCTGAGCGCACTGTATGCCGGTGCCATTCCGCTGGAGTCTGCCGCAGCGGTTGCCATCGGCGCCGACCTTGGCACGACCATTACGGCATTGTTGGGTTCGCTCGCTGGCTCCGCCTCGAAGAAGCGGGTCGCCGCCGCGGTCGTGTTGTTCAACGTGGTCGCCGATACAATCGCATTCCTGAGTCTTCGCCCGCTGCTGCAATTGATTTCCGGCACCCTGGGTATTTCGGATCCGCTATTCGCACTCGTCGCATTTCACAGCCTGTTTAACCTGATCGGCATCCTTATCTTCCTGCCGCTCATCCCGCTGTTGAGCAAGTGGCTCGATCGCCGCTTCCGCGAAGACGAGACGCCGCTGCTGCGACACATCAAGGCGAGCGACACGGCCGTTGCCGAGGCCGCACTGGAAAACATCACTCGCGAGACATTGCGGCTAATCGATCAGGCAGCCGCGTTGAACCAGGCAACGCTTGGCTTACCGCCCGACCATACTTTCTATGACAGTCTCGATGACCGCCTGGGCGTTGCGGTTTTCTCACACGATTTTGACTACGAAGTTTGCTATGCGGAGATAAAGCAGCTTGAGGGGGAAATACTTCGATACGCACTAGCCCTGCAGACAAGGCCGCTGGAAGCCGACGAGTCGGAACGCCTCAGTCAGATTATTCCCGCCATTCGCAATGCCGTGCAGGCTGCGAAGAGCATGAAAGACGTGCACGGCGACCTCGAGTTGTTCCGTGGTTCCGTGAACGACCGTTTCAACGCGTACTTCGGCCAGTTTCAGGAGGCGGCAAGAGAGTTTTACGAGGGACTCGATTCACTGGAGAAAGCCGACATTCCCGCACTTCGATTCGAGGCACTGCTTGAGATCAAGGGCAAGGCCGAATCGGTTCATGGCCGCATGCGCCACCGCATTTATGACGAGGTGTCGCGAGGCGAGCTTAGCGAGGTGGAGATCTCCACGTTGCTGAACGTCAACCGGGAGCTGTTGGTCGCGAACCAAAGTCTCGTCTCCGCACTTGCCGATGCCCTGCTAAATATGGAGTCGGCCAGCGACTTCGCGAGTATTCCTGCTGCAAGATAGGGCATCGTAGGGGATAATCCGAATAGCTCGCAGGCGCAGAGCCGGCGAATATGGGGTCAATAGACGAATTCAGGAGTCGATATGCAGTCTGAAGCCAGGACGCTGATGAGAGAGTTGCGCGAAGATCATCGGAATATGTCGGTTGTTCTCGATCTGCTCGACGATGTCGCAAAGCAGGCTGCCGCCGGGGGAGACCCCGACTTCGAACTCGTTGACGAGATTATGCGATACATGACCGTTTATCCGGATGCCGTACACCACCCGAAAGAAGACATCATGTACGAGCGGCTGCGCACCGCGCGTCCTGATCTCGCAGAGGGCCTCGACAGCGTTCCCGATGACCATAACGAAATCGCCGCGCTGGGTTCGGCCCTTCGAGATGACGTGGAAGCCATCAACGCCGGCGCCGCCGTGCGACGCAAGAAGTTCATCGAAGACACGTCGGGCTACGTTAATCGCCTGCGTGAACACATGGGCTGGGAAGAGCGCGACCTGTTCAAGCGCATCGACACGATGCTTTTCGCCGAATCTCAGGAAATTGACGTTTCCGAGTTCGAGCACATCAAGGACCCGGTTTTCGAACTCGAAATCGAGGCCGGATTTCGACGCATGCTATCGAGCCTCAGGTCTGCCAACCAGACTACGGGCTAGAAATACCAGGCGATCTGGGCAAATAGCCCGGCACCCCCGGATAAGTAACGATTCGGCTGACCCGACTCGATGCCGCCGAACTCACTGCCTTTTGGGCCCAACGGAACATTGATGCTCGCCAGGAGTGTCATGTCGTCGGAAAGACTGTAATTCGTTACCAGCTGAAACAGGCCGCTCGGATCTGAGACGTTTGCCAGCACTGTCGGCGTAAGGCCCCAGAGCGGCGTCATCTCGATCATTACGCTACCTGCCAGGTAATGGCGTCCGATCGAAAAAAGCTCGCCGCGTGTTACCCGGTCGATGAGGTCAGGATTATTTCCCAGGCTAACCGGATCGTACTCCCCGGCGCGCTGCCCGAATCCATTGTAGAAATACTCGATCGCCCCACTCATGTTCCTGTCGAACCCGTTCCAGGAGTAGGTGAGGTTGGTTACCAGCTGTATACAAGTATCATCGTCGGTCCGCGTTACGACAATATCGCCATGCCAGACCGCGCCGCCAACGCTCTTGCCAGCCCCCAACCCCACAACGGTATCGCCGTAGTGTTGCGCCAGCAGCAGGTCGTATTCGAAGTCTTCGATGAAACCATGGTATTTCAAGGCAGCCGTCGACTGATCGCTCTCTACATCGCCACTCACCGGCTCGCGGCGCGCGACATATGCGCCCTGGATGTCATCGCCGCTTTCCTGCAGATACTGTACGTACAGCATGTCGTCGCCGCTCTTGTATTCCGTATCGACAGCGGCCGGGTCGAATGGATTCACGAGGTCCATGGGGGCATAGAACAAACCGTTGCCCCAGGACAGGGCCTGCCGACCCAGTCGTATGACCGCCTTTTCGCTCGTATAGCCCAGGGTCAGTCGATCGATACGGTGCAAGAGAACGGTATCCCCGTCGTCTCTGATGACGTCAGTCAGGTTGAGTAAGCGACGATCGTCATCCGGCAGTCCAGGAAAGAAGATATCCGCGCCGCCGGGAACCGAACGGCCGAGTTCGACGCTATCGCCATTCAACACAAGCAGTTGGTAAGCGCCATCGAAAGACCAGCGATTTGCATCGGCCTTCAAATTAAGACGCAGATCCCCGCTAACGTCCAACGTGTTGGCGCCGACGAGATCCCTGAACAGACTCTGGTCTGGGTAGGACTGACTTGTCAGGGCGAACTTCGTGTGACCACCAAACTCGGTGTTGCTTTCATCTGCCAATACGGTGATCGACAGAAAGACGAAAACAATAAAAAAGCTACGCCGCATTTTGCTCGATGTCATCGACGATGCGGCCATCCAGCATGCGTACCAGCCGTTTGGCGTAACCCATCACCCGCTGGTCGTGCGTGGCAATCACGAAGGTCGTATTGTGATGCTCATTGAGCTCGGTGAAGAGCTTCATGAGTTCGTCCGATGTTTTGGAATCGAGGTTGGCTGTCGGCTCATCGGCAAGCACCAGCGCCGGTCGCGAGACGATTGCGCGCGCGACGGCGACTCGCTGTTGCTGACCTCCGGACATTTCCGCCGGTCGCCGATCCTCCAGGCCCTTGAGGCCGACTTCCTCGAGTATCGCCATCGATTTTTCGGCTCGCTTTGCCGCCGATACCCCCTGCACTTGCATGACGAACTCTATGTTTTCCCTGGCCGTCAGAACCGGTATCAGGTTGTAGGCCTGGAACACGAAGCCGATACTGGAGAGCCGTAGTTCTGCGAGTTCGCCCTTGCTCAATTGATCGATGCGCTGGTCGGCGACCCAGACCTCGCCGCTGTCCGGCATGTCGAGCCCGCCGATCGCGTTGAGCAGGGTTGTCTTTCCGCCACCGGATGGGGCGGACAGGCAAACGAAACCACCCGGCTCAATTTCGATGCTGACATGATCGAGCGCCTTGATGTCCTCGTCACCCTGCCGATAAGTTTTGCACAGATCCACACAACGTACCGCCGTCATCATCCCACCTTTGTTATTGCTTCGACCGGCTCATACCGAGACGCGCGCCAGGCCGGGGACAGGCTCGCGAGAAAACCAAGAGACAACACGATCACATTCGCGAGAATCATGTCGCTTACATACAACCTGGGGTACAGAACACTGGCCGCCCCCATCATCTCCATGCCTTCAGCGACAACCGAGATATCGATACCGCCTCGCAAAGGCTGAATCGTCGCCCAGGCGAGCACATTGCCGATGGCGAGACCCACGGCAAGCAACAGCATCGACTCGATGATGATCTGTCCAAGGATATTGGATGGCTTCATGCCGAGCGCGAGCATCAGGCCGATCTCGCGCACACGCTCGAACACGGCCATGACCAGTGTATTCACGAGCCCAAACGAAAGCGCCAGGAATATTACGATCATCCAGATCATTACGAAGCCATCCATCACCTTGAGCATGGAGCCCAGGTAGGTCGCAACCTCGTACCAGCGGCTGGCGTCGAGCGTGCCGTCTACGTTCTCGACGACCTTGTTGTAGGTTGGCTCCACGTTCCGATAGTTGTCGCCCAGGAAGACGATCTCGGTCGTTGTATCACCAATACGCAGCATCTTCTGCGCGGCCTTTTTGCCGATAAACACATGGCCCTCTTCGAGGGCGGGCACATCGGCCTCGAACAGGCCGACGACGCGAAAGCCTCGATCCGCAATCTCGTTTTCCGGGTCCTGGCTCATTAATACGACGCGCTTGCCGACCTTGGTTTCCAGCTTGTCCGCGAGTTTCCGGCCGATAACGATGCCGTTGTCGTCGACGCTCTCGAGGAAGCGCCCTTCAACTTCATCGTAAGAGAGGTAGCCGAACTCGCGTTCGGCAACAGGGTCGATTCCCAATAGGGTCACGCCCCGCGACTCGTACTCGCTGGCAATCACAGCGGGCACCTTGACGCGGCTCGCCCAGGCCTTGAAATCAGTCGCGCTGAAGGTGCGCGACAGCTCCGCGTCGCTGATCAGAATGCGGTTTGCGACGCTCGGATCGTCAAGAAACAGCGGGTTGTGTAGCTGTACATGCCCTGGCAAGGCACTGACCCCGTCTTCGATCATCTGATCCACCATGCCGCGCGACAGGGCCGTCATGAAGATCATCGCCCACACGCCGACCGCGATAGCACTCACCATGATGATGGTGCGCCGATGGTTGCGCCACAGGTATCGCCAGGCGAGTCGCGTGAGCACCGGCAGCATGCGCATCAGTTCGCCCTCATCGCTTCGACCGGATGCAGCTTGTACAGGCGCAGCGCGGGATAGGCGGCCGCCAGCAACGTGAAAACGAAAACAACGAACGGACCGATAGCCATGGTCAGCAGTGTCGGCTCGAAAAAAATGCGCGTTGGCAGGTTGAAGTTCACCGCCATCTCTTCCATCCCGGGAATAGACAAGCCGTTGACGCTGAAATATGCCGTCAGCAGCGCCCCACCAATCGCGCCAAGAACGAAACCAATCAGGCCGAGAAAGGCGGTCTCGAGCATGACCAGGCGGCCGAGTCGGCCGGGCTTCAAGCCCAGTGACATGACGATCCCGAACTCGTGGGTACGCTCGAGCACCGACATCAACTGTGTATTCAACACGCTGAATGCAACCAGGATAACGAGGATTCCGTACATGAAAAACGCGCTGCTCATGTCGGCCTTGATTGCCTGCTTGAGCCCGGGCTGCAGCGCATCCCAGTCGTGTACGACCAGATCAGCGTCGGTCGGCAGCGCCGCGACGATTTTCGGAAGCACGGTTTCTACCGCGTCCAGCGTCGGCGCAGTAATAACCACCTGGTGCCCCGCGCCCTCCATAAAGAAAATATCCTGGAATGCGCCCAGCGGCATCTCGGCGAAATTGCGATCAACGTCGGGAACACCGCTTTCGAAGATGCCAACGATCGTCACCACAGCCGCGGCGAAAGAGCCGTCAAGACCGCTGCCAAGGAGCGTCAGTTCGTCACCGATCCCGACACGCAGGTTGCGCGCAAGTACCGCGCCGATGACGATCTCGGCGGCATCTGACCGCTCGAGATAGCGGCCTTCTTCGGTGAGTCCGGGAATACTCGATACATGCGGTTCGAATGCAGGCTCAACGCCGAAAACCCCGACGCCGTAGCTTCGCTCCTCACTTGAGGCCAGCGCGAAAGCCCAGCCTCGCGCAGCAATTTTTTCGTCCGGGAAAGCCGACCGCAGCCGATTCGCGAGCGGCACGATGTCGGGTACCGTCTGCCGCATTTTCTGATCATCCTTGTAACCCGGCGCCTGGATCTGCATATGCCCGGTGAACACTTTAAGCGTGTTGTCGATCATCAGGCCATACATGCCGAACTGCATCGAAATCATAAAGACCAACAGGGTGTTCGAGAACACCATCGCGCCAACAGTAAGCCAGGTTCGACGCTGGTGTCGCCAGAGATTGCGCCACGCGAGGCGTACGACAATGTTCATCCAGGCAGCACCCAGCTAGTCCCGAGGATTGCGCAGGTTTGACAAGGTAAACAGGCTGTCTTTCAGATCGATTTCGTACTCGACATCATTGACACTGATTTCCGTCCATTCCTCGGGTTTATCCGTCTTGGCCATGCGCTGTCGTTTCGCAATGGTACGCCCTCCCATTTCGCCCACCTCCAGGGACACGAGTTTCTTTACAAGCTCGCCGTCCTGATCAAAAAAGGCGTGCTCAAGCACGACATGGTCCTCACGAATCCTAAGCACTTCCCTTCCCCACACGACCGCAGCGTCTTCGTGCGGGATCGACTCGATGTCATACACAAGAATTCCGTCCAGTTCTTCACGATTAAGAATCGAGTGGTCATACTGGTCGATGATGTCGTCGGCACGCGCGACATCCTTGTTCGAGAAATCGGATCCCATCCAGCTTTGCCCCATCATCGATGAAGGCACTTTGATCACGCGGTTCACCTTGGGAGAGAACGACCACATGCTGTTCTCGTCGGTTAGCGTTCCGTTGCCGCGATCTTTTTTGGGTTCAACGACTCGAACCAGGGATTGATCCTGCCCTTTCGTCCAGGCACGCATGGTCATAGACCGCTCCCAATCGGGACGGTGAATCACCATGGTCATTTCAGTATAGGAAGACAAACCACGCCAGTGATCCACGGCGTCGCGCACGATCTGGGTCGCATCCCGCTCCTGACCCTCGGCGGCGAACGACAAGACGACCAGCAACAGCGGTAAAACAGATGACTTTTTCATACTGAGTCAGACCAGCTTGGCACGGGGCTGTTCAGTCTAGATCAACACCTTGCGTTTGCAACTCCTTGAGGATGGCTATAGCGCATGCCTACAGCAACCCTAATGCGGCGCTCGCAGTCTCCCAATACGTGTTTCTAGCAATAGCGCTCGCGGCCATGATGACTAGACTGAACATCAGGTAGAAGAAGAAGGATGGGGCCATGTTCAGCATCGAAGCCATCATGAGTACCAACTTGATCACGGTGTCGCCGACGGCAACGCTGGCCGAGGCTCGCACGCTGATGCACGATCATCGGATCCACCATATTCCGGTTATTGACAATGACAAACTGATCGGCCTTGTGACTCTTACCAACGTGTTGGCCGCAACGGATAGTTTCTTACGAGATCCCAAGAACCGTATCCACGCGAACGAAATTTTAATCAAAGACGCAATGGTCCCGGAGGTCGCGACAGTCGACGTCCATGCGAGCTTACGTCATGCCGCGCTGTTTATCGAAAAGCACAAAATCGGATGCTTGCCTGTAATGGACGACGACAAACTCGTTGGGATCATCACGGACACGGACTTTGTGGCCGTTGCCATCAACCTGCTCGAAACTCTCGAAGAAACGGAGCCGGTCGTAGACGACTACGAAGACGAAGACGTCGCCTGATCAGTCTCCGCCGCATTTTCCGAGGCCAAACTTTGCAGTTCGTGCTCAGCGTCGCGCTCTGATCCGATCAGTACAGCAACCCAGCGCGTGCGTTCATCACTCTCCAGCGCTAGCTTGAGTGTCATTGTCAGTGGCACAGATAACAGCATACCAACCGGCCCGAAAACCCAACCCCAGAAGACCAGGCCGACGAAGACAATAAGCGGCGAAATACCAACGCCATAACCCATCAGCCGCGGCTCGATAAAGTTACCGAAAATCACGTTGATCGCGGCGAAACCAATGGCCGTAGCGCCGGCCTCACCTGGCCCGATCTGCACCAGCGCCAGCAAGACCGCGGGGACGGCCGCAATAATGGAGCCGATGGTCGGAATGTAGTTAAGGAGAAACGCGAGCATCGCCCATAGCAAGGGGAAGTCCACGCCGAGCGACCAGGTCAAGATACCGGCGCACATTCCTGTGGCGATGCTGACGATTGTCTTGATTCCCAGGTAGCGACCGAGGTTTTGTAGGAACATCTGCGGGCGCTCAAGAGAGCTTTCGCTGCGACCGAACGCCGCCTCGAACTTGGTTTGCCCGCTCGATGCTTCGAGCAAGATAAAGATCATCGTAAAGAAAATTAGAAACGTATTCGTCAACACGTCTTTCAGGCTGTTCAATATAGTCGCCGCCAATCCCATGGCCCAACCGGGATCAACCATGTCGCCGAGACTCTCGATCGACGCATCACCCTGGATGTTTTTCGCGATGAACTTGACTGCGCCGTCCACGATCGTGTCGAGCCTTGCCTGGTAAGCGGGAATCGATGCGGTAAAATCGGCGATGGAGGTTCCCAGTATCGTGCCGACGACGGCCAGGATAAGCATGATCATCGACACGATGACGAGCGCGGCCAGAATCGACGGCACGCGCTTTTGTTGCAGCCAGAGCATCGGCCGCACGGTAATGAGCGCCAGAAACACCGCGATCAGGAACGGAACGAGAATGACCTTAGCCATCTGCATGCCGTAAATCACGACGACAATAGCCGCCGAAACCATGATGGCACTGCCTTTTTGTCGTACCGTGTCGTTCACTGTGGCCTCAGAGTCAATCTGCCCGCCGATGATCGCACAACAATCGCCGGTTCGCATGCCAACACGCCGCAACCTTTGATAGTCTTCACAGATAACTCACAGGATTAGGTAAGAAAATGCCCGCTGTCGAATCACAAATGCTGCCCCTCGGAACGGAGGCCCCGGCATTTTCATTGCCGGACCCCGACGGCGTACTTCACTCCCTCGCGGAAGGAGCGAGCGCTTACCTGGTGATGTTCATTTGCAATCACTGCCCTTTCGTCAAGCACGTGCGCGAGGAACTGGCACGCATAGGGAGAGTTTACGCGTCGCGTCGCGTTTCAATCTACGCAATCAATAGCAATGACATTAGCAAGCATCCGGGCGATGCCCCACCACATATGAAGGCCGAGGCTGAGGCCTGGGGATACACGTTTCCGTATCTGTTTGATGAAAGCCAGGATGTTGCCAAAGCCTATCGAGCGGCGTGCACGCCCGACTTCTATGTGTTCGATAGCGGCAAACGGCTCGTCTATCGTGGTCAACTGGACGATAGCCGGCCGTCGAACGACTCTGCCGGTCGATGGGCACGATCTGCGCGCGGCACTGGATGCGGTTCTCGATTCAGAACCGCCGCTAGCGCAGCAAAAACCAAGCATCGGCTGCAGTATCAAATGGCGCCCGGGTAACGAGCCCGAGTACTTTTAGCCACTTTGTTAATCAGATCGCGGTGTTCGCGATCCTGGCGCTATTTCGGCACGTACAGCTCGGCTTCTTCCGCGCTCAGCTGGTCGATTTTTATAGTCCATCGTGCAAGCGACGAGCTGATTCGTAGCTGATACCGACCACCGGATTTGAACAACTTGACACCATTGCCTTTGCGCTTGGTATGAAGAACTCGACCGATATGCTTGCCGGAATTCGCCTCGACGAGCGTAACGTCCAGGGCAACCAGCTGGTCAAAATCACCGTCAAGCCGCCAATCGAGCAACCAGGGTGACTCGACCCTGAAAATAGCGGTTGTGGTGTCGCCCGTTCCGCGAAATTCTCGCACACGATCGGCTGCGCTCGCAGTCGCGAGCGCGCTCAGCATTATCGCCGCAACGGCCAATGGTCTGAAAACTCCAAGCACAGCAATCTCCATCAGGGACGAGGCACAGCCCTGTATTTGACAACATCAATGACTATAGTTCGGGTGCGCCATTCCGGCAACCGGCCGGCTATGGCGTGTCGACGGGCCAGTCAATCGCAACGATCACCTCGTTGCGTCGCAAGAACCAGGGCGTGAACGGGCTGTTGTAGCGGGCAAGTTCTATCGTTCCCAACGGCGTTATGCCATCGGCCTGCAGTGCGCTCAGCAGCTGGCGCTCGTGCTTTGCCACGTTCCCTTCGGTCCATCGGCCGGAGAATCGCCGTACAGCAACAACCCGAGAGGGTTTCTCGCGAAGCTGAATACGTTCGTTGTTAGGCTTTGGCACGGTATCCAGCGCGTATTTGCTTTCCATGACGAAGGCGTAAGTAATGTCGTTGCTGTCGTCGGCCTCGCGGGATTCGACCGGGGCCGTCATCTTCATTTTTTCGCTCACCTCGTTGTCGCCGAAAATGTAGCCTGCCAGCGTTCGAAAACCCTCGCTGTCAGCGGAGCGACCACCAACATCGACCTCTGCCACGAGGTACGGCCCATATCGGCGAATTTCGTAGCCGGCCCTTTCTGACAGGACTTCGTATTGCGGCTCTTCGAGTGCCATCGCAGTATGCCCTGTCATTAACGCCAGGAAGAATAGGACTTTTCTAATATTCATAGGACATCATATGTCTGAGCGGCGCACAAAAGTATCGATGGATAAAATCGGCGCGGCTCCGCTTGTTACCACCGGCGCGATGCTCGCCGGCTCCCGGACATCGTGCAAATCTGCCTGGTCAGCGAAAACAATCGACGCGATCAGCGAAAGGTAGATGAACATCCAGGATCGTGCGGACGTTCGTGCTTTGCGAACGATGTGACTCATCTAATTATGCTCTCTTTAGGATTTCTCGGCAGATTAGCTCTGATCGAACCCGAATTGGTCACAGCCCTGTGTGAATTCGTATCAGAAGGTAACGACATAGCCCACAGGCCTCGACTAAAACTCGATGCGGCTACCGTCCCAGGCGAACGTCTGGCCTGTATCGTCTGGACCTAGCTGGTTTGTTACCTTCAGCAGGTGACGCGCCGATTTTTCCGCGGAGAATAGCTGACGCTCCGGTGTGCGCGACGTATACGGGCGTGATAATTCGGTGTCCACGGTGCCCGGATGCAGGCCCACGACAACCGCCTGCGGCCACTGCCGCGCATGTTCTATCGCCAGCGTCCGAAGGAGCATGTTGAGTGCGGCCTTCGAAGCCCGGTACGAATACCAGCCGCCAAGGCGATTATCGCTAATGCTACCGACACGTGCCGACAAGGAGGCGAACAGCGTTTTAGACCCTTTACGCAGTTGCGGGAGAAAATGCTTGGCCACCAGGGCCGGGCCGGCGGCGTTGATTGCGAACAGGCGCGTCAGGCCTTCAAGACCGATCTCTCGCATCGCTTTCTCGGGCCGCAGGTCATCTCCCTGCCAAAGGATACCGCTGGCGACGAAAACAAGATCCAATGCTCCGTTTTGAGCCACCAGTTCTGCCGCCGCGGCTATCGAACCTTCATCGTCCAGGTCGATATGTCCTGGTGTAACTTTGGGCAGATTCTGGTTCAACATACTTCGTGATAAAGCGTGAATGGCCGCCACACGGCTGTCGTCCGACAATAGCTTTACGACAGCCTGCCCGATGGCGCCGCTCGAGCCGATGACGGCAATGCGGGTTTCCGGTGAAAATGATGAAACGAGTGACATGGGTATAAAGTTGGCACGTCCGTGTGCCGATCAGGGGATCTCCTGGATTAGTTCGGCAGGATGACGGCGTCAATGACGTGGATGACGCCATTGCTTGCACCAATATCTGTCTTGATGACGTTGGCATTGTCAATGCGAACGCCGCCGTCTTTAACTTCGATAGCGACATCGGAGCCGTTTACAGTGGTTGCTGCCTGCAGCTCCACGACGTCCGCCGCGTACACCTTGCCCGCTACGACATGGTACGTGAGGATTGCTGTGAGTTGATCACGATTCTCGGGCTTCAGCAGGTTTTCGACAGTGCCCTCAGGCAGTTTGGCAAACGCTTCGTCGGTAGGTGCAAACACGGTGAAGGGGCCTTCGCCTTTGAGCGTGCCGATCAGGTCGGCAGCTTCGAGCGCGGCCGCCAGCGTGTTGAACTGTCCAGCGCCTACAGCGGTATCGACGATGTCTTTTGCTTTCATTTCGCCGTGATGTCCAGCGTTCGCGATTGCGGCGATGAAGCCGAGGCATGCAACGGCCAGGGTGCCAGCCCGTTTCGAGATAGATGCTTTCATTTGCTTATCCTTTGATTCACAGGTTGAGGAAAGATGTAGAGCCTGTAAATTAGCGTTAAGCGGACTGGCCGTGGTGTCTATTGTGTGTGCAGGTGTAACAGTTAGTTTCTGATTAATTGTTAAGGTAGCCCAGCGATTCCGCCGCGAACGCCTTTGGATCCCGTCCAATAAGCTGCTTTAGTATTTCCGGGTCCGCCGTATTGCCTTCTTCGAGCATCGTTAGCTGGCTGCGCGTGACAGGGAAGAACGGCAACCAGTCAAATAGCGTCGCGCCGATGCGCATTACATAGGTCGGCATCGGCAAGATCCATTTTTTCTTGCCCGTCGCTTCGCCGATACGACGCAGCATTTCGTTCCAGGTTAGTACCTCGGGTCCGCCGAGAGAAAATGTCTTGCCGATGGTCTCGTCGTTTTCGAGCGCGGCGACGAACGCGCTTGCGACGTCGTCAATGTGTACAGGCGACATCACGATGGCGCCTTTCTCGGGGTTCAGGCCGGAGAAAAAGCCGACCGCGGGAATCGGCGGCCGAACCATGTCCTGAAACAACTGGGTGGCGAACTCCATTTTTCCTTCAGGATCGCCGAAAATGACGGACGGGCGCAGCACGGTAACGTCAAGGCCGCTCTGCAATGCAAATTCCTCTGCCCTGCGTTTGGTTTCCTGGTACGGCGTCCCCGGTCGCTTGACCCCGTTCGCGCTCATCAACATCAGTCGCTTTACGCCGGTTGCGCGAGCGGCCTCGATCGTGCGCACAACGCCTTTGTATTGAGATTCTTCGAACGTAATTCCGCGAGATCGAAACTCCCGCAGAATTCCAACGTTGTAAATGACAGCGGAACACCCCTCCAGGAGCGACCGCAACGCGTCCGGCGACGAGATGTCACCCGGCGTTGTCAGAACCTCGCCGGAGCGACTTATTCTGGATTCACTGCCGGCACGCACCAGCAGCGCGGGTTTATGACCGGCGTCGAGCAGCGCCTTGGTCAGATAGCTGCCGACGAAACCCGTACCACCAATGATTGCGACTTTCATGTTTTGCGACTCCTTACCCGCCGAGGCCTGTTACAAATGATTACGTCATTTGGCGCTGACTAATCCTATACTCATCAGCTTCCTTCGACAGCCTGAGATTCGGAAAATTCGATGCTCGATCGTGCGCCCGTCATCGTCTGGTTTCGGCAAGACCTTCGCCTCGCCGACAATCCCGCCCTCCATGCCGCGGTGCAGCAGGGTCTGCCGGTCCTGCCTGTCTATATTCTCGACGACGAAAACGCGCAAGAGTGGCGAATGGGCGCCGCCAGTCGCTGGTGGCTTCACGAGAGCCTCAGGAAGCTCGATCAGTCACTGCACGGTCGGTCTGCTTTTGCTTCGCGGCGATGCGACAGCGATCTTGCCAAGACTCATCGACGAGGTTAACGCGGAGAGCGTGTACTGGAATCGCTGCTACGAACCCTGGCGAATTGCACGCGACACTTCACTCAAGGACGCGCTGTTAAGCGACGCCCTTTCGGTAAAGAGCTTCAACGGCTCGGTTCTTTTCGAACCACCGAATACGACCAAGCCGGACGGTACGCCTTACCGGGTATTCACTCCGTTTTATCGAAGAGGCTGCCTGCAGAACGGAATCCCGCCGCGACAGCCATTGCCGGCGCCTCAGACGATTCCTTTGTACAAGTACCACGCGGGACTCTCGCTGGACGAACTCGACCTGTTGCCGGACATCAACTGGTACGGTGAGATGGCTGACGAGTGGTCGCCGGGCGAGGATGGTGCCGCCGCCAGGCTCCGCGAGTTTTTGTCGTCAGGAATTCATCACTACGACGAGGGACGCAACCGCCCCGATCAGCGCTATGTGTCGCGGCTCTCGCCACACCTGCACTTCGGCGAGCTATCGCCAAACCAGGCGTGGTTTGCTGTTCACGACAGTCAGTCGAGCGAGGAACTGACACCTGACGCAGACCGCTTCCTCAGCGAGCTGGGTTGGCGTGAGTTCTCCAACAACCTGTTGTTCAATGAACCGACGCTGCCCACCGGAAACCTGCAGCGGAAATTCGACCAGTTCCCGTGGAACGACGATGAGAAGTCACTGCGTCGCTGGCAGCGCGGCCAAACGGGTTACCCGATCGTCGATGCCGGAATGCGCGAACTCTGGAGAACCGGCTACATGCACAATCGCGTACGTATGATCGTCGGATCGTTCCTCGTCAAGAACCTGTTGCTGCACTGGCTCCACGGCGCCCGATGGTTTTGGGACACGCTTGTCGATGCCGACCTTGCCAATAACAGTGCGAGCTGGCAGTGGATCGCGGGCTGCGGCGCCGATGCAGCGCCCTACTTCCGAATCTTCAATCCCGTTACGCAGGGAAAGAAGTTCGACCCGCAAGGCCTGTACGTACGCCGCTTTGTGCCAGAACTGGCAGAGATGCCGGACAAATTTATTCACAATCCGTGGGAAGCACCGTCTGAGGTGCTCAGCGTGGCCAACGTCGCACTCGGCGACAATTACCCGGAGCCCGTTGTCGATCTCAAGGCCTCTCGTGAAAGAGCGCTGGCGGCTTTCAAATCCCTGAGTTCCGGTAACTAGCTGTACTTGCCGGCGGTTTCTGTCCGGTGAGTCCGCCGGTTCAGAAATCATGCCGTACACGGACAGGACACTATAATGCCGGCATGAAAATCGTCTCGACCAGAAACCTCGTTGCGCTGGTCGCAGTTGGCTGCATCTCACTGGTTGCGCTGCTATTGGTCGGCAAAGATCATCCCGCCGCTGTCGCCAAGCTCGTCGCATCAAGCGGCTTCGTCATTTTGGCCATTCATTGTGGTGGCTTGCGGTCCAACTACGGTCGCCTCATTCTGCTTGGCCTCATTTTTTCCTGGTTCGGTGACGCTGCTCTTATCGGAGAAACCCAATCCCGGTTTCTCGTAGGACTTAGGCGCGTTTCTCCTCGCACACGTCGCTTACATTGCCGCATTCGTCGTGTTGGGTATTAGCGTCAGGTGGGCCATAGTTGCGGCCCTGCCTGTCGCGCTAGCGGCAATAGCCGTAACGCTGTGGCTGGCTCCGTACGTTCCGCAAGAGCTTGTCACTCCCGTGCACGTCTATACGGCGGTTATCAGTCTGATGGTTCTCGGCGCATTCGGCACACGCGGACGGGGAGCGACAATCCTGATTCTTGCGGGCGCCATTCTGTTTTTCCTGTCGGACCTTTCGGTTGCCTCGTTGCGTCTCGTTCAGACAGATATACCGACTTATGTTCTGGGGCTGCCGCTGTACTACGCCGGTCAGGTTTGTTTGGCGCTGAGCGCCGCGCAATCGCGATCCCACTGAGGCGTCCCGGAAAATCGGTCCACCAGAAAATCGATGAACGCGCGCACACGGTACGACAGGTGACGGGTCGGCGGGTAAACGGCGTAGGCAGGTGAAATAGGCCAATCGTAGTCCGTGAGAACCGGCACCAGGTTGCCGCGGCGAATCGATTCGGACGCGATAAAAGTGGGTTGAATAACGATACCCATGCCATGGGCGGATGCGTTTGCCAGGAAGTCACCGCTGCTCGCGGACATGACCGCTTTCACTTCCACCGTTTGCCGGGTGCCATCACTTTCCGTGTACTCCCAACGGCCGGGATCCGCCAAGTTGGAGTACACAAGGCAGTCGTGATTTTGCAGATCGGCTGGCGTTTCTGGTTTGCCATGAACACTCAGGTAATGCGGCGAGGCACAGACGACCGCCCGCACATCGAACAAACGCCGCGCGATAAGTGACGAGTCTTGCAGCCGGCCTATGCGCAAGGCGACATCCGCACCCTCTTCGATCAAATCGATACGCCGGTCATTAAAATCCAGATCGAACTGGACTTTGGGATGGAGTTTGCTGAACGCTGCAATGGGCTTGCACATGTGGCGCACGCCGAACGAGAGCGGCAGGGCCACGCGAAGCGTGCCCCGCAATTCCCCATGCTCCTGCTGGACCGCCGCTTCGGCTTCTTCGAGATCCGCAAGTATCCGGGCGCTGTGCTCGTAAAAGCTGCTGCCCGTCTCGGTCAGGTTGAGGACCCGCGTCGTGCGGTGCAGCAATTGAACGCCGAGACGCTCCTCCAGCGCAGAGATGCGCCGGCTAACGGCCGATTTCGCGGAATTGAGCCGATCGGCCGCCGCCGTAAAGCTGCCAGCTTCCACTACCGCGACAAACGCCTGTAAATCCTCGAATTTATCCATATTGTTGCTTATTTCAGAACAATCAAATGTCGAGACTAGCCTTTATCTCGATATTGTCAACAGCGAAACTGCGCATATCAAAATTCGACAGTACCTACGCAGGAGAGCTAAGGACATGCAAACGAATGAAATACGAGTGCTCGAAGTGAGTGCCAGCGCACGCAGCGCCCAATCCGCCAGCCGCGAGCTCACGCGAGACCTGATAAACGCCCTCGACGACCGCTACGGCAATGTGCAGACGGTCCGCCGCGATCTCAGCGACGGTATTCCCTTTGTCGATGAGGCGTGGATTGAGGCGAACTTCACGCCTGCCGAGTCCCGGACCGACAAGCACCACGATGCGCTGGCATTTTCGGATTCGCTGGTGGCTGAGCTCAAGAGCGCCGACGTGCTCGTGATCGGCGTGCCGCTCTATAACTTCTCGATCCCAGCGGCGCTGAAGGCCTGGATCGATATGATCGCGCGTGCCCGACTGACTTTTGAGTACACCGACAGCGGCCCCAAAGGTCTGCTCGAGGGTAAGAAAGCCTATCTCGTCGTCGCGACCGGTGGCGTACCGGCCGGGAGCCCGGTTGACTTTGCGACGCCGTATCTCAAACACGCGCTTGGCTTCATTGGTATCACCGACGTTGAGATAATCGCTGCCGACAGGCTCAACAGCCAGGCAGACGAGTCAATGGACAAAGCACGTGCGCGCATTGCCGACCTGGTTCACTTGGCGCCGCGGGCCGCATAATCCTCCTGGAGGCAACAAGCAATGATGGACATTATTCAATCCGAGTCCCGAGGCAGTGCCGATCACGGCTGGCTGCGCGCGAAACACACGTTTTCGTTCGCCGAATACTACGATCCACAGCGCGTGGAATTTGGCACCTTGCGAGTAATCAACGAGGATCGCATAGCGCCCGGGAAAGGGTTCGGCACACATCCCCACCGGGACATGGAAATCGTGACCTACGTTATCGATGGTGCCATCGAACACAAAGACAGTATGGGCAATGGCACGATTATTACGCCCGGTGAAGTGCAGCGTATGACCGCGGGAACCGGCATTCTGCACAGCGAGTTCAACCACTCGCAAGACACAGAGCTGCACTTGCTGCAAATCTGGATCTATCCCGAGAAAAACGGCCTTGAGCCCGGCTATGAACAAACACGCTTTGCGCGAGAGGAGAAGCTCAACCGCCTGCGCCTGGTCGGTTCGCGTGACGGCAGGGAAGGCTCCATCACCATTCACCAGGACGTTGACCTGTATGCGAGTGTTCTCGAGCCTGGCAAGGAGCTATCACTCGAACTACGCAACGATCGCAAGGTGTTCATACAGGTGATTCACGGTGACATCACGGTCAATAGCCAGGCGCTGTCGGCCGGCGATGGCGCGGCGCTGGAAGTTGAACAGGCGCTTCAGATTAACGCCTCGAGCGAAGCCGAATTCCTGGTGTTCGACATGGGCTAGAATGACTCGGATGCGTATCCTTCCGATCCTTGTGGTTTTGCTCGCAGCCTGCGGTGGCGGCAGTGGCACTGCACCCGCAGTGCCACTGCTGCCACCGTCGGGCTCAACAACAATCGCCGAGATCCAGGGCAATGGACCATTAAGTCCATTGGCAGGACAGGCAGTTTCGATCACTGGCGTAGTCACCGGTGACTTTCAGGAAAAAGATGCGGATGACGCGAGCAATCTCGGCGGCTTCTACATCCAGGATGAGATAGCGGACGCCGACCCGTTGACATCAGAGGGCATTTTCGTATTTGACGGCAACAGCCCTGCGATCGATGTCAGCGTTGGCGATCGTGTGATGGTCCGGGGAACCGTGAACGAGTATTTCGGTGAAACGCAGGTTACCGAGCCGAGCGTCAACATCATCGGTTCGGGGGCCGTTCAAGCCACCGACATCAGGCTGCCGGTCGCAAGCGTGACACGCGATAGCGAGGGTGACTTGATCGCCGATCTCGAGCGCTATGAAGGGATGTTGCTACGGTTTCCGCAGACCTTGTCCGTGACGAACCTTCGCAATCTTGAGCGATTCGGCGCCGTTGGACTGTCGCAAGGCGGGCGCTTGTACCAGTTCACCAATAGCAACGGGCCGGATCAGGCCGCGTACTCGACGCACAAGTCGTTGATCGCGAGACGAAGCATTGAGCTCGATGACGGCCGCCGATCATCCAACGCGACGCCGATTCGATTTCTGGATGCCGGCAACGGCGTCGGTTATTCCATAAGAACCGGTGACACGATTGCGGGTATCACTGGCAACCTGCGTTACTCGCGTGGCAGTGGCGGCAACGGCGACGAATCCTGGCGGTTGATGCCGACGAAGGCTCCGCAGTTCGACTCTGTGAACCCGCGACCCGGCAGTCCGTCGATCGGCGGGGGCGTGCGGGTTGCGAGTTTCAACGTCCTTAATTTCTTCTCGACCGTGGACTCTGGTCAAAGTGTTTGCGGTCCAAAGGGTAGCGACAATTGCCGTGGAGCTGACAGCGCCCGGGAACTGGACAGGCAGCTCGCGAAAACCGTTTCTGCTTTGGCGATGATGGACGCCGACATCGTCGGCCTGATCGAGTTAGAGAATAATCGCAGCGCCTCCTTACAGAGGATTGTCGATGCGCTGAATATCCGCATCGGCAGCAACGAATACGCGTTCCTGAACACAGGCATAATTCACGACGACGCGATAAAGACCGGCTTCATCTACAAAACGTCGACGATCGATCTGGTTGGCACATTCGCGCTACTGGATCGAAGCATCGACTCCCGATTCAATGACGCCCGTAATCGGCCGGCACTCGCGCAGTCATTCGAGGTTAATGCCACGGGTGCGGTGCTGACCGTCATCGTGAATCACCTGAAATCCAAAGGCTCGTCCTGTGATGCAGACGGCGATTCGAACCGCCGTGACGGCCAGGGAAATTGCAATCAGACACGCGCCACCGCGGCGGCGGCGATTGCAGACTGGCTGGCAACAGATCCAACGGGTAGCAGGGACCCTGACTACCTGATTATTGGTGATCTTAATGCCTACACTCAGGAAGACCCGTTAACGGCATTGAAGAATGCCGGGTTCACGAACCTGCTTGAGGCACAGAGCAACCCGTACTCATTTGTGTTCGATTCACAGGCGGGCGCACTCGATCACGCCGTCGCCTCGGCGAGTCTCGTTCCACAGGTTGTCGAGACCATCGAGTGGCACATCAATGCCGACGAGCCGGCGCTACTCGACTACAACCTGGAGAACGGCCGCGAGCCCGCGTTGTTTAACGCGGGCTCGCCGTATCGGGCTTCAGACCACGACCCCATCATTATTGGCCTTGATCTCGTGAACTGACCGCGAGTGCCCTGTCCCGTAAGTACCTATGATTTCCGGGCCAGGACACTAGTCGGGCTTGCGAAACTTCAATGTCATGCGATTGGATTCGCCCACCGCTGCCAGCTCCGCTTTAAGTTCGGGATTGTCGGCGCTGGTCGCAAACGTGGGTGGAAGACGCCAGACGATATCGTCCTCACCGGGTTGATCATTCGGATTCATATTGATGTCGCTTTCAGCAACAAACTCAAACCCGGCCTGCTCCGCTGCGGCAATTACCAACGACTTCTTGAGATAGCCATGACTTCCGTCAGCAAACGCATCCGACATCTCGTCGCGCGCAAGGTGCTGCACGATTCCGAGCGTACAGCCCGGTTTCAGGACAGCAAAAGCGTCGGCGAGCAACGCTGTCAAATAGCCTCCTTCCTCTTCAAAGTTTGCAACGTTGTGAAGCACCCTTGCAAGAAAGACGACGTCCGCTGTTCCCGCTAATGATTCCGGCATTGATCCGAAAATGAAAGCATCAAGCGTCGCGCTGTCATCAGCTCGCCATTCTTCCGCGCTAGCCGGCCAATCCGCTGTCCATGTTCGCATCGTTTCAACGAATTCTTCGGTGCCGAACGGGAAATAGGGCCACATGTCCAGCGCGTAATTCGCGCCGATCAGGTGGCCGTCTTTACCAAGATAGGGCAGCAACAGCCTGGTGTACCAGCCACCGCCCGGGAGTCCCTCGACGACCGTCATGCCCGGCTCAATGCCGAAGAATTCCAGTGTCTCTTGTGGGTGTCGGTAAGCATAGCGCGCCTGCACATCTTCCGGCTGGGCGCCAAGCACTCTGACCAGGCGATCTTCCTCAACCGCGGCGGGTGCACTGTCTGCTTCAACTTCCGCCGCTTTTTCAGGGGCAGATTCTGTCGCGGGCTGACAGGCGACGAGACCGAATGCCAGCAACATGGCAAGATTCTTGTACATGTTCTTCCCTCTTAGGAGACCGGAATCGAAAAAGTATGCGCTAGTCGAGACTTCGCAGCAACGCGTGCGTGTCCTCGCGCACGGTATCCAGAGCGTCGGTCACTCGATCGTAGGAATCGTTGCCCGGCTTGAGTTCATCCCACTCCTTGCCCCACACTGTCCAGAGGTCAGTGCCCGACTCTGGAACCGGACCGTCAAGTAACTGTGAAAGGTCCTTGATCGCCAGAACGTACACCCAAGCTGTTCGCGGGTTACCTTTGTCCTGTGCGTCCATTTCCCAGACATTGTGAAAAATGACCTGCTGCAGCTGGCCGATGTTGCGCAAAACCTCGATGGAAATTAAGCGTTGGTTGCGGTTGTACTCGCTCGCCTCATTTCGCCAGGTGTTGTAGCCCAGGCTGCTGATCGCGATGGCAAGACTGATTAGCGCCACTGCGTTGCGTTGTAGCTGATCTCTTAATCGGATTTTGTTCGGCATTCAACACCCCACATCGTCATCCGAGTAGACCGGTTGCTAGCCACTATTATTTCGTACTGGGCTGCGTATCGAGAACGGGACTTTGCGGCCAGTGCGCCTGAGAGTCGGACTTTTGCAGCCGCAGCAGCCACGCAACGACGACAATAGCAACGGCCATGACGGCCGTCAGGAACAGGAAATAGTTTTGGTGGCCGACAATGCCTGGAGATGCGTCGAGAATACGACCTGTGATTGGTGCAAAGAAAATTTCCGGCGTATAACCCACAAACGACACCATGCCGGTTACGGCGCCGGTGAGATACTGCGGTGTCTTATTTTCCTCCAGTAAAGCGAAATAGACTCCGCGCAATCCGAACACGGCAAAGAAGCTAACAAAAATGTTGGCATAGATGACCATCAGCCCGGAACCATCGGGCAGTGCGAAAGACAGCATCGCGTAGCTAATAAGCAAAACGAAGAACAAAGCGCCGATCGTCTTGCTCGCACTCCAACGATCGGCAACAACTCCGGCCGCAATCGCCGCGACTGGTCGAATGTAGGCACCGTAAGCAGATAGTTGAGCCCCATCCACTTCGTTCATGCCCAGAACCTGCACCGCATAAAGCGAGTAATTGTCCAGCCCTTTATAGGCGCAGTACGCACAGATGATCACAGCCGCCTGCGCCCAAACCAGCGGGCGCGTCGTTACAACCGCCGCTCTGTGAAAAAGACTTTGACTTGAGTCTCCGAGGTGCTTGACGGGGGGGATCAGGATCCAGGTGAAGTACGGCGGCCGCAATCGCGGCAAATGAGTACAGCAAGATGACGGCGCGAAACGCAGTGCGTCGCTCTTCATTGCTCACAAGCGCCGCGTTGTCGGGAAAATACCAGGCGAGAACCGCGATCCCGAAGGTAGCGAATAACGCCGCCGCCACTCCTCTGCCCCCTTCAAGAATGCCGAATGCCTTGCCTTGCGATACGGCGCCACCCCACTCACGGGTCGCCCGAATTAGCGCCGCCCAAAATAGCAGAATCGTCGTCACCCCCCAGTAACCATAGAGCAGCGCCATGCCCAGGGTGCCCGGGTACGTGGCCATATAGAAGCCACCGATACCCGTCGTAGCGAGCGATATCGTCAACAGAGACCTTGCCGAAAATCGATCAGCAAGCATGCCACCGGGGAAATACGCGATCATCGCCATAACGCCGTAAACAGCGAACACGTCACCCAGCTCTGTATTGGTAAACCCGAATGCCTCCAGCAGCGTCGGCCGGAAAAAACGTGCCGTATGAAACGGCAGACCGAAAATGATTTCGCCCGCGAAGACGAGTGTGGCCATCAGACAGATATCGTGACATCAAGGGTCTGGTCCGTAGCGATGGCTTCACACTATACGCGGCATTGATCTTTGTCCAAAAACCCGGTGTGGCGCGAAACCACGGAGCAACAAGGCTATGTCCCGCCTCTTGCCGATCTAATCTCGTCCAGGTAAGAATCCGGGAAACCCAGTTGGGTCGCCAGATCCAGTAGCTGTGTTGCATAGCCCTGGTTCGCCCCGGCAACTTTGTCTCCAGGCAGGTTGTAGCACGTTGCATCGACACGCGTGCCATCTGCGAGCCCGACAGTTACGGGCTCTGGCAAGTAATCGGCGACGCTTTCGACCGCATATAAATTGGTTACCTCACCTGCCGCGATGTCCATAATCGTCCCGTAGGCCCGGCCACCACGACAGGGCATCAATGTAGCCCGCTCTCCGATGCACAAGCGATAACCGTCGATGAAGCCCAAACGTACATCAACAGGCCTTATTCCCTTCGTTGAAAGCAAGCTTTCATCCATGAAGAGGCCGTAAAAGAAAACTCTCACCGAATGCTTCCTAGCTGATCCAACCCTTGCGCTCGGCCCGCTTCGAATACCAGATCAAAAGCGCCGCCACCACCACCGGCGACAGAATCATCATGAATATCTCGAAGGGACCAAAGTCGATTGTCGAAACAGCCACATCAAGCGTATGGACCATTGTCACGATCACACCAAGTAACGACGCGATAAACAGGTAGAACGCCGCTGATTTCCTGAACAGAAGCAGAAGACAGCCGAGAGCGCCGCCAAAAACGGCTACCGCAAACCCTCCGGTGGCCCACGCGGGTCGGCTTTCGATAATCGCGCGGTGTGTCTCTGGCATTGCTGCGATCGCATCCGCATTCATTTGCATGAAGAAGTTCATGACACCCATAACATTCCAGATCAGCGCGACCGCACCGATTATCCAGAAGCTCCAGTGAACGCGACTAACAGTCTGTTTGTTCATCCCATTCCCCAATTGTCTGTCTGTAATTCTGCGAACAGCAAATATGGCGCTGCATTTCATTTTCCATTTGCAGAGCTTGTTGGTTCGTGCAGCCCGCGCTTACTATAATCGGGACGGTGGGGAGAAGATCTCCGCTAACACCCGCTCGGTGATGTTTTCGTGTGAAACCACGACAAAATTCGGGTAGTCGATCAGCGGGGAGGCGCGAAGTGCGAACCAACGCTTCTCCTGCGGGCTATGGCACGGATATTCGTGATAAAAGGACGACAGGTACCCTCTCATAACGCTGAGTATTCCGTCCAGCGCCGCACTGGCGTTGGGATCCAGATTAGCGGCCCGACAGACATCCAGGTAGTTGGCGCCGATACCCAGCGACGCATTGTCCATTTGGTTAGCGTCCGCGAATTCTTGCCAGCGCAAATTCACGGCCAGTATTTCACCAGTGGGATCCAGGACTGCAATATTGGCCGAAATAGAATCCAGAATGGCCGATTGAAAGGTCAACTCTGAAAAAATGATTTCACGTTCTTCGGGCACGATGTACGGCCTCTAAACTCTCGATATACCAAGGTCAGATGACAGATGTCCCGACGGCTGCTACGAGAAAGCGGCGGACGGGCTTACGGTCGCCTGAATTGATCCGAATGCCGCGAATCAATATAGACCAACTACAAGATGCTGGCCAATCGTCACCGGTGGTATCGCTGTCTAGTCGCTGCTCTCGTCGAGCCTTGCGGCGTGATCAATTTCATACGGCGGCGGCGCTCCACCCGGTCCTTTCAGGTAGTGATCCATCCAGCGCTTGAAACGCAACGCATAATCATAGGTTGCGGCCGTGTTGCGATTACCGTGCTCTTCACCCGGATAAATGACGAGACGAACCGGAGTGTCAGTGCGCAATTTGACGTGGCGGTACATCTCCAGTGACTGGCTCGGATGTACTCTCGGATCCTTGTCGCCGCCCATGATCAGCAGCGGTGTCTTCGTCTTGTCCGCGTGATACACCGGGCTCCGCTTCAACATCCACATCCAGTCTTCCCACGGCCACGCGCGTGAGTGAACGTTATACATTTCATAAGGGATATCGCCCGTGCCGAACTTCGAAACTTGATTCGAAATACCGACGAATGCTACCGCGGCCGCATACTCGTCACTGAGTGCGGCGGCGCTCCACATTGATGCGTAGCCACCGTAGGAACCGCCAGAGATACCGACCCGCCTTGCATCTGCCAAGCCTTTCTCGACGAGGTGACGCTTGGCATCGACGAGGTCATCGAACTCTTCCTCGGCGTAGTCATTCTGGCCAAGCTTGGAAAAATAGACGCCGCGGCCTGTACTGCCGCGGTAGTTCGGATACACAACCGTATAACCCTCGGCTGCCATGACCTGTCCCGGCTGGGCGTAGCTCGACATCCAGCCATTGGATTGATGCGCCTCCGGGCCGCCGTGTACGAACACAATCAGTGGATTACCGCCCCGTTTCTTATTAAGGGGGTGAATAAGGATGGCTTCAAGTTCCAGGCCATCGCGTGCGGTGTAGGTGATCGCTTCCTGTTTCGCCAGGCGGCGCTGACTCAAAAACGGATTCGAGTTCGTTAGACGCTTCGGCTCAGCATCATCGCGTAACAAATAGACTTCCGGTGGATGCTCGGGGGTGTCGGCAATCGCCGCCGAGACCGTTAGACCAGGGCGCGTGTCCACCGCCCGCAGGATCGGCCCCGATGCCGGCGCCGGCCCGTGGGCATTTGTCGTCGTGACGGAAGCCGTCGACCATTCTGTCCAGACACCGCGTCCGCCCAGCCAGCGTATGTGCGTATTGTCCTGCCAGGCAAAGTCGGTCACGTGGCCCGGATACTCCGGCACCAGGTCCTGCCGCTCTCCACCCGATGCTGATGCAACGTACAACCTCCCAGCACTGGGGTCGTTGATATCGACGCTGCCGATGTATGCGATTTGCTCGCCGTCCGGGGAAAATTCAAATCGCCCGAGCTTGCCCACGGAGCCGGTCTTGTTTAGAACTTCGCCTTTTTCAGCGTTAATGACGTAAACGTCGCGGGAGGTGTAGGAATCGTCAATCAGCGGCGTCGGCGCAAGCGCAACGGCGTAACGACTGCCGTCGGGCACCCAGGTCAAGCCGGATGCCGAGCCCGGCAAATCCTGCATACGCGCTTCGTTCGTTTCCAGGTCGAGCATCCAGACTTTGGTTTCTTGAACGGACTCTTCGTAGACAACGGCCTTGAAGCCCTTCAATTCGAGCTCCTCTCGCTTCTCCGGCGGCGCGTCGGCGGCCAGGAACGCGATGCCCTTCCCGTCCGGCGACGGATGAATGCTGCCAATCGAGTTGACGTGCGTGAATATCTCGACGGCCTCGCCGCCTGCTACCGCGATTTCGTAGAGTGAATTGAATTTTGCGTCCGGGTCGCGCTGCGCAAGGAAATAGATCGACTTTCCGTTAACGGACCACGCGAAGGCAGAAATATCCGTCTTGCCGCTCACGTAAGGCCGCGACACGCCGTCGAAGTCAACGATGTGCAGTTCGTGATAAGGCCTGCCGTCATCCTCTTTGTATAGTTCCCTGGGAACAGACAACAAGTACGCGATCCGGTCGCCTTTGGGGCTCATTTGAACGTCGCTAACTCGCTTCAGAGATACGATCTCCTCCAGGGTCAGCGCATCAGACTGTGCGTTTCCTGTCTGAGCCAGTGCGAGGACTGTCAAAAAGCACAGGCACAAGGCGCGAAGGGTTTGGCGGACAACGGTATTCATCAGCAGGAGGCTCCCAGATTATTGTAGGTTCGCCAGATCGAGTATTGGCTTGGTGCCGAGTATAGTACTAGGCGCTTGCCATGTCGGATATGCCTGGCGACTGGAGTGAGCCACTCGCATGATAGGATGCGGGCGAATCGCAACCCTCCGCATCCATTAATCAGGATTTCCAGCGAGTTTTACATGAGTCACCATGAAGATCACAGGGCGCATCGAGTAGGCTGGCTTCGCGCTGCCGTTTTAGGAGCAAACGATGGCATCGTGTCGACCGCAAGCCTGATTATCGGCGTTGCGGCGGCAAGCGCAGCGCACAGCAATATTCTGCTTGCGGGTGTTGCGGGACTCGTGGCTGGCGCCATGTCGATGGCGGCGGGCGAGTACGTGTCTGTCAGCTCTCAATCCGATACCGAGAACGCCGATCTGGAGCAGGAACGGTTGTCGTTGGAGCAAAATTTCGAGGTCGAGAAGGCCGAACTTGCTCATATATATGAAGGTCGGGGCCTTGAACCCGATTTGGCGATGCAGGTTGCCGATCAGCTGATGGCCCACGATGCGCTTGGCGCGCATGCCAGGGATGAAATTGGCATATCCCATATTATTAGTGCTCAGCCGGTTCAAGCCGCATTGTCTTCGGCGGGCACGTTTGTCATCGGTGCCGCACTCCCATTGATAGTCGCTTGGGCCGTTCCTGGAACAAAGCTGATACCCGCGGTCGCCGCTGCATCGCTAATCTTCCTCGCTGGACTGGGCGGTCTGGCGGCACGCACAGGTGGCGCACCAGTAATGACCGGAGCCATAAGAGTGACTTTCTGGGGAGCACTCGCTATGGCCCTAACAGCGGGAGTCGGCCGGCTCTTCGGTGTCGTCGCCTGAATCGTTTGGGAGGTCCGATGAAAAAGAACATGGTTATTTTGATGCTTGCCGCGCTGCCATCCCTGGCATGGGCCATGGAATCGCCGGCGACGATGCGTATTGATTTTTTTCATAGCGGCAACCATGCGTCCGAGCTGTTCAGTCTCGACCAGGTCGTCATCGAACCCCTGCCATGGACCGGCAACCTGGCGCAGCCCATAGACCGAACGCTGCGTGGCAAATATCTGTTCGAGATTATCAGCGATGGCACGATCGCGTGGTCGAGGAGCTTCAGTAGTATTTACGGCGAATGGGAAACAACATCAGAAGCACGTGAAATCAACCGCGCCTTCCACGAGTCGGTGCGTTTTCCTGCGCAGGCCGATATTTTCGAGCTCGTCCTGAAAAAGCGTGACGACGCCAACGAGTTCGAGGAAATCTGGCGCATCGAGCTCGACCCGAACGATGTCCTCGTACACCGCGAATCGGCAAGATACGCCGACAAGGTTGTGGCGATTCACGAAGGTGGAGACCCTGCTAACACCGTAGACTTGTTGCTTCTGGGTGACGGCTATACGGCCGAAGAACACGATGCCTTTATTGCCAAGGCAACTGAACTCACAGACATTCTTTTCGCCACGTCGCCGTTCAAAGAACGCAAGGGCGACTTCAATGTCTGGGCTATTTCCCCGCCCGCCGCGCAGTCGGGCGTGTCGAGACCGTCAACAGGCACGTTCAGAGATTCACCCATCGGCGCAACCTACGATGCGTTTCGCTCGGAACGCTATATTTTGACGTTCGATAACAAGGCGATGCGCCGTATCGCGTCGTCAGCGCCCTATGACTTTGTCGAGATCCTGACCAATACCGAAGTCTACGGCGGTGGCGGAATTTACGGCCTGTTCAGCACGGCTGCCGCAAACAATGAGTGGGCCCCCTACCTGTTCGTGCACGAGTTCGGACATCACTTTGCCGGCCTCGCCGATGAGTATTACACCAGTTCTGTGGCCTACGAGGCACCGAGCGAAATCATCGAGCCCTATGAACCCAACGTGACGGCATTACTGCACCCTGACAACCTGAAGTGGAAACACCTCGTCAAATCGGGCACACCGCTGCCGACGCCGTGGCCAAAAGCTGATTACGAAGAGCACTCGCGCGCGTACCAGAAGCGACGCGAGGAAATGCGCGCGGCGAACGTCAGCGAAGGCGAAATGAATGCGTTGTTCAGATACACCAAGGAGTACACCGACGCATTATTCGAGAAGTCGGGTCAAAAGGGTGTCATTGGTGCGTTTGAAGGCGGCAACTACCAGGCCGAAGGTTATTACCGCTCGGAACAGAACTGCCTGATGTTCACTCGGGCTGAGGCGTTTTGCGCCGTGTGTGCCGAAGCCATAGAAAACGTCATCGACGAGTACACGCTGTCCGACTGACATCACATTCTATTGGCAGCTTCGGTACGTTGTTAGGCCGCGTTTGATTCCTGGCTGATCCGAAACGCCCAAAAAGCCAATCCGGCCGGCACGATTAATCCCATCCACGACACGAACATCGGGACAACGTATTCTTCAACCTGAATCGACATGCCGTATACGATTCTTAGTAAGTGAGCCAAAGCAACCAGAGAAAAAAGCACGCCGGATACGGCGCAGTAGTTTCTATGTCCCATGTCGTTCTCCCTATGCAACAGTCTTGTCGAGCAAGCTTGCACGCAACTGCGTTACCTGATTGAAACTCATCCACACGAATGAACGTTTGTTGGAGCGGGCACTACGAGCGAGTCGCGTAATATGCGGCCACGCGTGAGTCACTCTCTATACGCTCCTGGTGATCGACGAGGCCCGGTGCCAGTCGCGGCACCAGATCTTTCGGGATGTAATCGAGACTTCCAGAGCGCAGCCAACGCGTTTGAACGAAGACCTTCAGGTCAGCGACGGTCAGGTCATTGCCTGCAAAGTATTCTCCGCCTCCGCGGGCCAATAGCTCATCCAGCCCTCGCAAGTAAACGGACAACCAACCGTCTACGAGTTTTTCGCGCGCCAGCCGAAGCTCTTCTCCCTCAAGGCCAAACGTTGGCACGATGTAATGGTTGATATCCTCGAGGGCGTCAAGTACTTCGTCACAGTAAAGTGCCTGCAGATCGTCCGCGGGATACAAACCCGCCATCTTGCCCACGTAGCGGCACAGCGCGTTGGATTGGGTGACGGCGGCGCCATCAATTTCGAGTACGGGCAATGAATTGAAGCGCGTGCCCTGCCGCATCTCGCTAAATTCGGGGAACGACAAGCGATTATCTTCAAAATCTATTCCTGCCACGTGAAATGCGATTCGGATAGGCTCACCGCGCCCGCCGTCAAAATCAAAATACGTAAGCTTGTAGTTGGGCATTGCGTCATCTCCTTTGCGTTGAGCCAATATTAGCAGATGGCTGGATAGAGTCCGTCATTTGCAGACCTCTTGACGCATTGTCCGGTGGATTTTCCAGCGTCGTATAAGGCTATCGGTCCGAACATGGGTCAAATGTTGCAGCGCGGCAAATGCTTACGGACACTCAATCGCTTTGCGGAAGCCCAGAAGAGTGGAATAGACAGGCGCTGAATTCATGCACACCGTAAGTTGTCATTCTCTTTCGATCTTATTTCTTGGCCGAGTTCACACTAGAAAGACGGGCAGTTAGCGACCATAAGCGATTATTTGTCTACCGGCCCCGTGACTATTACGAATACGCGATGCGGTACGGAAAGAACACTCGATGGGAAACGAGCGGAAAGCAGTCATTCGCGGAAGCTGCAATTGCCAGGGAGTCTCGTCCTGGTTGCTCAGGGCGCACGATTGGTCACGGCGACCTACTCAATCGGAATCATGCCAAGCCACGTGAAATAGCGCGTATCCCGACAGTACCGGTTGCGGAACGGCCATTCCGATTATTTCACCTGCGAGCGGAGAGATTACGTCGATAGATGCATCGGTTAGCGGATCGACGATGCTGGCCAAGCAAGTCGCCGGCGTCCACCATGTCGCCCAGCCTGGCGGTCGGGAAGAAGAACCCGCCGTTGTCACGGGCGGTTCGAATCCATCTCGAGCGCTCGTAGATACGAGCAGCGGGGATTTCCTGATCGGCCAACTCTGTCATATCGAGATATGCCATGACGTTCTCAACACCCTGTACGCCGCGTTTGATCTCATCCTCCTGGAAGCGGAACGGCTCGCCAGCTTCGTAGATGATTGCTGGGATACCGGCTTTCGCTGACTCTCGGCGCAGGCTTCCGTCGGGGCCCGACCCACTGACGACAATGCCGAGACCGAAGTGTATTGCCAAATTCCGAATTGCCGGATCGGCAAGATCGGCGCGAATCTGCGGGAGATTCGCCCGCTGGTTTGACGCCGTATGAAAATCGAGCAGCGCATCGCAGTGGCTCAGAACTTTCGCAAAGATCGCATGTGCGATCAATCTTCCAACACTGCCGCCAGTACTGCCCGGAAATGCCCGGTTAAGGTCGCGTCGGTCCGACAGATAGCGATTGCCGGTTCGAACACCTTCGGCATTGATGGTCGGCAAAGCGATCAGTGTGCCGCGCAATTCCTGCGGATCGATCTTTGCGAACGCCCGTCTCACTATCTCCACGCCGTTAAGTTCGTCGCCGTGAATCCCTGCTGCAAGACACAGAGTCGGCCCCGGAGTCATGCCCCTGGCGACAAATACGGGCATATTGAGGTAAGAGGCCTCGAACGATCTGTCCGGGATAAACGGAAATTTGCTGGTCGTTCCAGGGGCGATCTCGCGACCGAGCAACTGCAGGGATTCCGACCGATCGGCAGCGGATACAGTCGCTGCTGAAATCGCGCCACCTGCAACCAGGCACAGGACTACGGCCAGTCTACCGCTGTAATACTGACCTCGAATCATCGCGCACAGGGTTACAACTCGAGTTACCCAGCATTCTCTGTTCAATTGTCTCTGCCTTCTTTGACAAGCGATATCTTGGGGAGGCCCATTGCGGCTAACGACGTCATTTGAAGAAAGCGCGTCACCGATGGCATCGACCACTTCGGGTCATTTGCAGACCTTTAACGGCATATTAGCTGAATGTCCGCCTTCGGGCGTAGTAGCTTTGCGACGGTCGGGTGACCGGCTATTCACGGCTTCTACTTATTCGGGAATCCGTCGGGAGCCTGTATATTGATGGTTGTCAAACCACTCCTGGAGCAAGTAATTATAGGAGTAACCGCGGGCAAGCAATTGCCCTCGGAGCGATGTGATGATCGAGATCCGAATTCATGGCCGCGGCGGCCAGGGCGGTGTGACCCTGGCGAAGCTGATCGCCACGTCGAGGTTTTTGAAGGGATTGTCAGTTCAAGCGTTCGGTCTGTATGCCGCCGAGCGCTCTGGCGCGCCGATTCAGGCATTCTGCCGCTACTCCGAAAAGCCTATCACCAATCGCAACCTGATCTATGAACCGGACCACGTCATCGTGTTGGATCCGACGCTGGTCGGACCGGCGATTGCAGCAGGGCTGAAAGCCACCGGCTGGATACTGATCAACTCGCCGCAGCCGCCGCAGGAATTTGCCGGCCAGTTTGCCCGCAACCGTCTCGCTACAGTCGATGCGACCACGATTGCGCGCGACAACAACCTCGGCACTCGCAGCGTACCCATCGTCAACACCGCGCTCGCCGGAGCGGTGTCGAGAATGCTGGCAATTCCGCTGGGCGAGATGTGCGCGGCACTCGAGCATCTCGGCTTCAAAGGTTCGAACCTGACCGCCGCCACCCGTGCCTATGAGGAAGTCCAGCTCGTTAAATCACCGAGCGACGTCGGTCCCGTTGACGACGCTGTCGGGCTGGCGGACGAGTCGCGCGGACCCAGTATCCTGGCGGGAGCCGGCGCGGCACTGCCGGCAATCAAGACGGGCAATTGGGCGACCGAGCAGCCGAAGCGTCGGCAGATGATTCCCCCTTGCAATCACATCTGCCCGGCGGGCAACAACGTACAGGGATTCCTCAACGCCCTGGCTCGCAATGAGCCTGACGAGGCGTTGGAGATCCTTCTGCGCAGCACACCGTTTCCATCGATCTGCGGTCGCGCCTGCCCCGCGCCGTGCATGGAGGCGTGCAACCGCATTGAGCTTGACGGCGCGGTCAACGTTCGCCAGCTGGAGCGCTATGCGGGCGACCACGGCCAGGTTACACCCAAGCCGTTGGCTGAGCGCGACGAGCGCATCGCGGTCGTAGGATCCGGTCCTGCCGGCCTGACGGCGGCGTATCATCTCGCACGCTTTGGCTATCGGGTCAACGTGTTCGAATCCGGGCCCGAAATAGGCGGCTTGCTAAGAAGCGGCATTCCGGAATTTCGACTACCCGAGGACGTGGTCGCACGTGAAATCGACCGCATACTCGCTCTTGGCGTGAACGTTGAAACCGAGCGTCGGATCGATCGCAAGACATTGCTCGAGCTCGCGCGCGAGCACGATGCGGTGCTAATGGCCACCGGCCTGCAGGAGCAGCGGGATCTGCAACTGGGAATGGACGGCACTGAGGCCGTGACCCAGGGCATCGATTTCCTCGATCACGTGCATCGTGGCAACGTGCGCGTCGATGGCGAGGATGTCCTTGTCATCGGTGGCGGCAATACGGCCATGGATGCCGCACGCTCTGCTCTGCGACTGGGCGCCGAGAGCGTAAGGGTGGTTTATCGACGGAGCCGGCAGGAGATGCCGGCCATCGGCGAAGAAATCGACGAGGCCCTCGAGGAAGGCGTCGATATGGAATTGCTGACGCAGCCGGTTGCGCTGCGCGAAGAGCCGGGCGATGGCATGAAGAGACATTATCGACTTACCTGCCGGCGCATGGAGCTCGGCGAACCCGACGAGTCGGGGCGCCGCTCGCCGATAGAAATACCGGATTCAGACTTTGAGCTCGCCTGCCACCGCGTCATCCTCGCACTCGGCCAGTCTCCGGACGTATCGGTCTTTCCAGAGGGCACCGAAGTCAGAGAAGGCAGTCAGCTATTAGGGCTCCTGGAGACGCCGTTGTTCGCGATAGGTGATCTCGCCACGCGAGACGGGACAGTGGCCGCGGCGATTGGCAGCGGCAGGCGCGCGGCCGTACACATACACAACGTGCTGAGCGGGGAGCAGGTGCGCCTTACCGAGCACGCCGAGGCATTGCGCGATGTGGATGTCTGGAGTGACGACGTCGCACGTGCCGATACGATGAAGCTGCACGTTTTCGAACGTCAACTCTCATCCGAAGGCGATTCGCTCGCAATGTCCGAGCGACGCTCGACTTTCGACGAAGTGCACATGGGTCTCGAGGATTCCAGCGAAGCTGCTCGCTGTCTGTCCTGCGGCGTTTGTAACGAGTGCGACCTATGCTGCACCTACTGTCCGGAAGGCGTATTGAAACGCGTGGGTCACCGCCTCGAATTCGACTACGCATACTGCAAGGGCTGCGGCGTATGCATGGCTGAGTGCCCACGCAACGTCATATTCATGAGTCATTTATAGCCGGAATGGAGAGCGACAATGTCCGTACAGGTCGTTACTGGAAACCACGCTGCCGGCTACGCTTTGAGTGTTGCGGGCGAGGCCAATCGAACAGCGCGCGGCGTCGCCTGCGGTATCTACCCGATCACGCCGCAAACCGAGATTGTTGAGTACGTCGCGAAGTTTCCATTCAGCAAAGGAAGAGTGGTGCCGGTAGAAAGCGAGCACAGCGCGATGGCCGTGTCCATGGGCGCATCGATGAGCGGTGCACGAGCCTTCACGGCAAGCTCGGCCAACGGCCTCGCTTACATGACAGAGAACATCATGGTGGCCGGTTATTACCGACTGCCGATCGTTATGGTAGCGGTGAATCGTACGCTGGGTCCGCCATGGAATATCTGGGCAGACCAGGGTGACACGCTGATGCTCAGGGATTTCGCCTGGCTGCAGTTTTATTGTGAGGACAACCAGGAGGTGCTGGATACCACGCTGCTCGCGTTCAGGCTGGCCGAGGATCGGCGCATTCTGTTGCCGGTGCTCACCTGCATGGATGCCTTTATCGTGTCTCATACGCAGACCGAAACTTCGCTGCCTGAGCAGAAAGACGTTGATCGTTTCCTGCCGGACCTCGACCTGCCGCACCGTATGCGTTATGACGAGGCCCGAACGCTCGGTGGCCTCGCCTGGCCCCACGAAGGCTTGTCGATGCGATTGGAAATCGACGAAGCGATGCGGCGCGTGCCGCAGGTCTACCAGGAATGCCGGGAGAGTTTTTCAGAGATCTTCGGTCGCGATCCTGGCGATGTAATCCAGACGTTTGCTACCGAAGATGCCGAACTTGTGCTGCTTGCGAGCGGCACCATTGCCACGACCGTGCGAGAAGTGGTGCGGCAACGGCGCGCGGTGGGTGAAAAGATCGGTTTCGTGAAGCTGAAGCTGTTTCGTCCATTTCCCGAGGCGGCACTGCGCGCGGCTTGCCATTCGGCGAAACGCCTGGCGGTACTGGACCGCAATTATGCCGCCGGCGCCGGCGGCGTATTCTGGCAGGACACCCGGGCCGCATTCCAGGGCCACCGCGACGACGTGCTGATTCAGAACTATCTCACGGGATTGTGCGGCGGCGACGTTACACCGGCCGTGATAGACGACATCCTGACCGACCTTGGCTCGCGATCTGAGGCCGGCGATCCTGTATGGATGGGCATCGATACCGGCAAGGAGACCCTGCAATGACTTCGACAATGGCACCGGGCCAGCTTCAGGAACGTCCGACGATTCCCTGCTCCGAGGCCTGCCTGCTCCGGCCCGGTAACACGAACTGCGGCGGTTGCGGCATGAGCGTCGGCCTGACCATGCTGGGTCGAGCACTCACCGAAGCCGGCGACTCCTGTACGCTTGTGATCCCTGCCTGCTGCGGTATCGTCACCGCGGGCGCCTTTCCGACAACGAGCTACGGCGTGCCGACGATTGCCACAACGTTCGCATCGTCCCCGGCCATAGCGTCCGGCGTAGCAACTATCCGCGACCTCAATAACGAACCGGGCCAGGTTATTTGCTGGGCGGGCGACGGCGGCACGTACGACATCGGCCTGGCCACCTTGTCGGCCGCAGCCGAGCGCAACGAGAACATCATCTACATTTGTTACGACAACGAGATCTATGGCAACACCGGTGGGCAGCGCTCCTCGGCAACGCCGGCTGGCGCAAGAACAACGACCACACCGTGGGGCAAAATCGAGGGCAAGAAAGACATCATGTCGATCATGGTTGCGCACCGGATTCCGTATGCCGCGACGCTCTCAATCGCTAATCCGGACGATTTTTCTCACAAGCTGGCGACGGCACTTGCGATTAGCGGAATGCGTTTCCTGTTGTTGCACTCGCCTTGCCCGACGGGCTGGAAGTCCGAGCCCGAGGACTCCGTGGAACTGGTGCGACTGGCCGTGGCGAGTGGTCTGTTCCCGCTCTACGAAGTCTACGATGGCGCCACCTATCGAGTCAGCGTCGAGCCCGACGGGACCGATCCAGCGGAATACTTTCATCGGCAGCGTCGATTCGATGACGAGAAAATCGACCTGGATGCAACACGCCGTGCATGCGCCGAGCGCATGCAACGCCTGCAGGCACTTGCGAACCAGTACCCTTGCCAAAAATAGCGACCCATGGACTGATTGCGCCCTCACGAAAAGCGCCGCAACCGATTTCCAGAACCGTGTCGGTTCGCCCGTTGCACCGGTGTTTCAGGCCCTGCACTTCCACCCAAATGACGTAATGAGACCCTGCGCAATGTCGCTCGAATCCGCTCGGCGGTGTTATCATCGTACCGTTAGAAGAGCCGCGGGGCCCGCAGACGGAACTCGGCTGTTGCGGATCGCTTGAGGCGCACCCGATGGGCCGCTTCGGGCCGTCAATCCCAGAACCAGGAGTCGATTCAATGTCCACCCGTCTTGACCTGTCCAAACTCAGCCTAATGGACGCCCTCGACCTCGCGAAGCTGATCGAGATGGAGGCGTGCCACCGCTACCAGATGTTCGCCTCCCAGTTCGGTCGCACGGGCGGCTACGATGCTGGAGCTTTCTTCGTCACGATGGCCGAGAACGAGGCCAAGCACGGCCAAGAGCTGGAGGCGCGGCGCAAGGCTCTGTTCGGTGATGCCCCCGCGCGGCTGACGCTAGACGACCTGTTCGACGTCGAGGCCCCGGAAATGGGGGCGCCGCGCCACGGCATGTCCACCGTCCAGGCGTTCGAGATTGGGCTCGCCGCTGAAAAGAAGGCCTATGACTTCTACGACATGGCCTTGCCCGGCATCGCCGATCCCGCGGTCCGGGAACTGTTCACCGAGCTTCGAGATGAGGAGACCGAGCACGTCGAGATGCTGCGAGAGGCAATGGCCAAACTGCCCCCGAGCGCTAACGTCGAGGTCGAGTTCGACCTCGACGATACCCCCTATCTTTAGAGCGTGGTTCGCAATCTATAGGGCCTGCCCAACGGTCGAATAATCCTGCCCAGTATCGGCTTTTGTGAACCAGCCGCTTTTTCGAATGGCGGCACTCAGCTAACATGGTTTTGCTGTTCGCACCAGCGAGCGCTTCAGTCATTCAACCGCATCATTAGGAGACACTCGTGCTTGACCCCATTGGCCCCGTAGAGATCCTCGTTTTCTATTTGTTCACCTGCGGACTGGGACTCAATCTCTGGTGGGCCTTCCGGTTCGTCAAGAAACTCTTCTCCGACACGCACTCGACGCAACTCAAAGACGCGCTATAGTTCGTGCGCCTCAGCCGGCAAATCATCGGTTATTGCCCGAGCATTCCACAGTTCCCACACCTGATCAGCCCGCCTCTCATCGGCTAGCAAGGCTTCTACAGATTAGACGGGTATGCATGCTGGCAGGGTCTCAACAGCGTCATGAGGCAGCGAGGTTCGAAAGAGGGTGAAATGTCTGCTTTCACCAGAGGTGGCCGTTCACGCGGTCAGATACAGGATCAGAATCGCATAGCCGGCGAACACGACTGATAGAAACTCAAACCATGCTGGCCTCAGTGCGATTAGCAGCATCAGGCTGCCGCCAATTAGTGGAAACAGAAACGAAAGCAGCGGTGGATTACCGAACATCGTTATGTTGACGTGTGGTCCAATACAGAAATAGCCAAGCATCGACAGTGCCGATAATCGTCCGAATGAGCGACTGTGTGTCAGGAAGACCAGCTCCGTATCACTGGAAATATCGTAGTCCTCGGTCGGCAGCGCGAGTTCGGCTGCGCCATAAACGAATATCGAACCAATCACCAGAACGAAGAAATCGATGATCGTCCATTCCGTGACCGAGCGCAGCTCCCAGCCGACCCACCATAGCTGCAATATGAATAGCATGATGACGGCGCCCCACAACGCGGTCGCCCAGTGAAAGGTGACGCGCTTGTGGGCGCGGATCAGTCCGGCTACGGAATTAAGCAGACGCGTGAGCGCCAGGCCCAGTATTACCGAGATAGCAATGAACACGTATTCATGCTGAGTCATGTAGCGAAGATGCCTGTGGTACTACGAAACTTCAATCGCATTCAGTAATTCAGACGAAACCGTCCGCGGAAATTGAGCAAGACAATTTGATCAGTAGCAGCTAGTCATCGTATCACTTGGGCGGCTGCTTTCGGCTGCGATATCAATTGGTCGACGCGACACCCAGAATGCCACATTGCTATCCAGACCTGGTTGATACAACTAACGTAAGGCCGTCGCGATCAACTACGTTTACTGACATTCCTGTGGTGAGGTTCCCGGTATCATCGGGCGCTCGAATAGCTCGCCATGTTTCACCTCGTACCGAAACCTGGCCGTGTGAGATTGAGTCGAAACCAGACGTGATGGTAGCTTTTTCAGACACGAGATCGGAGTCCAGATGCTTTTCGCCGGGACCGATACTCACCTTGGTTGGCGCAATAGCCTCCATCGAAGCAGCAATCGCCAAGTCTGCGACGAATGTTGAAACGACAGCAACAGCAACGAGCGCCATGACGCCCCAATCTGTAAAATTGCTGGTAAGCAGAATCGTAGTTCCACCGACAGTTACTGAGGTAGGTAGAATGACTAACCACCAGGTAAACGAATAGCGTTTCATCGTGATATCAATCTCGTTGGCAATGCCAAAGTTTTTGGAATCGTTTAGATTCTTGGTCGCCCTGCTCACAGCACAACAGAACGACTGCGTTTTTCTCAAAGCAGCCTGCCGCTCGTCTAGCAACCGAGGGGCTCGTAGCGGCCAAAAGCGGTGGTCGCATGGCCACTACGTGCAGCAGTCGTTTCCCTCTTGAATGGGCGGACACTTGGTATCACCGTATGAACAATACACGCAGCAATCACCTTTTATGGGCTTGAGCAATGCACCACAGCCCTCACAATCATAGAAGAACTGGCACGCATCCGTGGGCATCAACTCTCGCTTTGAGTGCCCGCATTCTGGGCAAGTGATTGTCGAATACTTTTGCATGGCAACTAACCCCAAGAGAACCGTGAAATCTGCGACTGACCGCAACGTGGCCCAGCAGCAGTCGTTCGTCAGTTTATCCCCTCGATGGCCGCTTCCGGCGAAAAGAAGCCGCCGGCCAACTATTCCTTACGCCATTGCCGGAGGAGCGCCAAGACTCTCTCTCCGTTCTCGCGGCTATATACAAAAGCCCCATCTTCCGAGAATAAATCTGCGTATTCGATCGGACGGTTTATCTTGGCCCATGCATCAAATTGGGCCATGGCTGCCCCAAGCAGTTGCCCTGAGTCGGCAGATAACGTCGCCGCGATTGATTTGATGCGACCGTCTGTCGCGAAAGTAAACTTGTTTTCAGCGTAAGTAATTGATTCGATATCGACCAATCTGAGCCAGTCGTTCGTTTCGATTACGCGGCACGTCACCTCGAACGCAGCAGCCTCGCATCTTTCGAGTCGCAATTGCGTATTGAGCGCAAGGTCATATTCGAGAATGCCACGAATCTCGTTCAAACCAGAGATCGTCCCGAGCGGTCCGAACTGCAAACTAGGCTCATCGGCGAACATGTTCAATGCTAATTCCACGTTGCCGTCATTCTTGTGACCCTGAAACTCCCGTACAGCTTGCGAATAGTCCGGGGCCGGCGAACAGGCGACTACAAAGAAGAAAAATGCTAGTGAAAAATGCCTGTTCATGGTCACGCCCTGAAGATTGGTTTTCCGAAGGCCTGCTTTGCGTCAGTAGCAGACAGTTTACCTTAGATCCCTCGACTGTCGGCTATGCGCTGCTTAGCGGTTGTTCACTGACTTGGATTTCGTGGACCTGACTTTGGAGGTCCGCTCTCACCGAAAGCTGCCGTTCGTTCAGGTTCCTTGCGACCTTCGCCTACCGACCATAAGCACTCAGTCGTTGCCATTCGATCTCTGATAGTCGAATAGCTGAACGTCCTCGTTGCCTCCTTTCATTGAACGGGCGGTCTTAAGCGTTTCGAGCGATGCCGGGTCATTCTTTAAATAGGCGGAAAAGAACAACAGTTCCCAGTTGTCACGATCTTCCCAGGAACCCTGCTCAAAGATATGCGGTTGATCGACCAATTCGACGACATAAGTCGGGCCGGATAATTGTTTGGCGGCCGGCAGGATAAACGAAGCCAATGTGTTCTCGTCCTTCGTACCGAAAAAACAGATCATCGGTGTGGTTACCCGATTCAGGTCACTGTTGTTGGGGCCAAACGCAAAAAAATCGCTGCCGTCGTAGTTGCCGCCGACCCAGGGCGCTGCGACGACACCGGCCTTGATGCGCTTGTCGCTGACTGTCGCGGTATTGCCCAGATAGGGTCCTCCCACCAATGCGAGTGCAGTGAAGCCGCCGTAACTGTGGCCGGTGATTCCGATATTTTCGGTGTCAATATGAGCGCCAAATGTTTCGCTCTCAAGGAGTGAGTCCAGAACGGCTTTCGTAAGCAGAGGCCTGAGAAATGCCACGTGATGATTCGGATTGTCCGCGTAAGCAGTACGATCGTCTCCATAAAAGATGACTGCGACGATATACCCGTGGCTGGCGAGATTATGTGCGTGTCTTACGTCGTAAATGCCATGCGCCGATCCACCGTGCGCAAGAATAATCAGTGGATAGCGTTCGTCGGGATCAGCAAAGCTCGGTGCCTCCCCGGCACCAAGCATGTTCTCGAAAACGCCGTAAGTGGCATCGTGATAGGGAAACGCATAACTGTTTTTCTGTTGTTTCGCCCTTGATGGATACGTCAGGAACGTCACGACCGGCAAGCTCTGACCGCTGGCCGGGCCATACAACGTGCGTTCGTCGGGAACCGGCACATCGATGACCCACGCCGATTCAGGGTATTTCAGTATGTCGGTTACATAGCGCGAGTTATCCGGTTCTTCGGGACGACCTAACAGGAATTCGTGCATCGCCTCGTCGCCGATGTTCGCATACTCAGACGCAACTTCCATATTCGTCGATCCGACTGAATGCAGACCTCTTCCAGGGGGCTCTATATCCGTCATAGATGTTGACTCCGCGTTGCAGACAGATGCAGAACAGCAAAGCAGAAATGACCAGACCGAACAAAATCTATTCATCGTGCGCCCGCGATCCTCTCGATTATTTCGCGATGAGAAATTATCGGTCCAGTATGTCCTTAACGGTCCGCTTTGGGAAAGCCGTTTCCGCTAGCTGCCTAACGTCGCTTTGGGTTTCGAACTCAGGTTCTCAGCTTGTAGCCTGTTTTGAAGATCCAGCGCACAACGCCTAAGCACACGATGAGAAAACCTGCGGCCATGCCAAGGCTCAACGCGACGCTGACATCGGCATTCTCGTAAAAGCTCCAGCGGAAACCGCTAATCAGGTATACAACCGGGTTAAAAAGGCTAATTGTTTGCCAAACGGGTGGCAGCATGCTGATCGAGTAGAACGTGCCACCGAGGAAAGTCAGCGGCATGATGATGAGGATCGGGACAATCGTCAGCTTTTCCCAACCATCGGCCCAGATGCCGAGTATGAACCCGAAAAGACAAAAAGAAACGCAGGTAAGTAAAAGGAAAGTAGCCATGATCACCGGGTGCGCGATTTCCAGGTCCACAAAGAAGCTCGCGGTTCCAAGAATGATTGTGCCGATAATGACCGACTTCGTGGCGGCGGCACCGACGTAGCCCAGCAGCACCTCGCCGTAAGACACGGGCGCCGACAATATCTCGAAAATAGTGCCGGTGAATTTCGGAAAATAAATGGCGAATGAAGAATTTGAAATGCTCTCCGTCATTACCGACAGCATGATCAGGCCCGGCACTATAAACGAACCATAGCTAACACCATCGATCTCGGTGATGCGTGATCCGATTGCCGAACCGAAGATGACGAAGTACAACGACGTCGACAGCACCGGAGCGACGATACTCTGCACAACTGTCCGAAACATGCGCGACATTTCGTAACGATAAATGGCTTTCACGGCGTATATATTCATTGTGCTTTGTGCACCAGGTCGACGAAGATATCCTCAAGCGAACTCTGCGTGGTCTGCAGATCATTAAAGCGTATACCGGCGTCGCGCAGCTCTTTGATCAGGTCCGTGATTCCGGTGTGCTCGCCTTTCGTATCGTAGTTATAGGTTATCGCCTGCCGGTCATCGCTTAGTTCGAGTTGATACTCGTCCAGCGCTGCCGGAACGGCGTCCAGCGGATCGTACAGGTGCAGCGTAAGCTGCTTCTTGCCCATCTCGCGCATCAATTTGTCTTTTTCTTCTACCAGAATAATTTCGCCGTTATTGATGACGCCGACGCGGTCCGCGAGCTGCTCAGCCTCTTCTATATAGTGGGTGGTCAGAATAACGGTTACGCCCTCCTCGCGCAGCGCCTTGACCACGTTCCACATATCCAGGCGCAACTCGACATCGACACCTGCGGTCGGCTCATCGAGAAACAGGATCTCCGGTTCATGCGCCAGGGCTTTCGCGATAAGGACGCGGCGCTTCATGCCTCCCGACAACGCCATGCCTATCGTGTCTTTCTTGTCCCAGAGGGACAAGGACCTAAGGACCTTCTCGATGTGTTCGGGATTCGCACGCTTTCCAAACAGGCCGCGACTAAATCGGCAGGTATTCCACACCGTCTCGAAGCTCTCGGCCGGCAGTTCCTGTGGTACCAGCCCGATCTTCGCTCGCGCGAGGCGAAAGTCGCGGACGATGTCATGACCATCGACCAGGACTTTTCCGTCTGTGAGATTAACGATGCCGCAAACAATATTGATCAAAGTCGTTTTACCCGCACCGTTTGGGCCTAACAACGCAAAAATCTCGCCCCGGTTGATGGACAAGCTGACGTTTTTGAGGGCCTGAAAGCCCCCGGCGTAGGTTTTCGTAAGGCTTTGAATGTCGATCACAGCTTGCATGCCGCAATCATACGACGAAATTGTGCGCGAAGGTTGTACTCAGGTGGCTCGCTGTCGTTTTCCAGGACGCAGCAGTCGTGGCAACAAGACGGCGCTGACGAGCAGGAAAAGGCATTGCAACTGCGTGACCGTCAGGTTGCCCAGCACAACGGGTCCATCTGCCCGAAGGTACTCGATAAAGAAACGAATGAAGGCATAAGCGCAGACAACGAGAATCGTGAGCACACCTTTCTCGAATTGCCTCCGGGGGAGACGCCATAGCATGAGCAACGCGATGAGCAGCAATGCGCCCTCGTAGAGTTGCACTGGGTAGACCGGCAGGGATGCCAATGCGTTTGGCTCAATAAGGCCCATTGCCAGGTGCTGCTCGTAAGGCAAACTGCCAGGCGGATACTGCACGCCGTTGCTGAGACCGCTGAGGAACGGCAGTGTCTGGACCTGTGACGCAAAACTAGTGGCATGTTCGTTGGACACGATATCGCCCCAGCAGCAGCCGGCGAGAAAACAACCAAACCGATGAATCATAAGGCCGGCAAGCGTCGGTAACGCGAAGATATCGAGCAAGCGGCGAAACGACAAACGCCCGATGCGGCTGTAACTGTAAAGCGCGACCGCACCGGCTGCCAGCAAGCCGAACAGGCGTACGCGGACACCTGTCTGCATCATTTCGCCCGCGATCATCTGATCCATGGGCATCACAAGCGACAACAGGGTCCCGCCGGCGATGCCCACGATAATCGTGATCGGCATCAACAGGTCGACATGCGACCCGTCAATATTGATCAAGGTCGCATTGCGACGTGCAAGCAGCCATGCAGTAGCGATCGCGCCAAGGAAAATCAACCCAAACGGCGTCACCCACTCGTTGGAATCGAAGTGTGCGTACATCAGAACACCTCTCAACTAGTCCTTGATAACTTCACCGACCAAATCTCCGAAGAAGTCGAGGTGCTCAGGTTTCAGCCTCACCAGGCGCATCGTCTCTTTGTCGTAAAGTTCCTCGTTCCTGGCGTTCTTCTTGATGACGCGCTCGAATGCCCGACGCGTCTCTTCAACATCTTTGAACAAATCACCACCAACCATGCGCAGGGTTAGCTCGTTCTCATCCGGCCGACCTATGCCAAAGACGAACCAGACTTCCGGCGAAAACGACTCGTTCTCGAAATCGGCCTTTGGCTCCAGGGTCATGAACCACTCGCCGCCGAGCTTGGTCCGCCAGACCTTATAGAGCGACAAGCTGGTTGCTGTGGCGCCGTCCTTGCCCACCGATTCATTCTCGATCAGTCGGTCGAAATCGACATCTTTCGAGAGCTTGTAGTTATCCAGGTCCGCCTCCTTACCTCGCTCTATCGGAACGATCGATAGCAACCAGGTTCGCTTATCGTAGGGCTCGAACGCGTAGAACGCCGGCTGGTCATCACTTGGGAACATCCACACCCCGGAAATCGCCGGATCGATACGGCTGCGCTCGGGGTCTCCGATGGGCACGGGCATGCACGCAAGCAGACCAACGATTCCGGGTATGATGGCTAACATCAGCAATGCGCCACTTGCGGATCGCGTCGTGGATTTCATGGCTCCATCCTCTTATTTCTAACAGACGTTATTGGCATGACTGTCAGCTTATCTACCGCTCCGTCAACAGGCCTGAGGAACGGCTGATTATTACCTGATGACGCCGTAATGCATCGGGTCTGGTGTCGATCTTCAAATGGTATAAGAAAGACTTTATCAACGATCTTCGCGCAAATGGCCGCCCTGCGGAGCGCGGCCTGATCGACTACGTTGCGGGAATGGCGACGGGGTCGCTTCGCGATGACCTCGACCGGGCCAATGGCTACAACGTTGAGTTCCGGGATTACGACTGGAATCTGAACGGAACGCACTAGATCGCCGCCCGCAATAGTCGAAAGCGGATCCCGCCTATTTTTCTAAGAGCTCGTCAAGCGCATTGCCGACGCGACGCATGACCTCTGCTGTCCTGTCCAGATCGTCGTCACTCATGACCGAGGCCATCGCATCGATGATTCGATTTTGTCGCGCGAATGATTTCTGAACGAGCTCGCGCCCGGCTTCGGTGAGGCTAAGGCATTTATTTCGTGTATCCGACGGATCACATTCGCGGTGCACCAGGCCCCTCGTCTCCAGTTTCTTGATCAAAGCGGAGACGTTGCTTTTGACCACCAGCAGGTTCTCGGCGAGTTTTTTCTGGGTGATCCCGCTGTTTTGCCAAATAGAGAGCAGGATCTCGTGCTGCGCCAGGGACAGGTCGAGCTCGGCGAGGGACAGATTTAGCGCGCGGTGGACCTTCAGATTGGTCCGCCCAACGTTCAACCACACGTCGAAACCCCTTGTTTTCTTGAGCTTTGTGTCCAGGTTCATTGCTCCAGAATAACAGTTCACTTGTGAACCGTCTATTTATTGGTTAGACTTGGTTTAGTTCATAGGTGAACCATTAGGAACAGGACCATGCAAGAGCAGCTCCCTAGCGCCCAGCCCCCTAGCCGGCTGGCGACACTATTAGAACTCCGCGCGCCACTGGATTGGGCATCTGTGTTGTACCGGGCGCCCCAGCTTGCCGCGGCCCCGAAGGGGGATGGGCGGCCAGTCATGTTGATTCCGGGCTATGGCACGGACGAAAACTCGATGCGGCCGCTTGGCCGCTACCTGAAGTACCTCGGCTACGATGTGTACGACTGGGCACTGGGCCGCAATCGCGGGGACGTCGAAAACGATATTCATCGGGTCGGCCGACGTTCGCAGGAAATTCACGATGCCCGCGACGGCGAGGCTGTCACGTTGATCGGGTGGAGCCTGGGTGGGGTCTCGGCCCGAGAAGCGGCGAGGCTTTTCGAGCGCTACGTCAGGGAAGTCATAACGCTCGGCACGCCGATCATTGGTGGCCCGAAATATACGACGGTTGCCAGCCGCTTCGCGGAATCAGCAAACCTCGATCTCGATGAATTCGAGAAGGAAGTCCATGAGCGCAATTCAATTGGTATCAAGCAACCTGTTACGTCAATATACAGCAAGGGTGACGGCGTCGTTGGTTGGCGCGCGAGCGTCGACACCTACAACAAACAGGCCAGGAACATTAAGGTGAATAGCTCACATTTTGGTCTGGGCGCTAACGGTAAGGTCTGGCATCTGATTGCGAACCTGCTGGCGGACAAATCCGGTAACGCAGAATCAAAGGAATAGCAAAGCCATGAAAGCAATCTGGAATGACGAAGTAATCGCGGAATCAGACGACACGGTCGTCGTCGAAGGCAATCATTACTTTCCGCTGGCCTCGGTCAATGAGTCCTTCCTGAAGCCCAGCGACAAGACCACGGTCTGTCCATGGAAAGGCACCGCCAACTATTACAGCCTGAGCGTTGCGGGTGCAGAAAACACCGATGCGGCCTGGTATTACGCCAGTCCGAAAGACGCCGCCAAACAGATCGCGGGTCGCGTGGCATTCTGGCGGGGCGTCCAGGTCGTTGAGTAAACGCGGCAATTGCTGAGCGCAATCCTTCGCCGCGCTTCGTCAGCCGCGGATCGCAAAGCGTGAACTGAAACCTGGCCATCAGCGCCTGGTGGAGACACTATTGTTCAGATCCACAACAACGGTGTTAGCCATCATGCGAATCACAGCCGCATTCATCATCCTGCTTTTGGGCGCGCTTGCGACGCACGATGCGCTCGCAGAACCCGACCGAGACTCCCTCGTTGAAGCCTGGGAAGCGCATATTGCGGCGCGACCGGGCACGATTCTATTTGAGTCCTTGGGTGACGGCGTCTATCGACTCGAGGACTCGGATCTGCCGTACGAAGGCGAGCTTAAGGTTGTTGGCGTGCTGGTAAGGTCTGCCGATACGGCCGGGTATGACACTGGGTTCAACTACCTGGGGATGGTCGATTTCCAGCTGTCGGACATGCCGGCAGATCGCATGTCGTCCCAGGTTTTTTACTACTGGCTCAGCGATCGCCAAACGCTGCACTATTCGGAAGCAGAGCAACGCTGGGTCGATACCGCCGCTTATCAGGCGTCGATTTCAGACATCTATAGTAGCGACAGCTCATTCGGTGCAATGTCATTCATGCTGAATTACGGCATTTGGCTGATACTAATAGGCGTGTTGATCTTCGCGTTTATTGCCATTGGCAGGCAAGCGAAAAAAGCACGTTCGCTGATGGACGAGAGCGCTGCAATTAATCAAAAGGCACGCGAGAATATCGAACGGGCCGAAGGTTTGCAGGACGAAGTATTGGCCATCGCCCGCGAAAGCCGTGACCTGCAGTCGGAGAACAACGCCCTACTCAAACAGATGCTGGAAGCGCTGAAAAAATAGGTCAGCACTTTATTTCAGAAGCCATTGGTCCTGAGAAATCCCTGCCACCCTGACCAGGCGGTGCCAATAAGGTAAACAATGAATTGCGCCCAGGCGAAACTCAAAGCGTTCTGCCGGCGAGCGAATCCAGCATTGCTTTTATCACCGCGATCTGTGGCCCGGATTTCGTCGCGTAGGATTCACCTGTGTAACCCCACCAGTCCCAGCAGCCTAGCGGATTTGACGGTGCGATTTTGCTGATCGCAACCTGTGGGTATAGGACCAGGAGATCGTTAGCCTCGGCCCACTCGTTGTAACCGGCGCCGGCAGCAAATACATCGCCAATAAACTCGACCGACTGCTGACAGTCATGCAAGGCGACATGCACCCCACACATCTCGCCATTGGCGCAAGATGCAGGCACATAAAGCAATGCTGACGCCAGCATGTCCGCGTCATCGGCACCGGGCTGCGCGACAGTCAGCAGCTCACCCGTCGCTGTCGCACGCGGACTTAAAGGGCCCAATAACGCTTCCAGCAGCGCCCCAGCGGCATCGTAATTGCAGGCATTCAGAAAAGGCGTGACCATGCTATCGCAGGCGGCACCAACATCGAGCGTTGGCACACCGTGTGGCGCCTCGATGTCTGCGACAAACGTAATGTTCTCAGGTGCGAGGAAACTGCCGTAGAAAGAAGTGGCAGCCGTTGGAACATCCTTGCTGACGACCGTATCCAAGGTGCCGTGAAACACCCACGCTTTGTCGTCGACGAGGTTATCAAGGGGATCGATCGTCGAGCTTGCCACTTGCTCCGTAACATAGGCGCGCAGCTCTTCCAGCCCGATGTCGCCGCCGTTCATGCAAGGTCCGAGGCTTTTTTTCATCGATCCCGATGCACACCAGTAGGGCCCGCCGGCGATCAACCCCGCGCCACCAAAAACCCGGGAATGTGCTACGTGTAGCTGCCCTGCCATGTAAGCACCGGCGGAGACACCGGAAACCGTGATTCTCGTCGGATCGATATCGAAGGTCGGCGCCACAACGTTCGCGACTTCCGTCTCGCTCCCGCAGGACGCAAGAAGCAAACTCAACCCCAGCAATTCCGGGCGCACTCGCATCATTGAACCCTGTTTGGGAATTCATCAATCGCGGCCCGTATGTCACGCGTGTTCATCTTCTTTACCGTGTATTGATCGTCGCGGACTATCGTACCGCAACAGAGTAAGCACTAGTCACATTCGATCGCTCCGGCCAGTCTCGTATGCTTTTTCAATGGAAACCGCAGGCCATTGCTGTCACAGCAGCAAACCGACTAACGAGATACCCCCATCAATCGTCGCCTGGCGATCATGGGTAGCATCTTCTTCGCGGTATCCGTTCATCTTTCTGATGGCCGGAGTCGCGACCGATTACACGGAGATCGGTCTTATCTGGACCAATATCGGCAAACGCACCGCAATCTGGTTGCCGGTCATAACGGTGCCGCAGATCCTGATCTTCGCTACACTGCTGAACAAATTCGCAAGCTAGTAGTCCGTCAAGAACTGGAGCCACCGATGAAACCTCTGCCATTGACGCAATGGGATGAGTCGCTCGATCATGTTGTTGACGATATGAATGGTCGTCCACTGAACGTGCACAGCCTGATGGCAAACAACCCGGATCTTCTCAACGCCTGGTGGAATTATCGAAACTACGCGGTGCAAGGTGGAGCCCTCGCACAGCGTGACTGCGAGCTCGTCATTCTTCGTGTCGCTGTACAGATGCGGAGTTGGTACGAGTGGGCATCACATGTCGATCGTGGTCTGGCATCCGGTCTTTCGGTCGAAGAAATCGAGAGAGTCCGCCAAGGACCCGGCGCGTCCGGATGGGATACTCACGATGTGCTGCTTTTGCAGTCCGTGGACGAACTGATCAATGAGCACACGATTAGTTCAGTGACTCAGGACAAACTGGCTGAGCATTTTAGTGCCAATCAGGTCATGGATATCATCGCAATTCACGGCATGTACGTTACGCTGGGATGCGTGGTCAACACCTTTGGACTGGCGCTGGACAAGACGGTTGAGAGCAGGCTACCCGCGAGCGTGTCGCGTGACGAATTCGAGCGAAACGTAAAAATAGATCGATAACAATCCGCCTGTGCCCTTCCAATTGACTCGCACTCTGTTATAGTCCGCGGCGTCTTGGCGCACTTCGGTCTGCGCCACTTACTCCAAACCCAGCAATTCCGCGGGTTTCGGAGCACCTCAAAGATTTCCCAGCCTGGACCGAACCCTGCGCGACTTACCGGTCGCGGGCGGTCAGGCGACCTGGAGCAAAAAATACAATGTTATTCAAAGAACTCGGCCTCTCGGCCGAATTGCTGCGTGCGGTCGATGAAAAGGGCTATAGCGAAGCTACCCCGATCCAGCAGCAAGCCATACCTCATATACTCGAAGGCCACGACATTCTTGCAGGCGCCCAAACCGGCACCGGCAAGACGGCGGGCTTCACCTTGCCGTTACTACAGCGGCTACAATTTGGCGAAGCTAATCGCCGTAAGATCAGGGCCCTTGTGTTAACACCAACGCGAGAGCTCGCCGCGCAGGTTGGCCAGAGCGTGAACGACTACGGTCGTTACCTGCCCTTCAAGACCGCCGTCATCTTCGGCGGTGTCAGCATCAATACCCAGATCAGCAAACTGCGCAAAGGCGTCGATGTTATCGTTGCCACGCCTGGCCGACTGCTCGACCACATGCAGCGAGGCACCATTGATCTTTCTGCGGTCGAAGTGCTCGTCCTCGACGAAGCCGATCGCATGCTCGACATGGGCTTCATTCGCGACATACGCAAAGTTCTGAAAGTGCTTCCAAAGGAACGTCAGAACCTGCTGTTCTCGGCGACCTTCTCGAAAGAGATAAAGGAACTCGCGGCAAACACGCTGAATTCACCCGCCGAGATTCAGGTGGCACAACAAAACACCACGGCTGACAAAGTCAGCCAGATCGTTTACCCCGTCGACAAAGGTCGCAAACGCGAACTGCTGTCACACCGCATCGGCTGCGGAAAACTGGCAGCAGGTACTCGTGTTTACACGAACCAAACACGGCGCAAACCGCCTGGCGACGCAGCTGGAGTCGGATGGTATTACGGCAACCGCCATTCACGGCAACAAATCGCAAACTGCTCGTACTCGCGCGTTGGCGGACTTCAAACGCGGCGCCGTTCGCGTATTGGTCGCGACGGACCTCGCAGCACGCGGCCTCGATATTGATCGCTTGCCCCACGTCGTTAACTACGAACTACCAAACGTGCCGGAAGACTATGTGCATCGCATCGGCCGCACCGCTCGCGCGGGTCATGAAGGCGCCGCAGTATCCCTGGTCTGTGTCGACGAACTGAAACTGCTTCGTGACATCGAGCAGCTGCTTGGCACGAAGATCAAGAAGGAGTTTGTGCCGGGCTACGAAGTTGACCCACGCATCAAAGCCGAGCCGATTCAGAACGGACGCTCACAGCGTTCTTCGGGATCTCGCAGCGGCGCCCCAAATAAGCGCCGCTCCGGTCCGCCGAAGAGCCACAGCGGAAATCGCAACGGTCCGCCGCGCCGGCGACGCAAACAAGCCTGATCTTAATTGGGGACATTCCTGATTTACTTAATCGTACTTAATCGGGGACATTCCTGTAATTACAGGAATGTCCCCATTACGTTTCCTTTCGAAAACCTCGGTTCGACCCCAATTTCCTTGATTAGCGTCTGACAGTTACCGACTTCACCTGAGCGAACACTTCGTCACCCTTCTTCAGGTCCAGACGGGCGACCGAGCGTCGCGTAATGAGTGCCAGCAGGTAATCGGCACCTATAGCGAGGCGTACCAGGGCTGACGACGGACCTACCGTTTGCACGTCGTCGATCACTGCCGCAAGCACATTCAGTATCGTCGTCGCATTGGGCCTGGACAGGCAAATGCTGACGTCGTGTGCTGCAATTCTCAAGCGAACGCTGCGCTCCCTCTCTTCGTAGCGTCCCGGTACTGTGAGCACGCCGCCTGAGAACGCTAGCTCGGTGAGGTTGTAGACACTGTCGTAGCGTTGGGGTTTTGCCTCAATAACGGAGCCGGCGTTTGAACCGGACAACATCGGCAGATCCAGGCGGGACAACACCTCATGCAGCTCACCGCTGGCTACGATCTTGCCGGCATCTATTAACAGCAGGTGGTCACACAGCCGGCTCACCTCGTCGATGCTGTGACTCACGTAAATGACAGGCACGGACAGCTCGTCGTGCAGCCGATCGAGATAGGGAAGCAGCTCTTCCTTGCGACGCTGATCGAGCGACGCGAGCGGTTCATCCATCAATACGAGTTGCGGAGAACGCAGCAGCACCGAAGCGATGGCTACACGCTGTGCTTCCCCGCCCGACAAACCGTCGGGCTTGCGATCAAGTAACGCGCCCAGGCCCAGCAGCTCGACGACCTGTCCCTGATCGACACGTGTCGATGGCGCTCGCCGCAGTCCGTATTCAATATTGCCGCGAACATCGAGGTGCGGAAACAGCTGCGGCTCCTGGAAAACGTAGCCGATGCCGCGCTTATGGACCGGACGTGGATCGTGCGACGTGTCGGTCTCAAGCCCGGCGATACAACGCAGCAGCGTCGTCTTCCCTGAACCGGAGTCACCGAACAGTCCTGTAATACCTGTTGTCGGAATATGCACGTCGACATCGAGCTCGAAATCACCACGCCGCAACGTATGTTTCAGCGCGATGCTCGCGTCGAGGATCAAGTTGGCGTCCTGCCCCGTCACCGCCGGCTCCAGCGCCGGTTAACGACGAACATGCCGAACAACACGACAAAGGCGAAGCCAAGTAGTAACAACGACATCTGGTGTGCGTCGCCGTAATTGAGCGTTTCGACGCTGTCATAAATAGCGATGGAGATAACGCGCGTTTCACCAGGAATATTGCCGCCAACCATCAGCACGACACCGAACTCACCGAGCGTGTGCGCAAAGCTCAAGACCGCGGCACCAATGAAACCGCGCACCGACATCGGGAGGGCAACGGAAAAGAACGCATCGAGTTTCGACGCGCCCTGTGTCCAGGCGAACTCCAGCGTCTGCCGCGGCAATGACTCGAAGGCGCTTTGCAACGGCTGCACGGCGAACGGCAGGCTGTACACGCACGATGCGATCACGAGACCGGCGAATGAAAACGTCAATGCACTACCCGTTAGCTGTACCCACCAGCTTCCTATCGCACCGTTCGGGCCCAGCAGAATCAGCAGGTAGAAACCCAGCACCGTCGGCGGCAACACGATTGGCATCGCGACGATCGCCTGGGCCGCAGGTTTGAATCGCGAGCCGGTTTGCGACAGCCACCAGGCCATCGGCGTGCCGATCAGAATCAACACGACGGTGGTGACCAGCGCGAGCTGCGCCGAGAGCAACAGCGGCGCGAGAATCGATGTGCCGGTTAAGGCTCCCATCAGTCGGACACCTGGTAGCCATGCTCACGAATAATCTTCTTCGCGGCTGGCGTTTTCAGAAATTCAGCAAAGCGCCGGGCACCGTCATTACTGCTCGCCCGTTTGAGGACTACCGCCTGTTGGTGCAAAGGTGCATGCGTGGACACGGGTACGGGCCAGCTACATATGCCTGCGGGTAACGCAGGATTCGTCGTTTGCGATTTTGCGACGAAGCCCAGCGTGGCGTTCCCGGTCGCCACAAACTGCAGCGTCTGCGCGATATTCTCTCCATAAACTGCGCGCGCCGATGCCGTCTCCCATAAGCCCGCGCCGATAAGGAACTCTCGGGCCGCCGAACCATAGGGCGCGGTTTCCGGGTTGGCCAACGCCACTCGACCGAAAGTGCTTTTTTCAAGCACGGTCCTGCAGTCTTTGCCCCGCAGGGTTTCGTCCCGTGACCACAACACCAGGCTTCCAGTCGCGTAAGTCCGGCGGCTGCCGCTCACGATAAGACCGGCCCGTTCCAGCAACAAGGGGCGATCAGTATCTGCCGACAGAAAAACATCGAATGGCGCACCATGAATGATCTGCGCATAGAGCTTACCAGTCGATCCGAAGCTGGTTCGAACCGACACTCCGGACTCCAGGGTAAATGCTGTGGAAACATCCACGGCGGTGCGTGCAAAGTTACTCGCGACAGCGACGGTGACGACGTCGGCGGCGAACAACAAACCAGGCAGAACGCACGCCACCAACGAGAGGACGCGCAGTCGTCCATGTATGGAGCGCACCTTTTAGGTCACAAGCTGCGCTTTCTTCTGCCGGCGATAGCGATGCAGGAGCGGCTCGGTGTAACCGCTGGGCTGGTTACAGCCATCGAGCACCAGTGCACAGGCGGCCTTAAAAGCGATGCTTGAGTCAAAGTCGTCACCCATGCGTTCGTATGATGCATCACCCTCATTCTGCCTGTCGACGACTTTCGCCATGCGTTTGAACGTCTCAAGCACCTGTTCTTCGTTCGTTATGCCGTGCAGCAACCAATTGGCAATATGCTGGCTCGATATCCGGAGCGTTGCGCGGTCCTCCATCAGCCCAACGTCGCTGATGTCGGGAACCTTCGAACAACCCACGCCCTGGTCGATCCAGCGCACGACGTAACCCAATATTCCTTGCGCGTTATTGTCGAGCTCCGCCTGGATTTCGTTCGCCGACAGTCGACTCAGGTCGCCTAAAGGTGGCGTCAGGATGTCATCAAGGCTTGCCAGCTCCCTTTTCGCGAGCGCCTTTTGCCGTTGGCGCACGTTAACCGCGTGGTAGTGCATGACATGTAAAGTCGCGGCGGTCGGCGATGGCACCCAGGCGCAGTTTGCCCCAGCCTCCGGATGCGCCTGTTTGGTTTCCATCATCTGGCGCATCTCGTCGGGCTTCGGCCACATGCCCTTGCCGATCTGTGCCCTGCCGGGCAGGCCGCAGCGTATGCCGATATCGACGTTCCAGTCTTCGTACGCGTTGATCCACGGCTCGAGCTTGATTGTCTCTTTCGGCAGCACCGGTCCGGCACGCATACTCGTGTGGATTTCATCGCCGGTCCTGTCCAGGAAACCGGTGTTGATGAACACGATGCGCTTTTTCACCGCGCGAATGCATTCCGCCAGATTGACCGTGGTACGGCGCTCTTCATCCATTACGCCGACCTTGATCGTGTTCGGTTCCAGGCCAAACATGTGCTCAACGCGACTAAACAATTTGTCAGCAAAAGCGACTTCCTCGGGACCGTGCATCTTGGGTTTGACGATATAGATACTTCCGGTCGAGCTGTTGGGTTGTTGTCCTTTCCGCTTGCGGTCGGTCATGGCGCACGCTGTGGTCACAACGGCATCAAGCATGCCTTCGAAAACTTCGTCGCCCGCGCTATCGAGTACGGCATCGGTAGTCATCAGGTGACCAACGTTTCGAACCAGCATGAGGCTACGACCGGACAACTCAAGCGTGCTGCCATCGGCGGCTGTGTATACGCGGTCCGGATTCTGTCTGCGAGTCAGCGTTTTCCCGGCCTTATTGAAAGTCGCTTCCAAATCGCACCGCATCAGTCCCAGCCAGTTGCGATAGACGCCTACCTTGTCCTCGGCGTCGACTGCAGCGACTGAATCTTCGCAATCCTGGATTGTCGTGATGGCGCTCTCAAGGATCACGTCTGCGACGTTTGCCGTCGCATCCCGGCCAACCGGATGTTCTGGCTTGACCTGAATTTCGATGTGCAGGCCGTTATTCCGAAGCAAATAGGCGCAGCAATCATCCGCTTCGGCAAAGCCAACGAACTGTTTTGGATCTACCAGTCGAACTGTTTCGCCGTTTGCGAGCGCCGCGAGGAAATCCGTGCCCTCGTCCAAGCGATCCAGACCGTATTGATTGACATCCGCATGGCTGACGCCGTCGAGCGGAATCGCGCGATCAAGAAATGCCGTTGCATAGCGGATAACAGCCGCACCACGCGCGGGATTGTAGTCGCCGTCACGATGTTGACCGTTCTCTTCGCCGATGACGTCGGTACCGTAAAGCGCGTCGTACAAACTTCCCCAGCGCGCGTTCGCCGCATTGATCGCAAATCGCGCATTACTGACCGGCACAACCAGCTGCGGTCCGGCCACCTCGGCGATCTCCGCGTCAACATTGGTGGTTCCGATCTTGAACGGCTTACCGGCATCGGCGAGATAGCCGATATCTTTGAGGAACGCCACGTACTCGGCGTGCTGGAACTCGGCACCTTGCTGTTCGCCGTGCCAATCGTCGATCCTCTGCTGCAATTCATCTCTAACAGCCAGCAGGGATCGATTGATCGGCATGAGCTCGGTGACCAGCGATTCGAGCCCGCCCCAGAATGCATCTGGTTCGAAGTCAATCGCCGGGAGAAGCTCCTGTTCAACGAAATCGAAGAACACGGGAGATATGCTCAACGCGCCAACGGGGCGTCGATCGTCAATGCTCATCAGGTCAACCGTTGCTGATTCCATGGGTATTAGCCCTCGCGGAGCTTGCAACTGTCAACCTGTTTATGCGACGAATTGCTCTTCTTCGGTGCTGCCGTCCAGCGCTGTCGTCGACGACAGTCCGTGCATGATCGTATTCTGGACCGCATCGAAATATCCGGCGCCCACGAACGACTGGTGCTTCGCCGCGCGGAATCCATGTTTCTCGTCGGAAAACTCCTGCTCCTGCAGCTGCGAGTACGCGTACATGCCGCTCTCTTTGTAAGCCCGCGCCAGGTTGAACATGCTGGAATTCAGCGCATGCCAGCCGGCAAGCGTGATGAACTGGAACTTGTAGCCCATCTTGCCGAGCTCTTCGCGGAACACCTTCATCGTCGCATCGTCAAGATTGGCCTTCCAGTTGAACGACGGCGAGCAGTTGTACGCCAATAGCTGGTCCGGGTATTCGGCATGAATTGCCTCCGCGTAGCGTCGCGCCTGCTCGAGGTCCGGCTTCGAGGTTTCACACCAGATCAGATCAGCATACGGTGCATAAGCAAGGCCGCGCGCGATAGCCTGGTCGAGTCCGGCATTGGTACGATAGAAACCTTCCGGCGTTCGCTCTCCTGTGATGAACCCGTGATCGCGATCGTCAGAGTCGGACGTGATCAGGTTCGCTGCATCGGCGTCGGTACGTGCCAGCAGCACCGTCGGTACACCGAGAACATCGGCTGCAAGCCGGGCCGCGTTGAGCTTGGCAACGGCCTCATGCGTTGGTACCAGGACCTTGCCACCCATGTGACCGCACTTCTTGGCGGACGACAGCTGGTCTTCAAAATGCACGCCCGCGGCACCTGCCTTGATCATGCTCTTCATGAGTTCGAAGGCGTTGAGATTGCCGCCGAAGCCAGCTTCAGCGTCGGCAATGATCGGTGGCAACCAGTCGATGCTGTCGTCGCCGTTGAGGGCATGAATCTCATCCGTGCGGAGAAGCGCATTGTTGATGCGTTCCACCATCTTCGGCACCGAATCGACCGGGTACAGGCTCTGGTCGGGGTACATCTCACCAGCGCTGTTGCCATCACCCGCAACCTGCCAGCCAGAGCAGTAGATCGCTTTCAGGCCTGCCTGCACTTCCTGAATCGCCTGGTTGCCGGTCAGCGCTCCCAGCCCGCATACGGGCTCTTCCTGGTTAATCAGGCGCCAGAACTTCTCTGCGCCGAGGCGCGCGAGCGTGTGTTCAATCTGCACCGTGCCACGCAGTTTCACGACATCTTCCGCGCTGTAGCTGCGTTCAATCCCTTTCCACCGTGGGCTGTCCGCCCAGTCCGATTCGAGTTTCTTGATCTGTTCCTGTCGCGTCATGGCTATGTCCTTCCTCTCAAATTCGCCCGTAATTGTACGAAAGATACTCCTTGCCAGCCATTTTAATCCCCATTAGAATAAAATTTCACAAAAAGAATTTCACACTGTTAATTTCACAAGCTGTCTATTTACATAAGGGTTTGACATGACCAGTCACCAGGGTCTCCGCCGAAAAGCGCACTTTCTCGGCACGAAGATCAAGAGCCTGCGAAAGCGCAATAACCTGACGCTGGAGGATCTGTCGGTACGCTGCGTCCAGATCGACGCCGGGTCCGGCCCATCCGTGTCCTATCTGTCGATGATCGAGAACGGCAAAAGGGTGCCTTCTGAACGACTGCTGGAGATCATAGCGGAGATCTTCCAGAAGGAAACCAGCTGGTTTTTTGATGAAGCGCTCGATGATGACGCGATCGACACGGCGCCAAGCGCGGCCGTCAGCGGCATGCCATTGGAACCCGGCTTTTTGTTTTCCGAGTCCCTGCTGCAATTGGCGATCCCGGAGCTGCTCGCACAGACCGGCACGACAGGCCGGCAATTTGCGCACCTGTTAATACGCGCACATCAGGAGGCCAGCAAGAATCGTTTTCCCGACATCGAGCGCGCCGCGGAAGCCGTTGGCAAGAAGCAGTTCCCGATGCGCCTCGACGACATTTTCGCCATTGCCGGCGACCTCGGTCTGGAGATCCAATGGTTCGACAACTCGACATTTAAGGACCAGGGTGACGCCGACAGGCCGCTCAATACGTTGGTTCGCTCATTCTTCGATGCGCCGAACAAGGTCTACCTTAACCGCGAGCTGGAAAAGGACCCGCCAAGACTCAAATACGACCTTGCCAACCACATTGGGCACATGGTCTTGCACGGCGGCGATGGCGCGCGCGCACCGCAAGTATCGGGCGGTCGCGTATCCGGTCGTCGCCATGACGAGGACTCATTGAATGTCGATGCCAAGGACATCCTGTACGCCTGGCGCGACTTCGAGTGCAGCTACTTTGCCGCGGCGCTGCTCGCTCCAAAGACACCATTCCGGCAGTTCCTGGCCCGCCAGGCCTACGCGATAAATGCGGGCGACAAGATTGACCTGACGAAAACCCTCGTAATGCGACGCATGCCGAGCGTGTCGCCGTACCCGCACTGGCACTATTTTGACGCCTATCCGCCCGGCAACTTGCGCGCGGTTTACCGCGGCAACGGAATCCCATTGCCCTGGGGCAACATGACCCTGGTTTCCGACCCCTGCCAGCACTGGGCCGTGTTTCGAATGTTGAATACCCGATCGAACGAGCCATCATCGCAGATATCCGTTCTGCGCAGTGGCGACGACAAGCGACTGTACTGCTGCCAATCGATACGCAGCAAGGACGCCGCTGGCAATCCGCACGTTCTGTGTGCCGGAGTCGACCTCTCGCCCGCACTGGTCGCACAGAATATCGACCCGGCGCGCACGATCGACATGATTGAAGCGAGTTGCAATAGTGCCGGTGGATCGGCACCGATCCCGACCGAAGCCCGCAAGCAGCTGGAGAGTATCAGCAAGATTCTGAATATTGGCTGGATAGCATATGGAGCATCGACCGACGCAACGATCATTTGCCAGCGTAGTTCGAACTGCCCTCGCGACAAACATTGCCTCGGTAAGGCGCCGCCGAAGCTGAAACCGCAGATCGACAAAATTCGCGAAGCGGTTCTGCAAGGCTAGCGTCCTGTCCGATGTGTCGCAAAGTCTCAGCGCGCTGCACAAGACGTGTGGCTCGGACAGGACACCAGTTACTCCAATTCGTAGGCAATCACTCGATCCGTGACACGTTGATCTGTGAGCATGCCGCCAACGGTAAGCCAGGCTCCGCCAAAGCCCACGAGCGCTCGATGATCCATTGACGCGGCCGTGTCAGCCGCAAGTGTAATCCAGGCTTGTCGCTCGAGATCGTAGCGCAGAATGTCTGCTACCGGTTGTGACGGCTCACCGTTGTAACCAATGCCGTCATAGTTATACGGGTTGTCACTCCCGCCAACGAACACCACGGAATTGAGTTCGTCGATGCCGGCAGCGGCCATGCGGTAACGCGGCACGCCTGGGTGCGGTGGCATTCGCCGCCAGTCGATGCGACGGGAGTTTTCCGGATCGATGAGACCCTGGAAACATTCGTTATTCGCACCGAAGTCACGCCGACGATCCGTGTGCGGCACAATGGCAACGCCATCGCAGTAAACGATCGTGTTACCGACAATACCTCCCGAATGCCCGAATACACCTCGCCCGGGCGTCGGCGTCGCCTGCTCCCAGCTGTCTGTTTGTGAGTCGTATCGTTGCACGAGGTTGACGTTACCGAAATCGTGCCACCCGCTGATCAGAAAGATGTAGCGATCGTCATAGCTAATCGCGATCGCATCATCGACAGGCACAGGCATCGGCTGGCGCTCTTCGAATAAACCGGTCCGCGGGTCGAAGGAATGCACCCAGACCGTGGAGACCTCGCTACCATCATCGGCGACCGTGTAGCCGCCGAAAACATACGCGAGATTACCGGCAGCGGCCGCAACGGCAGCAAGTCGGCCGACGCCTCCGGGCACGGCGGCAGCTTCGCTCCAATGATTGGTATCACCAGAAAAAACGTAGGTCACTGCCAACGTATCGGCATGCCCACGACCTTCGCCGAGACCCGCGAAACTGATGACGTAATCGTTGGCACCCGCCCGAACGACCACAACCGCATTGTTCGTGACTGGCTTGGGCAACGGTGGAAGTTCGCGCACCGTCGCCGCTTCGGCCGCAGAAACAATCGCAGCCGCGGATAACAGGAACAAACCGGTCGCAAGTTTAATCGTCATCATGCTGATACTCAGTCGAAGGCGCTTTATAATGGTGAGACGTTTCAATTACTGAGTGAATCATGTCAAAGCCGGCTGTAAAAGCGTTTTTCGACGAAGCGACGTTCACCGTTTCCTACGTGGTCAGCGATCCGGCCACTGCGCGGGCTGCAATTATCGACCCGGTGCTCGACTACGATCCTGCCTCGGGTCGCACGTCGACCAGCTCGGCGGACCAGGTCATCGCGTATGTGAAAGAGAACGGCCTAGGGATAGATTGGATCCTCGAATCCCATGTGCATGCCGACCATATCAGCGGCGCCCCCTACCTGAAGACGAAACTCGGAGGCCAGACGGCTATCGGGAGTGGCGTCACGAAAGTACAGTCGACGTTTAAAAGCGTTTTCAATCTAACCGACCTGTCATCGGACGGCAGCCAGTTCGATCGATTGTTCAATGATGGCGATACGTTTGACGTCGGCGACATAGGTGGACGCGTGATCGCTACACCGGGCCATACGCCTGCATGCGTCACTTACGTCATTGGCGATTCGGCGTATGTCGGCGACACGTTGTTCATGCCAGACTTCGGCACGGCGCGCACTGACTTTCCGGGCGGTAGCGCGCCGCAGCTGTATGACTCTATTCAGAAGATACTCGCGCTGCCCGACGATACGCGGCTGTTCATGTGCCATGACTACAAGGCGCCTGGCCGTGATGTCTATGCGTGGGAAACGACCGTGGCCGCGCAGCGTGATGGCAACATTCACATCAACAAAGCGGTTTCTCAAGCGGACTTCGTTGCGATGCGCGAAGGTCGCGACGCTCAGCTTGGCATGCCGAAGCTGTTGTTGCCCGCAATCCAGGTCAATATGTGCGCCGGCAAATTTCCTGAACCGGAAGAGAACGACATCCGTTATCTCAAGATCCCCATCGACGCCGTTTAGTTGCGATAGCGAACCTTCGATCACGAACTGTACGCCCGATGCAACTACGGGTAAGTACCGATGATCTGTTTCATTAACAGTCGTAACATTGGTAATGAATTCCGCTATAGCGGGAGAAAAATCATGCAAAGCATCGTCCGAATGCTTGGATTGGTCTTGATCGCTGCAACGATGGCTGCCGGTTGTGCGCCGCAGACCGAAGTAGTGAAACTCTATGACAATCCAGCGCGCACGTCGCAAACCTATAAGCGGCTGCTGGTGGTCGACCTTTCCAGTGACCATAATCAACAACAGCAATTCGAAGACGAAGTTGCCCTTAGACTTCGGCGAGAGCAGGTGGAAGCGATTCCGAGCCACACACTACTTGATGCGAGCACCGGTCTGCTGCAGGACGACATCAATCGGGTAAGCGATGAGATCGGAGCGGACGGCATTCTGATTACGCACGTAGCCAGCGTGGATACCAGTGTTGACAGGGTGGAAGGTCGTGAAGAAATCCAGTCAACTTGCCGTGGCGGGGATCCTGTGGACTATTTTCTATACGACCACAAGGTGCTTCGCGAACCGGATTCGGTCAGGCTGGCACACACTGTGATCGTGATAACGAATCTGTACGACGCTGGCAGCCACGATCGTGTATGGACAATACAGTCAACCTGCTTCAAGAAGGAAAGTATGGCGGGTGTGTTGCTGGATGAGGCGAACGCGATTGTGCGCCAGCTCCGTATCGACCAACTGATCTGATTCAATAGCGGGCCGGCACTTCAATGCACTCCGTTATGCGTAAGCGGACGCCTCGCCGTCTATAGCAGCCAGTCGCATCGAGGATGCTATTCTCTGCTCCTGCAAGCAAATCACAATTGGACCTGGACAAGCTTCTGCCAGAAAATGCAACAAACTGAAGCCGCGATGACCACTTTCGGCGCGAACGATCGCCGTACCTCCGCTGCCCACGGCACCTGCGTATTCGATTTAGTCAGTAGAGATAAATGCAAATCTACAATCTTACAGAGCGGTGCTCCGTCGCCGGCCAGATTCAGCCAGGCGACATTGAGTCACTTCGGCAGACGGGCTTTGTCACCATTGTCTGCAATCGCCCCGATGGCGAGGACTTTGGGCAGCCGACAGCGGCGGAGATCGCAAACGAGTGCGAGAAACATAGCGTTGCATTTCACCACCTGCCAATCTCAAATTCCGGGATCACCGGGGACATGGTTCAACAATTCCAGACGCTAGTCGCCGAAAGCAACGGACAGGTTCTCGCTTACTGCCGCTCCGGGCAACGCTCTTCGGTACTCTGGCAATACAGCGGTTCACCCTAGTGTCCTGTCCGATGTGTCGCATGATTTCGGAGCCGATAGAACACGTCAGGATATCTGTTTGCGAAAACGCTGCATGCCCTTGATCCAGCGATCGTGATCGCTGGCCTTGCGCTGAACGTAGGTAGTGACCTCCGGGTGCGTAAGAATCAGGAAGCGTCCGGCGAGTGCCTGGTCGACGATGATGTCCGCAACAGCGCCCGGTTTCATGATGCCGTCGACGTCATTGCCCCTGAATCCGCCTTCCATGGAATCCGAATCGTCTTCGATGCCAATCATGCGCGTTGCAACAGCCTGCGGGCAGACCACCGATACGGCAACTCCGGCGTCACCGTATTCAATCGCCAGTGACTCCGCGAAAGCGACCGCCGCATGCTTGGTCACCGTATAGGCCGCATCGCCGATCTGGCTCAAGAGACCCGCGGCCGATGCGACATTCACAAGATGCCCTCCACCGCGCTCAAGCATGCGGGGCACCAGCGCTCTTGCCGCGTAGACGTGAGCCATGACGTTGACCTTCCAGCACGGCTCCCAGCGGTCGTCGATGGGATTCATTCCCCCCTCGGCAGATATTGCACCGCTCGTACCGTCGCCGAACCCGACACCGGCGTTGGAGATAAACATATCGATCGGCCCGTATGCCTGTTCAATTTCCTCGACAAGCCCTGCGACAGCATGCTCGTTACTGACATCAAGTGCTTTTGCGACACCGTCAATCTCGCCTGCAACTGCCATTGCCGCCGCTACGTCAATATCCGCGACAACGACCGTCGCGCCGGCTTTTGCCAGGCGCCGGCATAGTGCTCGACCGATGCCGTGGCCACCGCCGGTTACGACCGCGACTTTGATCCTTGATTCATTCAATTTTTGCTACTCCGTGGCCGGCTCATAGACGATATCGCCATCCATCATTGTCAGGACCACTTCGGTCTCGTGGATATCATACGCACCGATCTCGAAAATATTCTGGTCGAGCACAACCAGGTCCGCCTTCTTGCCAACCTCGATAGATCCGATCTCATCTTCCATGTGCAGCTGGTAAGCGGCGTCAATCGTAAACCCACGCACCAGGCTCTCGACATCAAGCCGCTCGGTCTCTAGTGGCTGAATTGGCGCGTCAGGTTCCCCGGGATTCTGTCGCGTATGACCGATTTCGATTTGCACGACCGGTGAAAGCCCGAGCGTACCGGCGCCACTCGCGGGAAAATCGCTGCCAAATGAGAGTCGGACACCGAGGTCTTTCAAACTCTTGAACCGCCAGAAGCGGCGGAATTGATCCTCACTAACGAACTGCTCGCCATACGTATCATAAGACGCCCATAGCGGCGTGCTCTGGGCAATGACGTCCAGCGCCGCAAACCGTGGCAGATCCTGATCCGTGATGACCTGGATGTGGCAGATCGTATAACGTGTGGTGCTATCCGGCGCCTTATCGCGAGCCGCCTCGATCGCATTTAGCGACTCGTGTATCGCGCGCTCGCCCAGCGCGTGAATATGAACGTCGATGTTCTGCTCGGCGGCCCCAATGACCATGGAGTTCATCTCATGCTGCGTGTAGACCGTCTCACCGCTGTTGCCCGGCTCACCCTGGTAGTCCTCGAACATCGCCGCCGTGCGACCCTCAACCGTACCGTCGTCCATGATCTTCAACACATTGTAGTGGTAGCGCTCGCCTTTAATCGATCTGCCCCACTCCAGCGCTTCGTCAACGGCAATTCCAACATCCGCCGGTCCGCGCGGCCGATATGAACCTATCAGCCGGATCGTCATGTCACCGTTCTCTTCCGTTCTCTGGAGTACGGTAGGCACGAAATGCTCATAGCCGATTGCACCGGCGCCGAAGGCCGCCGTAACGCCATAGGCGTTCATGATATCAATGACTATGCCAACACCCTCGACGACGACATCTTCAGTGATGATGTCGAACTGCGCCATGGCCATGTCGGCAGTGCCCTCTAACAGGTAACCGGTTGCTACGCCGTTTGCGTCGCGCTTGTAGTAGCTGAAGCCCGGAGCCGGGTCGGGTGTGTCCTGCGTAACGTTCAACGCCTCGAGCGCGGCGGTGTTGGCCCAAGCCGCATGGAAGCCCTCGTCCATGATAAGTACAGGCTTGTCGGGAACGACCTCGTCAATGAGTTGTCGTGTCGGGCCAACGGGACCAAACGTCGTGGCCAGGAAACCATAGCCAAACAAGACCGGCGCCCCTGGATTTTCCTCGGCGTATTCCGCAATCGCTTTCGTCCAATCGTTAACCGTGCCGGATGTATCCAGTGACAGGGCTTGCGCATAGGCACCACCGTCGAACGGATGCATGTGCGAATCGATGAAACCAGGCAACAACAAGCGCCCGGCCAAATCGCGGCGCACGGTAGCGACCCCGACCAGCGCCTCGGCGCCGGCCGAATCGCCGACATAGATAATTTCGTTGCCTTTGACGGCAACTGCCTCCGCCCAGGGGTGATTCGCGTCGACGGTGTAGACTTTAGCGTTGGTAAGAATCATGTCCGCGGTGTTCGGCTGTACCGCTTTGTCTCCACATGCGCTGAGACTAACAATGCTCAGCAACACCGCGATAGTTCTGCTACTCAAGCCCGGAGCCATCCTCTGAATAAATTACCCATATCTTCGTGTAGCCCTGGGTATCCCAGACTCCCGTCCATTCCTTCGGAATCGTCACGGCTTCTCCCGCGTTGATGACCTGCACGTGCCCGTCGCTGGACGTTAGCGTCACGCTCCCTTCAAGAAAGTACATGAACTCGTCAACGCCGTACGGCTCCGTAATCTCGAAACGTACCGCCTCGGATTTGTACATGCCGGAACCGAATTTTTTGTCACTCGAAAGCAACGACGTCACGTCGAGCGTCGTATGGTTGTTTTCGGTACGTTCAACCATGTCCGGGCGATTGAATATCTCGCCGGCGATGTCGGCCTTCGACAGCTTTGCCGGGTGCACAGGCTCGTCGGCCAGCACGGCGGCCACGGTTCCCGCCAGCACCAGCAGACCCATATCGAATAGATACACCTTTCTCATTTTGTTTCCCCCTGTTCCTGACCCGGTCTTATAGTTTTTTCCCGGTGCCCTAGATTAGCGTTGACCTCACGGTTAATCCACACCAGACGCTGATTTGGCCAGTTATCAGAATCGGTCCTTGAAAGAGTAGTACAACATCCCCGCAACCATCCCCGGATAGCGCAGCAGTGTTCCGCCCGGAAACATGTGCGTTGGCAACTCTCTGAATACGTCAAAGCGCTCGGTTTTGCCACCGATAGCTTCCGCAATGACCTTGCCGGCAAAATTTGCCGTAGATATCCCGTGGCCGGAGTAGCCGCACCCGAAGAACAGGTTCGGCCGCAGGCGACCAATATACGGCATCCGATTAACCGTTACGGATAATGTGCCTCCCCACGCGTAGTCAATGGCAACGTCTTTGAGTTGCGGAAACAGCTTGATCATGTAGGGACGAACGAACTTCGCGATGTCCGATGGAAATTCCCGACGGTAATTCTCACCGCCACCGAAAAGAAGTCGATGGTCGTCGGACAAGCGAAAGTAGTCGACAACAAAACGGGTGTCATGGACACCAAAGCGGCCATCGATGAGTTCCCTCGCTCGCTGTTCGCCCAGCGGCTCAGTGGCGATCATAAAATTGTTGATCGGCATGATCTTGCGCGCGACGCGTCGTTCGAGCCGGTCCAGATATCCGTTACACGCAAGGACAACGAAACTGGCTTTGACGGACCCCTCCGCCGTCTTGACGAGCGCCGGATCGGATCGCGAGTAGCGCCTCACTCTCGAGCGCTCGAAAATACGCACGCCTGCATCTGTCGCCGCTCTTGCAAGACCGAGTGTGTAGTTCAGCGGGTGCAACGTCAGCGCGTGCGCGTCGTACAGAGACTCAAGAAAACCGTCGGTCGCGACGCGCGCCTTTGTTTCTTCCGCATTTAGAGACTGGCAAAAGGGATAGTCGTAGCGCTCTGCCAGCACGTCGCTCAACTCTTGCGGCCAGCCTCTGTAGCTCTTCTTATGAACGCCAACGAGCTGCCCCTGTTGCAGGTCACACGGAATTTCGTGTTTTGCGACACGATGTCGGATTTCGTCTTTTGCCTGTTCGGCGAAATCCCAGAGCTGTCTCGAGCGCTCGAACCCGTATGCCTCTTCGGCTTCAAGCACGTCCTTGCGCTGGCCGCTGCCGACAAGACCGCCGCAGCGTCCGGACGCGCCGAAGCCTATGCGCTCTGCCTCCAACAGCACGACGTTAAATCCCAGCTCGGCCAGGTTCAGCGCGGCAGAGAGCCCGGTGAATCCGCCACCGATGACGCAAACATCGGCCTGCTCGGAGCCTTGGAGCAAGGGGTATTCGCGCATGCCGATAGCGCTTGCGCTGTAGTAGCTGTCAGGATAGCCCGAAGGTAGCTTGTTTTCTTTTTGCACGAACGGCTCCGTTGCTTAGATTGACGACTGTAACCGAATCGGACTGCCATCGAAGAATCGGCTAAGTCGTAAAGCCGAGATATCTATGCCGGAGTCCGTACCCGTGAGCAAGCCGGCGACGGCCTTACCCGCGCCTGGACCGATACCGAATCCGTGTCCGCTAAATCCGGTAGCAATGTGAAAGCCCGGCACGCTATCTATGGCATCGATGATCGGAACAATGTCGGGCGATGATTCGATCATGCCCGCCCAGCTCTCGACGATTCGCGTGTTTCTGAGCTGCGGAAACAACTTGTCGAGATTTCGGCGCATGCCTTTGAGCACGCGTTTGCTCGGCTTCGGATTCAGCACGCGAGTTCTCTCAAACGGTGATGGTTGATCCAGTGACCACGACTTGGGCGTCTGCCACTCGTCAACGAATTCCCGTCCGAATGAAATACGAAGTATCCTGAATTCTTCCCTAAGTGCGGGAATGAATTTCACGAAATGACGGAATGACGAAGGCGTTACCAGGTGTTCGAGCACCGAGCCATGCGCGATCGAGTAACCGCCATCCTGTCGTCGTCGTATGCCTAGCCTGTCATCAAAGAGATTCCCGTTCAGCACACTGGTCGCCGGCGCAGTACGAGCGACGGTTCCACGGACTTTCAACTGCGGCACGTTGATACCTATCGAACCGCAGAATAGCGATGTCCACGCACCGGCGGCGCAGAGCACAACCGACGTCTTTATCGTGCCGTGTTCGGTTACTACCGCCGACACGCCGCCGCCTGACGTTTCGATACCGCGGGCCGCGCACGACGTAAGAACCGTTGCACCGGAACGTGCCGCGGCGCGCGCGATCGCCGGCGCGGCTTTTTGAGGTTCGGCACGCCCATCTGTCTCCGTGTACAAAGCACCCGCCCAGTCGACACCAGATCCACTGACATGCTTTTTCAGTTCATCCGCCGACAACAGGCGTGTCCCGATACCGAAGTGTTCGGCCGTTTTCACCCATGTACCAAGTGCTTCGAGTTGTTTTTCGGAGTTTGCCGTGAAAAAGCATCCGCCACGCGTGAAACCAACGTCTTCGCCGATTTCGTCTTTGAGCCCACCCCATATGCGCAGGCTTTCCTGCATCATAGGAACCTCGCGCCTGTCGCGCCCTTGCACCCGGACCCAACCCCAGTTACGTCCTGACTGTTCCCCCGCGATGTGGCCCTTCTCGCAAAGGACGACTCGAACTCCCTGCTTTGCCAGGAACCACGCTGTCGACACGCCAACGATGCCACCGCCAATAATGACGACATCGGCTGCAGCAGGTATCCCTGAGGGCGGCTGGAGCGGACCACTCCATGTCGATGCGACACTAGCGTCGTCTGCCGGATTCATGTTTGTTACCCCTGCATTTCGATTCCCATGCCGTGTCGTCCCGATGGCACCCACTGCTCACGCAGTATCTGATATTCCGTTACGAATCGCGACACGAGTCGTTTGTGGCAGCGCGAGATGCAGTCGCTTCTTGGTATGCTTGTCGAATGTCAGCCCACATCTATTTTGATCTCGACGGTACCTTGACCGATCCGTACGAAGGCATCACCAGATGCATTCTTTACGCCCTCGATGAACTCGGCTTTCCTCACCCCGACGACAAGTACCTCCACAGCTGCATTGGTCCGCCTTTGTACGACACGTTCCCGGAGATGGTTGGCCAGGAACTGACCTTAAAAGCAGTCGACTTGTATCGAGAGCGATTCAACAACGTGGGCTGGCAGGAAAACGAGCCTTACGAAGGCATACTCGATGCCCTTGATGCCATTTGCGTCAGTGGACACACGCTGTTCGTCGCGACCAGCAAGCCACATGTACAAGCAAGGAGAATCATCGATCATTTCCGCATGGGGCAATTTTTTCAGACAGTCTATGGCTGCGAACTGGACGGCACGCGTTCCAACAAGTCGGAGCTACTCGAGTACGCGATCGCCGAGAACCCAGCCCCTGTTACGCGAACGATGGTTGGTGATCGCAGGCACGATCTCCTCGGCGCTATCGCGAACGGCATGCGTCCGATTGGCGTGTCGTATGGCTATGGATCAATAGAAGAACTACAGTCGGCCGGCGCCGTCAAGATCGCCAGCGCACCGGAAGACCTGGCTGAGGCCATTCGAGAATAACTTGAGCTAACGATCCCAACGTACTACCCGATCCGAAAAATATGCTATTTTGTTTTTATGCGCGGACAAACCCTGTCCGCCGATACCAGGGGAAATGAATGAGAAGAGTAATAAGAAAGGCCGTTGTCACGATTGCCGTTGGCGCTTTATCAACCATGATGGCCGCCAGCGCATTTGCGGAGGATTGGCCGCTCGTTAGCGGTGACTATTGGGAAGTGACGGGTATCGACGTTAAGGACGGCGGCAGCTGGAAATACGCGAACTGGCTTGCTACCGAGTGGCGCAAAAACCTTGAATTTACGAAGTCTAAAGGGTGGATTAAGGACTACATGATTCTCGCAAACGTGCATGCTCGCAAAGGCGAGGCCGACCTCTACCTGATAAGAGTAAGGGCAGACATTCCTTCCGGGCCTGAGGGGGAAAAACGTCAGAAAGAGTACTCGGATTGGGTAAAGAAAAGTAACGAACAAATGGTTGATGAGAGCGGCAATCGCGCCGAATACCGTGAGGTCACGAGCGACTCATTGCTGCAGGTACTCAAGTTCCGCAAGTAACAGGTTTCTGGTTTCGACTGATAGCAAAGAGGGCCCCGATCGGGGCCCTCTTCTTTTGTGGCGAAATGATCGAGAGACGTCAGTCGCAACCGGGCCGAAGTTTATTCCTCGGCATGTGGCATTGACGAGGCCTGAATCTGAGCCAGCACGGCCGCAGAATCGAATGCGACGAACTCGCTGACGATTTTCCCATCGGCAAACTGGTAGCGTGATATTCCGGAGACCTTGAATGCATTTCCGCCGGTCGTCTGCTCACCCTCTCCGGCAAAGGTCCCGGTTGCAGTCCATTGAACGAACGCCCCATCCGGGCTGGCCGCGGAACCATCGTTCGTGATGCTGAAGTCGGGGTACGTCTCATGAGTCTGCGCAATAAACGCTTTCAGCTCGTCCAGACTGCCGGCATTCTGGTCGGGCGCCGTGCGTTTGTAGTCAGCAGCCGCAATCGCATCGAGCTTGTCCAACTCCTTTGTGTCCCACACGCCGATCAACGTATCGACCGCGGCAAGCATGGCGATTTCCGCATCCGCTGTGGTGCGCATCGCGATGACAGCTGGATCTTCTTTTGCGTCGGGCGCGCACGCTGTCAGCGCCGTTAGAACTATCGCAACCACGCCGACATTAGTGAAAAACCTCATAGTTAACCCCTTATGATTGTTTGAATTTTCGATCTTGTGGCGATCGTTTCCGATTAGCCTGCCGTATTGTGCGATATTTCACGGGCGAATTGAATAGCGCGCCTGAAACAGGCGATCGGCGCATCGCCGCCTTCATCGAAATGCACGGGCAGCAAAGTTGGAAAGGCTACTGCTTTTGAATTTTGCCAGCCAGCGTTTTTATATAGTCGCTACGCAAAGCAATATCTTCTTCCAGCAAACGGAGCTCTTCGAGAATTGCGCTGGCAACATCCTGATTGTTGCCCTTCGCTTCCATGATTTCCTGCAACTCGGCGAGCGCGCCCCGAAACGCCGGATCCGTTTCCAATACATATTCGGTCTGAAGCGTGCCGCTATCGACTACCGACGACTTTTGAATGCGGGGAAACTTATAGGTTCTGCTCAGGGGCAATACAGAGCCTTTCGGACGATCATAGACAATTCTGAGAATATCCGTCCGAGCGATACTATTGATTGAGTATTTGTCGATTTGCTGCGGGTGCAACACACCCATTTCAGATAAGTGCGGATAGGTTTTCATTTTTTCGTAATGCTCTTGAATGTCAGGTAAGTGGGGAGGGCTTCCATCCCTTCGCCAGAGATTACTACAAGAAATTGTTGCGCGTAACCGTCAGGGCCGCCACATTGGGCCTGTCCACTCGGCGCGCGTCGTTTACAGGGAAAACTCGTCCTTATTCGTTCGATCAGGATGAACTCAGCTTCAAGCCCACGATGCCGCCAATAATTAATGCGATGCAAAGTAGCCGGACAAGCTGCGCTGACTCGGCGAATAGAATAACTCCGAGTATGGCGGTGCCCGCTGCGCCGATGCCCGTCCAAACCGCATAGCCCGTGCCGAGCGGAATCGTCCTCAACGCCTGCGCGAGAAAGTAAAGGCTAAATGCCATCGTCACCAACGTAAAAACGCTGGGCCACAGTTTTGAAAATCCGTCGGTATACTTCAGTCCAACTGCCCACACAATTTCGAACAAACCGGCTATTCCGAGACTCGTCCACGGACTGATCATAAATTTGCTTCCCTAAGTCGCTTAGCCATCGCACTGATATGCTCCGGACCCATTCGGCAACAACCGCCTACCAATGTCGCCCCGGCGGAGACCCAGGTCAAAGCTGCAGTTGCGCAGTCCAACGGTGACACGGTACCCGACCAGGTATTGTTCGTCACATTGTAAGTCTCGCCTGAATTGGGGTAGGCGAGGATGGCGATGTCGGGCAGTGTACTTCGTATCGCTCGAATCAATGGTGGCAGATATTGCGGTGACGTGCAGTTAACGCCAACAGCTAAGACTGTCGGATGACCACGGAAAACCCCCACCGCCGTCTCAATTCGAGTTCCGTCACAAATGTGTTTCTCATCGCAGCACGAAAAGCTGACCCACGCCGGCGTCGCGCAGTCGCGCAGTAACTCGGAAAGAACTCGAGCCTCCGTTATCGACGGAACCGTTTCTAGCGCGAGAACGTCGGCACCGCTACTATCGAAGAGACTTAGCCTGTCGATATGAAAAGCCCTGAGCTCGTCCTCGGCAACGCGATAGCGACCTGTGTATTCGGAACCGTCGTGAAGTGCTGCACCGTAGGGCCCAATGCTCGCTGCAATCATCGGCATGTATGCGCAGTCCGCGTTGTCGCGAAGATAAGCGTCGCGTGCGCGCTCGGCGAGCTCAACCGAAAGCAACATGAGCGCATCGGCCTCGTTAGCAGCGATCCCTAGTGTAGCGAATCCATCGCGACTAGCCTGGTAACTTGCGGTCGCAATGCACTCAGCACCCGCATCGAGGTAGGCACGGCTGGCATTCACGATTGCCTGGGCATCGGTCGCAAGCACCGATGCAGACCAGAGCGCGTTGGAAATATCGCAACCTTGCGTCTCGAGCTGCGTAGCGAGACCGCCGTCCAGGATGATCGGCCTTTGTTCGCCGACCGCCGCCGCGAACGCGGTTTTCGTTTTACGATTCATTTCAATTCACAGTCGGCGTCGAGATCGGCCCAGATTTCACGGGCCCAGTCGCGAATCTGCAGCGACTCTTCCCAGCGATTCGACAGTTCCTGTTGGTTCGCATCGGTGATTGCGTAGGGTGGTGGGCCGAGTTCACAGAGGAAGATCAGGGTTGCGTCTGCGTCATTTCTTTGCCGCCACAGCTGCATACCTTCCTTCCACCAATCCTTGAATATCTCGACCCACTGCTGGTGCTGCGGAAAGTTAATTTGAATCTGCACCTGCTCACGATTCGCAATTCGGCCCTGGAAGCAATCTGATCGTTCGAGCACCGAACTGATGTATTTCTGATCCCTCGCCGGCACCGGTGCACGCAGCTCGCGGTCAACCACAAAGTGCGAGAGATCGGCACAGAGGCGCATTTCCGGGACCAGTTCCATCAATTGCAGTGTGAAATAGAGATCGTTGAGCAAGCCGTCGCGGTGCGTTTCAAACAGCAGCGGCACGCGCATATCCTCAGCCTCGCCGATCCATCGACGCACGACGGGAACAGCATCGTCCGGCCGGATCGGCATGACGCCGCTAATAACGTTGACCATGCACGCGTCCATCGCGGTTGCAAATTCCAGCAATGGCTGCATATCGTCGAGTGCGTTTGGAAATGCGTTAATCATGCAACCGAGATCGTATTTTTCAAAAAGCGATTGCCGGTCACGATTCTCGGGGATTTCCGCAACGGAAGGATCCAGACATATGCCGTCGAAGTCAGCATTCGCTACCATTGCGAACGATTCCTCATCCGTCCGTTCCGGTGCCGTTGGGTTGCGTAATTCCATGCCCCAGAGCGATTGGTAAATCTCAAGTTTCTGCACGATCCGCCTCCCGGCGATCGCGCCCCACGACTAGCGCATCGACCGCAATTGCACCATCGTCACTGACGATTACCGGATTGACGTCGAGTTCAGATAGCACGTCTCTGAGCGCGTGCGCCATCACCGAAAAACGCGCGGCAGCACGACAGAAGGCATCAACGTCCACGGCCGGCTTGCCACGGACACCGTCGAGCAACGAACGAAGCCGCATACGATCGACGCACCGACGCGCATGCGCCGCATCAAACGGCGGTAGCGCGAACTGCACGTCGTTGATGGTCTCAGCCAGCACGCCGCCAAACCCGAGCAATACGACCGGACCAAACTGCGAATCCCGCTTGATGCCAAGGAACATCTCAACGCCGCCCGGCGCCATCGGTGCCACCAATACGTCGGCACCAAGACGGTGACTGAGAATCTGATACATGTTCCGAAGCTGCAGTTCGTCGCCGATGCCAAGAATTACTCCGCCCATATCAGATTTGTGATTGAGATCCTCTTTCGCAGTTTTAAGTGCGACCGGAAATCCGATCCGATTTGCCGCGGCCAATACCTCCTGTTCCGTACGTGCTGATTCAGGCTTCGACGTTTCGATGCCGAAGTCGGCCAGCATCGTGAGCGATTCCGATTCGGTCAGGACGTCTCCCCAGCGCAATCGACCCTGCCACATTTTGACAACCTGCGCGTCCGGCCTTGCCGTTTGTGTAGTTTCTTGCAGCAGAAAGTCGCGGTAAGCAAACAGCGCGTGGACACCTCGAAGAAACTGGCTCACGCCATCCAGGACCGGAAAGCCCGCATGCGTGCTTGCAACAACGGCCTCGTCAAAACCGGTGCCCTGCCGCGCCGCAACGAGTGCCACCGGCTTACCGGCTTCGGCGCGAGCTCGCTGCATGTAGCTCAGATAGCTGGGATAGATTTTTCCGTAAGGCGCACGATCATGAATGATGGCGCCGAGCGCGACACCGGCGTCCTGCATCATCAGAGTCAAGCTGCGTGTCATCACCTCACCAGCATCGGGGCCACCACGACTCCATGCGTCGAGGGGGTTTACCGCTGGCAATTCCGGCTCCAGCACGGTCTTAAGCGCATCGGTCGTTGTATCAGACAGGTCCGTTAACGGCACACCGGCGTCGTGTGCCAGGTCCACAAGCAGCTGCCGTTCACCACCCGAATCATGCAACGTCACCAGGCCGCCGGCGCCCGTCGGGTGGAGCTCCGCGAACATGATGAGCATCGTCGTGAACTCGTCCTGATCGCTTGCGCGTTGCACACCGTAGCGGTCGAACAATGCCTGGTAAGTCGCATCATCTCCTGCCATGGCACCGGAGTGAGATACCGTCAGTTGCGCCGATTTCTCGGTGCGCCCGACTTTCAAGGCGACGACAGGAACGCGGCGCTGTGCCGCTTTCATAAGCGCCGCTCGAAATCCGTCAGGGTTTCTTGCCGTCTCCACAAACAATCCAACGGCCCTGGTTTCCGGCAGGTCGAGCACGAAATCGAGGTATTCGTCCATCGTCACACCAATCTCATTGCCCGTCGACACCGCAACGTTGATCCGCAGACGCTCCTCGCAATCGATAATGCCGGACATTCCAGAGCCGGAGTGGCTGATCAATGCCACGTTACCCGGCGCCTTGTGTTTTGAGCTGTCGAAGCCACAGGTCCATACGTGATCGCGAACGTTGTAGTAGCCCATACCATTGGCGCCGCAAACCAGCATACCGGCGTCGGCGATTTTTTCTTGCACCCGATCACGAAGTGAGGGAACCGAGTCATTGTCGATAACCAACGTGGATTGAATGACCGCTGCGGGGATGCCGGTAGCAATCGCGTCATCAAGCGCTGCTTCAATGCGCGCATCGCTAACGGCAAAGACGACAAGATCCGGCGTGTCAGCAATTTCAGAAAGCGTGGCAAAACACGGGTAGCCCAGAACATCCTCGTAGGCGGGATTGACGGGGTAAATTCTTCCCTTGTATCCGCCCTTTCGCAGGTTCTTTAACACCCATTCGCCCATGCTGTCGGGTCGGTTCGATGCACCCACTATTGCGACCGAACGCGGCCGCAGTAGTGGGTCAAGCCGGTGCTTCACTTTCGAGATCTCGCTTAGTAGGGCCCGGGCGGCGTTGCGCCGCGACGCGGGGGGAACCAGAACGGCTTATCGACAACCGTCGCTTTCGCCATTTTTCGACTCCAGTGCATCTCACGCTGGTAGTAAATTTCGACCCAGACCGAATCACCCGGTTTGCCATGCGGTGTACGAACCGAACCAAGCGCAATATTCTGTTTACACACGGGCGACCAGGCCGCTGATGTTATGAATCCTATTTCGCCTTTGTTCGCTTTCGCGTTCGCGAAGATGTAGGAGTTGTGCGCCGGCTTGTTGCCTTCGATGTCCAGCTTGACGAGTCGCCATGTCGAGCCATTGCGCTTTTCGTCAGCGAGTGCACGACGGCCATTGAAATTCGGCTTTTTGAAGTCGACGAGCCAGTCGAGACCGAGCTCCAGCGGCGAACGGGATCGCCCCGTACGCACCGTTTCATCGGCTGGCAGGAATTCCATATACGCCGCGAGAAAACCCGCTTCGATACGTGCCATCTCGAGCGCATGTGTGCCGATAGCGCGAATACCGTAGAGCTCGCCCGCCGCAAACAAGGCATCCCAAAGAGCCTCGGCCTTGTCAGGGTCAATCCACAGCTCATAGCCCAGATCGGCCGTGAAGCCGGTACGCGACACCATGAGTTCGGTTCCCTCGAAATCGAAATGCGTGAGCCCGAACGGCTTAAGCTGGTCGAGACCATCCAGCCCCATTTTGTTAAGCACGCTGAACGAGGTTGGCCCCTGCACGGCGAGTGCCGCAACGTCTTCGGTCTCGTGCGTGATGCTCACATCGAAACCGATCGCAGAGGCCGTCAGCCAGGCGAAATGGCGTTCCTGCGAGCAGAGGCGATACTCGCCCTCACGCAAATGAAAAATCGTGCCGTCATCGATCACCTGACCCTGATCGTCGCACCAGACAGCGTACGCGACCCGGCCCGGCCGGATTTTTGCCATGTCGCGCGTCACGAGACGGTTCAGATACGCAAGCGCGTCAGGACCCGCGATGCGGTACTTCGTCATCGGCGTGAGATCGAAAACGGCCGTCGAGTTACGGATGGCGAAGTACTCCATATCTTCGCAATACAAAGAGTCGGCGCTCGAATAGCCTTTCCATTCGTGCCATTCGTTAACCGTGTCGACCGCCGCGAGCCGGGAATGGAACGGTGTCTTCAGGCGTCCCTGGTGTACCTGTTGAGTCTTCATGCTGCTTTCTCCCGGCTCAGGATCGATCTTGCCGCATTTCTTCCTGCCGCCCCACTGACACCACCACCCGGGTGCGCGCCAGCACCGCAAAGATAAAGTCCATCAAGCGGCATGCGATATTGCGCCGCACCGCTCACCGGCCTTACGAAAAGAAATTGATCCAGCGTCAGTTCACCGTGATGCCAATGACCACCCGTGATGTGGAATTCGCGCTCAATGTCGGCCGGCGTCAGCAACTCACTCGCCTTAATGCGCTGCTCGATGTCCGGTGCATACTTCGCAATCGTCTGAATCACCGAGCGCATGAACGCATCCTTGGCGTCGTCGGTCCAGCCACCCTTCAGCCCGTACGGTGCGTACTGTACGACCGCTGACATTACGTGCTTGCCGGTCGGTGCGAGCGACGTGTCGCGGAAACTCGGGAAGGTAATTTCCAGAACCGGGTATGGGGAACTTTCGCCGTATTTCGCCGGGTTGAACGCGCGCTCAACGTAGTGCTCGTCAGGCGCGATCACGATGCGCTCAGCGAAATCCTTTTTCGAAAGCCCTGCGATTGTTGGCAGACCGTCGAGGGCCAGATGCAACTTGGCGGCATTGCCTTTGGCACGCAGGTGACGAATGCGCTGAGCAAAACCTGTTTCGACGTGCTTCGCCCCGACCAGGTCCATGACGGTACGTTTCGGATCCGCGTTGGAAATGACCGTGTAACTGTCAAAGCGCTGGCCGTCTTCGGTCTCGGCACCGGTCACTCTGCCGTTCTCGACGATAATTCGCTTTACGGGCATGTTGGTGCGAATCGTTGCGCCCGCGCTGCGCGCTGCCTGCGCAAGTTCTTCACTGACGCTGCCCATGCCGCCTTTCGGCGTTGCAACGCGGCCGTGATCGCCTGCGAGTCGATACAAGTAGGTCATTATGGTGTTCGGCGAGCGCGGGCCCAGGTGCGTGCCAAGCACCGCATCGAGACTGATGGCCCCCTTCAACAACGGGTTTTCAAAACGCTCATCGAGCTCGTCGTAAATATTCATGCCGATGAGCCGCAAGAATTCCCGCATTTCCTCTTTGCCCAGGCGCCGTATATCGAAGCCAAGCTGCCCGAGCGTCAGGAGATCCTTCAGGTCCCTGGTCCCCAGTCGTGGCGGCGCTTTGTTCAGATACTTACGGAGCAGGTCCGCAAAACGTGTCATGCGCTTTCTGAAACGCTTGTAGCTCGCCGCGTCGTCCTCGGAAACACCCTCGACCGTGTCTCCCGACAGACGAACATGCTTGCCATCCTCGGACAGGGCGATCGTTGCCATGTTCTCGCTCGCAAGGCCAGGCGCCAGTTTCAGTTCCTTACGCACTTCAGGCTGTAACTGGTAAAGCAAATGTGCGCACGCCGAAACCGAGTAACCATCGGCGAACTCACGCGTTATCGCGGCGCCACCAACCTGCGGGTTAGCCTCCAGGACCAGTACCTGCTTTCCTGCCTTCGCGAGCAACGCAGCGCACACAAGACCATTGTGCCCGGCTCCCACTACTATCGCGTCGTATCGATCAGTCATCGCCGAAGTTCTCCGGTACAGTGTTGGGCCGTCTGAGATCGGAAAGGATCTCCCGCGCCGCATTGGCGCCCGGTGCCGCCATCACGCCACCGCCCGGATGTGTGCTTGACCCGCACATATAAAGGCCGTCGACAGGGCTTCGATATTGCGCGTATCCCGGTACCGGCCGGTTGAACAGCAGCTGATCCATGGTCAATTCGCCGTGGAAGATATTGCCTTCGGTAATGCCAATCTCTGCCTCGATGTCCTGCGGCGTTCGAATTTCAGCGTGCAGAATCAGGTCCTTGAAGTCAGGGCTATAGTTGGAAATCTGATCGATAACCGTTTTGCCGAAAGCATCCCTTTCTTCGCTGGTCCAGGCACGGCCTTCGACCTGGTACGGACAATACTGAACAAAGCAGCTCATGAAGTGTTTTCCCGGCGGAGCCATGGTCGGATCGCTGAGCGTCGGGATGACCATATCGACATAGGGGTCTTTCGACCAGGTGCCGTCCTTCCAGTCGTCGTAGGCTCGCTCCATGCGCTCCATTGAATCGATGAAATGCATGTCGCTGTGAATCAGGGAGCTGCCTTCGGGAAGTGCCGAAAACGTTGGCAACCCGTCCAGTGCAATATTCACCTTGCCTGACGATCCACGAATCTTGAAGTTCTCGACACGCTTGTGGAAAGACGCTGGCAAATCGTTCTTGTCCATGCAGGTCAGGAAGGTACGTTTGACGTCCATTGCCGAAACGACAACCGCTGCCGATAGTTCGTCGCCATTCTCGAGCGCGACGCCCGCTACTTTGCCATTCTTGACGACAATCTTGTCGACACCGGCTTCGGTGCGGAGCTCGCCGCCGGCCGCCTGGAACGCACCGGCGATGGACTTCGAAACGGCGCCCATGCCGCCGCGCGCGAAACCCCAGGAACCGACGTTGCCATCTACCTCGCCCATGTAGTGATGTAGCAGCACGTAGGCCGTGCCGGGCGAATGGATGCCCAGCGCCGTGCCGATGATGCCGCTTCCCGAAAACGATGCCTTTATTACGTCTGTCTCGAAATATTCGTCCAGGTACTCGGCAACACTCATCGTCCAGAAGCGAATCGTGTCGTACATGCGGTCTTCGCCCATATCCATGAACTTGCCGCCGATACGGACGAGTTCCTTGATATCACGCGGTTTGAAGGACGTTGGATCGGGTGCCGTGCTTAGCAGGAAGTCGCGAATGAAACGGCATTGCCGCATGGTATCGGCGGAGTAGGTCTTGTACGCGTCCGCATCGTGACGCGAAAACCTTGCCATTTCACGATACGCAACTTCAGCATCGTGATACGAACCGTAGTAATCACCATTCTCCATGAAGGTTACGGAGCCGCCGTACGGCGTTACCTGCAAGCCGTGTTTGTGCAGTTCAAGCGCGCGGTAGATTTCAGGCCGCAACAAACTGCATACATAGGAACAGTTCGAGTACCACCAGTCCTTGTAGAGGTTTCGGCTAACCGCTGCCCCACCGATGTAATCGTTCTTCTCAACGCAGACGACATCAAGTCCTGCCTTTGCGAGGAACGCAGCGGTGGTCAGTCCGTTGTGCCCGGCGCCGACGACAATCGCGTCATATTTCTTCATTTTTTGGAACTCGTCGCTGTGGTTTTTTCTTCGATTTTTGTCAACGTAATGTCTACTGCTCGCTCAACTTTGTCCAGCGTTTCATCGAGACATCCCACATTATGAGATTCGCACAGGAACCAGGGCTCGCGTGAGTCCGGTTCGATGAGGATGCCCTGCTCATGGAGCTCGGGCGCCAGTGCATCGTAGAACTCGTAGTCAGAATGCACCCACTCACGATAGTTGCTCGGCGGGTTTTCGGCAAAGAACAGCCCCATTAAGGCAGGATGCCCCGTGAAGCTATGGACGATGCCCCTTTTTGTCAGGATTCGGCCGAGTCCTTGCTGCAGTTTCAAGCCATAACTTTCGATGTCGGCCAACGCCGTCGTCTCATCCAGGATTTCCAGTGTTTTCGCGGCCGCCGCCAGCGAGACGGAGTGGCCCGTAAATGTGCCGCCGTGCACGACACCATCACCGACGTGCCGCATGATGTCTTCGCGCCCGGCGACTACGGAGATGGGGTAGCCGTTCGCGATCGCTTTCGCAAACGTGCACAAATCCGCCTTGATGCCGAAGAGCTCCTGCACGCCGCCCTTCGCAACCCGAAATCCCGTCTTCACCTCGTCAATGACCAGGAGCACGCCATAACGATCGCAAATCTCGCGGACATCTTTCATGTACTGTGCGCGGGCCGTGATGGCACAGCAATTGCCCATGATGGGTTCGATGAGGAAGGCGCCAATCTGCTCATGCTTCTTCTTCATCAAATCTTCGAGCGCATTGGCGTCGTTCAATGGCACCGGGTGAAAAAGTCGCTTTGTCACAGCCGGAACGCCGTCGCCATAGGGCAAGAGATCGGGCTTGCCGTCGCCCGGCTCCCAGTCTTCGACTTCCGAGTACCACATCACCTCACTGAATACGCCGTGATAACCACCTTCCATGACGACGTGCCCGTCTTTGCCGGTGAATGAACGTGCTATGCGCAACGCCGCCATGACCGCTTCTGTGCCGGAGTTCGAGAACCGAACCAGCTCGGCTGCTGGCACCATCTTGCTGATGCGGCAGGCGACGTCGTACTCGAGTTCAGTCGACAAGGCAAAGACACCGCCTACGTCCATGCCCTGCCGGGCGGCTTCATCGACACGCTCGTCCGCGTAGCCGAGGATGATCGGTCCGTAGGCGAGTCGATAGTCGATGTACTCGTTGTCATCGATATCCCAAACACGCGCGCCCTTACCACGCTTCACGTAGATGGTCCCTTCGTCTCCCCAGTAACGGAAGTTCGAAGAAACGCCGAGGGGCAGTTTCTGATTTGCCTTCCTGAAGTGCTGGTTCGATCTGGCCAGGCTGCGCATATACGCTCCGGTAAAAAATGAATGAGTATTCATTCATATTATGGCATGATCAACGCATGGTAGCCACCGCCAAGAACACCAAGCGAACGGCGCGGCGAGAGCAGCGCCGCCGGCAGCTGATCGACGCAACCATGAAATGCATAGCCCGCAAGGGCATGAGCAGCACCACGCTCGGCGACGTAGCGAGCGAAGCCGGCCTCTCGCAGGGCATCGTGAATCTGCACTTCAAAAGCAAAGACAACCTGCTCGCGGAAACGCTCCGCTTCCTCGCCGACGAGTACAAGGCACAGTTCACAAAGGCCTACGAGAAATCAGGCCCGGGCGCCGCCGACAAGCTCCGGGCACTGATAGAGCTCGACCTTCGCCCTTCCATCTGCGATCGTCGCAAGGTCGCCGTTTGGTTTGCGTTTTGGGGAGAGGTACAGTCAAGGCCGGTCTATCGAAAGATCTGCGACGAGCGCGATCAATATTACGATGACACGATCGAACGTCTTGCTGTCGAGATAATTGCCGACGGAGCTTACACCGGCGTTACCGCGGAATCGGTCGCCATGGTTCTCACATCCATGACCAACGGGCTCTGGTTGTCATGCCTGATCAGTCCCGCGACCTTTGATCGACGCAAGGCGATGGATGCCCTGCTCGAATACCTGTCCGGAATATTTCCCAAACATTTTTCCACATGAGATCTCGATGCACATAGACATCCGTAAAGACGCGTTGGCCTGGCAGAAAATTGCCCGCGAATACGCGGACACTTACCTGCAGCCGCACGAGGTCGAAGCGGAGCTCAACGATGGCGTACTGCCTGATGAGATCACGAAACGCAACAAGCAGAAAGCTATCGAACTTGGCTTTACGGCGATTGATGTTCCCAAAAGTCATGGCGGGCTCGAGCTCCCGATGGAATCGCAAGTCGCAATCTGGGAGCAGCTCGGCCGTGTCACCAACGCATTATCGTGGTGTTTTCCCGAGGCGCAGTCGTGGATGTTCGACGCCTGTTCCGACGAGCAGCTGGAAAAATATATCCTGCCGATGATGCGAGGTGAACACAAAGATTGCTATGCGATCACGGAAGCGGGTCCAGGCTCAGACATTTCCGGCCTGGAGGCGACCGCCACTCGCGATGGCGACGGCTACTTGCTAAACGGCGAAAAGTGGTACGTCACAAGTGCGAACCTCGCCAGTTTTTTCTGGTTCCAGGCGCGCCTGCCCGATGAAGACGACGAAGCGCTGTTCCTTGTCGACCAGGGCACCCCTGGAATCGAGATCATTGCGAATCCGAAGTTCAGTCACACCTACGCGTCACATCACCCAACCTACCTTTTCGCGAATGTACGCGTGCCAGCCTCGCAGAGAGTCGGCAAACCCGGCGACGGCATGGCCTTCACACACAGCTGGTTCCGACACGAGCGTCTGATGATCGGCGCGCGAAGCTGCGGCGCGGCGGCGCGATTGATCGAAGAGGCCATGGCATTTGCCAACGAACGAGTGATCGATGGCGCGCCACTCAGCGAGAAACAGGCTATTCAGTTTATGCTGGCAGATAGCGTCACCGAGCTATACGCGTCGCGGCTGATGACGTACGAAGCAGCACGCGCCGCAGATCGTGGCGACGACCTGAAAGCACAGCATAGCCGCTGTTCAATGGTAAAGCTGTACGTCTCCGAGATGGCGAATCGTGTGGCCGATCGGGCCGTTCAAATCTTCGGTGGCCGAGGGTATATGCGCGAGAACGTGGCCGAGCGGTTTTTCCGGGAACTTCGCGTGGATCGAATTTGGGAGGGTACAAGCGAGATCCAACGGCTTATAATCGCCCGATCATTGCTGAAGCGTGGACTGGACGGAATGTGACTGCCCGAGCGATTTTTCGTACTGCTCTATACTCTGTATTGCTTCTGCTTGGCGCCTGTTCAAGCGACCCCGAAAACACCACCGCCGGCTCCAACGTTGTCAATATCTACAACTGGGCGGACTACATCGCACCGGATACGCTCGAAAAATTTGAAGCCGAGTACGGCATCAAAGTCAATTACGATATTTATGATTCATCCGAAGTTGTTGACGTCAAACTGCTTGCCGGAAATAGCGGCTACGATATTGTCGTGCACAGCAATCAGTTTGCGACGCGACTGGCACCGATCGGCGTTTTTGAAAAGCTCGATAAATCGCGTCTCGAGAACATCGGAAATCTGGATCCGGACATACTCGCCAGCATCGGCGTGTATCAAGGAGTCGCGGACTACAACCTACCCTACCATTGGGGCACCACCGGTTATGCGTGGAATGTCGAGATGGTCCGTAAGCGCCTGCCGGATCACCCGATGGACAGCGGCGATGTGATATTCGATCCTGACGTTGTATCGAAACTGGCCGATTGTGGCGTAAGCCTGCTCGACGGCGCCACCGATCTGCTGCCGATGGTGCTCGCGTACCTCGGCCGCGATCCGAACGGTGTCGACGATGAGAGTCTTGCCGCGGCGGAAGCGCAACTTAAGCTTGTGCGCCCTTACATCCGCTACTTCAGCAATCAGAAAATGATCTCGGATCTGCCCAACAAGGAGGTCTGCGTTGCCATGAGCTGGTCGGGCGACTTTGCGCAGGCAGCGACTCGCGCCGAAGAGGCCGGCGTGGATATAGAGCTTCGCTACACCGTGCCAAAGGAGGGCTCGGGGCTATGGGTCGACGGCCTGTATATCCCAAGCGACGCGCCCCACAAAGATAACGCTTACAAATTCCTCGACTTCCTGATGCGCGCAGACATCGCTGCAGACATTGCCAATACAATCTTCTATGCAAATGCGAACGCCGCATCCTGGGAGTTTATCAATCCCGAAATTCTGAATAACCCGTCCATATTCCCCGATGAAGAAACCTGGAAACGCCTGTACCCGATACTCTCGGCAGAACCGAAACGCGAACGTCCGCGAACGCGCGCGTTTGCCCGGATCAAAAGCGGCTTGTGAAGGACTTCATTCGCATCCGCGGCATCAGCAAACACTTCGGTGATTTCGCCGCCGTCGATAGCGTCGACCTCGATATCGCCAAGGGCGAGCTGTTTTCGATCCTCGGCGGGTCGGGGTGTGGAAAGACAACGTTGCTGCGGATGCTCGCGGGTTTCGAGATACCAACAGGCGGCACCATCGAAATAGACGGCGTCGACGTCACTCACCAGGCGCCTTATGATCGCCCGGTCAACATGATGTTTCAGTCCTACGCGATCTTTCCCCATATGACGGTCGCAAAAAACGTCGCTTACGGACTGCACAAAGAGGGCGTTGCACGCAAGGAAATCGAAGAGCGAGTGGAAAAGGTCCTGGAGCTTGTACAGCTCAGTGAATACAAAAAACGCCAGCCCGACCAATTGTCCGGCGGCCAGCGGCAGCGAGTCGCGCTCGCCAGGGCCATTATCAAACAGCCGAAAGTGCTACTGCTCGATGAGCCACTTGCGGCGCTGGACAAAAAGCTTCGCGAACGAACACAGTTCGAACTGATGAATATCCAGGATGAGCTGGGCATTACGTTCGTCGTGGTCACACACGACCAGGAAGAAGCTATGACGCTGTCGACGCGTATCGCGGTCATGGAACAGGGCCGATTCCTGCAGATCGGCACACCATTGGAGATTTATGAATATCCGCGTGGCAAATTCGTCGCTGACTTCATCGGCACCATCAACACGTTTGAAGGAAAAGTCCGACGCGTCGATACCGACTCGATCGTTATCGATTCCGAGGAGGTCGGTACCTCCATCACGGCACTGGGAAAACACGAAGTAGAGATTGGACAATCTGTTTGCTTTGCGCTTCGGCCGGAGAAAATATTTGTCGGCAAGACGGAACCAGACAACGGTGACGACAGCAGGGTTCCAGGCGTGGTAAATGATCTGGGCTATCTTGGAAACCTGTCGCTCTACCGAATTCAGCTCGCAAACGGAAAAATCATCCTTGTAAGCTCGCAGAATCGGCGGCGCTCGGCGAGTCGTTTTCTCGAATGGGAAGATAAAGTCTGGATTTCCTGGCGTCCACGCAGCGTCGTCGTGTTGCTGGACTGACGCGAATGCCTGGCGATACTGCACTGAACAAGGATCAACTATGGCGTCGCTTTGCCGTCGCGGTGCCCTACTTGTGGTTGCTCGTATTTTTTCTCGCGCCCTTCGCCATCATCTTGAAGATCAGCCTTGCCGACCCGGTAATTGCCCAGCCTCCTTTTACGCCAACGTTCGACGCAAACGGCGATCTCGCCGCGTCTGCCGATAATTTCAGATTTCTGCTAACCGACAAACTGTACGCGATAACCTACCTGCGCTCGATCGTCATGGCGGGTGCGGCAACCATACTATGCCTCGCGCTGGGATTCCCGATGGCTTACGGCATTGCGCGCTCAGCGTCAACGACACGCAGCTTGCTACTACTTCTGATCGTGCTGCCCTTCTGGATATCGTTCCTGTTGCGCGTTTATGCGTGGATGGGCTTGATGAACAACTACGGCGTTATCAACAACCTGCTGATGTGGCTCGGCGTCATCGATCAGCCCATTCAGCTGATGTATACCGACTTCGCGATCTTCGTCGGTCTTACCTACTCGTATCTGCCGTTCATGATATTGCCACTGTACGCGACGCTCGAACGAATGGACCTTGACCTGGTAGAGGCGGCACAAGACCTGGGTGCTTCGCGTACGCGTGCGTTTTGGGACGTTACCTGGCCGCTTGCGAGACCCGGAGTCATCGCGGGCTGTCTACTGGTGTTCATTCCCGCCATGGGCGAGTACGTTATCCCATATCTTCTTGGCGGGTCCGAATCGTTGTTGATCGGTCGAGTGCTGTTTGATGAGTTCTTCGTCAATCGAGACTGGCCGCTCGCCTCTGCTGTAGCAATAGTCCTCTTGCTATTGCTTGTTGTGCCAATCGTATTATTACAGCGGTACCAGGCAAGAGATGAGGAGGTGGCGACATGATGCGACGCTCCCGGTTTGTTTTTTCAATGCTCGCTTTCGGTTATGCGTTCCTCTACATACCGCTGGCATTCGTTATCGTGTATTCGTTTAACGACTCAAGGATTGCAACGATCTGGGGCGGATTCTCAACGCGATGGTACGGTGAGCTCTTGCGCAACGACCAGGTTCTGGACGCCGCGCTGCTCAGTCTTCGCATTGCACTTACGTCGGCGACGGCCGCGACGATACTCGGGACGATGGCCGGCCTGGTGCTCGCTCGCTTCGGGCGCTTCCGGGGCAGGACGCTTTTCTCCGGCATGATTTCCTCGCCGATGGTAATGCCGGAAGTCATCACCGGATTGTCGTTGCTGCTGCTTTTTGTGACGCTGCAGCAACTCACCGGCTGGCCTGGCCAGCGTGGCTTTACAACGATTACGATAGCCCACACAACGTTTTCCATGGCCTACGTTGCCGTAATTGTGCAATCCCGGTTGATGTCCATGGACGACTCGCTGGAGGAAGCGGCTATGGACTTGGGCGGCAAACCGCTGCGGGTTGTTTTCGACATTACGCTGCCGCTTATTGCACCGGCTATGGTGGCCGGATGGCTGTTGGCATTCACGCTGTCCCTGGACGATCTTGTCATAGCGAGTTTCGTATCAGGCCCCGGCAGCAGCACATTGCCCATGTACATCTTCTCGAAAGTGAAGCTCGGCGTATCGCCCGACATCAATGCGCTGGCAACACTGATAATTGCGGCAGTCAGCCTGGGCGTGCTAATCGCCTGGGTCGCGATGCGACGGATGCGGACGTGATCCGCTCGACCCAATGATCTATACTGAGCGCACATCGATTAATCGTGCCGATATCAGGGGTCGCTAACAGCAACAAATGGATATTGCACAGACCGGATTGCGACAACAACCGTTTCACGCGAGTGGGCAGCCGGTGGCCTTCGTTCCCTATCATGCGCAGCTCGCCGCGCATCACTTTCTGAGAATGATCCTCAAAGACGATCGGGGAATCGGTGTCTTCTATGGGCCCGAGGCGTCTGGCAAGAAATGCATCGTTCGCGAATTCCTGCGCAGCATGCCGGCCGGTATTCCCGTCGCAGTGATCGATGCAGCACGACTGAAGACGCGCGATCTACTGACGGCACTTCTCTCGCAGTACGACCCTGGCCCCACCTTCGAATCAGTCGACGACTGTTGGTATGCGCTTAGAGTATTCCTGGCAGAGAAGACGCGCACTGGCCAGGCACCACTGGTCGTGCTGGAAAATATCAACAAGATGTATCCGAGCGGGTTATATACGCTCAATAAACTCGCTGAACTTCAAATTCAGGGGCAGTACCTGCTGCGGATGATTCTGACGAGCGGCAAAGCACCTTTTGCAATCATGCATGCACCTTCAATGGCGGCCGTCGCGAAACGATCAATCAGCGCCTTTGAGTTGGGGCCGATGACGCCGAAAGAGACATCGACGTATCTTCACGCCAAGCTGCGCGCCAGTGGCTGCGACAATCCAGACAAGATCTTTCCAATCGAGATTAATGATGATTTACATACAGAGTCCGGCGGGTGGCCCGGAAAACTCGATCGATTGGCCATGCAAGCCATGGAGCGAGCCGAGGAGTTTCCGATTACGCGCGAACACCTCAGCCCGCCTGTTGTTCAAGCGACACCTGAAAAGCCGCCGCTAGCTGCAGTTGTCGAACCTGTTGAAGATCCGGGAATTCAAAGACTATTCCTCACTTTCAATAGAAAGACCTTGCAGGAGATTGATCTGACAGAATCAAAGGTTCTGATCGGTCGGTCCGAGCTGTGCGACGTATCGATCGAAAGCCGATTCGTCAGCAAGCATCATGCGCTATTGGTGCGCACCGACAATGCGCTGCATCTGCTGGACCTCAACAGCACTAACGGCACCTTCGTAAACTCGCGCCGGATTCAGAGTGAAGTATTGCGGCATGACGACATTATTTCCGTGGGCAACCATGGCATTAAACTCATCTGTCCGGCCTATCGGGCGCGACCGGTCGTCGAAGAGCTGGATCTCGCCGAGACTTCAACATTGAAGACATTGGCTGATATACGCCCCCCGACATACGATGACGGCGAGGACGCCGTTCCAGCCGAGACCGGCGAAGGCTAACGCTGACCTGTCATCTAGGGCCGCTGCAATTCCTGCAGAATCCACTCGACGTAGATCCTTTCCGCGCGCTCCATCCCGGAAAATGGCCCTGGTCGGTAATACTTCGAGTGCACGCCCTTCGAGTTGTTGACGATAATTTCCTTGTCGGACTGTGTAGTGACATCCCATAACCAGGTCAACGCATCGACGTCGTAGTCTTCGCCCTCTTTTGCGTCTCCACGAACAAGCCAGTAGATTTCGCAGTTCGAATTATTCTGATCAATTGGCGTAAACACGTAGGCCACGACATGGTCGCTATAGGCCAGCAGGAATGAAAACGCACCAAATGAAAAGTCCGACGCACCGCCATCATAGTCGGTGAACTCACCGAGCAGCGGCGCAACGGGACCGCCGTCTTTGCTGCCGGTCTTGTATTTATCAAACAGCGCCGTCCGGCTGTAGCCGTATCCCATCTCGCCCGGCTGCGCCGCGGTGTCGATATAGTCGAAAAAGAGATCTTTCACACCGCAGGATTCCATCTTCGCCAGCATGTGTCCCTGTACACGCTCACGCTTGCTCCTATCCAGCATCAGCGTGTGCATGCGAGCATACTCCGGGTGCGCGGTCGCACAGTGATAGCACTCCTGATAATTCTCGATCGACAATTTCCAGTTCGCCGGAATCTCGTAGCTTTTCTGCGCCGCAACCTTGAGGTTGTCGAAATCAAACATGGCCATCGCCTCAGCGAGATCGCGTTTCGCTCCTTCGAGGGACGGCGGGCTATCAGTGAAGCAGACGAAGATGAACCCATGTATGACGTCGACCGATACAGGATTGAGGCTGTGCGCGGCCATGTCAAAGTCGTCCGGCATATTGCGCGCTGCATACAATTGGCCGTCTATATCGTATGTCCAGCCGTGATACGGGCAGACGAACTTATCTGCATGCCCATCGGACGCCAGGCAAACCAGCGAACCTCGATGACGGCACACATTGGCGAAACCCTTTAACTTGCCGTCCGTGCCGCGCACGATAATCGCGGATTCACGCGCAACGTTCAGGACCTTGAAGTCGCCGGGCTCCGGCAGCTGTGATGCATGTCCCGCGAGAATCCAGTTGCAGTTGATAATGTTTTCAAGTTCCAACTCGTAGATTTCAGGATCCGTATAGAATCGCTGATCGAGCGAAAACCCCGGTTTCTGATCAGCTATCAGCTCTGCGATTGACCCCTTGTCCTCTTTAGGTACGGCACTCATTGCTTATTCCATAATATGAAACAAAAAGGGATTGAATGTCTCGCTACGATATCACAGCCATTTTCATGTTCTGCATACGGACTAGCACTAACGGCGTCAATTGAGTTCGGATCACTCGCTACCCATTGGGCTGGAAAGCGTTCTCAGAAACGCTTCCAGCTGACGCAACTGTCGACCACTGAGGTTTAGTGGTTTGGCTTCGTTATGACCGATCATCGCGTCGGGTGCCCTGTTGTAATGCGCTAACGCCTCAGCCAGGGTTGCAAGCTGCCCTTTATGCATATAAGGCGCCGTATGTTCGACGTTTCGCAACGACGGTGTACGAACTGTTCCTATCAGGCTTGTCCCGGTTCTTACGAACTCCAGTTCCGGACAGAAGCGCTCGGGATCGTCACTGAAGTCACCCAAACAGTTGAACGGATTCTCAAGCACCTCCCGCACGCCTACAACACGGCCCTTGTCCGGCGGCTCACCTTCTGCACTGAGGACGCCTGTATTATGAAATTCATTGTTTGTAAATAGCGGCCCGTTGTGACATTGCGTACAGCTCGCTTCACCAATGAATAGCCGCAGACCACGATTTTCCTCATCGGTGAGCACCGTCTCTTGTGCCTGCAGATCGCCGTTGATAACCGCATCGACATAGTGATCGAATCGCGACGCACGAGGCATGAGCGTGCGTTCAAAAGCAGCGATCGCTTTTCCGATATTTGCGAAAGCCCTGTTGATCACTGCCCGATCGTCGGGCGTCATCGACGACCATACCGCTTCCCAATCCGGGCCATGCGCCGCTTCCCTGACATCAGGAAAACGTGCCGTGTCAGCGATATCCGGTAACGGCTCGAACAGAGCCTCGTACTGGCTGCGGTAAGAGGGGTCCCGGGCGACTATGCGAACGACGTGTATCCGATTGGTACCCTGCTCGTTTGGGTCCTCAAGTGGCGAGAGCGCTTGCGACCACTGGCTGTCCCGGCGCCCATCCCAATATAACCATGGACTGTACGCGGTGCCGATAATGCTTGGCGTATTGCGTTTCGATGTCCCGATGGCCTGGCCTTTCGGCAGTCCGTCCGTGAAGTGACGCACGGGTTGATGACAGGTAGCGCAGGAAATACCGCCATTTCCGCTCAAGCGTGCATCAAAGAACAGCTCGGCTCCAAAATCGGCCGCCAGCGGCTCATCGGCGACAGCATTGCTCGGGTCCGGTGGTAGCAACGGCAGGCTCTCGAGCGCGAGCGACTGCAGCATGACGATCTCGGCGTCGCTCCATGCGGGTGGCTCTGTGGAGTGCAATTGCCACCAGCCAATAAGCGCCGTGGCAGCCGCCAGAGCGACGACCAGTACAAGCGTTGACCTCATAATTGCAGGGGGATAACGACCACCGTTGAGCCTTCTTCGGTGACGACGGTTACCTCGATTTCCCAGTATCCACGCATGTGGAAACGCATGCCATCCAGCCTGTAATCGCCACCGCCAAGCTCCTCGGTAACTCTCGGATGGGTTGGCAAGCCGTGATCGTGTTCCGGCATGCCACCCGTTACGATGATCTCTGCATTTTCAATCGGAACGCCCTCAGCCGATTCCACATGCAGTACCCAGCTATGAATTCGATTGACCGTCGGCGGTCCTGCCGGTGTCGAGTACGTTACGCGCAAAGCTCCGGCGTCCGCATACGTCTCACCAGTTGGGACGAGTAGCAGCAGGCAAAGGCAGAGCCCTGCAACGCCAGTCGAACCTCGGCCGCCAAACCAACGCTTGAGGCGACCGCTCATTAACAGGTACTGAAGCTGCAGCAGAACAAGCACGCCAATGAAAAACGGCCAGTAGCCAACCCCTGTAAAGCCGACTTCGAACGGGAAGACGGCTGCATAGACCTTGCGCGTGTCCGGCTGCACTGCCGATACGATGCCGATAAAATCGCCCTCTTCAGAAAATTTGTGAACCACGGTGAATACGTCAGGCTCTGTAATCGCCGGTTGATAAAACACCGTTGCGCCGTCGAGGTCCTCGATTTGCTCAATGTCCTCCAAACGGGCGAAGCGACCTTTGCCCGTAACATCACGAATGATCCGGAAATCTATAGGCATGGTTGCCAACGCGTCGTGCAGGTACTCCATAACAAACACGCTCTCAGACGCAGCAGGCAGGTCTTCACAAAATTGCTCGTGGCCGCTCGCGCGCGGCTGATAAACTTTAAAGTGTGCGCGCAGGTAACTGACCTTGATGACGCAGAGATCGTCCTCTTGAACGACACCACCGTGTGCGGTGGCGTTCTGCGCGAATAAAACAGACAGGGTGAGAAATACAATAAGCCGGATCGTCGTCCATTCCGTAGTCATTCGTGTATTCTAACCACAGGCCGGGCACCATCACAGCCGTCAGACAGAAGCCGCCGACTCTATGAACCTGATACTCAGTATTCTCGCCTTGCTGCTTGGCCCGGTTATCTATGCCCTGAGCCGAAGAAACCGTATTGCGAGGCAAGTACTCGACGGTTTCATTTTCATCACCATTGCCGGAATCATCTGCGTCAATATTATTCCGGAGGCGCTGGCCGTCGGTGGGATGCTCGCCGTCGTATTCCTGATGCTTGGTATCGCGTTTCCCGTTATTGTCGAACACGGATTTCGCAGCGCCCTCCACGAGGCACATGTTGTTGTGCTCATACTCGCAGCGCTCGGCCTGATTATTCATGCAACTATCGACGGCATCGCCTTGCTGCCCGCCCAAGGCAGCGACCTTGCTCACGCCGTGATTCTTCACCGGCTGCCAGTGGGAATGGCCATCTGGTGGTCGCTTCGTCCGAGCCTGGGTGCCCCGGTAGCGGTTGCGGCGATTGTGACCATCAGCATTGCGACCGCACTGTCTTATATCCTCGGCGCCCCCGTTGTGGAAATCGCTGAGGCGCGAAGCCTGGCATTGGTTCAAGCCTTCGTTTCAGGATCGCTGATCCATATCGTGGCTTTTGGTATCAACCACGAGCACGACACTCATATCGAGCCGGTCGCTAAAGCACAAGACTGGAGTTACCGCGTCGGTATTTTGTTGGGACTTTTCCTGGTATTTACGGCGCCACAACTCAATGGCCTGTAGGCCTAAGGCAGCCCAACACTAATTAATCAGAGGGGCCGTCTTTTCCAAGAAACTGGCTGCGGTAGTAAATCAGTGGATCGGCTTCCTTTTCTTCGAAACGCTGCACACGCCCTACAATAATTTTGTGATCGCCGCCCGGATAGATGTGTTCCGTACTACATTCGAAGCACGCTGCGAAGTCGGGAAGAATCGGCACACCATGCAGCCCCTCTCGGCACTCAAAGCTGCCGAACTTGTTCTCTCCGCTCTGGGCAAAGCGATCGCACAAGTCTTTTTGATGCAACGCCAGAATGTGTACGGCAAAGTGATCTGCTTCGACGAATACGTCGTAACTCAGTGAGTCAAGCCCGATACTCCACAGGACCAACGGAGGCTCAAGTGAAACAGAGTTGAAGCTGCTGATGGTAATGCCAACTTTCTCACCCTTGGCATCAAGCGTCGTAACAACACCGATACCGGTCGCAAAGCTGCTCAATGCGCGGCGAAAGTCCTTCGAGTTTATTCTTGTGCTTTGCGTCAAAGCGATGACCTTTGGTGATCCCAAGTACGAAACAGCCCCACGATAAGGCCGCCGGCGATCAGATGCCAGACGCCCCATAACACGGCAACCGCTGCGGCACCGCCCAGGCCTTCTAGCTGGCTCAAAAGAATAACGAGCGCCAGCCCGGAGTTCTGAATACCGACTTCAAATGTTAGCGCTCTGCGCGTGGCTGTCCTGCGCGAAAGAACCAGCCCGGCAACCGCTCCCGTGGCAAACGCCACGGCATTGTGAAGTAAGACGATAAGTCCGATAACGGACAATACGGGGAGCAGGATATCCGAAAAGTACACTATTCCGTAGATAACCACGCCTGTTAACATCGAGGTGCCCAATAGCGTCGCGTGCCGCTTGATGCGCGCTGCCACGTCTGGCGCCTTGGCAGCAACACTCATGCCCAGCAATAATGGCAAGGCCAAGAGCACCGTTGTTTGGGTCAGGAAGATGAACGGACTCACTTCGAGCGTTTTCAATAGTGTGGATGTCGGCTCGTAGCTGTGCGACCAAAAAAGGATAGATGCCGGCGTCAATACGGCGGCAAGCAAGCTGGATGTCGCGGTCAGCGCAACAGATACGGCAACGTTGCCGCGCGACAAGTAGGTCATCAGGTTGGAGACCGCTCCCCCCGGACAGCAAGCGACAACGATCATGCCGAGGGCGATGGATGCGGGGGGTGACAACATGAGGATCAAGGCCCACGTGACGAGCGGCAGGGCAATCACCTGCGCCAAGACTCCACCCAGAAAGAGTGTGGGCCTGTCCAACAGGAATCGAAAATCATCCACGCGCAGTCCAAGCGCTACACTAAACATGACCAGCATGAGCGCTAACGCCACGCCCGCCTGCCCGATTGGGTCGAGCATGATTCGCAGGCTGTCGAGTTCAGTTATGTCCATACGCGCAGTGTCGCCGGCTAGCCCTTCCGACCGATGAGATTGTCGAGAAGTTTATGAATTGCGATTTGGCGGAGACGAATTTCGCCAGTGTAACGTCAGCCTTGAACTGATGCGTCGACATCAAGCTTATTTGTGGGGAGCTTGCCTGTTTGACAGCTATCTGTGCGACAGTCACCACGAAGACGCAAAAATCACTTGGGCCTCATACGTTCAGTTCAGGCCGGGATGATAGCAGCGTTCCTTTGTGTAACCACAAAACCTCGTCAGCGGCTTCGAGCATTCGGTCGCTGTGCGTAATGACAACCCTCGTCGCTTCGAGCTGCGAAATTGATTGGATGACACGTTTCTCCAGCCGTGTATCGAGGCCGCTGGTCGCCTCGTCCAGCAGCAACAGTGCCGGCCTGCGATAAAACGCCCTGGCGATCAGGATACGCTGCGATTGGCCTTTGGATAGTGACGACCCCAAGTCCCCGATGCGGGTCTCGTAGCCCATTGGCAACGCTTCGATTTCGACATCGACACATGCCCTTTTTGCCGCCCAGCGCACGCGCCCAAGCTCGGGCTTGCTGGCAAACAGGGCAATGTTCTCAGCGACCGATCCTTTTAACAGGCAGTCCTCCTGAAACACTGTTGCCGTGAGCCCACGCAAGCTTTGGATCCTCCAATCCCTTACAGCAATTCCGCCAACGTAAATCTCGCCATCAGATACCGACTCCAATCCCGCCATGAGCCTCAAGAGAGTGCTCTTGCCTGTCCCTGAGCGGCCGGCAATTACGGTAAACCCGTTCTTCGGAACACGACACGAACAGTCCTTCAGGATCCAGGGTTGTTGCGGCCCATAGGTGAACGCGACGTGCCTCAGTTCGATTGCACCCTCAGAGCTGCTACGCTCGGTCCCACTCTGCGGGGTGGGTTCTTCTTCTATGAAGACAATATCCCCCAGCCGGTCAAGAGGTACTTGAAGCAGTTTGTACTCGATGGAACGATCGACGATTCCGCCGGCTCGCGTAATGAACATCCCCAGGTAAGCAACGAAAGCGGACACCATGCCAATACTCATCTGGCCCTCCAGCGCCTTCCTTGCCAGAAAATAGATGCAGATGACGCGCAGGCCCTGAAACAGCAGCTGACGTATTGCACTGTCCAGCACTGCCAGGTTGCCGGCCCTAATCTTTTCGTTGATACCGTTGGCAAACAGATCACGCCACTCGGACAGCCGTGTGGCCTCGCCATTCGCGAGCTTTATGGTTTGCACGGCACGCAGCGTTTCAAGGAAATGCGTTTCGACAGAGGATTCGGAGAGCGCGATATCATTCGACAAGCGCAGGCCGAGCGGAAACACCATTGCACGCCACAAACACCATGTGGCGGTAACAGTAATGGCGAGCATCGTGAGATCCCGATCGTATGCGGTCATCAGACCGAGGATTAGCACGATGAATAACGCGTCAAGCAGAAGTGCGGGCGCCGAATGAACAATGAAGTTTTGCACTCGTCGGGTTGATTGAACTCGATGCTGTACGTCGCCGAGATCCCGGCCTCGAAAATAGGCAAGCGGCAGCGCCAGCAACTTGTGCAGTATTCGCGCCGTCATGTCGAACACCGACACCTGGCTCAGGTATTGAAAAGTCAGCTGTCGCATCGTGTTTGCGATGACCTGAAAAACAAGCAATACGCCAAACCCGACGCACAGGGTATTCAGCAATGGGGCATCACCCTTACCGAGCACCTGGTCGATTACGACCTGCAGATAAAACGGCGACGCAAGCACGAGCAGTTCGCAGATCAGCGCAAGTACCAAACCGCCCAGTAAGGTGCGAAACATTCTGAAACTAGCCGGCAGTAGTCCGCTCAACCGGAGTTTCGGCGGCGGCCTGGTCTTCCTGAACCCGGGCGCCCGTGCGATCTCAAGAGCGACACCGGTGAATGCCTCGGCGACCTGGTCATATTTTTCTCTGACAATTCCGCGCGCAGGATCGTGAATAATGGCGTGGCTGCGATTGGCAGATCTCAAGACCACGAAGTGGTTGAAACGCCAGTGCAGTAAACAGGGTGTCCGCAGCTTGCGCAGTTCAGGAACAGCACAGGTCACCGCTCGCGTAGACAGTCGAAGTCTGCCGCAGATCTCTGTAATACCCTGCAACGTTGCTCCGCTCAGAGACAGCGAATGTTGCTTGCGAAGCTCTACAAGATCGGCGCCAACTCCGAGATAGTTCGCAATCATGGCAACACAGGTGAGGCCACACTCGGAAGCCAGCGTCTGTCGGATGATGGGTAGCTGATTTGCTCCGATCATATTTAGGTAAGGTGATCCGGCGCGCCGTCGCCGCATCTAGGTGTTAGCCCGCTCGCGGAATCCAAGCGGCTCTACCAGCCAGTCGATCAGACGTCGACTCTCGAGGATTATTTCCGCCGCAAGCAGCATCCCCGGCCGGAGCGGCGCCGTGCCTGTTTCGACCTCGACGGTGTCATTTTGTATCGCGATTTGAACCTTGAACGTTGCCTCGCGCGGGAAGAAAGTCTGTGGCACTTCCGACGGCATCAGGATGAAGTCGGAAATCCGAGCAACCTCACCTGCAAACGTTCCGAACTGCTGTTGCGGGAACGCGTCGTACACCAGTCTTACGCGCTGGCCTGACTTGATGAGCCCGACCGCGCTGGACGGCACATACACTTCGGCGACCATTGTCATTTCCTCTGGAAGCACGGTTGCCAACAGCTGATTCGGTAGTACGGTGCCACCTGCGTGAACCTCAACGGATGCCAATTTTCCAGCAATTGGCGATTTGAGGACCACGCGACGCTCATACTCATAGTCGGAAATCTTCTGCTGTAATTGCGAACGCTCCGATAGCAGGCCAGAAATGGACCTCTCGGTCTCCACCGGCAAGAGTCGTGCGCGTGCCTGCAATTGCGCTCGCTCGCGATTGAGCGCAATTTCGCTGAGCCGCATTTCAGCCCAATGCTGCTGCAGCAGAGCCCGGTCATCTTCCTGGCTCAACACTTCCCATTCGGTAACCGCACCACGTCGCGCCGAACTCTTTAGACGAGACAGTTTTTCCAACGCGGCATCCAGCCGCTGGCGCTGCTCACTTTTCTGCCGCGAAAGCGCATGCGCTTGCTCGCCCAGGCCCCGCAGCTGGGTTCCAATGGATTCACGCTGGATACCTTCCTCCGCGCGCAAGAGCAGCATTCGCCGGTCGATGGCGGCGACCTGCTTTTGAAGTTCCTGGATCATTTGATGGTCGGAGTTTCGGCCATCCTGGAGAAACTTGTCTCGTGACAGGTAAATGAGCGGATCACCGACCTCAACGAACTGACCTGCCGCCACGGGAATTCGCTCGACTACTCCTGCAGTGTTATGCGTAATTCGCGCTACGCCTTCGCGGGAAACCAGCCAGCCCCGAACTGACTCCTTTCTCGAATACTCCGCCGTCGACACAAACACCGTAGCGACTATCGCAATCAGAACCACGAGACCCGTAAGCCATAACCAGGAGTTCGGCACGACGGCGATCGGCCTGCCGAACGGTCGTTTTGACAAGGCCTTGATGGCCTGTTTTCGAAAAAGCATTTCTGAATAGGGCGTCTTCATGGCCCTATTGATAAGGCAACCCTGCCTTTCCCGCAAAGAGCATTAGCGGGCAGTTGCTATGAAAATGGCAACCCGGCGGCGGTCCATGGTATGCAAATTCGCCTGTGGTTGCGTCAAGCGGCCCCCTCTGACCGAGTTTGGCTGTTGGCCTTTATCTTAAGCATGCCTGTTATCCTCCTGCCATGAGGAATGCCGACGTAATCATCATTGGTGGCGGTGCCGCCGGACTAATGTGTGCGATTACCGCCGGCAATCGCGGCCGTCGCGTCATCGTACTCGAAGGCTCCAACAAGATTGGCAAGAAGATCCTGATGTCCGGTGGCGGACGCTGCAATTTCACAAATCTCCACTGCGAGCCATCTCGGTTTCTTTCCCACAATCCGCAGTTTTGCATTTCAGCATTGAGCCGGTACACGCAGTGGGACTTTATCGCGCTGGTCGAGAAACATGGGATCACGTACCACGAAAAAGCAGCGGGCCAGCTGTTTTGCGACAACTCGTCCAAGGACATCGTCGCTATGCTGCTCAGTGAATGTGGCTCCGCAGGGGTGCAAATACAGACGCACTGCAAAATTGACGCGGTCGACGTCAACAGTCGTTTCGCGGTGACGTCAGACAAAGGTCGCTTCGAATCAGATGCATTGGTGGTCGCATCGGGCGGCCTGTCCATCCCGAAAATGGGCGCATCGGGATTCGGCTATCAGCTGGCTCGGCAGTTCGGGCACTCAGTGTTGGATACCAGGGCCGGACTCGTACCGTTCACGTTCAGCGGGACTGTGCATGAGATGATGGGGCGCCTGTCTGGCGTCAGCACTCCGGCTACGGTCAGTACGCCGGATGCCGCGTTTACGGACGACATCCTGTTTACGCATCGTGGGCTCAGCGGCCCGGCCATTTTGCAGCTGTCGAGCTATTGGTCGCCCGGCATGGAAATTCGGGTCGACCTGCTCCCTGGAAAAGATGCGATGGTTTATTTGCTCAACGCCAAGCAGACGCAGCCGAAATCATTGTTGCGGACCGTGCTGGGAACAACGCTGCCACGCGCCCTGGTCAACGAACTCCAGCCGCTGTTCTGGGCACAGGTTGCCGAAACACCGATGGCGGAAATTGCGGATGACACGCTGACGCGCATTGCAGACCAACTAGGGCACTGGTTGCTGAAACCCGCGGCCACGGAAGGTTACCGAACGGCCGAAGTAACACTCGGTGGCGTGAACACCACCGAGCTGTCTTCCAAGACCCTGGAATCCTCGCTGCAGGACGGCCTGTATTTCATCGGCGAGGTAGTCGATGTCACCGGCCATCTGGGCGGGTTTAATTTTCAGTGGGCATGGTCGTCCGGCTGGGCCGCGGGGCAAGTGGCCTGATACAGGGTGTCCTGCACAGGCCAGAGTTTTCTATATAGACGAATCGAATACCGGTATAACGAATCCATCTGGCCAGACCGTTGCTCATACGGTTTGGTTCGTTAGACTGGGTTGCATGAACGCCCGCGTTGAAGAAATCTACCAGTACGACGATCAGATCTTCGACAGTATTGCAGATCTGATACCGAGTCCCGAGAACCCGACACCCATGCTGCGGCTGGGTGAGCGGTTCAACCCGCATGCCGATTTCGATGTCCTGATGAAGCTCGAGGGCATGAACCCCTTTGGCTCGATTAAGGACCGCACCGCTCAGTTCATGCTGCAGGGTCTGGAATTGAAAGAAGGCCAGTCTCTGGTTGAGCCCTCGGCGGGCAATACCGGTATTGCATTGGCCGCCCTCGCAAACGCCCGCAATATCCCGATTGAGATCGTCGTGCCGGAAGGAGTGCCGGAGGAGAAGAAGGCGTTGCTGCGTTTTCTGGGCGTTGAGCTGATCGAGGTCGACGATGAGCTGTGCCCGATATTTCCCTCCGAAGGCGCGCGCGGCGTCGCAAAGAGTATGGTCGAAAGCCCAGCGTTTGACGGCAAATACGTCAGTCCGAACCAGTACGACAGTAAGCTGAATGTTGCGGCGCACTACCACACTACGGGCCCCGAGATCTGGCGACAGACCGGTGGCAATATCGACTTCTTCTTCGCCAGCATTGGGACAGGCGGTACGATCAGTGGCGCTGGTCGATACCTGAAGGAAATGAACCCGGCAATTAAGGTCATTGGCGTCGAACCCGCCAGTCGCCAACATCATCTTTCCGGAATAAAGCGAATTTCGGGCCTCCCGGACGAGTACTTCCCTTCTATTCTCGACCGCGAATTGCTCGACGACCTTATTTCGGTGAGCGATGAGGACGCTTTCAGAGCCGGCATCAAGGTTGCGCGCACCGACGGGGCGATGGTTAGCCCGACGACCGGCGCGGTATTGCACGCGGCAATCGAAATGGGAACAAGCAATAAGGGCAGAGCTGTGCTGATCGCCACCGACAGCGCCGGAAAGTACGTTTCCGACTACGCCAGGTATCTGGACGACTGATACGCTCTTCGAAAGGCGTACGCAGAAATCGCAAAACAGACAAGCGCGCCGATTCCGAACACCCAGCGGCCGAGCGCGACGTTGCTTTCGTGCGGCAGTAGCGGCATACCGCCCGAAAAACCTTCACTGGCGCTGAAAAGCGAAACCCAGGTTCCCATGATGCCGAATAGCAGGCACAGGATTCCTGCCAGCAGGTCGTTGGCCCAGGAACGATTCCCCAACAAGATCATACCGCCGGCGATGACGAACACGATTCCGCTCATCGCGACTACCCACGCGGGCGCCATTACTTTTGCTTCATCAACCGGAAGAATGCCAAGCGAAATCGAGAGCGGATAGCACCCCAGGGCAATACACCCCAAACCCATGCCGAGGCGAGAGCGTTTGGACGAAGACGAAATGCGCTCAGCCATTGATTATTGACATACCCCGCTCGTCGTAACGATCTCCCTTGACGCGATCAGCGAGACGATCCAGCGTCGTTTGTTCATCATTCGACAGTTCAACGTCGTATGCACCGAGATTGATCTTCAGATTCTCGAGCTTTGTCGTACCGGGAATAGTCATGATGTGATCGCCGCGGCCAAGCACCCACGCAAGTGCGATCTGGGCGGGTTGGCAAGACTTCGCGGATGCTACTCTCTCGATCTCGTCAACGAGCGCGACGTTTGCCTGAAAAGCCTCGCCCTGGTAACGCGGCGTCATGGCCCGGTAGTCGCCCTCACCGAGTCGAGCATCCTCCTTGAATCGCCCGGATAACATGCCGCGTCCCAGCGGTGAATAGGCTACGAGTGTCGCACCAACCTCGATACACGCCGGAATAACCGAGGCTTCAATGTCCCGGCTGAAAATAGAGTACTCGGATTGCACCGCCGAAATCCGATGGATTTTTGCAGCACGCCTGATCGTGTCGGCGCTTGCCTCGGACAAACCGATCGCACGTACCTTGCCCTCAGCCACCAGTTCAGCCATGGCAGCGACCGTCTCCTCGATCGGCGTCGCCGGGTCCACGCGATGAAGGTAATAGAGGTCGATAACATCCGTCTGAAGCCTGCTTAGCGAGCCCTCGACGGCGCGCCGGCAATTCTCGCGTGAGCCGTCGATGCCAGTGGGGATACCGGTCTCAGGATCCCGGATCGGCCCGAACTTCGTCGCAATAAAGACTTTGTCGCGACGATCGTGAAAAGCGTCACCTAACAAGGTTTCATTCGCGCCCATGCCATACATCTCGGCCGTGTCAAAATGCGCCACGCCGAGCTCAATGGCCTTATGCAGCAATCTTATGGCCGTGCTCTGCTCTGTCGGTGGACCGTAGAACTCCGATAGTCCCATGCAGCCGAGTCCGATCGCCGGAAGATTTTTTTTTGTCGCGCCAAGTACTCTGTTTCGCATCACTATCTTCCCTTCTTAAAAATGGTTTGCATCGCTGGATCTGAGTAGGTCAATACCCTGTTGTGGAAATCGTATCATGCGACCGGCGGTATCAATGCTGGTCACTGCTTTTTGGCGCTAAAAAGTGCCTGAGAAATCCGACAAGCGATCGATCCTTTGATAGTCGCCGAGTTTTCCTGCGATCAAAAGCGTCCGAAACTACGGCTACCAGGCAGAACTTGCTAGTCGTAAAATCTGCTTTGTTGATCATGACGAAACAGCTGCGGATGCGGTTGCTTCCGCACTGGCTCAAACAGACTTTTAACGCGTCTTAATTGGGGCCGGAGTGAGAACGGATTTGGAGGAGTTCTTCCTGTTCGAGAAGTTAGTCAATCTTCTCCATGAGAAGGCGCCCGGCGCGAAGATTTGCTTCAATACCGGCCCCACCGATTCGGTAGACGCAGTGAAGCGTTGGCTTTGACCGGACTAAATGAACGTCTGCTAAGGGAGATTTCGGCCCGGTCTGGCGCTGTTCATTGCTCCTAGAGTTCGCCCTGGTTTAGCCCACCTGCCAACACGACGATCTGAAAATCCTTCTGTTTCAGTATGAAAGCCGCCGCTGAACTGCGCCGGCCGGTATCACAGCAGACTACGTACTTTTTTCCGGAATCCAGCGTATTGAGCTTATGACGAAGAAGGTAAAGCGGTATATTCACAGCGCCGTCCTTATGGAATACCTTGAATTCACTCTGCAGGCGGACATCAAGCCATTGACCGCCGTCGGCAACGACTTTGTCCGCTTCGTCTTGGTTTAACCACTCGAGCATCGGTTCTTTTAGAAGAGCCTGAAAGTCGTCTTTACCCAAACGCATCAAGATGCCGTCCGTCTGCATCGTTATCGTCGCGTTGCACTTTGCCTCTGAGAGCAACGCTTCCTCACCGAATGTGTCGCCGACAACCAGCTCAGCCAGATTGATGCCCTCGTAACTCAATGGCGTCTCGCGTGTCACCGTGCAGCGGCCACGACTAATGACATAGAAATAATTGCCTTCATCGCCCTGCTTGATAACGACGTCTCCCGCTTTATGGTTAACCTGCTGCAGGCGCATGAAGATAGTCTGAATATTCGCGGGCGGTATCTTTTGGAATGCTTTGCTATGAAGAAAGGCGGTCATCCAGTCTCCGGTCTCCTTCAGTTGTTCGGTGCTGAAGTCACCAACTTCATAGATGCCGGTCTGATCCAGGGTCAATGTCACATCCAGAAGTTCACTATCTATACTGATGTATTTAACGTCGCCTGCCGCTACGGCAGTCTGATGGCGTGGCAGTATAGGAGCGATCGGGTTACGTGCTTCATCCGTCCCACCTGCGATGGCCTGAACAACTTCGTCGCCTTCTTTGAGTTCTATCATCCCGGATAGCAAATAGACCGTCCGCTTATCTGTATCGCCCTTCTTGAAAAGCGTCTGGCCGCGGTTCGCTTCCAGCAATTCGATCTTATGGAGAATCGTGCGGAGGGTATCCGTCTTCAGCCCGTTCAGAGGGGAGAGGCTTCCGAGTTGAGCAATGTCAAGTTTACTGGCCATAGGAGTACCGGACGGTCCTTGCCCGGAGGAGTTCCAGTCCGGGACGCTTCGGAGTCTAACATGAGGTGAATGTATGCTGCCCGCCGTAAGCAGTTCATCGAGACTTGGGAATTTTAGCCATTTGAAAGACCGCTTTCTTCGACAACGGATCCTTCTGTCGAATCTTGCGCCTGACTAGCGTACGACACTCTTATATTGCAGCATTCAAACGTATCGGATACAACGATTCAACAAGTTACACGTCTTTTTCCGACACCTTGAGTTACGACAAACATCACTCCTGTTCTGAAACAAGCTGCTTGGTCATCGGGATGACCTGCATCAATACGCCGTCTCCACGATCATGATCGACAGGCCTGCCAGCTATGAACCCATGCGCGGTGTAAAGACGCTGTCCGGGTAACGTTGACCCCAGCGAGAGGGATCGAAAGCCTGCTTTCCTGGCCTCCTCTTCGCAGCGCGTTAAGAGTGCCGAGCCAATACCTTGCCGTGCATATTTCGGAAGGACGAAAAAGGCCCTGATACGGGCCGGGTCCGTGGCCGGATCGAGGGACGTTGCATTGCGCGAAGCATCGTTGTCCGATCCGAAAAGCGTTGTCCTGAAGCTCCAGCCACCACAGGCCGCCAATTCGTTGTCCACGTAAACCAGGAAATACGTTCCATCTTGAACAAGCTGGGTATCGAGTCCCCATATCCCTTTTAACGCGGCCTCGATCACTTCATCGGAATAGTCGGGCTTGCCGAGCCCACGGGCGGACTCGGCCACAAGCCGCGTGATTGCCGGGCAATCCGCCATCGTTGCTAATCGAATCTCGATCGACATAAAGCCGGAGCATCCTCAATTGTCGCCTCTCGAATTTCCATACAAACCTAGAATTGAGTAACAGGCGCAGTCACCTGAAGATCTGGCTCAACGATCGATAACAATTGATCGACAGGACTAAAGCTCGGCAATCTTCCGCCCAAACTCTTCGACTCTGTCCCAGTCAGTGAATTCGATCGTCAAGGTCGGGTCCGTTGGGCCCTTTGTCATCCACATGATGAAACGAATCATGTGCTTGTCGACGAAACCGAGACTCGGATAGTCAATTCGGCCGGCAAACACATCGAGCAGCTGCGGTTTCCACTCTATTTTCTTCAGGAATTTCTGCAGGTAGGGGTTAGTTTCCGGCCGGTTCTTTTCCGGTTTTCGTGCAACTACATTGACCGAGAAGAAGGCGTTGGGCTGACCCTCCAGAATCGCCTGGTTTTTCTTGATAAATTCATTCACCAGCAACTGGTGTTTGCCGTACCGAATGCTCGCCCCAATCACAACCTTGTCGAATGTGCCGGCAACCAGTTCCGGGCCGTCTTTGACGTCGAGCAGCTGAACGCTGTGACCGTGGGTTTCGATTGTCTGCTTGAGACGCTTGCAGATTTCTATCGTGTGCCCGTCGGTAGTGGAGTAAATGATAACGACTCTTGCCATATTGCACCGTCTTGTTTGTTGTTAATTAGTCGCAGACACCCGACAGGATACTAAAACGTCAGGCTGAACGTCGCGCCACCGACCTCGTTTCGACTTACGCGGATAAACCCACCATGCGCGATCATTACCTGCCTCGCCAGAGCGAGCCCAACGCCGGATCCTCCCTCTTTCGTGGTAAAGAAAGGAACGAATATCTTTGTTGCCATTTCGTCAGAAACCCCGGGGCCATTATCGTTCACCTCAATAACGACATTGCTGCGTCGATTCAGACGACCACTAAGCCTGACAACCGGTTTATCCACGAGTTTCGTAGCCTGCCACGCGTTGCGTAGCAAGTTCAGCAGTACGGGCTCCAGAAGATCGCGATCCGCGTAGACGTCAAGCTCCGTTGGAGAAACTGTGCCCAAGAACTGCACATTATCGTTGGGGCATTCCGCCACCGCGAGACGGCTGACTGTATCGAACAAAGCCGAAAGACGAACACGCTGCTTCTCGGGCGGCGCGAGTCGAGAAATTTGTCGGTAACTCTCAACGAACTGGGTAAGACTATCCGAACGCCTTGCGACCGTAGACACCGCGTCCCGTAGGTCGTGGAGATCGTCCAAGACCGGTTCGTGATTCACCGCCTTTTTGATAGCGTCATCGACTACGTCCACAGCCGTCGTCGCAAGTGAGGTGACGGGCGTAATGGAGTTCATAATTTCGTGGGTAAGAACACGCACGAGGTCTTCCCATGCTTCGGCTTGAGTTGCGTCAAGTTCGGACTGAATGTCTTGTAGCGAGACGAGGCGCTCACTTTTCCCTGCAACGACAATTTCCGTTGTCGCCAGGGTCAGGTGATATTCGATTCCCTCGACCGTAAACGTAACCAGTTGGCGATCACCCGGAACGGCTACAGCTACTGCTTCGGCGAAGTTGACACCGAATCTTCTCAGGTCCCTGAGCTTCGTAACGTGCTCCGCCCCAAATAAGCGGCGCGCCGCATTGTTCTGCAGTGTAATTGCATCATCCGCATGTAGTGTAAGCAACGGAACCGGTATGTGCTCGATCAAGGCACGCAATCGGCGAATGTCCGTTTCCTGACCGGTACCCCGTTCACGCACACGCTCCATTATTTCCGTGAACGCGTGCCCGAGAGACTCAAAACCCGAACCGTCTTTCTCGAAATCGAATCGCTGCGAGTAGTCCGCATACCGGGCGGCGTCCAGAAACCGGGCGACCTCCCTGTTGGTACGACTCACGTGTCGCCAAAGCTCGGCCGCCAACACAATCAACACAGCAAGCGCCAGGAGAGTCGCGCTGTGGTAGCCAGGACGCAGCCATAGCCAGACCACAGCCGCCATCGCCAGACCCGCGAGCACGAATCGGACAGTCAACAGGATCAGGAAACGTTTAGATATCATGCTTTTCCATACGCCGATACAACGATGCACGGGTCAACCCCAGCTCGCTCGCGGCACGCGAAATATTGAAACCGTGCTTGCGCAGGGCCTTCTGGATCGTTTCTTTCTCCATATGATCCAGGTTGAGAATTGTTGGCGCGATTGATACTGGCTGTTTGCCAGACACGTCGTTCACATAGTCTAGCTGCAAGTCGGTGGGCTCAAGAACATCACTGGGCGCGAGTATCACAGCACGCTCGATGGCATGGCGCAGGGCACGCACATTTCCCGGCCATTCGTAATTAAGGAGCGCTTCCTCCGCAGCTCGTGAGAACTTTCGAGGATTTCCTGGGTACCTCCGGGAATAGATTTCCATGTAGTGACGCGCGATCGGCAAAATATCATCGACACGTTCACGCAGTGGCGGAATGGTCAGCTCGACTGTATTCAGCCGAAACAGCAAATCAGGCCTGAAATGCTCCGGGTCTCTAAGGCGACTCGACGGCACATTGGTTGCGGCGACGATTCGAACGTCGAAATCCTGGGGCTTGTTGGAGCCAACGGGAGTAACCTGTCGTTGTTCCAGAACGCTCAAGAGTTTTGTCTGCAAATGTAATGGCAGGTTTCCAATTTCGTCGAGGAACAGGGTTCCGCCATTTGCCGCCTGAATGCGGCCCAGGCGATCCTCACTGGCGTCAGTGAACGCCCCTTTACGATGCCCGAATAATTCGGACTCGAAAAGCGATTCGCTGATCGAGCCCATATCGATAGAAAGAAATATTTTATCGGACCGCAGTGATTGTCGATGAATCTCTCGTGCGATGAGTTCCTTGCCAGTGCCGTTCTCGCCGAGTATCAGCACGTTCGCGTCGGTTGGTGCTGCGCGATTCACCAGCTCCAGAACCTCGGCCATCTGAGCTGACTCTCCGATGATATCGTCTCGCACCTGAAGCAGACTCTTCGAGCAATAACTGGTTGGTCTTTCGAAGAGCCTCTGTCTCGACACGGCTGCGGTGCAGTTTGACCGCGGCCGACACCGTCGCGACTACCTTTTCGTTCTGCCATGGCTTGGCGACGAAATCTGTCGCGCCGTGCTTCATCGCTTCAACGGCCGTATTGATATTGCCGTGCGCCGTGATCATAACGACAACTGCGTCCGGGTCGATTTCGAGTATTTTTTGCAGCCAGGCCATGCCCTGATCGCCGCTCGACTCGCCCGGACCAAAATTCATATCGAGCAGAATGGCGTCGATCTGACGTTCGGCAAGAAGGTCGGGATGAGCACGGGATCGTTGCAAGTGACGACCTCGGCGAATTGGCGCCGCAGCAACAGCCGGCTGGCTGTCAAGATGTCTTCATCGTCATCGACGATAAGAATGTTGCCTGCTTTGCTCACGTCGGCGACTCCTGGACTGTCCGAAATCGTACACTCACTGTCCGCCAGCGTACAGTTTCCGCTACGGGTTCTTACGGAAGCTTAGTACAAACAAGGACTTATAGGTTGGCATGGGACTTGCTATGACTATAGGTATGCACAGAGTGCGAACGTGAGAAGGGCGAAACTTATTGTGGAAAAAATCAGGAAAATCCGGGAAAGCAGCCAACCGTCCGGCATGGGTATGTCCGGCCAGGGAATGGACCGCAAGGTGGCAAAGAAAACCCCGATCGGTCGCAATGTAGCGTATGCCGCTGCGGGCCTCCTCATTATGGCGTTCGCGTGGTGGCTAATCGACATGCTCATGAGTGGTCGGAGCCTGAGTATCAATTCCCAGCGCATTACAGTCTCGGCCGTAACGGTTGGGACTTTTGAGGACTTCATACCGCTGCGTGGTCGGCTCGTGCCCAGGAGCACCGTTTATCTCGATGCTATCGAGGGGGGGCGCGTGGACGAGATTCTCGTCGAGGATGGCGCCGTTGTTGAAGCGGGTGATCTGGTCGCGGTTCTTTCCAACACAAACTTGCAACTCGAGGTGCTTGGCCGCGAGGCAGCCGTTACGGAACAGCTCAACAATATGCGGACCATCGAGCTGCAGCTCGAACAGAACCGCCTCTCCCACAAGCGCAATCTCGTTGAAATCGACTATCAAATTACGCGGCTTTCCCGTGCGATCGGCCGGCAAACAGAGTTGGTATCCAAAGACCTCGTATCACAGTCAACGCTGGACGAGCTCCAGGACGAGCTAAGCTACTTTCGAAATCGTCGCGAAATTACCCTTGAAAGCCAGGCGACTGATACTCGAATGCAGGAGCAGCAGCTCAAACAACTCCGTGAGGCTGGCAACCAACTGCAAGCGGGCCTCGGCTTCGCGCGCAAGAATCTCGAGGACCTCAATGTCCGCGCACCGCTACCAGGCAAGCTGTCCGGCTTTAACATAGAAGTCGGCCAGTCAATAGTGCGCGGCGGCCGCCTTGGACAAATCGACGATCCGGATGGATACAAACTCAACGTGAAGATCGACGAGTACTATCTCGGTCGCGTCGACCTGCAGCAGGTCGCAGTCGCGGAACACAATGATCGCGATATCGATCTGCGGAGTCTCGAAAATCTACCCGCAGGTCAACGAAGGCCAGTTTGAGGTAGACATGATCCTCGCAGACGAGCCGGCCGGTCTCCGGCGTGGACAGACCCTGCAGGTCCGGCTGACACTCGGTGATAACTCCGATGCGATACTGATTCCGAATGGTTCTTTTTACCAGGAGACGGGCGGCAATTGGATTTTTGTAGTTTCGCCGGATGGCCGCGAAGCCGTGAAACGCAACGTACGCCTTGGTCGTCGCAACACCAATTATATCGAAGTTCTCGACGGACTCGAGCCTGGAGAGAAAGTAATTACATCACCTTACACAAGTTATACCGACATGGATCGACTCACGCTGGACGCCAAATGATCGCCGTCAGATAGCCCCGTCTATTCGAATTCAATCTGAGGATTTTTCCAATGCTAAAACTACACAATATGTACAAAATCTACAGCACTGATGAGGTCGAGACTGTCGCGCTCAACGGTGTCAATCTTGAAATCGAACAAGGTGACTTCGTCGCGATCATGGGCCCGTCGGGCTGTGGAAAATCGACGCTGTTGAATATAGTCGGCATGCTGGATAACCCTTCTGACGGCGAGTACTTCTTCTTCGACGAGAACGTTGCGCCCTACTCGGAAGCCCAGAGAAGCGAAATTCGCAAACAGAACATCGGCTTTATCTTCCAGAGTTTCAACCTGATCGATGAACTGAGTGTCGCAGAGAATATCGAGCTCGCACTGCTCTACCACAACATGCCGTCTGCCGAGCGCAAGAAACGTGTTGCCGGAGTCATGGATCGTATGGGTATCGCCCATCGCGCCAATCACATGCCCGGCCAATTATCGGGCGGCCAGCAGCAGAGAGTCGCCGTCGCCAGGGCGGTTGTCGGCGATCAGCCCCTGATTCTTGCTGACGAGCCGACAGGCAACCTTGACTCCGCGCACGGCCAGGAAGTGATGGAGCTGCTGCGCTCGTTAAACAAGGAAGGAACGACGATTGTGATGGTGACGCACTCACCCTCCCATTCTGATTATGCGCATCGCACCGTAAATCTGTTCGACGGCCATATCGTCACCGAAAATACGCGCGCCGCTTAGGGCGAGGCTGACTGAATTCCATTTGGGGAAGTCAATGTTCTGGAACAATGTAAAAATCGCGCTGCGAAACCTGCGAAAAAACAAGATATTCGCGGCAATTAATATTTCCGGCCTCGCCCTGGGCCTTACGGTCTATGTATTCGGCGGCCTGCTGGTCAACTATGAACAAACGCACGACCTGTTCTTTGAAAACACGCCACGCATATACACGCTCGGCTCAACAGCGGCGCCCGACCTGAATGTCGGGGTCGACCAAATGAACTCCACGTTCACGACCGTCGGCCCGATCGTCGAAGCCGAACTGCAGGACGTCGAGGCAGTGGCCCGCAGCGTCAATAACGAATACTTGTTGACTATGGAAGCGGAGAGTTTTTACCAGGGCGTCCGCTTCGCCGACCCGTCGTTCCTCGACATTTTCGATTTCAATTACATTTACGGTGACGCTAGCGCTCTCGAAGACCCTTCCGGCCTCCTGATTACGGAGTCGGTTGCGATTAAGTACTTCGGCAATACGGACGCCGTCGGCAAGGTTGTCACATTCGACAACGAGTTTGACTTCTACGTCTCTGCCGTTGTCGCCGACGTCCCGCTGAACTCGCACTTCAACTCACAGCTTTTGGAAGACTCGCCGTTTGAGATTGTAGCGCCGATAAGCGGCCTCAAGCGCATGCGTGACTGGGACCTGGCCGGCAACTGGAACAACCTTTCTATTGGCGACATGACCTATGTCATGCTGCCAGACGAACTCGACGGTGTTTGGTTGCAGTCGCAGATGGACGGTATTTATGAACGGCATGTCCCGGAGGATCAGCAGGGCGTCATCGCTGATTTCATTGTCAGCCCACTGGTCAAAGCGAACCTCGCGATATGGGACATGATCGGACTGCCAGTCATTTCGGTCATCTCACTATTGAGCTTAATGGTACTTGTCGTCGCCTGCGTGAATTACACGAACCTCGCCACCGCGCAATCGCTCGGCCGCAGCCGCGAAGTTGGCATGCGCAAGACGATGGGCGCCAGTCAGACACAGCTGCTTATGCAGTTCCTGATTGAAAGCCTGGTGATTGCTGCAATCGCAATGCTCTTCGCCATCGCGTTCCTGGAGATCATTATCCCATTGTTCAATAACGCGACGAACAAAGACCTTACGCTAAACTACGTTGCGACAATGCCATGGCTATTATTGACAACCGCATTGGTCGGACTATTGGCGGGACTGTATCCTGCCTGGCTGATTACGCGCACGAACCCGATTGAAGCACTGCGCGATATTGCAAGGAAAGGCAAAAAAGGGTCGAAAGTGCGCTCGTTCATGATTGGAGCTCAATTCGCAATATCTGCTTTCATGCTGGCAATAGTCAGCATTGTCTACATGCAGAATGAGCGTGTGCAGGAGTCAAGCTACATATTTCCCCGTGACGAGATTTACACACTCGACCGCCTGCAGGTTGAGGGCATTTCGGATCGTCTGGACACGCTGAAGAATGAACTGGAAGCGCTGCCGAACGTGGACAGCGTCTCATATTCATCACAGGTTCCCTTCGAGCAAAACAATTCGCGGAGGAGCTTCTCTCTCCAGCCTGGAGATGAAGCAGGAGAATTTGGCCTGCAGATTCTGCGCATGTCACCGGACTTTCTCGAAACCTATGATATTCCGGTTCTGGCGGGCAGAAACCTGAGCAGAGATATCTCTAACGATGCAACGATCGAAGACGAAGATCAGCAAGCAACTTTGAACGTGCTTATCAACGAACTTGCGCTGGATAGAGTGGGTGCAAGCACGGCTGCCGACGCGATCAACAAGCGCTTCTACCTGCTGAACGACGAAGGCGTGAACACCGAGTACATCGTTGTTGGTGTTGTACCAACTCAGAATATCGTCGGGTTGTTCAATGAGGAAAAGGCATGGTTGTACATGTATACGCCGTACTCGCTGCGAATTGGCTCCGTACGGATAACGGGCGGCAGCATTATGGAGACGGTCGCGAGCATCGAGGATGTCTGGAATTCAGTGATTCCGGATTATCCAATGCAGGGGCGTTTTCTTGATGAGGTTTTTGACGACGTCTACAACATTCTCAAATACATGAACATGGCACTCGCAGGATTCGCGTTTATCGCGCTGTCGCTTGCCCTGATTGGCTTGTTCGGCCTTGCCGCGTTCATGGCTACGCAGAGAACCAAGGAAATCGGGGTTCGCAAGGTGCTTGGTGCCAGCTCATTGCAGATCGCACGACTACTGGTATGGCAGTTCTCTACCCCCGTAATGTGGGCGCTGGCTGTCGCTCTACCCGCCGCGTATTTCGCATCCAACCAGTATCTCAACTTCTTTGCTGACCGTATTGAAGCGCCGATTCCCATCCTCCTTATCGCCGGCGCTATCGCGGTTGTGTTGGCTTGGGGAACAGTGGCCGCGCACGCCATACGCATTGCGCGTTCCAATCCCATCATGGCGTTACGCTATGAGTAGGTGATATCCATAACTGCTTCTGCCCGCAAAATGCCCTACAAGATAAGGACAGGAGAACCTTGATGGACAGGCAGGTCGACATCAAGCGGCTAGGCGACCAGCTGGCATCGATTTGCGAGCGCGCGATTAAGCTGGAGTCCGACTTCTCCGATGAGCTCAGCGCTGTTCATCCCGAATTCCGAGACAGTGCCAGGAACCTCGTGCACTACCTTGCTTTGCGCCAGTCCGATATAAGTGAGCTTCAAGATGGTCTTTCCGGCCTCGGCCTCTCCTCATTGGAACGGGTCGAACGCGACGTCATGGGATCGCTGCGCGCCGTATGGTCGGCCCTGCAACAGCTAAATGGCGAATCGAGCGAGGGTCCCGATCTGCAAGGCGCATCACTGCCACTTTCCAGCTCGCGGGCCGATGCGCACAAAATTGCCATCCTCGGAGGCCACCCCGAGGGTCGTGATGTGAACATCATGGTGACCTTGCCGACGGAGGCCGGGCAAAGCCGCGAGCTGGTGTCAGATATGATCGCCGCTGGAATGAACGTCGCCCGAATCAACTGTGCGCACGATGACGCTGCATGCTGGGAGCGCATGATCGAAAACGTGAGGGCAGCAAGCGTCGAAGCCGGCAATGACTGCAAAGTCATAATGGATCTGCCGGGTCCGAAACTTCGCACGGGTGAACTTCGCCCCGGCCCTCGCGTGCTGCACCTGCGACCACGACGAGATCCACTGGGCCGCGTGATTGCGCCGCGACGCATTCGATTCATGCCCGATGACATACCACGGCGTGGCACAAAGGCGGCGGTCATTCCGGTGCCGCGCGAATGCGTTGAATATGCCGAGCCGGGAGACGAGATCCGATTCAAGGATACGCGTGGCAAGAAACGGCGCCTGACAATCGTCAGCAAAGATGAAAAAGGCCTGTTGCTTGACGCCTATAGAGGCGCTTATATCGCCACCGGAAGCAAGTTTCGACTGGTAAGACAAGAAACTGGCGAGGCGCTCGTGTACCGCATTGGCGAACTGGCACCGGTCGAACAGCCCATATTACTGCGCGAGGGAGACACACTGATTCTCCACCGCAGCAATGTTCCCGGTGAACCCGCGAAAGAAGACGCAGACGGCGACGCTATTGCCGCTGCGCATATTGCCTGCCAGCAGCCGGAAGTTTTCAAATTTGTCGCATCCGGCGATCCAATTTCATTGAACGACGGAAAAATATCGGGCGTCGTTCGATTGGTGAGTGACGACGAGCTCGAGCTAGAGATAACGAAGGCCAAGCCGACTGGAAGCAATCTGCGTGGCAATCGCGGCATCAACTTCCCTGGCAGCGACATAAGACTACCCGGCCTGACGACAACGGATAAGAAAGACCTGTGCTTTGTCGCCGAGCATGCGGATGCCGTGAGTCTTTCGTTCGTTCGAGAGCCCGCGGATATCCTGCTGCTACAGGAAGCGCTTGAGCAATTCCCTGAAAAACAACTCGGCCTCGTCATAAAGATAGAAACCAAGCGCGGTTTCAAGAACTTGCCGCGCCTGATACTAACCGCGATGCGCAGCTACCCGGCCGCCATCATGATCGCTCGCGGCGACCTCGCCGTCGAATGCGGTTGGGAGCGACTCGCCGAGTTACAGGAAGAAATACTCTGGTTCTGCGAAGCCGCGCAGATGCCAGTGATGTGGGCGACGCAAGTCCTGGAGCAGGAAGCCAAGAAGGGACAGCCGTCTCGCGCCGAAATCAGTGACGCTGCAATGTCACAGCGCGCCGACTGCGTAATGCTAAACAAGGGTCCGCACATCCTCGCAGCGATTCGCATGCTCGATAACATTCTGCGTCGCATGCAAAAGCATCAGTTCAAGAAAACGGCTCGAATGAAGAAACTAAACGTCTCCGCGGGTCCAGCGTAATCGTATAATCAAATAAACCGGGGTCGAACCGCGGTTTCTTTCGTAAACCTCGGTTCGACCCCGAATAATTTTACCGCGGCGCTCCGACGAAGTCTTTCTCGCGAATCTTCGCGTTCGCTGCTGCCAGCCTGGCGATAGGAACCCGCGGTCCGGAACACGATACGTAGTTAAGACCAACGTGCTGGCAGAACCGTATCGATTCCGGGTGGCCACCCTGCTCGCCACAAATACCGATCTTGAGGTCGGGACGCTGTTTCCTGCCGCGGTACACCGCCAGGTCGATCAACTGCCCAACACCCTGGATATCGAGTACCTCGAAGGGATTGTCCTGCAGGATCCCGAAGTCGTTGTACATCGGCAGGAATTTGTTTTCCGCATCTTCACGGGAAAATGAGAACACGGCCTGCGTAAGGTCGTTGGTGCCAAAAGAAAAGAACTCGGCACTTGTGGCTAGTTGGGTTGCCCGCGTGCAGGCTCGTACCGTTTCTATCATGGTTCCAAACTTGAATCTCAGAGGTTTGCCAAATTCCTCCTCGAGCTCGCTCGTTAGCTGATCCACCGTGTGCCTTACGTGCGCCAGTTCCTGCGTCGTTATTACCTGAGGCACCATTATTTCGGGCCGAACTTCGACGCCATTATTGGCACACTCCACAGTGGCTTCAAGTATCGCCCGAATCTGCATGGCATAGATCTCCGGGTACGCGATACCCAGTCGCACGCCGCGGTGACCTAACATCGGGTTCACTTCCTGAAGTTCACGCACTTTCTTTAGCATGCGAATTTTCTTGGTCAGCGCATCATTGACGAACTCCTCGCTGAGCTCACTAAATGCCTCGGGAAGATCCGGCGACGTCGGTAACGCGGCCAAAGCGGTTTGCCGACCTCTCACGACGTTGCGATACAAACGCAAGGTCTCAATTTGTTCCAGCAGATCGTGCTCCGTGGGCAGGAACTCATGCATCGGCGGATCCAGCAACCGGACCGTCACCGGGTTCGGTGACATGACCGAAAACAGGTCGACGAAATCGGTACGTTGAATCGGCAACAGGCGATCCAAGGCAGCAATCCGATCTTCCTTGTTGTTCGCGAGAATCATGTCGACCACAATCGGCAGGCGGTCGCTGGCATTGAACATGCGTTCCGTGCGGCACAGGCCAATCCCCATCGCGCCATACTCGCGTGCCTTTCTGGCAGCCTCGGGCGTGTCGGCATTGGCCATCACTTTCAAATCGGCCGCCTCGTCGGCCCAGCCAAGCAGTTCCTCAAGGTCATCCGAAAACTGCGGTGGGATCGTCGGAATCGCGCCGAGGTAGACCATACCGGTTGCGCCATCAAGCGTGATGACGTCGCCCTCGTGAATAATGTGTTCGCCAACGTGGGCGAGACGCAGACCGACGTCGACCACGATTCCCTCGGCTCCCGCGACACAAGGCTTGCCCATACCTCGAGCTACGACGGCGGCATGCGAAGTCTTGCCACCGCGGCTGGTTAGAATCCCCTCCGAGGCAAAGAAGCCGTGAATATCTTCAGGGCGCGTTTCTTCGCGCACCAGAATGACCTTTTCGCCTGATTTGCCAAGTTTCTCGGCAAGGTCGGCATCAAATACACACTTGCCGGCGGCCGCGCCCGGCGAGGCTGGGAGGCCGAGGGCTATGGGTTCGACGGTACTTTGCGGGTCGAGACTTGGATGCAGCAATTGCTCCAGAAGTTCGGGTTCTATCCTTAGCAACGCCTGGTCTTTCGAAATCAATCCTTCGCCAAACATGTCGACCGACGTCTTGACCATCGCCGCTGCGTTCATCTTGCCGTTGCGAGTCTGCAAGCAGTAGAGCGTTCCTTTTTCGATCGTGAACTCGTAGTCCTGCACCTCCTGGTAATGCGACTCAAGCTTGTTACGCAGCTCCACCAGCTGCGAATACTGGCTCGGCATTTCAGTTTCCATGTCCTGCAATGGCTTGGGGGTTCTGATCCCCGCGACCACATCTTCACCTTGAGCATTCGTCAGGTATTCACCGAACATCTCGTTGTCGCCGGTTCCGGGGTTCCGGGTAAAGCCAACACCGGTCGCGCAGTCATCGCCCATGTTGCCAAACACCATCGTGCAGATATTGACCGCCGTGCCATTGGCCATGTCAGGTGTAATATGAAACTCGCGTCGATAGTCAACCGCGCGCTTGCCCATCCACGAACGAAAAACCGCTTCAACGGAGAGTTGCAGCTGCGTCAGCACGTCTTGGGGGAAGTCCTTGCCGCTCTCGCGCCGGACCACGGCAAGAAACTTTTTGCTGATCTCTTTTAGGTGCCCGGCGTCCAATCCCACATCAGCCTTGACGCCAGCGCTTTGTTTGACCGCCTCAAAATGCTCGTCAAAATGCTCGTCCCCGATGCCCAGCGCGACTTTGCCAAAGAGCTGGATGAAACGACGGTAGGCATCGTAGGCAAACCGCTCATCGCCAGTTTGCTGTATCAGGCCTTCCAGCGTTTCAGCGTTCAAGCCGAGATTGAGAATGGTGTCCATCATGCCGGGCATCGACATGGCCGAACCCGAACGCACCGATACCAGCAGAGGATCGTCGCCTTTGCCAAACGTCTTGCCCGTTGCCGTTTCGAGCTCATCAAGCTCTACCCTGACAGCGTCCATCAGCCCCTCCGGGAGTCTGTCCTCCTTCAGGTAGTCGAGGCAGGCCTCAGTCGTTATAACAAAACCCGGCGGAACGTTGATCCCAATCTGGGTCATCTCACACAGATTGGCGCCCTTTCCGCCCAGGAGCTTCTTGTCGTGGCCGTCGCCATCTGAAAAGGAGTAAACACGTTTGTTCGTCATTTTTTTACCAATATCCGGTTTGCTTATGTTGTCGCATAGTCGCCCAGCGACCCGTCGCAATCTATTACGGCAAACCACTAAATCTGAGAAAAATCCCCTATCTAGCTAAATTCTGGCCCTTGGCGGCCGATATCATCCTTATGTCTCTTGGAAAGAAAACGCTCGCGCTTTTTCTTGTGCTCGGCTGCGCCATTTGCCTGGGCAGCTATCTTGCGTTGCGCCTCACCGTCCTACCGGCTTTTGCCGAATTCGAAAGAAATGCTTCGGAGCAGGCGCTGGCGCGCGTCACACGCATGTTAGATTCGGAGCTTCGCGCGCTCGAAATAATGAACATCGAATATTCGTCATGGAATGACACCTACGAGTACGCCTTGGGCCAGTTCCCCGAATTCGAGGGAGATAATCTCGACCCCGCCTACTGGCACAGCGTCAACATCAATACGATGTTGATTTTCGACCAAAACGGAAATGCGCTATTCGGACGATTTAGCGATCCTTCCGATGGTCACAGGCTGGATTTTACCGAGGAATTCGTGGCATCGCTTCGACCAGGCCACCCCCTGATAACTCACGGAAGCCCTTCAAGTTCGCTTTCAGGACTGATACTCACTCGCATCGGCATTTTGCAGGTGACGTCCTATCCAATACTAACCGGCGAAGGAACAGGCCCAGTAGCCGGCGCCTTTATCGTCGGGCAATTTCTCTCGGACGAACGCATCGCGGAGCTTGGCCAGCGCGCCACCGTAGAGGTTTCCGTCCGATCGCTCGGTGACGAAACACTACCCGCTGCTGTGGCGACCTTGAATCGAAACGCAGATATTTCTGATACGACTGTTGTTACCTTTGCAGACGAGTTACATGGGTTTCAGTTCCTGCGTGGCGCTCTCGGCGAGCCGGTTGCAGTGCTCGAGGTTCGACAGCCGCGGACAATTTCCCAAATCGGTATCAAGACCATTCGAACAGCCATGACGTTCCTGATCATCGGAAGCGTCGGGTTTCTGCTGACTGCTCTGTTTTTCTTACAGCGGCTAATCGTAACGCCAGTGCGGATGCTGACAGAGAAAATCCTCAACATTCAAAACACCGGCGAACTCGAAATGGACGTGGAAGCCCACCGTTCCGATGAGGTTGGGGTGCTCGCAGGGAAGTTCGCCGAGTTAACAGCAGGACTTGGAAAAGCCAGGCGCGAGTTGGAAACCGCACGTGACGAAGCCCTGTCCATGTCAGATGCGAAGAGCGAATTCCTGGCACGCATGAGCCACGAAATTCGTACGCCGATGAACGGCGTACTTGGCATGACTGAGTTGCTGAGAAACACGAAACTCAACGACAAGCAGGAACGTTTTGCGAAGACTATTTACGAGTCCGCTGAGTCGTTGCTGCACATAATCAACGATATTCTCGATATCTCAAAAATTGAGGCCGGCAAGGTCGAGCTGGATATCGCACCGTTCAATTTGCGAGACGTGGTCGAAGAATGTCTGGATCTGTTGGCGGATTCTGCTCATCGAAAGAATCTCGAGCTGGTGGGCGCTATTCCGGTTGACGCACATACATTTGTCGAAGGTGATGCGCTCCGTCTGCGGCAGATTCTGGTCAATCTTCTCAGTAATGCCGTGAAATTCACCGAGAATGGCGAAATTATCGTGCGCGTGTCGATACTGGAGGAAGATGAGGATACCGTTCAATACCGTTTTGAGGTTCAGGACACGGGTATTGGAATTAGCGCCGGAAACCTCGCGAGAATCTTCGAGCCGTTTACTCAGGAAGACGGTTCGACCACGCGCCGTTATGGCGGTACAGGCCTCGGGCTTTCGATCTCCAAGCAACTGATCGAACTGATGGGCGGCGAAATCGGCGCCGAAAGCATTCCGGGACAGGGATGCACATTCTGGTTCACCGTACCGCTGAGAAAAGACATAGCAGAGCCGAGCTTGATGCGACCAGAAATCCTCTCCGGTAAACGGGTTCTTATCGTCGACGACAATGCGACCAATCGCGAAGCCTTGCATCATCAGCTCGAAGGCTGGGATATGGAGGTAGAGGCAGCCTGTTCCGGCCCTGAGGCGCTTGGACTGCTGTGCCACGATACTCATAGCGATACATCTTTCGAGTTAATTCTCCTGGATATGAATATGCCGGTCATGGACGGCATACAGCTTGCGAATGAAATAAGAGAGACCGCGGGATTCGAATCTCACGCCCCTGGTGATGCTGAGCTCGGTATCAGGCGCCGATGTAAGCGATGAAAGAAATACCGCCGGCATTGATGCGTGGCTAACAAAACCTGTTCGTCAGACACGATTATACGACGCACTCGTATCGCACCTGAGCAGAGCCGCGATGGGAAGCGAGCGCACTCGAACCCCAATCCAGCCTGTCAAAGCCACCAATGACAACGCGAATCGCAACTTGCGAATCCTGTTGGCCGAAGATAACCAAGTCAACCAAATCGTCGCAGCAGGAATGCTGGCCGAACTCGGACACCAAATGACCTTGGTCGCAGACGGGAATGAAGCTGTTGCTACTTTCAAAGAGCAGGACTTCGACCTGGTGTTGATGGACTGTCAGATGCCAGGACTCGACGGATACAAAGCAACCCAGGCGATACGCCAATGGGAGGTCGATCAAAACCGAACGCCGGCAAAAATTATCGCCCTTACAGCAAACGCACTTGGGGGAGACATGGAGCGCTGCCTGAACGCGGGCATGAATGACTACGTTAGTAAACCGTTCACGCTGGCAACACTGGGCTCGGCTATCGCCAAAAATGTGCAAGAGAATGACGCTGGTGATGCGGCTGATCAGGCCATCCCGAAGGCCCGAATTCTGATCGTTGATGACAATTCCATTAATCAGCAGGTCACGAAAGCCATGCTGGATGAATTCGGCTATGACGCCGAGGTCGTCTGCAATGGTGACGAGGCTTTACTGGCCATGCGCGCAACGCGATTTGACCTGGTATTGATGGATTGTCACATGCCTGTGCGTGATGGTTACGACACGACGCAGGAGATTCGCAGGCTTGAGGAAGAGAGATCGAACGATCGTCGAATACCGATCGTCGCGCTTACAGCCGATCTCATGCAGAGCAACCGTACACGGTGTCTTGATTGCGGTATGGATGACTACGTTACAAAGCCTTTTAGAGAAGAGCAACTGCGTTTGGTCCTGAACCGCTGGCTGGATGTCTCGACGGCAGGGGACTCGGGATCTGTGGCCGCAGTCGACTCTGACGGGTTTACGGAACTTTCGGGATCGACAACGTTTGCCTCAATCGACAAACAGGCGCTGGCCGAAATTGTCCGGCTGGACTCCTCACCCGGCAAGAGTATGGCTCGTGAAATCGTCATCTCATACTGCGCGGTTTCAACAAACTTGGTGTTGCAGCTTCGAACCGCTGTTGCCGACGGTGACGGAGAGCAGATCGAACTGCTGGCGCACTCTCTAAAAGGTTGCAGCGGACAGGTTGGCGCCGTTCTCCTGTCGGCACTGTGCGAACAATTGCTGGTCAATTGGAGAAATAACGATCTCAGCGACGCGCCTTTCTTGTGTGAACGAGCCGCAATCGAACACTCAGCTGTCATCACGGCGCTCGACAAGGAATTGCAGCGCATCGCCGCCTGATTCTGCAATAATGGCGTATGGATGACCTCGGTGCGCTAACTCTCATTCCGACGCTGATCGTCTTTGCGCTTGCAATCGTCACCCATCGGCCGATCGAGTCGCTGATTAGCGGCTCCCTCGTTGGTCTGATTATCATTCATGGCACTGGATTTGTCGGCGGTTTCGCCGAGGCCTCCGTTCGCGTGATGACGGATGCAGACGTCGCATGGGTGATTCTTGTGTGCGGCTTCATGGGCAGTCTGATCGGCATCCTCATCCGCACGGGGTCCACTTCGTCATTTACCGAGCTGATGTCGACCTACGTGCGGTCCGAGAAAAGCGCGCTAATGGCGACCTGGGGCCTTGGCATCCTGATGTTTGTCGACGACTACCTGAATTCACTTGCGGTAGGTTCTGCGATGCGTAGTCTTACCGACAAATACCGGGTGTCGCGGGAGAAACTGGCCTACGTCGTCGACTCCACCGCTGCTCCGATCAGTGTCATCATCCCGTTTTCCACTTGGGGCGTGTTCTTTTCCGGACTTATTGTCGCCAACGGAATCGCGCCGGAAGGCGAGGGATTCGCGACCTACATAAGCGCAATTCCTTACATGCTGTATGCCTGGGTCGCCGTGCTGATGGTGCCCCTGGTAATTTTGGGCGTGCTGCCCGCGTTCGGCCCCATGCGAGCTGCAGAAACACGTGCGACAGACCACCGGCGATATGGTGCCGCCAAGTGCCGCGCACATTGAGGCCGCCAACCAGTCGATCTTGCCAAACCCCAGCGTCAAACCCCGTGTCTCTATGTTCATCGTGCCGATGACCGTGCTCGTGCTGGCAACACTGTATTTCGACAAAGACTTCCTGGTCGGAATCTACATCACACTCGGCGGCACGACGATATACATTCTGGCTACGCGTATGCTGACGATGAACGACACGTTCGACACGATCGTCGACGGCTTCAAGATGATGATTGAACCGCTCGGCGTTCTGGTGGCGGCATTCATACTCAAGGACGTCAACGACGTCCTCGGCCTTGCGCCTTACGTCGTCACCACCATGCAGCCGTTATTGACGCCTGAGTCTCTGCCCACCGTGATCTTTGCGTCTATGGCGCTGGTATCGTTCATGACCGGCTCGAACTGGGGCGTGTTCGTGATCGTGCTGCCGATCGTGACTGCGCTTGCCAATAACCTCGGCGCAGATATGACGTTGGTTATCGGTGCCACGCTGTCTGCGAGCACGTTTGGCAGCCATGCCTGTTTTTATTCGGATGCTACCGTTCTAACGGCACAAGCCTCCGGTTGCACGCCGTTTCAGCACGCGATTACGCAAATACCCTACGCGTTGATTGCCGCTGCAATCTCTGTCGCAGGGTATCTGCTAATCGCCTACATTTAGCTGCTCTTTCCGGCTATTGAACTCCCCTGCCCGGTGACCACGGAACACGCGCCGCATCGAGCGCATCCTTTAAGCCGGCATACTCAACATCGATGATCTGCGTCAGCTGTTGGAAAACGTCGTCATAGAGCGCACGCCCTGTCTGCAGCGACTTACGCTGTTCGGGCGTCGGCCCGTAGGCATTCTGGCCTGGTCTGTATCGCGCGTGCATGATTCGATCTCTTAGCGGGACCTCGCCGAGATCCTTGAAATTATCTCGCGTTTCATTTCCGCTCAAACGCTCGCGCTGTATCGTGATGCGTTGCTTGATCGAGTTTGCGATCTCATACAGAGAAGCATCGGCGGTAGACCGCGCCAGCACTTCCTTCACGGCATCAAGTTCTACGGAAATTTCGTCGATTGCCTTTACCGTACCGCCCGAGGCCCGCATCAGTTCGTCGATCTGCGTTTCGAATACGACACGCTGTTCCTGTGTGCTACCCGGCAGGGTCGGCTCGCGAATAGATACGACTTCAAAGGACTGACGCTGACCGAGGTCGCTCAGAACACCGTCCACACGTTTTTGCATCGATACCGAAAATGTACCTGGCACCACGAGCACTCCTATCGGATTATCGTGGCGCTCCTCCTCGGGTATCCAGGCCTCCAACGGCGGATAGCGCAGGTCCCAGGCAACACGATGAAATCCGGCTTCAACGGGGCCCTCGATTTGTCGCACGATGCTGCCGTTAGCATTCTTAACGGTGAACACGATCGCCGGTCCGTCCTCGCGTTGTTCGTTCAATACTGTGTCCCACGACGCAAAAGTGACGTTCTGGTTCTTCTGTTCGGACTCCTTTTCTTTCTCGCGACGTGCTTCCTGTCCCGTCTGGATCGCTTCGGGCAGGTAGTACGTGAATGTCGCGCCAAAATCCGGGTTGGGCGCTACAAAATAGCTGTCTCCCTGGCTGCCTGCACAGCCGGGTTCTGCACAGCCCAGCGGCCGCCTGGGAACATACCAGTGCGTCTTTCGAACCGGAAACAGGACGACGTCATTCTTCAACATTCCGGCGTTGACGCTGCGCAACGGCGAGTAGTCATCGAGGATGTAGAAACTCCGCCCGAAGGTCGCACCGACGAGGTCGTTTTCTCGCGTTTGGATAACGAGATCGCGAAACGGGATGTTCGGTACTCCGCCCTTGAGCTTTGTCCATTCGCCACCGCCGTTCACCGTGAAAAAGACACCAAACTCGGTACCGAGGAATAGCAGTCCGGGTTTCTCGTGGTCCTGCACAATACGCCACAGCACGTGGCGTTCGGGCAGATTGCTCGCAATACTCTTCCAGCTGCGACCGCGATTCTCGCTTTTCAGAACATAAGGAGAAAAATCGCCGCTCTTGTGGTCGTCGACCACGACATAAACCACGTCGGGGTCGTGCAAATCGGCCTTGATGTCGTTGACAAAGAAGCGGTTAGGTACGCCCGGCAGCTTGTCGATTCGCCGCCAATTCTGGCCGTTGTCTTCGGTCACCTGGATAAAGCCGTCATCGGTACCAGCGTAAACCAGCCCATCGACAAGCGGCGACTCAGACAGGGAAGTGATCGTGTTGAACGACGACATCGCGAACAGGTCCCACGCCGAATCGAAACTCCACGTGCGACCCATTAGCGGCTGGCGCGTACGCTGCTCATTGCGTGTCAGGTCGCCGCTGATGGCGGTCCAGGTGTCACCGTAGTCCTCGCTCTTCCAGACGCGTTGCGTGCCGAAAAACAGCGTCGACGATTTATGTGGGCTAATCAGGATGGGCGAGTCCCAGTTATAGCGCTCGGGCGGCTCGCCGGCCGCAGGCTGCGGCCTGATATACACGCCCTCGCCAGTCTTGCGGTCGAAGCGCGTGAGGTTGCCCTGCTGCCACTGCGCGTAAATGATGTCCGGGTTCTCGGGATCAACAGCAGACTGATGCCCATCGCCGCCCAAAGTGACGAACCAGTCCGAGCTCCGGATACCGACATTGTTGTCGGTTCGGGACGGCCCGCCGTGGCTGTTGTTGTCCTGTGTGCCACCGTAGACGTTGTAGAACGGCTCGTCATAATCAACGGCAACTTTGTAGTACTGGGTGAGGGGCATATTGTTGATGTATCGCCACGATTCACCCAGGTCATGTGACTCGTAAATGCCGCCATCGTTGCCCACCAGCAGATAGTCTTCGTCATTCGGATCAAACGCCATTGCATGGTGGTCGACGTGCTTGGTTTCGTGCTCGAGCTTGGTGAAGTTTTCCCCACCGTCCTCGGTAACGTGCAGATGCACGTCCATTTGGTAAACGCGGTCAAACTGGTGCGGACTCGCAAACAGCTCCTGGTAGTAGTGCGGCCCGGTACCGCTGGAGAGGTATTCGTTGCGTTGCTCCCAGGTTTCGCCACCGTCGGCTGACCGCCAGAAACCACCTTCGCGATTGGCAAGCTCGATCGTTGCATAGATCACGTCCGGGTTTTGCGGTGAAATCGCGAGGCCCGTCTTGCCACGATTTTCTTCGGGCAGTCCCTCAGTGAGTTCACGCCAGGTCTCTCCGCCGTCCTCCGATTTATGGATGCCGGTTCCCGGCCCGCCATCCAGTCAGCACGGCGACATTGCGAAATCGCTGCCAGGACACGGCATACATGACATCTGGATCGCGTGGATCCATGTGCACTTCGGAAACGCCTGTGTACTGGTCGTCGATCGGCGTGTTCCCCAGGCCATTCCCCAGTATTTTCCGCCAGCTCTTGCCGCCATCGGTCGACTTGAACAGGCCACGGTCACCGCCACCGGACCAGAGCGGGCCTTGCGCAGCAACAAAGATCGTGTCCGAGTCGCGGGGGTCGATTCGAACCATGCCGATACGCTCGGAAGCCTCGAGGCCCATGTTTTCCCAGTTTTGTCCGCCATCGCGACTTCGATAGACGCCGTTGCCGTAGCCCACATGGCGGCCGCTGACGTTCTCGCCCGAACCCACCCAAATCGTGTTCGGATTGTTGGGATCGATGGTGATACAGCCTATCGAGTAGGAGTCTTCATCATCGAAGATTGGCTCCCACGTCGTGCCGCGGTTCTGTGTTTTCCAGACACCGCCGCTGCCAACGGCAACGTACCAGGTGCTCTGGTCGGAGGGATCGATCGCAATATCGGCGATGCGCCCGGCCGTAAATGCCGGCCCGATACTGCGAAACTCCAGTCCCTTGAAGGTCGGCTCGTTGAACCCGGGTTCCGGGGCCTCCTCGTCCGCTGCAATAGCAAACGAAGACCCGAGTGTCAGAAATATGACGCAAAAAGCGAGTCGCTTCATACTGTTCCCCTTGATGTCATTGATCAGCCGCTGTCAGTTGGCTGAACATGGTGATCGCTCCGCAACCATCTGTCCAGAGTGCCGAGGACTTTGGCGTCCTGCCCGTAATCGTTTCGGGTCCGTGATACTTTGGGGCTGGGCAGCCAGGGGGCCCAGGGTTATCCAATGAGAATTACCAAATACGTCGTTATTGCCGCCAGCATTGTCGCCCTCCTCGCTGCGATTGCCTGGTTCCTGCGCGACAACCTCATTCAGCGAATATCGAACCCCCTGCTAAAGGAATATGGCATCACGGTAACGGACGTGTCTCTCGATGCACTCGCGAGCGACGACGCCTCCATCAGTTACCTGGAACTCGCCCATGACAAGGGCACGACTATCGCCATCGAAGATCTGACGCTGCCGTTCGGCAAGACGGCAGCGGGATCTAAAACCTACATGGCGAGAAAGGTGTCGATCATTACCGCAACCAGAACCGACGGAGAGCTCTTCGACCTGGCAGAGCTCATCGGGCAATTTCTTTCCGTACCCGACAAACTTGATGAAAGCGTATTGCTCGTTACCGAGTTTAGTCTGCCGCCCTATCCAACGATTCATGATGTTCGGTGGGACATAGTGGATGGCGAGCAGCGGCTTCGCGGCACCGTGGATTCCGTTGCGATGTCCGCAACGATCACCCGTAAAGACGCGGTCAAGCACGCCGTTCTGTTTTCCGTATTGCCGGGATCAACATCCGAAGATGGACACTTCGTCAAGGCCGATATGCTGCAAGGTGACCAGAACATCTCGCTGGCTGGCACGTCATCAATCGAACTGCCGCTTTGGGGGCCCATCGCCAGGCTGGCCGGGGTCGTTCCGCCAGAAGTTGAACTGGCATACGGAACAGCGACACTGCAGCTTAATGTGGAAATCCCGAATGACGCCACGCAAATACCAACGGTCGATGCCAACCTTGCGCCGACGTCCCCTTTGCAAGTCACGTACTCAAGTACGTCGGGCGACACCGCGGCAATCTTCGTTGACTCCGCAAGCAATGTAGTGCTTGCGGCGACATTCCCGGAAATTGACTGGTCCCTGCAACTGGCGGAGGCCGCACTGTCTGTCACTTATGGTGAATGGAAAGAGATTCCAGTGTTCTTAAGCAGACTCTCCTGCGAATCAGGCCCCGTTTGCACATTGGGAACACGCATATCTACTGGCGCCACCGAATTGCCGGTCGGAAACGTAATCCAAATGGAGTTTGCCTCAAACGAGACCGTCACTTTTCCCGAGACTGGCGTGCGCATCGAGGTACGCCCTGGTGCCGCGCTCAGGATCAATGGCCTCAGGAACGCCGAAACCAACGTGGACCACATCCTGGCCCAACTCGTCTCCGGCGCGACCCTGTTACTCATGGATTCGGGATGGCAGCTCAGCGCCGATTCTGTGGACGCCAGGATAGAGGCTATGTCTTTGTCGGACGATGTGTCTGTCTCGATACCGCTGTTTTTGGAGAACATCCTCGCCAGCGAACTCGATGGAGAACTAGCGCTGAAATCGGGCGTCTATGCACCATCGAGCCAGGGTTCCTTTGTCGAGAGGCGAATAGCGTTACCAGGAATAAAAGGTGATGTGTCCTCGCAGGGCAGCAACCTGGCAGCCAATCTGACGACGGTTGGCCTGCATCAGAACGGGACGATCAAGGCGCAGCACAACCTCGATACTCGAGCAGGACATATGAACGTCGGTGAGGCCGCTATCTCGTTCGGCGCAAAGAGTCTATCCAGCCGCGTGTCGCCCTGGCCTGGCGACAGAGACCTGGTCTCTGGCGTGTTGTCCTTCGAGCTTCGTGCCAACTGGGCGCAGAAAAAATCCAGCCTCGAGTTCGACGGTCAAGCATCCCTTGCCGCTGCAGGCCTCGCCGGTTTTTACGGGGACACCGCGTTTACTGGCTTATCGACTCGACTCAAGACCAGCTACCAAGACGGCTTCGGCTTTGTAGCAGAACCATCGACCATCACGGTCGCGCTGGTTGAAACGGGCCTGCCGGTCGAGAACCTCTCCGCTGATTACACGCTCGATCCGAACGCGCTGAGCGTCGACGTGGAGAATCTCCAAATGACGGCCTTCGGCGGAATCATTCGCGCGGACCCATTCAGCTTCCATACAGATACGACCAGCAATACTCTGACGCTCAAGGCTGAATCGATCGACCTGCGTGAGCTCTTGTCTCTCCAGGAATTTGAGACCATTGATGTCAGCGGAAGTATCGCTGCAGTACTGCCTTTGATGATTGAAGACGACACGGTCACGATCGTGAACGGGACTTTGACCGGCGAACCGTCCGGCGGCGTTATTCGCTACCGGCCCGTTAGTTTGCCGGACGACTCCGACGTATCGAGTATTGCCTTTGCGACGCGTGTACTGAGTAATTTCAAGTTCGAGAAATTAAGCTCGGACGTAAATCTCACCAAGGACGGTGACCTGAACCTGCAGCTGCGGTTGACGGGAAGAAACCCGGATCTGGACGAGAAAAGACCGGTCGTATTGAATCTCGGGGTTGAGAACAACATACCCCAGATGCTTAGAAGCCTGCGCGCAGCGCGAGCAGTGGAAGAAATTCTGGAAAAACGGCTGGGTAAGTAGCGGTCCCCGCTATCTGGCGGGTAGTTCTTGAGGTAAGCTCGTTTGAATGAGGCGTTTAATGAACTCCGGTGCAATCATGAAACTGACATTTCCGCTTATCGTTCTGCTCTCCTTCCTCGCAGGTTGCAATCCAACCGTGAAAGTCGAGGCTCCGGACAAACCGATCGAGATCAATCTCAACGTCAAGATCGAGCATCATATCCGGCTTCAGGTGGACAAGGACCTCGAAGAATTATTTTCCGAAGAAAGTGGCGTATTTTGAGGATGATGACAATGAAGAAGATATTTGCGGCTATCGGCCTGTTGTTGGTATTGCAGAACGCATGGGCCATCGACATACGCGATGCCAAGGAACAAGGCCTGATCGGAGAAGCCAACAACGGATATATCGCGGCGGTGCAGTCGCCGGCGAGCGCAGAGGTTCGTGCGCTGATCGCGGATGTGAACGGAAAGCGGAAAGCCCAATTCAGCCAAACAGCCCAGAAGACGGGCGTAACCGCCGAACAGGTAGCCTATCGGTTTTACGAGCTTGCCGTTCAGCGAACGGCGCCGGGTCATTACTACCAGGACGCGAACGGTCAGTGGAAGAAGAAGTAGGCGCCATTTAGATCGCGTTAGCGGACCGGCTTTTTTCTCTTTTTGGCCTCTGGTGTTCTCTTCGACGCCTTTGGCATTCTTTTCGCGCCCTTCGGTACCCGTGACCCTTTTGTTTCTCCGAGTCGTGAAATCCTCAGCGGCACACCGCATACCCTGACCTTCTTCAGGTCCATGAAGATGTCTTTCGGCATGCCAACCGGAAGATCAATGAGGCTGAATTCCGCATCGATTTCGATATGGCCGATATGCTCGCCGTCCAAACCCGCCTCGTTAGCGATCGCACCAACAATGTTGCCCGGTTTCACCCCGTGTGTGTGGCCGACCTCAATTCGATAACGCTCTTTATCGGCATCGGGCTCACGTGCAGTGCCGCCACGCCTTTTCTGGCCGTGTGCCGGTTTGCCACCTGCCTTCCCTGCCTTTGATTCGTCGAATTTCCGCTTCGGCCTGTCTTTGTCGGGACTTAGCAGCATCGGCTGGTCACCAATCGTCATTTTCGCCAGCGCTGCCGCGATATCGATAGCAGGGACATCGTGTTCCTGCCGGTACTGCTCGACCAGGCCCTGCATGAATGCCAACTCGCCAAGAGCGAGAGTGTCACTGATCTTCTGCTTAAAGTCCGCGATGCGTTTGTTATTGACCGTCTCGGTCGTTGGCAAGACCAGCTGTTCTATTTTTTGTCGCGTCGCTTTCTCGATCGCGTAAAGCATGCGCCTCTCGCGCGGCGCAACAAACAGAATGGCATCACCCTCGCGGCCCGCGCGGCCGGTGCGACCGATACGATGAATATAGGCTTCCGTGTCATAAGGAATGTCGTAGTTGATGACATGGCTAATTCGATCGACATCGAGGCCACGGGCGGCAACGTCCGTGGCAACCAGGATATCGAGCGACCCCTTCTTTAGTCGTTCTACCGTCTGCTCGCGATGGTTTTGCGCCATGTCGCCGTTCATCGCCGCAGCGCTGTATCCCCTGGCTTCGAGTCGCTCTGCGAGCTCGGATGTCGCCGTCTTGGTGCGAACGAATATGAGTACGGCGTCAAAGGACTCGACTTCCAGTATCCGGGTGAGCGCGTCCAGTTTGTGCAGGCCGCCAACCTGCCAGTAACGCTGCCGGATTGTCTCGGCCGTGGCGGTACGGGCTTTGATCGAAATTTCCTGTGGCTCATGCAGGTGGCGACGCGCGATGCGCTCCACCTGTGGCGGCATCGTGGCAGAGAACAACGCCATCTGTCGTCTTTCCGGAGTCTGGTCCAGAATCCATTCAACCTCGTCAATAAAACCCATGCGTAACATCTCATCGGCCTCGTCCAGGACCAATGCCTGCAGGCCGCCAAGTTTCAGCGTTCCTTTGCGCATGTGATCCATGATGCGCCCGGGCGTGCCCACGACGACGTGCACGCCGCGTTTCAGCTGGCGGATCTGCCCCGAATATTCCTGTCCGCCATAGATCGGCAGCACGTGAAACCCTTTGATATGTGACGCATAACGCTGAAACGCCTCAGCCACCTGGATGGCCAGCTCACGGGTCGGCGTGAGGGTCATGACCTGAACATTCTTGTTCTGTATGTCGATGCGGGACAGCAATGGCAATGCGAACGCGGCCGTCTTGCCGGTTCCTGTCGGGGCGTGGCCGAGTAGATCCAGGCCATTCAGCAGGTACGGGATCGCCTGGCTTTGAATAGGGGTTGGCGTTTCATAGCCGATCTCATCCAGCACCTGAATCAATGGCGCGGCGAGTTTCAGCTCACGGAAGCTTGTGCTCCCGTGCTTGGCTTTGGGCTTAGGCATGGTGTGACCGTGGACTCGGAGGGTTTCCGGTCGGAGGCCCGGCCGGCTGGCCGCTGCATCATACCTCGTCGAGGCGACACCATGTGTCCAATATCCGGCCACTTTGCGGTTGCGCGCCTGTATAGTTACGGGTCCACAGGAGAATCTACATGTTGCCCCACCAGGATGTCGTAGCCGAAGTTTTGAAGCTGCCCGATGGCCCGCAGATCGGCGCGTTCTTTGACTTTGATGGCACGGTAATTTCCGGCTACTCGGCTTTCGCGTTTGTCGAGGAGCAGATCAAGCGTGGGCACCTGTCGCCGCGCGAGCTCGTTGAGTTGGTGAGTGCCATGGCCAGCTTCGGCATGGGCAAGATGGGCTTTTCCGCAATGATGCTGGGGATGGCCCAGTTCCTGCGAGGCATTCGTGAGGACAGTTACGCGGCGTTCGGTCGCGAGCTGTTCGAGTCGCATATCGCGCGCCAGATCTATCCCGAGTCGCGCGCGCTGGTCGAAGCTCACCTCCGCAAGGGACATACGGTCGCGATCATTTCATCCGCCACTCCTTACCAGGTCGACCCGGCAGCGGAAGACCTCAATATCGAGCATGTTCTGTGCACACGCCTCGAAGTTGAAAAAGGCATGTTTACCGGCGCGGTAGTGCGACCTACCTGTTTTGGCCCCGGCAAGGTTACCGCGGCGGAGTCGCTGGTCGAGAGTTATGGCGTCGATCTGGATCAAAGCTTTTTCTATTCGGACAGCGATGACGACATTCAGCTGCTCGAACGAGTCGGCAATCCGCGGCCTCTCAATCCGAACAAAAAGTTGCTCGCGATTGCCGAGTATCGAGGCTGGCCCGTGCGTCGCTTTGGCAGCCGTGGCAGTACGCAGATATCGGACTGGTTGCGTTCCCTGCTCGTCCCGGCCAGTCTCGTCGGCTCTTTTCTCGCCGGCTTGCCGATATGGGCACTGACAGGGTCCAAACGCGACGCGCTGAATTTTTCAGTTTCGGTGTTTGCGGATACCGCGAGCGCACTTATCGGCCTGAACCTGAAGATCAAAGGTGAACATCACCTCTGGTCACATCGACCAGCCGTGTTCATATTCAATCATCAGAGCAATGTCGACATGGTCATTATCGCGCGCCTGCTGCGTCGCGATATCACCGGTGTCGGCAAGCGCGAGATTCGCGACATGCCGGTGATCGGACGCGTGATGGAATCCGCCGGCGTCGTATTGATCGATCGAAAAAACTCAGCCAGCGCTATCGAAGCGATGACGCCGCTCGTGGACGCGATGAGAGTCGAGGGCAAGTCGGTTTGCTTATCGCCGGAAGGCACTCGCGCACCGACGATAAAACTCTCGGAATTCAAGAAAGGTGCTTTTCATCTCGCCATGCAGGCCGGCGTGCCGATCGTACCCATCGTAATTCAGAATTCCGGCGACGTGCAGCCCAAAGGCGACATTCTGTATCACCCCGGAACCGTCGAGGTAGAAGTGTTGCCGCCCGTCGATACGAGCGAGTGGTCCGCCGACACCATCGATCAACATGTATCCGACGTACGGGCGATGTACCTGCGGACGCTGGAACAGGATTCGGATTCGAGAAAGCGCTCGCCCGTCGTCCTTACCGACGTTTCTGCCCGCGGGGCGCGTGAGTGAGTGTCAGCCCCTGGCCGACCGATGAAACGAACAGCGTACTAATCGTACTGGATGCGGCGCACCGGGTTGAGCAACTGCATCTTGAGGCGTGGCTCGAACGAGAGCGCTCGAAGCGCGGCTTTCTGGGCAAGGTCGAGCAGGTCGTCGTGCCGATTGCGGACTCTCCGGAAGGCTTTCATGCCAGGAACCTGTTGCCGGCGATCGACCTACCGGAGGAGACGCTGGTCGTGCCCGTGCGCGTCGTTTGGCTGAAGGCGCTGGACGTCAAGAGTACGACCCCACGATTCAGAGACCTGTTTTTTGGCACTCCCAGACGTCCTGGACCTTTCACGGCGCGGCGCATCCTGAAGTCCCATCCGATGCGAGCGAAATGCGTGACTGGCGCACCCGCGACCATCAGGGAATTGAGGCAGCGCCTGGAACATCGGCTTGGCGCGACACCTGACCATGAGCAGCTTGCGGGCTTCATGGCCGGTCAGGCGAGCATCGCGCTCGATATCGCGGAGCGTCGCTTGCGCGGCAGCCGCTACAAGGTGCCTCGGCGCGTCGCCGACAACCTGAGATCGAACCGTGAATTCGTCGTTGCGCTTGACTGCCTCAGCACCCAATCGGGCCGGTCGATTGCCGAGCTGCAGACAGAAGCCAACAAGATATTCAAAGAGCTGATTTCCGTGCCGCAGGCGTTCTGGCTGGACATGAGCTACCTGCTGAATCGAAAGATTTCGACCTTGGGCTATGACGCCGACATCGTTGTAGACGAAGCCAGTTTGCAGCGAGTCCGGCAGATCTGCAAGCAGCATCCGGCCGCGATTCTTTGCACGCACAAGACTCACGTCGACTTTCCGGCACTGAACAAAGTGCTGTTCGACCATGACTTCCCGGCGCTGCACACAATGGGTGGCGTCAACATGGCCTTCGCCGGGATGGGTTTCCTCGCGCGTCGGGCCGGAGTCATCTTCATTCGGCGCAGCTTTCAGGACAACCCGCTCTACAAATTGATACTACGCCAGTACATCGCTTACCTCATGGAAAAACACTTCCCTTTGAGCTGGTCGTTCGAGGGTACCCGCTCGCGTGTTGGCAAACTCATGCCCCCGAAATACGGCATATTGAAGTACGTTATTGAGGCGGGTCACGCGAACGATCACCGCATGTTGCATATCATTCCGGTCGCCATGAACTACGACCTGATTGGCGATGTGCGCGACTATGCGAAAGAACAATCGGGCATCAAGAAACGGCCTGAAAGCCTCAGCTGGTTTATCGGTTATATGCGGAGCCTGAGACGACCCATGGGCAAGATCTATATGGACTTTGGCGAGCCCGTGGTGCTGAACAAGGTGCCATCGGGTGAAGATACCCTCGCCTTGTCCAAGCTTGCGTTGCAGGTCGGTGTCGAAGCCAACCGTGTAACACCAATCACGCTTGCATCTTTGGCAACCATGGTGCTTCTTGGCAGCGCGCCCCGCGCGCTGACACGTGATGAACTGACCCGGGAGATCGCCCGGGTGGTTTTCTGGGCGCAGGCACGAAACATCAAGATAACCCGGCATTTCCAAATAGAAAACGAGGCGGAGCTCGCCGCGCTGGCACAAGTGCTTATCGACAATCGCCTGGTAACTCGCTACGACGACGGCCCCGAAGATGTGTACGCGATCGCGCCGAGGCAGGAGGCTGTAGCGAGCTATTACCGGAATACGACGATTCATCATTTCGTCACCAAAGCCATCGCAGAATTAGCGCTGGCCGGCATTGCGATGAGCGAGCAATCGCCGCTTGAGGTGTTCTGGCACGAAGTGGACCGCCTCCGGGATCTGTTCAAGTTCGAATTCTTCTATGCGCCGAAGGAAGAATTCCAGCAAGAGGTTGACCAGGAACTGCGGCGCTACGCGACAGACTGGCAGGACAAGCTTGCCGATAGCGCCGATTCGGGCCGCAAACTGCTCAGAAACTTCCGGCCGCTGGTGGCACATGCGACACTGACACAATTCGTGGAAGCCTACTATGTCGTTGCCGACGTTGCGGCTGTGACACCGCACGATACGGCGCTTGATGCAAATGACTGTTTACGCAGGTGTTTTGCCTACGGACGGCAAGCGTACCGGCAGCGACGCATCAGTAGTGAGGCGTCAATTGGCAAATTATTGTTTCAAAATGGCTACAAATGGATGGAGAATCGAGGGCTTGTCGCGGCCGGCGGCCCGGAGCTTGCTGATCAACGTGTGCAGGCAAGCCAGAGTCTTCGCGAATTGATGCATCGCCTTCAACGGATACAGGCGCTAGCGCTGCCAGTCTAATTTCGGAGTAGTTTTCATGGATCAGTTAAGCCCACAGGATTCCCAGTTCCTTTATATGGAGTCCGAAGATAACCTGACGCACGTGACGTCGATATCGGTTTTTGATCAGTCGACCGTGCCAGATGACAAGGTCGTGCGCTTCAAGGATATCCTGGCGCACATTGAAGGGCGCCTGCATATGAGCCCGCTGTTCAAGCGACGACTCGTGCATGTGCCGCTGGAACTCGATTTCCCCTACTGGGTCGATGATGAGCATTTCGACCTCGAGTACCACGTTACTCATGGTCGACTTCCTGAGCCCGGGGACTGGCGCCAGTTTTGCATACACATGGCGCGTTATCACTCGCGACCTTTGGATATGAATCGGCCACTGTGGGAGATGTTCGTTGTCGAGGGCCTGGACAATATCGACGGGCTGCCGAAGGGCAGCTACGCAATCGCAACCAAGATTCATCATGCGGCCGTTGACGGCACCGCTATCATCGATTTCTTCGGCGCAATGGCCGACATCGATAACAAGGGCACGCCGGCGATACCACTGAACATGGCCAAGCTCAGACGCAGCCCGAAGCCCAGCCTGCTGGATATGGCCGTGCGCGCGACCTGGCACACGATTCGTTCGCCGATTGGCATGACCGATGCCGTCATGCGTTCTGCGCCGAGCATTTACAGAATGGCGCAGAACGCGTTGCGCTCACAAAAGAAAGAAAAGCACCCGGTGCCGGAAACGCGTTTCAACACTCACGTGTCTCCGCACAAGATGTTCGATGCCAGGGCCTTTCCGCTGGCGGACCTGAAGGCTGTGCGAGCAGCGGTTCCGGGTAGCACGATCAACGATGTCGTTCTGGCGATATGCGGCGGTGGTCTGCGCCGCTACCTGCAGCATCATGACGAATTGCCAGAAAACCCGCTCATCGCCTGGGTACCCATCAATGCGCGGCAGGGAACAGGGCCCGATGCGGACGCGCCAGGTAATAACGTCTCGTCAATGACCGCACCGATATTCACAAATGTCGAGGACCCGATCGAACGCCTGCAATGCATTCACGAGGCGACGCAAAAGAGCAAGGCTGCAAAAGCCGGAGTATCCGCACGCGTGATGGTCGATCTCAGCAAGCACGTGCCGGCCTCAACCCAGGTTATCGCCAGCCGCCTGGTATTACGCGCCGGTGTATCCCAACGCATGTGCAACCTGTTCATCTCGAACGTGCCGGGACCACAAGTGCCGCTGTACATGAACGGTGCCCTTCAGGTTGGCAGCTTCGGCATGGCGCCCTTGGCCAACGGTATGGGCTTGTTTATTGCAACGCCAAGTTACAATGGCAAAATGACGTTTAACGTTACGTCAACACGAGACATCATGCCGGATATCGACTTTTTCGTTGAGTGTTTGGAAAAAGCGCTGGATGACCTGAAAACGGCGATCAAGCCGAAGAAATCGCGGGCCAAGAAAAAGATTCGGGCCGTTAAAGCGTAGCCGCAAGGCGTTTATCAAACGTTTTGCATCAGCTCGCGCGCCGTCGCGAAACGCCCTCTTTGACATTGGGCCTACGGCGGTCGATATCGATGAGGATTTGATCGAGTTTCTTGCTGATCTTGGTTTGAATACGGATCATTTCGAGCTTCGGCCAGGTCGCTTTTTCGCCCATTTCGATGAGCTCAACAACCTCCTCGATCGATCTGTGAGCCAACAGCTTTAGCGGGTTGAAAAAGCGCCGGTCTGGCAAGATGTTAATGTCGCCGAAGTAGTCCTGGTTGATGATACTCAATCCGACATTCGCAAGCCGGTGAACGGTCGAGTTCCAGGCTAATGGCTTTTCAAGCATCGATGCACTCGCATTAATCCATTCGCGTGCAGTCCGGCCGGCCGCGTGTTTCAAGGTCGTCAGCACATCCTTCTTTCTCTTCGTGTCCGTTACGAACGGAAAAATATGCGGATTAACCTGGCTGACGATAAAGTGATTGACCCCATAGATTCGCGACAGCCGCTTCGCCGGCAGATCGTCACTCAGCGAGCCGTCAACCCATCGGCGTGAGGGCAGGTACGGCTGCTTATCGCCCTGATCGTTTTTCGCGGCAAGCGCTACGGGCGGATAGAACCCGGGAACGGCCGCTGAAGCCATGACCGCTTCCCGGACGTAGACGTTCGGTGTCGTGATCGAATTTAGCAATCGCGACGTTTGGTGTTTTTCGGCAGCAGCAATAGAGACATTCAGGTGCCGCCCCGTGCTTTCAAAAGCTTCCTGAAACGTGACATCAGGAATAAGTCGATTGAGCGCGTCCTGCACATCTTCGATTGAAGTGACCTCTGGACGAAACGCCTCAAAACGCCGAAACAGACCCTGGTCACGTTCCATCTCCTGCACCAGGTTTTCGGGCTCGAATATGTTTTCAAGAAATTTGTCGGTGTGGGTGCCAACGAGGCTGCCGACAACCGCGCCGCCGCTGCTGCCCGACAGGACTTCCGGCAGCACGCCTTCCAACCACAACGCTTTCACAACACCAATATGAAAAAACAGCAGAGAGCCGGCGCCGCTCATCATTAGAGACGAGCAACCATAGCAGTGTCGGGCACGACGAAAGAAATCCAGTCGCTCACCCAGCGGTATTGCGCGAGCCTTTGCGCTTGCCAGGAGATCCAGCGCGCTGACAACTTCGTTGACATAGTCGACGATAAGTTTCTTGGTACTGAATTTCGCCTTGCCATACAGGGCGGAGCTACCCATTCCGTCGATATTGCCGTGAATGCCTTCGTTCAACGCGAACAAAACGCCCGCGTAATCTTTCTTTGCTTTGAGCCTGCGCAGCCGCTTCAGTCGTCGGCGAATGGACGCGTAATCAAAGTGTTTGGACTCATCTGCGTTCTGCCACCGCAACACGCCCGAGCTCTTATCATGAGCAATTGCCGCGGCTTTCCACTCTGCGTAAGTACTCGCCGCTTTCATATCGGCTTCGAAACGTTTGGTGGCTGAGAAAATCATGGTCGGATAGTGCGCTCGAAAGGCTCCGGGTCGAAACAGCATACACGTTATTGCAATGCAAAAAATAGCGGGCAGGTCACTTTCTTCATAGCTGAATGTGCCTATTCCGATGGCTCTGTCGAGGGTGTAAATTACGGAAAAGGTGGCGTATAGCCTGGTATGGCCGGGGCAGGAGGTATTTGACGGATGGCCGACAAGAAATTACTGGCTGCGATGCCGGATAGTCTTACCGCGATCGTGAATAATGGCTACGCCATTTGGGCGAGTGACAGTGTTGATGCCGCGCTACGCGCCCGTTTCGACGACAAACGTATTCCTGTTGTCGGCGTTCGTCATGTTCGTGTCTGGGGATTGCAGGTCGATGACGAGCGCGAACTGCCAGGGCTTGAACGTACTCAAATGGCCGACGATGAAATTTGGGAAGTGAATCTTGAAGCTAAAGACGGTTCACGTTTCGAAGTTGAATCCAGGCTGCTGAAGCCTGCACCAAAGTAACAAGCATATCGAACGATATCGCCTGCCGGATTGAGACCCGTTGCCAACCGGCGTCTAATCGCTACTCAATACGCTAGCTTGATGCCGCTGTGTTGCTTTCGTCGGAGCCGATCCAGACCTTTTCGTCGTTGCAATGAAAGACCTGGTGTGCTTTTTCGTCCCGCACCGACTCGAGGTGCACATCAAATCGCCACAGCCGATGCACATGCTTCAACACTTCCTTGGCATCGTCCTCGTCGAGCGGGATACCGTCCTGCTGTGTGTGTCGCAACGTGATGGAGCGATCGCCTCGCAGTGACACCTCCCAGATCTGTATATCGGGCTCCTGCTTGCTGAGGTTGTACTGGTCCGCAAGCTCTTCGCGCACCTGACGATAGCCGCCATCATCGTGTATCGCTGTGACCTGAATTGCTTGATCGGCTTCATCATCAAGAATGCTAAAGAGTTTCAGGTCTCGAATAACCTTCGGTGACAGGTACTGCAGCACGAAGCTCTCGTCCTTGTAATTAGCCATCGCATGATGAACGGTGTCGAGCCAATCGCTACCCGCGTGTTCCGGAAAGAAACGCTTGTCTTCGTCCGTCGGATTCTCGCATACGCGGCGAATGTCCATGAACATCGCGAATCCCAGTGTGTAAGGATTGATTCCCGAAAAATACGGCGAATCGAATTCGGGCTGATAGATGACGTTCGTATGCGATTGCAGAAACTCCAGGATATTACCTTCGCCGATCAGCCCTTCATCATAAAGATCGTTCATCAGATTGTAGTGCCAGAACGTTGCCCAACCTTCGTTCATGATCTTGGTCTGGCGCTGCGGATAAAAATACACCGCGATCTTGCGTACGATGCGCACGATCTCGCGTTCCCAGGGCTCCAGCAGTGGCGCGTTCTTTTCGATGAAGTACAACAGGTTTTCCTGTGGGTCTGCAGGATAACGCGGCCACTTCTCCTCGGGCTCCTGCTTCTTTTTCGGAATCGTGCGCCAGAGATCGTTGACCTGTTGTTGCAGGTAATCTTCTCGCTCTTTCTGGCGCCTTTTTTCCTCGTCCGCCGAAATCGAACGGGGGCGTCGAAATCGATCGACCCCAAGGTTCATCAGCGCGTGGCAGGAATCGAGCAACGACTCGACGGCCTCCATCCCATGACGCTCCTCGCATTCGCTGATGTAGTCTTTTGCGAACAAGATATAATTCACGATCGCGCTGGCGTCGGTCCACTCGCGGAACAGGTAGTTGCCCTTAAAGAACGAGTTGTGACCAAAGCAGGCGTGCGCAATCACGAGTGCCTGCAACGTCAGGCTGTTCTCTTCCATTAAATAAGCGATACATGGATCTGAATTGATTACGAGTTCGTAAGCCAGACCGATATGGCCCTTCCGATAGCGCTGCTCAGTACTCAAAAACTGCTTGCCGAATGACCAATGATGGTAGCCAACCGGCATTCCGACCGACGAGTAGGCATCCATCATCTGGTCAGCAGAAATAATTTCGATCTGGTTGGGATAGGTATCCAATCGATATTTATCTACCGCGATGCGAGCGATCTCTTTTTCGAAGGCTTCCAATGACTCGAACGTCCATTCCGAACTCGCCGAAATCGGCGCTCGCTTGCTCACGTCGATTTCCTTTCAAACAGGTCGCGGAACACCGGAAAGATATCGGCCGGTTCGCTGACGTTGCGCATCGCAAATCGATCCGGAAAGGTGTCGACTATTTCGTTGTACGTCTGCCAGAGCTCCTGCTCCTTGCCGGACGAAATTTCGACGTACGCGAAATATTGCACCAGCGGTAACAGGCTTTTGACAAGCAAATCGCGGCACTTCGGCGAATCATCCTGCCAGTTCTCGCCATCGGATGCCTGCGCCGCATAGATATTCCAGCTATCTGTCGGATAACGTTCGTGAATGATTGTTTTCATGAGTTCGAGCGCGGTTGATACGACAGTTCCGCCCGTTTCTCGAGAGTAAAAAAAGTTCTCTTCGTCCACCTCGTCGGCCTTGGTGTGATGGCGGATGAAGACCACTTCGGTCTTCTCATAGTGCCGCTTGAGGAACAGATGGAGCAACACAAAAAAACGTTTGGCGAGGTCTTTAATATCCTGCGTCATGGAACCGGAGACATCCATCACGCAAAACATGACGGCGCTGGTGGTTGGCGTCGGCTGCTGGATCATGTTGTTGTAGCGAAGATCGAAGTCGTCGAGAAACGGTATCTGGTTCATGCGGCGCCGTGCGCGTTCGAGTTTCTCTGTAAGCTCGCGCCGCTCGGCGGAATCGCTATCATCACCGAGCGCTTCTAGCTCCTGCTCGAGCGCCTTGATCTCACGCTTAATTGCGCCGCCCAGCGCGATACGTCGAGCTTTCGCTCCTCGTAAAGACTGCACCACATTAAGACGGGCCGGGATGCCGTCCCGCGTGTAGCCGCCTTTGACGAGCTTGTAGGAGTCGGAGTCTTTCAGTTGTTTGCGAACGAGGTTGGGTAATTCGAGGTCCTCGAACATGAAGTCGAGGAACTCCTGCTGGTTGAGTTCGAACACGAATTCGTCCATGCCCTCACCCTGATTGCTGGCCTTTCCGCCGCCGCCCCCGCTACCGCCGCTCGGCCGGTCTATACGATCACCGCGAATAAATTCCTTATTGCCGGGCAGGACCCGACGCTGTTTGCCCCCTTTTCCTTGCCGGAATATGGGCTCGGAGACATCCTTTCTGGGGATGGATATCTCTTCACCACGCTCCATGTCCGTGATGCTGCGTTTGTTGACGGCATCGGTCACAGCTTTCTTAATGTGCTTGCGAAAACGTTTCAGGAAGCGCTGACGATTAACGGCACTTTTCTGCTTACCCTGTTGCCGCCGATCGATTATGAGAAATGCCATGACAAATTACTGCGATTTACGCACTCTCATATACCACTCCGACAGCAACCTGACCTGCTTGTGCGTGTAGCCGTACTCCACCAGGCGCTCAACAAAGTCTTCGTGCTTCTGCTGGTCCTCTTCCGAGGCTCTCGGATTGAATGAGATGACGGGCAACAGGTCCTCTGTGCTCGAGAACATCGTTTTCTCGATGACCAGGCGGAGTTTCTCGTAGCTGGTCCAGGCCGGGTTGTGGCCGTCGTTTGATGCCCTGGCGCGAAGCACGAAATTGACCACTTCGTGGCGAAAATCCTTGGGGTTGCCGATGCCGGCGGCCTTCTCGATCTTCTCCAGTTCGTCGTTCAACGCGACATGGTCGAGGATCTCGCCTGTCTCCGGATTACGGAAATCCTGATCCTGTATCCATAGATCCGCATAGTTGATGTAACGATCGAAAATATTCTGGCCGTACTGTGAATAGGATTCGAGGTATGCCGTCTGGATTTCCTTGCCGAGGAAATCGATGTACTTAGGCGTCAGGTACTCCTTGATGAAATTCACATAGCGGTCACGCGTGTCTTCGGGAAACTGCTCCTGCTCAATTTGCTTTTCGAGCACGTACAACAAGTGCACGGGATTCGCAGCTGTCTCCTCTGAGTCGAAATTGAAGACCTTCGACAGGATTTTGAAGGCGAACCGGGTGGATAATCCATCCATTCCCTCGTCGACGCCAGCGCTGTCCCGATATTCCTGTATCGACTTTGCTTTCGGGTCAATGTCTTTGAGATTTTCGCCATCATAAATACGTAGCTTAGAGTAAACGCTGGAGTTCTCATGCTCCTTGAGTCGAGTCAGTACCGAGAATTGCGCCAGCATTCGCAGGGTGTCTGGCGCGCAGGGCGCCTCACTGAGTGAGCTGTTACGAAGGAGCTTCTCGTAGATTTGTACTTCTTCGGTCACTTGCAGGCAGTACGGCACTTTTACGATGTAAACACGATCGATAAAGGCCTCGTTGTTCTTGTTGTTCTTGAATGTCTGCCACTCCGCCTCATTAGAGTGCGCGAGAATGATGCCCTCGAATGGAATCGAACCTATCGATTCGGTTCCGTTGTAATTCATTTCCTGCGATGCCGTCAGCAACGGGTGTAGCACCTTAATCGGCGCTTTGAACATCTCGACGAACTCGAGAATGCCCTGATTAGCGTGGCACAGGCCACCTGAGAAACTGTACGCGTCCGGGTCGTTTTGTTTGAACTCTTCCAGTTTGCGAATATCCACTTTTCCGACGAGCGAGGAAATATCCTGATTATTCTCGTCACCCGGTTCGGTCTTGGCGACTGCGACTTGATTGAGTGTCGACGGGTACAGCTTCACAACACGAAACTGACGAATGTCGCCGTTGTACTCACGAAGACGCTTGGCGGCCCAAGGGGACATGATGCCCTGTACGTAACGTGTCGGTATGCCGAACTCCTCTTCGAGGATTTTCGCATCTTCGCTTGGATTAAAGAGTCCGAGGGGTGATTCCTGTATCGGGGACCCTTTGAGCGCGTACAGCGGTTGCCGTTGCATCAGCTCCTTGAGCTTTTCCGCAAGTGACGACTTGCCGCCGCCGACCGGGCCCAACAGGTACAGAATTTGCTTTTTCTCCTCGAGACCCTGGGCGGCATGACGAAAGAATGACACGATTTGTTCAATGCACTCCTCCATACCATAGAAGTCGCCGAATTCCGGGTAACGTTTGATAACTTTGTTGGAATAGATACGCGAAAGACGTGGATCTTTTGCCGTATCAATAAGTTCGGGCTCGCCGATTGCGGAAAGCAATCGCTCGGCGGCGGAAGCATAAGCGGATGAGTCGCTTTTGCAGATGTCTAGATATTCTTCGAGGCTATATTCTTCTTGTTGTGTATCTTCATATCGGTTCTGGTAGTTACCGAAGATACTCATAATGTTTCTCCTGGGTCAATAAAGCCGATTTAGTGCATCAAATTAAGAATTCCCTATTACCCGTTCCATGAATCATTTCATTGTCGGATCGAAGCCTTGCATCCGTTCTTTGGCTGGTTACGCCTGTGAAAGACTACGCGTGCGAGCCGATCGAGAATGTGACGCACCTAACATTTGTTAACATAAGTCACAACTTCTCTACTTAATAGACCGGCCTCGGGCCGAAATAATTCCGTTCACCACGAAATATCTGAATTCGCGAATCGAGTCTTTGCGCCTGGGTCACAGCTGCTTGGTAGCCGAGCTCCACGATAATCAGAAGATCGCTGCTCTACTTGCGGGCAGACCAAATCAACATTGCGAGTACGGCCAAGTTACCGGTAACCAATAACGTGATTCTCGCTACCGGATCGGTGCTCAAGGCTGGAAGATATGGAATGTAGCTCCATGCCCCCAGGAAGAAGGAGAACGCTTCCGACTACGATCAATGCGAGTCCGTACCTTTTGTTCAGCAAGAAGAGAATGCACCCGAACACCACGATGAAGATGGGAACGACACCAGTAATCCATATCGCGCCGACCACTGACATGTAGTTGTCGGGGTTTGTTACTACCCAGAGTACGTGGCGAGCCAAAAAGAGGCTTGTTGCAAGAACGAGCAGTGCAAGCCCCTTTGAGATCTTCTCGTAGCTAATCTTCATTTGCGATACCCGAGCTTCCGTTTTGGGTCAGCAGCCGACATTTCACCGCAGATTGTTCGACTGGCGGCTTTGGATGCATAGCAGTCGTCCACAGACGGAAATCTGGAAAAGCGCGCGACCAGTGCATCGATTGGTCAGGCCGCATTCATATCCACCTGCGCACAGCCGCCATGTAGTCGGCGAAGTTCGATCCGAACTTTTCCAGCAATGCGCGCTCCTCGGGCTTAATTTGGAATCGTGTCATGTATGCGACGAATGCCGGAACCAGTAGCAGCGCAGCCAGATTCGCCAGGTAAATTGCCCACCCCAATAGTACAAATGCAATGCCCAAGTACATCGGGTTCCTTGTGACACAGTAGATGCCGGCAGTAACGATTGTCGCCGTCGTCTCCGGTTTCATTGGATTCACCGTGGTGTCGTGCCGCCTAAAAGCGAACACACCAGCGACTGCGATTCCGCTACCAATAAATGCGAGTGCAAAAGCGATGATTGATGCACCTGGCAAAGGAAAAGAGGCTGCCGAAAAGACGGTTGAAGCAGCCCACATGACGACAGCGAATACCACAACAAGTGCGACCGGGGGAACCTTGAGTTCGAATACTTGCATAGAATGAAAATGTGGCCTATCTGGCAATTGTCGGGGATAACCTTCCAAATCGCTGCGTTACCGTTTGAACGGCCGCTATGCGACGCTTAGCAGTCGCTCGTTCAGGTCCCGGCGACCGTCTCAGTGCTGCCAGGAGCGGTCATTCATTTGACCTATTAGGCTATGTGCTGACAAGTTGTTCTTTTCCAAAAACCAACGTGCTCGTTTTTAGAAAAGCTACGAAGATAGTCAGCTCCGTAAGCGATTCTGTGGTTCTATTTCCCGTCCTCTAGGAGCCGGAGCTTCTTTCCATTCTTGTACCATATCTCGCCTGTCTCACTATCTATTCGCACAATCCACGCACTTTCATCCAGGTTTGACGTATTTCCAGCAAAGAAAATCCATTTGCCGCCGCAGGCAGCGTTAGAGTTTTCTCCGATAAAGCAAGTAGATTGCGGCGAGCCTGCCGCCTGGGACTGTGCGAGTAGAGGCGAGATCAATGCACCGGAAATAATTCCAAGCAGCAAAACGAAACCGATCAGTACTAGTTGTTTCATCTGGATTACCTTCTCTTCTTTTGTTCTTGGGATGGAGAATGCCCATCCTAATCCAATCGCGGAATCGATGTTTTGTACGACAACGGCAGTCAGGGTTCTATCTACCGAAAGAGAGCCTGTATTTAGGAGCCGCCAAATCCGGGAACTACGCCGACATTCCACAGTTCCCACACCTGGTCGGCCAGATCAGGGTCGGCTAGCAAGGCTTCGACATAGAGTTCGACGAGCATTCTGACAGGGCGTCAACAGCGTAGGAGTTAAGCGAGCTTCAAATGTTGGCGAAATGTCGGCTGTCATCAATGGCGGTCAGCCGGCGATCAGTTGAAGTATTCTTGATGTGATCTTATCCTCCGGGACCATATCGATCCCGGCCCAATCCGAACCTTCCACTTGTGCACGAGCGAGAACTTCTTCCCAGTCTCCAGAGAAAAACTCATTGATCGACATTGTCGCGCATCGACCCAAGTCCCTGACTTGTGTGACCAGAAAGGGAGTCTCACGAAAATTCGGTCGGTCAATCATCGCAAAAGGCGTTCGGTGAGTGATGCATTCAGATGCCAAGCCGTATCCTGGTTTACCGAGAACGACGTCTGCAGCCGCTATCAAGTCCGGCATGGTGATCGCCGAAGGAAGGGTGTGTCCCAGCTTCCGGCACGCCGTGTCGGATGTAATGGGAAGGTCATTTACTGTCACTAGCTGGAACTGACCCGAACGGGCGTGAATTGACGGCCACTCATCAGCATTCCAGCCACCCGGACATACAACAGCAAGTGGGTCTGCAGTCAGTCCCAACAAACTTCGGACCTCGTTTTTTGTCATCTTGGCTCTTCTTGATATAAGCGGCGCAGGTTCCCAATCTGGAAAGCTGCTCCGAGAAGGGCCGAGAGGCAGACATAATTGGTACGTACCGGTGGCGTAATCTGCCCGTAGGTCGTCTACTATCGTTGCCTCGTCGGGCTCGCACCATGGCTCCAAAATCCAGTCCCACGTAAAATTTGAAACCCCGATAGCCGGTATTCCTAAATAGCTTGCCGCTGCCACTGGTAGCGCAGGAATGTCGCTAACGACAGCGACAAACCTCTGAGAACGAAGAAAGCCAATCTCCTTCTCCAGAATCCCCGCATATCGCTCTCTGAATTCCCGATACGCCGATATAGTTTTGGAAACGTCAATGCAAAGTGTATAGCGGCCCTGCCAGTTCGCAATGCCATGGAGTACCCTTGTTCCGAATTTACGACTAAGGCGATTTCCTTGACCGATGCGATCGACAGCTTACGGCATAAATTGGCTGTTAATCGGGTAATGACTGCT
>CAVXCW010000010.1:0-69574 GCA_963760325.1 uncultured Gammaproteobacteria bacterium | reverse complement strand
CTGGCTCATTACCCGCACAACATAAATATGGCCCGTCTGGCCGACGAGATGGGATTGATGCTGTGGGAGGAAGTTCCTGTTTACTGGGGCATCGACTGGGAGAATGAGCAGACCTATGCAACAGCCAGCGCCCAGATCAGAGAGCTTGTCACACGGGATATCAACCGGGCGTCTGTCATTATCTGGTCACTTGCAAACGAGACGCCGCAATCTACTGCGCGCCAAAAATTCCTGTCGGGCATGGCTGATGAGGTTCGGGCCCTTGATAGTTCACGCCTGGTATCGGCCGCTCTTCTCGGAGAAATGGATACTCAATTTGCAAACGTAATACGGCGGATTGCCGAACGCGCCGTGGCTGACCAGAGCCTTGAAAGGGCGGCCAGGGAATCGGCTCAAGTCTGGCTGGACTCCCAGGAAGTCGGGGGTGGCGCGCATAGCGAAATTACAGTGATGCTGAACGATCCGCTGGGCAATATCGTGGATATTATCGGCTACAACGAGTACTTCGGTTGGTACTACGCGCCCGGATTCGCTCAGGCACTGGGCTTGCCACTCGGGTTCGTTCGCGAGTCGATTCTCGAGATTCTTCCCGATATCCGGTTCCGGAATCAATTTGGCAAGCCGATTATCATTTCCGAATTCGGGGCTGGTGCGAAACGGGGCCTGAGATCCCCCGAAGCTACGATCTGGTCAGAAGATTACCAGGCGAAAGTCTACGCTGCGCAAGTCAGGATGATTGACTCGAACACTATGATCAAAGGTCTGGCTCCGTGGATTCTCAAAGATTTCAGGTCCCACTACCGAACCTTGCCCGGCATCCAGGATTTCTATAATCGAAAAGGCATCGTTGATGAAAAAGGTCGGCCGAAAAAGGCTTTCAGCGTGCTGCAGGAGTATTACCTTTCGATCGAGTGACAAATGACGACGTACATGACAAGGACGATGATGTGATGGCGCATTCAATGAAAGAGTCGGTTCGTCAAGGGTCGATTTTGGGCCACGATGATGATCGTGTATTGCCTGCAATCCCCGGCTTGCGGGAAATTGCGCGCGCACTTTACGACCAGGTTAGGCACCTGCCGATCGTCAGCCCGCATAGCCATATCGACCCGAGGCTGTTTGCGGAAAACCAGTCATTACCCAGCCCTGTCGAGCTGATCATCACACCGGACCACTATCTCTTGCGCATGCTTTACAGCAAAGGGCTTGCTCCGGAGTTATTTGGTCGATTCAAACTTGGTCAGGAGCCGTCCAGTTTCGATTCGCGAAGCGCCTGGCGCCTGTTTGCGGAGAACTACTATCTGTTTCGCGGCACCCCGTCACGTTACTGGCTGGACTCGGTTTTTCAGGGCATTTTCGATATCCACCTGCCGCTGGGGCCTGATACAGCGGATGCCTACTATGACACCATCTGCGCCGCGTGCCTGCGGGCCGAATTTCGTCCTCACGCCCTTTTTGAAAGAATGGGTATTGAGGTGCTCGCCACGACGGATTCACCACTGGACGTTCTGTCACAGCATCAGAGAATTGAAGCGAGTGACTGGCCAGGGCGGGTGATCCCGACCTACAGACCTGACTCCGTCACCAATCCCGAGCTGCCGTTATTTCATGACAATCTGAAAAAACTCGCCAATATCACTGGCGAAGACACGACAGACTGGGACGGATTCCTGGCGGCGCATCGAAATCGGCGCGAGTATTTCATTGCCCGCGGTGCAACCGCTACCGATCACGGCCATCCCTCACCCGCAACGGCCAATCTGGCGAAGTCCGAATGCGAACGGCTGTTCGCACGCATCATTGCCAATGATTTTTCAGCCGACGACGCTGAGTTGTTTCGTGCTCAGGTATTGACTGAAATGGCGGCTATGAGCGTGGATGATGGCCTGGTTATGCAAATGCATTGCGGTGCCAGTCGCAATTACAACCGTCGGCTTTACGAGGATTATGGCCCGGACATTGGCGCCGACATGCCGGTGGCAGCCGAATTCGTGGACAATCTCAGACCGCTGCTGGATCGCTTCGGGAATCGGCGGGAGCTGACCCTCGTGCTATTCACGCTCGACGAGAGCACGTACACAAGAGAGTTGGCGCCGTTGGCCGGGCATTTCCCAAGCGTCCGGCTGGGCGCACCCTGGTGGTTTCATGACAGTCCCGAGGGCATGATGCACTTCCGGCGCCGGGTAACCGAAACAGCGGGGTTTTACAACACGGTTGGCTTTACCGATGACTCGCGCGTATTTCTGTCCCTGCCAGCGCGCCACGATCTCGCGCGGCGCGTGGACTGCAGTTATCTCGCGGAACTCGTCGTGAAACACAGGATTGACGAGGATGAGGCTCTGGAGCTTGCAATAGATCTCAGTTACCGGCTCGCGAAATCCAGTTATCGACTGAACAAACCGTCAGACGGCTAGATTCATTGCCAAGTCTGGACATGAATTGAAATTTGTAGGAATCAGTTAAATGTACAAAATTTTCTTTATAACCACCTTGTCACTGTTGCTCCAGACTGGTTGCGGGCGTGAAGCCCCCCAGCAACCGCAGATTTCGACGGATGAGGTTAAGTCCAGTGCAGTGTGGAGCAATGCCCCCGCAGTCAAGACGCTATCGGGTGCGGTTCTGGGTGATGAAGGTGAGTACGATACCTGGACCTGGAAGGGCATTCCGTTTGCGCAGCCGCCGGTTGGGGAGTTGCGTTGGAAGGCACCCCGGAAAGCAAGGCCATGGAACGGGACTCTGCTGGCAAAGGAGTACGGCAACAAATGCCCGCAGATTTCCCCCATGCCGGTGATTGGTGGAATGGGAGGTCATGAAGACTGCCTTACGCTAAACGTATTTCGGCCCAAGACCGATGAAAGAAAATTGCCGGTTTTCGTGTGGATTCACGGTGGTGGCAATGCGGCGGGTCATGCAGGGCAGTATCCGGGAGATCATCTGGCTGCGCGGGCCAACGCAGTGTTTGTGTCGCTGCAATATCGTCTCGGTCCTCTGGGATGGGCCACTCACCCAGCGCTGCGCACTGGGGAATCTCCTTTGGATGATTCCGGTAATTACGGAACGTTGGACTTGATTGAAGGACTGGCCTGGCTTCGGGAGAATATCGAGGCATTTGGCGGTGATTCGGCCAATATCACCGTGGGTGGCACTTCTGCGGGCGCGATAAATACTCTGTCCCTTTATTTGTCCGAACCGGCCACCCCTTTGTTTGATGCCGGCTTCATGGTTAGTCCTATACCGGCCGTCAAAGAGGTCGACGAAGGTGTCGCAGCGATGACTCGGTTGCTCAAGAAGCTGTTGATAGCAGATGGACGCGCAAAAAACGATGATGCTGCCACTGAAGTCTTGCAAGGAATGTTGTTGGCGACCGTTCGTGGATACTTGTATGGGAAGACGGATGAGGAAATTCTGGAGGCCGCAAAGGGTAAATCTCTGGCGGAAATGTGGCCCACGGTTTTTGCAGATGGGCACGTGTTGGTGAAACATGGAATGCAGGCATTTGTGGTCGGAGACTATCCCGGTAAGAAGCCGATGATAATGGGCAACTCCAAAGAGGAAATGAAGTTCTTCATGCAATTCGACCGATCGATGGATTGGGAGACTCCGCAGTACCAACTTCTGGGCGAATACAGTGGCTATCACTGGAAGGAAACGGTGGATGCGGTGGCCGATTTCGTGGTATCCCACGAAGATGCACCTCCAGTGTTTGTCTACCGTTATGACTGGGGTGCACCTGGGGTGGACGGCCATAGTGTTTTTGGCGAGGAATTGGGAATTCGGATTGGCGCGATGCATGCGATGGCGCCGCAACTTTTTCTGGGTCTTGCCAAAACAGGTGAGAAGATGATGCGGAAAGCAATATATACCGAGGAAAATGAACCCGGTCGTGAATTGCTGGTTAATGCGCTGATGGGCTACGTAGCAAATTTTGCGGATAGCCACGATCCGAATATTGGAAGCAAATCAGGGTTACCCGTTTGGCAAGCGTGGACTGAAGATCGTGAGACCCTGATTGTGGATGCGAGCGAGACCGAATTGCGCGTGCGTATGGAGCGTATCGAGACTACGGGCGACAGCTGGTTGGCCGATATGGAACAAGAACTTGACCCCGCAGTTTTTTCGACGGTCTCTGAGCTGGCCGGAAATTACGCCCTAACAGAACCATTGAAGGCAAATCACTAGGATTTTCGAACATCTATTACTGACTGTATTGCACATAGGGCTAGACTCGTACATATGCTCTCAACTACCAGAGTATTAAGCACGCGTGATTACCCCCCGGTACCGCTCCGTTTGATCGCTGGCGCATCGGTTGGGGACGTAACTCAGGAAATCGCCGACGTAACGAGGCGAATCGTCGCCAATTTCGCTCTTCGCGATTTCTACGCGCAAATAGCCGGGGAGTAATCTCAGGTGCTGCAATGCCGATTAAGTTCGCTGTTCCCGGTACTGGCCGGTATTGTCCTGCTCGCTTCCTGCTCCAGCCGGGATGATGTGGTGCGGCTGAAGCTCGCCCACGGACTGAACACGAGCCATCCCGTACACCAGTCCATGCTGCGTATGGCCGAGGTACTGGCCGAATCGTCCGGTGGTTCGATGCAGATAGACATCTATCCGAACCGGCAACTAGGGGCTGAGCGGGAACTCATCGAATTACTACAACTCGGCAGCCTCGATTTGACGAAAGTATCGGCGAGCCCGCTAGAGAGCTTTTCGCCTGCAATGGGCATTTTCAGCGTGCCCTATGTGTTTCGTGACAGCGGTCATTTCTGGCGTGTCGCAAACGGAGAGATTGGCGCCGAGTTATTGACGTCCCTGCAGCGTGTTCGCCTGCTAGGGTTGACGTATTACGACGCGGGTAGTCGCAGTTTTTACACGACAAAGAAACCCATCCGGACGCCCGCCGACCTGGTCGGCATGAAGATTCGCGTGCAAAAAAGCCAGACTTCCGTACAGATGATCGAAGCATTGGGTGGCGCGGCAACCCCGATTGACTGGGGCGAGCTTTACACGGCGCTGCAGCAGGGTGTCGTCGACGGTGCTGAAAATAACCCGCCCAGCTTCTATTTGTCGCGACACTACGAGGCGTCCAGATATTTCTCGCTGGATGAGCATACGTTTGTACCTGACGTGCTGCTCGTCGGCACAAAGACGTGGCAAGCGCTTGGTAAGCAGCAACAGACGTGGCTGAAGCAGGCCGCCGTCGAATCGGCGGAATTGCAGCGCGAACTTTGGGCTAAGGCGACAGAGGAGGCGTTTGCCGCAGTGCGCGAAGCGGGTATCGAAGTCATCTCTCCGGACAAACGCGAGTTTCGCGACGCGGTAAAGCCAATGCATGCGGCCTATGCTGGTACTTCGACAGGCGCGCTCATTGACCGCATATCCAGTCTGCCATGAAAACCTTGATTGGTCTCGTTGCCGACGCCAGCGATCGAATTCTGAGATTGGCACTGATCGTCTTGATGACGGTCCTCGTGCTGACTATCACCTGGCAGGTCGCGTCCCGATATTTCCTCGGTGATCCGAGTTCCTGGACCGAGGAGCTTGCCCGCTTTACATTGATATGGGCCGGTCTGTTGGGGGCGGCCTACGCCTACCGAACAAACGCCCATGTCGGCATCGACATTCTCGCTGGTAAGTTGTCGAATCGTGGTCGTCGTGTGCTCGAGGTCATCACCGCGGTCTGCGTTATTGTATTTTCGCTTGCAGTAATCGTCGGCGGCGGCAGCAGCCTGGTCATGTTGACGGCCGAGCTCGAACAGACATCAGCGTCGCTCGGCGTACAGATGTCATCCGTATATGCGGTGATTCCACTGAGCGGCGTGCTGCTGACCTTCTACGCGCTGGTAAACATCGTGGAACCTGTTGATCATTCGCCGGCGCATCAAGAGGCGGGAGAGTAGATGACTTTCCTGCTGTTACTTGGCGTTCTTGCCGTGCTCCTCGCACTCGGGATTCCGATCGCGTTTGCAATCGGCATTGCAACGCTGGTGACGATGCTACTGTCGATCGAGCCGCTCACGGCGTTCGCGACGATGGCGCAGCGCATGGCAAGTGGTCTGGACAGTTTTGCGCTACTCGCAATTCCGCTGTTCATCATATCCGGCAATCTGATGGCACGTGGCGGCATCGCGCGCCGATTGATCGAGTTTGCGAAAGCATTGTTGGGTGCACTGCCCGGCGGTCTTGCATTCGTTAACGTAATTGCCTGCACGCTGTTCGGCTCGATTTCGGGCTCTGCGGTTGCCGCAGCATCTGCCGTCGGCGGATTCATGATACCCGCGATGAAGAAGGAAGGTTACGACAATGACTTCAGTACCGCGGTCACCGCGACAGCCTCGACGACTGGCCTCCTTATCCCCCCGAGCAACATACTTATTGTTTACGCGGTTGCCAGCGGCGGCGTCTCGATCGCCGCGCTATTCGTCGCTGGCTATATACCGGGGCTGCTCATCGCATTGGCGCTGATGGTCGTTTGTGCGATCTACGCGCGCCGCTCAGGGCTCAAGCCCGCCGCCCGTTCGAGCGCTCGGCAGATCTTATCGACGATGCTTCGCGCACTTCCGAGCCTGTTTCTGATCGTACTGATAATTGGAGGCATCATCGGCGGAATATTTACGGCGACGGAAGCCGGTGCGGTTGCCGTACTGTACGCCTTTGTTCTAGCCGTCGTTGTCTACCGTGAAGTAAAGCCAAAAGAGCTGCCGGATTTGCTCGTTCGATCCGCCGAGATGACTGCGATCGTCATGTTCCTGATCGCCGTATCGACGGCAATGTCGTGGGTTCTCGCTTACAACAACATACCCACGGTCGTCAGCAATGCGCTGCTTGGTGTCAGCGATAACCCGATCGTATTGTTCCTGCTTATCAATCTTGCTTTGCTGCTGGTCGGTGCATTCCTCGATATGACACCGGCGGTCCTCATATTTACACCGATATTTCTGCCGATCGCCGCTGACCTTGGCATGTCGCCACTGCATTTTGGCATCATGCTCGTCCTCAACCTGTGTATCGGTCTCTGTAGCCCGCCGGTAGGTAGTCTTTTGTTTATTAGCAGCGCGATCGGAAAAACGTCGATCGGCGCAATCATGCGACCATTGATGCCAATGTATCTGGCAATGTTCGTTGTGCTAATGCTCGTTACCTATGTACCGGCAGTTTCCGAATGGCTGCCTCGTCTCCTGAAGGTCTACGACTGATTGGAATGGTACTGGCTGTGCCTCCCATAAATTCGTCCGCGTTGATCTTATTGGAATTTTGTCGATTGCCGCGACGAACAGAGCAGTGACTTGCCACTATTCTAATGGCCTGCTTCGATGTGCTGATCAACTACAAATGGGTACGAGCACCATCTTTCGGGCCATCCGTGGCCCTCGCCCTCGCGACGCTTTGCGATCCGAATCGGCTGTCCTGCCGATTTGTGGTGCCGGCACCATTTTTTCTATGGATTTTCTAAGAGCAATCTATGAAAGTTCTATTTCACCGCCCGGAGGCGGCGGGCCCGGCTATGGCGGCGCATGAGTCCGAGGCCGGTCTTATGACCCGAATCCGCCTTCGCTTTCAGGTCATGGAACCTCCAGGACACATCGAGTCTCCGCATCGCGGACTGGATCGCCGACATGCTCCATGATTTGCCGCTGCGATTGGTAAATACCAGTAGGAGTTGGGCTTCTCGAGATCTTTCCGCACCAGCTTCCGGAGGCTGACTGTCCACTGGCGAATCACGTTCTCACCGTCCTTCGATTGCCATACCTAGGTACCGCCCACGGCTACTTGATCACGTCTGATCGACCTCAAATCCTTCTGTAGAAAGCCCGTTAGATATGCAGCCCACAATAGCCTCTGAAGGGGCACGTGAGCACTGTGAAGAGCTTACCGCAGTACCTTGTCGCTTACAGCGCGCGTCCGGGGCTTTTCAAAATTTCGTCGAACGCAATAGCAAGGATTGACATAGCAGGCACGAATTCTCATGCTGTGATATTAACAACGCCGCGGTTGGCCGTCTGCCGCATAGCCGCCATGGCATCGAGCATCGATGCTTCGTGGAGCCGAAGGTCCAATGCGCGCGCGAGTTTAACCACTGACGCAATGTGCTCGTGGGCGTTCATCCGCAGTTGACGTGCACACTGACGCATCGGTTGTCGGTCGAGATGGGCCGGCGGTTGTGTTCGCACTAATGACCGTTGGCCGACGAGGGCCGCTGGCGCAATACGAGTATGTCGATCTCCTCGCAGTGCCCGCTTGCCGGCCCATGCCATCTGCTTGCCATAACCAAAATTACGGTGACTGCCCGCTTTGTTCATGATGTTTTCCTCCCCAACTAGTCCTAGCCATTGGGACTGCCGCAGTCTTTGGCCTTATCGAGTACTATCGGACGAAATACAGCAATAGATAGGGGCAGGCCCAAGGGTCTGACCCCTATTAATTCTCCTTGAATTTCTCGAACAGGAGCACTTGCAGACAGTGTCAGCTTACATACAGGAACTTACCGTCAACTGGGGAGAGTCGGATCCGTTTGGGCTCGTGTATTATGCGCGTGAAGTCGCCTGGTTCAATGAGGTCGAGCACGAGCTCTTTCGGCAAATCGGCCACCCCATAAACAAGATGATCCGCGAATCCAAAAGCGCATTTGTGATGGGCGAGATCACTTTCCGTTTCGTCGGCCCCGCCGCCTACGGTGACAAAGTGCAATGTAAGCTAACTCTGCTAGAGATACGCGATCGCACGTTGCACTGGCAGTGCAATGCCAAGAATCTGGATACGGGGCAGGATATTTGCGAGGGAAAGGCGACCCGGGTCTATGCCGAGATTGAGGACGACGGGAACTTACGCTCCCGCCACATACCCGACGATATTCGTGAGCTTCTGAGCCAGTTCAAGGCCAGCGGGGTTTGAAGCGTGACCGGCGTCTATACTGCTCATGTAGATACCTTCGCCAGGGATAATTTGCCGCCCGTTGAGGAGTGGCCGGAGTTCATCTTCTCGTTGCCGGAGCTAAACTATCCGCCGCGCCTCAACTGTGCAGTGCCGTTGCTCGACAACACGGTTGCCGAGGGGCACGGGGACCTTGTCGCGATCCGAAGTGAATTCGGCAGCTGGACGTACCGGGAACTTGACGCGCGAGCATGCCAGCTCGCAAATTTCCTGAGCGATGAGCTCGGGCTGGTGCCGGGCAATCGGGTGTTGCTGCGTTCTCCCAACAATCCGATGTTGGCCGCGGCATGGCTCGCTGTGATGAAAGCAGGAGGTATTGCAGTTACGACGATGCCGATGTTGAGAGCGAAGGAGCTCTCGGTTGTCGCCAAAAAGGCCGCGATCTCGCACGCACTTTGCGACGTTCGGTATGCCGACGAACTCGAAGCCGCGGCGAACGATGCTGGCCTGATGCAGAGACGAGCCACTTTCGATAATTCAAATCCCGATGCCCTGCTGCGGGGCCATGCGGCGAAGTTCAAAACCGTTGATACGGCCGCCCACGATGTTGCTGTGCTGGCGTTCACTTCGGGTACGACCGGCGAGCCCAAGGCAACCATGCATTTTCATCGTGACGTCATGGCAATGGCCGACATTGTCGGCGCACGCTTTCTAAATACGACGTCGCAGGATGTCTATATCGGTTCGCCGCCGTTGGGATTTACGTTCGGGCTGGGCGCTTTGCTGGTCTTTCCGCTATACGGTAGAGGAACAGCAAGCCTGCTAGAGCTTCCGTCCCCGGACGGCATTCTGCAGCGAATCGCAAGCGACCAGGTAACCGGCCTTTTCACGGCGCCGACGATGTATCGTGCAATGCTGCCGGTTCTCGAGAAATACGAATTACGAACCTTAAGGTTTTGTGTCTCGGCAGGCGAAGCCCTGCCACTCCCAACGTCCGACGCCTGGTTTGACAAAACCGGAATACGCATCATCGACGGCATCGGTGCGACCGAACTCATTCACATCTTTATCAGTGCCTCGGGAGACGATATTCGGCCCGGCGCAACCGGCAAACCGTTGCCCGGCTATGAGGCCTGTTTGCTGGGCGAGAATAATCAGCCGTTGCCGCCCGGAAGTACCGGACTCCTGGCGGTAAAAGGCCCCACCGGTTGCCGCTACCTTGCCGATGACCGGCAAATGGACTACGTCATAGGCGGTTGGAACGTCACGGGCGATACCTATCGAGTTGACGAGGACGGTTACTACTGGTTTCAGGCGCGCGCCGACGACATGATTCTGTCGTCGGGGTACAACATAGCGGGGCCTGAGGTTGAGTCGGCACTATTGGCGCATGAGGCGGTCGCGGAGTGCGCGGTGATTGGCGTTCCGGACAAAGAACGAGGAAACATCGTCAAAGCGTTTATCGTGCCTGCGCCAGGTTTTGAAGCGTCAGATGCCCTTGCAGCGTTGCTACAAGACTTTGTGAAACAGTCGATCGCCCCTTACAAATATCCGCGCAGCATCGACTTCATTTCTCAATTGCCGAAGACTCAGACAGGCAAGATCCAGCGATTCAAGCTGCGTGATTGACTGCGCACCGGTGGCGCTTCCTTCACTCGATATCCTGCCAGTTATCGAGAATTCCCATAGTGCCGGTCCGGTCGTGACTGTCTTGCGTGGCCTGGACCGTGAGGCCCTTGTTCATCATCGCCGGGCTAAGGCACTGACGCTCCGGATAGCCCGGTCGCCGAGCAATATGATTTTGCCAAACGGTGCAGCGACGAGTAAGCGCTTGCTGTCGCTCGAGTTGCTGATCTAAGTGTTAGTACTTACGTTGCGTCCAGTCATACAAAATTCCTATCGTATCGCCGCGTTGCTGCTCGGCCAGCTGATAAGCCTTCTCACATTCTTCGGGAGCAAATTCGTGAGTGATGAGGCCATCGAGACTGAAGCGATCGGCGGCGACGAGCTTAAAGAACTCTTCGTCGATGCGTCGCTGAGTCCAGCCGTCGCGATCATGACTGTCATGTGTTGCCTGTATTGTCAGGCCTTTCTCCATAAGATCGGACGTTAAGTGTTGACGATCCGGGTAGCCGGTATCGCCGAGCAGGATGATATTCCCGAACCTGGCGGCGACCTTAAGAGCGGAGGTGAGTGCGGCCGGGTTGCCCGTCGTATCGATAACGATGGCCGGACCTTTGCCACGATCAATCGCGCTGATGATGTCTTCGTTCTCGGCAATGTTACCTGCCGCCGTCATCGTCGCACCACCCTTTATCGCGCGGTCCAGGCGGATATCTGACAGATCGGCAACCGCTATCGTGCCGACCCCGGCAGCGACTGCCCAACGCGTCATCATTTGACCGACCGGGCCGGCACCAATTATCAGGACGGACGCACCGTAACTGAAGCCGGCCGCCCAGGCACCGCGAAATGCGGTCTTGGCAAGCCCGCACCAACAGGCGTTCTTCTTATCGATCTCCGACGGCACAGGCGATAGATTTTCCGCAGCGAGAACCTGATGCGAACCATGCGCCAATCGCATAAAGACTGTGTCACCTGGGGAGAAGTCGGCTACCGAAGTACCGACGCTCTCGACAGTAGCAACAGCCTGGACGCCGGTCTTCAGTTGGGGGAACGAGAACCACTTGGCGAAGTGAGTACCAGGATCATATTTTTGATGCAGTATCGTCGTTTCCGTGCCAATACTCATCAGGCTGTAAAGCGTCCGCACGCGAACATCGCCGGCGCCCATGTCAGGTGGATCGAATTTCTCCAGTTTTGTCAGTCCCTTCTTCGGGAAGATGATCCGTTTTGGCACCGGTGCCTCCGATATTGATTTATATATAAACTTATTTTACCTTAGACCGAATAGCCTGTTGGTTGCAAGTTCGCATTTGTCTTAGCGAGGCAGGATTTTCATCGGAGACTGGAATTGGCGGAGAGACGCAAACGAGCCATCGTGACCGGCGCTGCTTCGGGCATCGGCAAGGCTGCTGCGAAGCGAATGCTCGCGGAGGGCCTTGACGTCATCGTCGCGGACATCAATGAAGCGGCGGTGGAACGTACGGTTGCGGAGTTGAATTCAAAGGCTAGTCAAGCGCTGCCCTGCGTAATTGACGTTGCCGATGCGAAGGGCTGTGCCCGTTTGGGCGTTGAGTTTGGGGCAATCGATATTCTCGTTGCGAATGCGGGAATTCAGACCAGCGGCACCGTGATCGATACAAATGACGACACCTGGAACAGGGTTCTCGCTGTAAATCTCAAAGGCGTGGCGAATTGTTGTCGCGCGGTTCTGCCAGGTATGTCGCAGCGAAAGGTTGGAGCAATTGTTGTTGTTTCGTCCAATAATGCCGTTTGCGGATCCGCCGGTATGGCGGCATACGATGCGAGCAAGGCGGCGGTTCTGGCGTTGGTAAGAAGCGCCGCTATTGAGCATGGAGCTGATGGCGTACGTGTCAACGCGTTGTGCCCGGGAACTACGATCACCGATTATCATATTGATCGTTTCGCCAAACAGGGCGTGAGTGAGGAGCAACTCTACGAAATGACGTCGGATACAGGCTTGCTCAATCGAGCCGCCACGCCTGCCGAGATCGCCAACGCAATTTGGTTTCTGGCGAGCGACGAAGCGTCCTATGTGACTGGTGCAAACCTCGTGGTAGACGGCGGCTTCTCGCTGGTAGGGGGGCGCTGAGGAACGTGATTGATGTTGCGGTGAAACTTGGCATTCTTGGCACCGGGAACATGGCGAACGCATTCGCGGAGGGGTTAGCTTACGCGGAGAACCTCGAACTTATTGCAGTTGCTTCGCGAAGACCGGTCGCAGCGGAAAAATTCGCGGAAATGCACGGCGTGAAGAAGCGCTACTCCGCATACGCCGACCTCGCGAATGATCCCGATATCGACCTTGTGTATGTCGCGACGCCGCATTCGCGCCACAAGGGCGACAGTATGATGTGTCTGCAAGCGGGGAAGGGCGTTCTCTGCGAGAAACCGTTTGCGATCAACGCTGAAGAGGCGAAGGCCGTCATCGATCTTGCGCGCGAGCAAAACCTCTTCTTAATGGAGGCGATGTGGAGTCGCTTTTTACCGTCCTTTGTTAAACTTCGCCAGCTGCTTGCCGACGATGTTATCGGTCCAGTGCAGCTGATTCTCGCTGGCGGCGCTTTTCAGCCAGACCGAGGGGCGGATACGTACTTGTGGAAGCCGGAACTCGGTGGCGGCGTGCTGCTGGACGCGGGTATCTATCCGGTCTCGGTGGCGTCGATGATTCTAGGTCCCCCGGCACAAATCATGGCCTGCGGTACTATTGGTGAATTTGAGGTAGACGAGCAAGATGCGGTCTTGCTGCACCACAAATGCGGCGCAACGGCCATGGTGTATGTGTCACTCAATGCATCGGCATCTCCGGATATCACAATCCTCGGCAGTCGCGGACGAATTTACGTTCATGCCCCCATGTTTGCGCCAAGCAAAATCGATCTGCAGGTATACGGTGAACGCCTGCAGCAATTCGATCTACCGTTCGTCGGTAATGGGTACCAGTACCAGGCGATTGCGGCCGCGACGTCGATATGCAATGGCAGCACCGAGTCTGACGTGATGCCGCTCAATGAAACACTCACAATCATGCATACGCTGGACCGGATTCGAGATCAGGTTGGTATGCGCTACCCAATGGAAAAGTAGACGGGGAGAGGTATATGGCGATCGTTATCATTACAGGTTCAAGCAGCGGCTTCGGTTTACAGGCAGCTTTGGCTTTTGCGCGCAACGGCGACACGGTTGTCGCGACGATGAGAAATACCAAGAAGGCCGGATCGCTGCGAGACGCTGCTGAGAAAGAAGGTCTGGCGGTGCAAATTCTCGATCTTGATGTAACGAAATCCGATTCGTTTTCTCAACTCGTGGCCAATGTTGTCGCGAAGTACGGATCTATCGATGTTCTCGTTAACAATGCAGGCATCCTGCATCCCGGGGCATTCGAAGACATGGATGAGTCCAAACTGCGACTCGTCATGGAGACAAATTTCTTCGGACCGATGCTACTCAGCAAGGCAGTTTTGCCCCAGATGAGAAAACAGCGTAGCGGCCACATCATCATGGTTAGCTCCTTGTCGGGTATCGCCGGACTACCGGGTGACGTGGCGTATACGGGCAGCAAATTCGCGCTGGAAGGTGCGAGCGAAGCACTACGGCACGAAATCGACCGTTGGGACATCAAGCTGTCCTTGATTCAAGCCGGTATGTACGCCACTCAGATTTTCCCGGACAAAGACCACAATGTGCTGCCGGATGACTATCCTCAGGATTCGCCGTATCGGATTCTGGTTGAAACCAAACTGCGCGGTATTTACGAATCACTGAAGGGCGCATTCGATCCAGCCGATGTCGCCAATCTGATGGTCGAAATTGCCGCGTCGGATGGTAGCCAATTGCGTTGGCCAGCGGATGCCATGGCGGAAACCGTTCTGGCGAAGATGTTTGCACAAAACGATGCAGAGCGGGACTCTTTTCTCCGCGGCGTTTCCGGAACCGATTGGTGGAGTAACGGTGACGGCGGACCAACTGGAGGAGAAGTCGTATGACGAAGCTCGCCCATGTTTGTATAGAAACGCAGGATCTCGATAAAACAGAGGTCTTTTATCGAGGTCTTGGTCTGCGTCGACAGTTCGATTTCGAGAATAAAGACGGTTTACTGGTTGGCTTTTATCTGGCTTTCGAAAACGAATCCTTTATTGAAGTTGTCTTGAATCGAAAGCCGCAGAGCGACGGAATTATCAAGCATTTCGCCATCGAAACAGACGATATTGACCAGGCTCGTGCAGCCGCTATCGGCGCCGGTATCGACGTCGGCGAAAAGAAATTCAGCGGCGACAGACTGTGGATGTTCACCTGCCACGACCCGAACGGGATCTTCATCGAAGTAATGCAGTACACAGACGAGAGCATGCAGCGTGTCGGCGGCGTTTGCGAGGTTGATTACACGCCCTGAACTAACGCGTCAGGCCTCAGGTGAGCAGCTTGGTTACAGCGACGCCGATAAACGTCCCGATTACGTAGCCAAATATGCCGCACATGATCCCCGGTGTTACCAGGCTGCGCCACCCCTGTGTAATCGCAATAGCTGCGGTCGGGGCCGGGCCGACGAGGCATGCGCCGGACGCCACGATCGCCTCGGCGAGATCCACCTTCATCAGTCTGGCGACAAAGAGCAAAACCGTAATGTGAATAGCAATGATCAGCAAACCGTAGAAGAACAGGTTCATTGCTGAGCCAATGAATGCGGTCGCATTCGTACTCGAGCCGACCATCGCAAAGAATACATACATGAAGATCATCCCGAGTTCGAATTCACCCTCGAGTTCGTCCATGGCTTTTGGAAACACATTTGCTACGATGATGGTGAGAATCGTTACGAACAAGATGTTGTATTGAGGCGTGCGGAGGAAGGTACCGATCGCTGCCGAGACTGTGCAGATGCCGAAGCTCAATGCGAGCGCGCCGCTCAGGTGCCGCAAGTAGACCCTGGCGCGATTGGATTCCCGAAGTTCCTTCTTCTCGTGTTCGCCCATCGTGTCTGAGAACGATGTCGGTACGAGGCGTACTACCCAGCGTATCGATGGCAATGCGATCAGCATCATCAGCGCCATAATGCTGACGACGCTGCTTGCGCTAATAGCAGAGGTGAAGTCGCTTTCAGACATCTCGACGACCTGGGAAACGGCAAGGAAGTTGACCGCGCCGCCGATCCAACCGCCAGTATAGGTACCGGCCACTTTCGGACCGATTTCACCGAGGTCCATGAGGAAAAAACCGATTACGGCGCCCAAAACGGTCGCCGCGCTCGCGATGAAAAACGTAATGATGACTTTGCCGCTTTCCCTGAAGATTTTGCGAAGGTCCGCCTTGAATAGCAGCAGTGGAATCGCGAGCGAGACCATGTAGCCGCCGACAAAATCATAGGATGGCGATGTGAAAGGAATGATCCTGAAGTTAGACAATAACATCGCGACAATCAGCACCCAGACGACGCCAGAAGTCTTTTTGCCGATGGGCTTGTTATCGATCCAGAAACCGAGATAGGCGAGCCCGATCAGGACGGTGCCCATGGCAAACACATTGTCTGGCGAGATAAGTGGCCACGTGCTGTCCTGCATAATTCTGTACCTCGATTCTATCCGTCACGCACGAAGTAATTTTCGGTTCTGCTCCAGGAGGATGAATCGCCATGGTGTCGGGAAGCGCTCTGTCAGTTCTACCTCTATGAGCGTGGGTCCAGTTTCTTGAAATGCGCGTGGCAAAATCTCGCGCAGCTTTTGTGCCGAGTCGACGCGGTACCCGCTGGCGCCAAAACTCTCCGCAAATTTGACGAAATCAGGATTCGTGAGGTCAGAGCATATACGTCGTCCCTGGAACCACTCGTCCTGCTGGCGCTGAACATTCGTGTACGTGTTGTCATTGAACACGATTGTGACCAGGTTGAGTTGGTACTTCACCGCGGTTGCCATTTCCTGGGCCGTAAACATGAAGCCACCATCGCCATTGATCGATACGACGGGCTTCTCCGGGTGTGCTGCCGCGACGCCGAGGGCGGTCGCAAAACCATACCCCAGTGTTCCCTGCTGGGCGGCAGAAACAAACTGGCGTGGCTTGTAGACGGGGAAGCCGTACCAGGAAACGAATCCGACCTGTGTGACCTCGTCGATGAAAAATCCATCTCTTGGCATGACGTCACGGATTGCATCGAGGTATGCCATTTGCGGACCGACGTGCGCGCGGATGTCCTCATCGACGGAGTGCTTCAACGCCGTCAATTCGTCTTCTCGACTCGTGACGGTACCACCGACCCGATCCAGCTCATTCGCAATGGCTTCCAGGGCAACGGCCGCATCGCCAAGAATGCCGACCTCGGGTACGCAAATGCGCGTGAGTTCTTCCTCGTCAATGTCGATCCGAACCAGCTTGAGATCATCGTCCTTGCCCCACATCGTCAGTGGCATCTTGAGGCGCGTACCAACCGCCAGTACAGCATCGGCCTCTCCCCAAAGACGGTGGCCTGCAGGCAGATTCTGCGAAAGGTAGTGCTCGTCTGATATCACGCCCTTGCCTTTTCGCTTCGACATGACCGGCGCCTGCAATCGCTCGGCGACCGCGAACAGCTCTTCGCTGGCATTCAGAACGCCGGAGCCAATAACGATCATCGGGCGCTTGGCATTGCTCAGCAGTTTCGCGGCATCACGAACCAGGTCATCGTCTATGGCTGGCGGGGCGGCAGGTGCGGCTTTTTCCGCGGGTCCGATCTCCGCAGGGTCTCCCATTACATCCATGGGCATCTCTATTTCGACGGGCCGAGGCCGCCCGGTCTGGAGTTCCTCGAACGCGCGGCGCATGAGTTTCGGCGTGTCGGCCGCATCCTCGATGCGTTCGGCCCATTTGGTCAGGTGCCTGAGGAGTCCCAGCTGGTCGTCGATTTCGTGCAGGTGCCCGTAGCCGCTGCCGATCTCGGCGAGATTGAGTTGGCCGATAACCGCCATTACGGGCGAGTTGCAGGCCCACGCGGTGCAAAGTGCGGCGGTGGTATTGAGCACGCCGGGGCCGGGCACAACCGTGTAGACGCCTGGTTTCCCGGTTGTCTGTGCGTAACCGAATGCCATGTAAGCTGCGCCCTGCTCATGGCGCGAATGAATCAGCTGAAGCTTGTCGCCAGCGCGATGGATCGAATCGAAAAGATGGTCGAGTTGGCCGCCCGGCAATCCGAATATCGTATCGACGTCGTTGTCGATCAGTGACTCAACGATTGCGTCAGCGCCTGTGATTTGGGCCATAAAGTGCTCACTGCTGTGCGATCCAGCTGCCAGATCCTGCGCCGGAAACGTCCGGCCGGGGTAAGAAGGTTTAGCTATAAACAAATGGTAGCGTTTCTTTGTAGGCCCTGTAAAGGCTGGCCCGAGGATAATTAGCTTACATATAAACTAATTGACATCCAAAAACAGTTTAGCTATAAAATAATCGGAGATGACTCGAAGTCAGGGTATCTTTCAGCGCTTTGTTACGTTTTGTGCGTTGTAGAGGTCGAGAAAACTTTTTGGAGGGGGATTCATGAACTACCTGTCAAGAATGTCACTGTCAGCTGTCGCCGTGGTCTTGATTGCGCCACCCGCGCTGGCCCAGGAGGGGGGCGATAATTCCATGGTCCTCGAGGAAATCACGGTTACTGCGCAGAGGCGCGAAGAATCGATGCAGGACGTGCCCGTCAGTGTGTCGGCTTTCTCAAGCGAAACCATTGAAAAAGCAGGAATTACCGGGGCAACGGACTATCTGATGATGACGCCAAACGTCGGCTTCTCGGAAGACGGCGAGGGCGGGAGCCGCAGCGTAAACATTGCTATTCGCGGTGTCAGCAATATCACGCTTGACGGCGTCGCTACGGCGAACTCGATCGGCTATTACGTCGACGAGCTGTCGGTCGGTAGTGTCGCCCAGGGTACGATCAACCCTCAACTCCAGGATATGGAGCGGATCGAGGTGTTGCGTGGCCCGCAGGGAACCTTCTTCGGCCGTAACGCTGTTGGCGGCGCGATCAATATCACGACCAAGAAGCCCGATGATACGTTCTTCTTCGAGGGATCGGCCATGGCCGGCAACTTTGGCTCCTGGGGCGTGGAAGGTATCGTCAACATCCCTTTTAATGAAAAATTCATGGCGCGCGCCATGGTTGCGAAGGAAGAGTCGGACACGGCGGTCAAGAACATTAACTCAACCGGTAACAATCCGTTCTACGACTACACGACGGGTCGCCTCTCGTTGCGCGCACTTCCCTCCGATAGGGTAGCGATCGATTTTTCGATTACGCGCACCAACGAAGACGAGGGTGGCGATATTGCGATTCCTTCCGGTGTACTGGATCTCGATACTATCGATACTTTCGGTTTCCCGTCGCCATCTGACGCAATCGACACGGGCCCGGGGTTTTATCCGAGCAACGAAGACACGATCGATCGTGACACTGCAGAACGGAACGACAAGGAATTCACAATCTACAATGGCCGCGTTACCGTCGATTGGGACAAGGTGCAGCTGAAGTCCATCACCGGATACATCGACAGTAGCTTCGAGCGCGGTGCAGACCTCGACGGCATTTCGCTTGAAATTGGTCCGCTGCCGTTACGTCGCGCGAATAACTACAGCGCCGAAGCGTTCAGCCAGGAGTTACGTTTGCAGTCGACTGAAGGCGACAAGATGGACTGGACCGTCGGCTTGTATTACGCGAAAGACGAGTTCAAGCAAAAGAACGAGATCCAGATTCTGCCGAAGGGCTCGCCGAACGGTTCCGCAATTGCGTTAATCAATAGCAACGACAGAAAGTTCGAGTTCGAGACACTGGCTCTTTTTGCGGACGTGAACTTTCACGTTAGCGACACCATTGACTTGATTGTCGGTGGTCGCTATTCGCAAGATGAAGTGAGCGCCCGGGACATCGACGGTAACCGGGCAACGAACCCGGTTGAGGATAAGGTTGACTTCAATGATTTCTCGCCACGCGTAGTTGTGCGCTACCTGCCGAGTGATGAGCTGAATATCTATGCCAGTGCCTCAAAGGGCTATAAGTCCGGCGGAACAGACGTCAGTAGTGCATCACGCTCGGAAGGAGCACCGTTCGATCCGGAGAATTTGTGGAGCTACGAACTTGGCTTCAAGAGTCGTCTGGCTGACGGCCGGGTCAGCCTGTCGGGTGCCATATTCGCGCTCGAATGGAAGGACTTTCAGGTACAGACCAACCGCCTCGCAGATCCGAACGATATCGGCTCATCGATTGAAACAACGCAAAACGCGGAAAAGGCGAGCTCGGTCGGCTTTGAGCTCGAATCGCTGGCACTTATCGCCGAGGACCTGACGCTGGGCCTCAATGTAGGCTACACGGACTCGGAGTTTGACGACTTCAAGAATGCCGTTCTCAAGGGCAACACGAACGGTGAACCGAACGTTATCGATGTGTCCGGAAAACCTCTGCCCAGAACGCCGGAGTGGACCTTTACTGCAATAGCCGATTGGGGATTCGATTTCGGCAACACGTGGAGTGGTTTCGTGCACTTCGACTGGTCCTGGGTTGACAAACAATACAGCAACATCGAGGCGATTGGCGCGCTGGTTGGCGAAACCGTTTCCGGTCAACCGTTCAACCTGCCGACGTTCCCGTACCAGATCGACAGCTACAATGTTGCCAATCTTTCGGGTGGTGTGAACAACGACAACTTCCGTATCAGCGTATACGCGAAGAACCTGTTCGACGAGCAGTACTACACCGGCACGGCGGACAACTTCGGTGCTGCAGGCATGCGTTTGAAGCCGCACCAATTGAATTATGGTATCAAGTTCACTTACATGACCAACTAGTCCCCCTGTTTCGGGCTGTGAGTGTTGATGGCGGGGAGTCGTAAAGACTCCCCGCTTTTTTATTTCCGGGAACCTCCCATGCGCGTGTTGATTGTCTCGATTGTCCTTGCCGTCTCCGCTTGTACAGCGGCGGATGACGGGCCAAATATCGTCATCGTCCTTGCCGACGACATGGGCTACGGGGACATCGGCGCCTATGGGGCCACGCGGATCCGGACTCCGCACATCGACAGCCTTGCTGCGCGCGGCGTGACCTTTGTTAACGGTTATGCGAGCGCCAATGTCTGCTCGCCGTCGCGTGCCGGTCTTATGACCGGCCGTTATGCGATTCGCGCTGGGCTTGCCTGGAAGGTGATAACGGCCGCGGACACCAAAGGCCTGCCCGAAGCGGAAGAGACGCTGGGCGAACTGACCAGGCGCGCCGGCTATCGCACGATGTTCGTCGGTAAATGGCACCTTGGCACCTTCCCGGAGTACTTCCCGCAAAAGCACGGCTTTGACGAGTTCTACGGCGTACCCCATAGCAATGACATGCCGGGGTTTGCTCTGTATGAAGGTGACGTTGTCATCGAGGATCCGGTGGATCAACGTTTGCTGACGAAACGCTACACGCAGCAGGCCGTGCGATTTATCGAGGACAATGCGAAGCGACCGTTTCTGCTGTTCGTCTCGCACACATTTCCACACATTCCGCTATTTGTCTCTGAACAATTCCGCGGCAGTTCGGATGCGGGATTGTACGGCGACACGGTCGAGGAACTCGACTGGAGCACGGGTCAGATCATCAAGGCGCTTGAGGGCGCGGGCCTCGCCGATAAAACGCTCGTCGTATTTACAAGCGACAACGGGCCGTTCTTCGAGGGCGCCACACTGGGTCTGAAGGGCGGCAAAGGCACGACCTGGGAGGCTGGTTACCGCGTCCCGTTCATTGTGTATTGGCCGTCGGTAGCCGAAGCTGGCAGGGTCAGCGACGCGATGGTGATGAACATTGATCTGTTGCCGACAATTGCTGATGCGATCGGCGAGGAACCGGCGGCAGAGAAGATCGACGGCAAGAGTTTGCTGCCGCTACTGCGGGGCGAGGAGTCATCACCACACCACTACCTTTACTACTTCAATAACGAACGCGTCGTTGGCGTACGCTCGCAGGACTGGAAGTACGTGACGCACTCCTATTACACAGGAAGCCTGGGGGCGTTCGAGAAGTTCGACCAGCTGCCAGGCTTCGAGTCGTCGTACGACCTGCTATTTGATGCCCGAGGCCAGGACGGCGAGGCCTACAGCTACGCGGATCGCTACCCGAAGGTGCTCGACGAGCACAAAGCGGCAATCGATCGGGTCCGAGCGGAGTTCGACCCGCTACGCACCCGCGATCTGGAAACGACCTATCCCGACTAGACCGTCGGCCACTCCCGTTTCTTCGCGGCGCCCTGGTGAATGCTCCTGTCTGATCGATTCCAGCGGTACAGGAAAAAGGGAAGTGCCAGGACAAAGAGGATAGCGCCCGGGCTGACGAGCACGCGCTTCAGGACCTCTACGATATCCTGTGGTGACATGTAGACCGTGGACGGCATCTTCGATTCCGGACTGCTCTCTACGACGAGCAGGTTCTTGTCGCGCTTGATCTTGCCGAATCGAAAATCGATCTGCGCCAGTTTGCTGAGTACTCGCATTGCCTTGTTCCTTAGTCGTCAGGTTTTCGCAGGCGACCCGTGTCCTGGGCGTACTTGATGCGTTCCTCAAGCACCGAAGACATCTCCTCGGGCGACTTACCGGCCGGCGGCATGAACTGGCCGCGGGCATAGAGCTGGTCGAGCACCTGCTTGGCGGGACCAAGCTTGTCGGCCAGCGTCCGCGGCGGGCAGCCAGACGGGAACTGGTTCGGCGGGTAGATCGGGTTGTCGTAAATCTGGCGGAATACCTCAGCTCGAACGTCGATCCAGCAATTGTGATTCGCGCGTGAGCGGTGCCAGCGCAGCGCTTCGATATCGATGGTCGCGCCGATAACCTGTTCGGTCGGGTACGGCGCTTCGCGCACCATCATGCCTGTGTAGTCGATGATGAACGAGTTGCCCGGGCAAAACGCCTTCGGGTAGTAGTCGTAGTCGACGCTGCCCCAATTCGAACCCAGTAAGTAGCACATATTGTCGTGTGCTCGGGCTTTGCGGGTGAAGCGCCAGAAATCCCACGGGTCGGAAACACCCTCGGCTTCCTGCAGAGCGACCGGGTGGCAGATGATTTCGGCGCCGTTGTAACCCAGTGCGCGGGACACTTCCGGCGTGCAACCATCGTGACAGGTCATCGTGCCCAGCTTGCCGATGTCGGTGTCGACGACAGGGAACAACGTCTCGATATCGCCACCGATCTTCTCCCTGTACTCGTCGAAGATGTCGTGTGGGCTCGTGCCCAGGCCGATCGACGCGGGGATATGCCACTTGTGGTACTTGAGAATGACGTCGCCATTCGGACCGATTATGAATGCGGCATTGAACCAGCGATCCGGGAACTCCTTGAGCTGTTCGATTACGCCGCCGCCTGCGATATAGATGCCGTACTCCTGGGCTTTCTCGCTCAGCGCGTCCATCTCGGGACCCGGGATCGTGATTGCCTTCTTCATGAATGACTCGAGGCCGTGTTCGCCTTTGCCGGGTGTCGTTACGCCCTGCAGGAAGTACTCCGGCAGAACAACAAGCCGGGCCGGTACTTCCCAGAAGTAGCCAACTCCGAAGTCGATCATGTTCAGTACACGGTCGAGGTTTTTCTTGATGCCGTCTCGGTCCTCGGCAACGGTCACGTGTGGCTGGATGACCAGCGCTGTGTATCTCTCAATCGGTTTTCCCATGGTTCACCTGTATTGTTTGTTGTGCCGTCAGAACGCGTCCTGCGGCTCCTTAAGTCCAAAGTCTTCGAGCATGGCGTTTGCCGTGTTTGTGCCCATCGCGGAGATGCCGCCACCCGGGTGACATGACGGCCCTGTCATGTACAAATTGACGACCGGCGACCTGTATTCGGCGAAGCCAGGTATCGGCCGGAACGCGCCGAGTTGCGACAGGATGCGTTCGCCACCCGTCGTCGTGCCGTTGACAAAAGACCAGTTGTCCCGTGCCAGGTTGGGTCCGGTATCGATGAATTCGGCCATGATGTTGTCGTCGGTCATGTTGCTCGTGTGGCGCCGCAGGTTACGCAGCAGGATGTCCTTGACGTACTTCGGCCCGATCTCCTCCCAGTCTTCACCGCTCGCGAGCTCGACGGGAACAAATGTGTCGAGAATCATCGTGTGCTTTCCGTCCGGCGCACGTGATGGATCTTTCTTCGTCCAGCAGGCCGACCACAGGAAGGGATCGCGCGGTGCAAGCCCGGCTGCAATCTCGTTGTATTGCTTGTCGATATCATCGATGGAACCGAAGGTACGCTGGAACGGCGTCGCAGTCATATCGGGACCGTTGTTGAAAATCGGCGATTCGTGTAGTGCGTAGTGCGCCCGAGCGATCGTCACATTGCCGAACGAGAAGCTGCTGACAATGTCGCGGATGCGCGGATCAACTTCGTGTTCCTCCATACACCGGAGGAATGTCTGCTGCGGATCAAGCCCTGTGACAACGGCTCGTGAGGCCATGATGTCGGTGCCGTCAGCCAGGCGCACGCCTTTGCACTCATTATTTTCGATGATGAACTTGTCAACTGTCGCGTTCGTCATGACCTTGCCGCCATTCGCGTCAATGTAGCTCTTCATCGATTCGCACAGCATGCCGCTGCCGCCCTCGGGAATCGATTCACCGAAGTAGTGGATGCTCGGGATCATGACGTAGAAACCCTGCGCCGTTGCCTCCTGGTCCGGCAGTGTCTGCGGCGCCATCGCCCAACCGAGGATGAACGCCTGTACATGCGGGTTCTCGAAGTTCTTCATCGTGAAGGCCCGAGAGCTCAGCTGGTAGTCGCGCAGCCGGCCTAAGCCCCTCGCTATTGTTCTCAAGCGCCTGGAACATAAAACTGGGCGGAGAGGGTGGCGAGAACATCGCCCGCACCACGCCGGCCTGATTTCCTCGAATTCTTCGTAAATTTCCCTGTAACGCTTTGCGTCGTTTTTTGAGTACTCGGCAATCGTGTCGCAGGTTTTGTCGATGTCCTTGTAGACGATGATGCCCGGGCCCTCGAGATTCGGGTGGCCAGTGATGTGGTCTTCCGCCCAGACGTACTTGAGCCCGTGCTTCTCGAGTTCGGGCTGCAACTCGTTCTTGAAAGTCGGGTTTATGTGAATCCAGACGTGCGACGACCCGTACACGTCGTGCTTAAATCCGGGTAGTGTGACTTCGCGCGTCAGGACGCCGCCCCCAACCCAGTCATTACGCTCGACGACCAGAGTCGGTACGCCATACTTGGTCAATAACGCAGCGCACGCCAGACCGTTATGTCCACCACCCACTATTACTACTTCAAAATCCGAGTTACTCATGTCTGATCTTTGTTGTTCTCTGTTAATCCCAAATTTCAGTGACTCAAGCCCATCTAGTTTATATATAAACTTTTAGGAAATCTACGATTTCCAGCGTGCTTCACTCGAATCGTGATAATAGTTTATACTTAAACAATTATTTTTCGAAGAGAATTCCGTCGAGGTCCCCGTACAAAAATGCCTACCGATCACGCAAAAGAAGTCACCAGGGCGTCTGTGCCGCAACCGCTGCCGCATGTAGCGGCTTTGGCTCCGTACAAACAGGGCAAAAGCAAACTGCCCGGCAAGACCAATCCAATCAAGTTGTCCAGCAACGAGTGCAGCTTCGGTCCCAGCCCAGCCGCGATGGCGGCGTACCAGGGTCTCGCAGGCGAGTTGCATCGTTACCCGGACGGTGGGCAGGAAGCGTTGCGGCAGGCCATCGCCGACGAGCACGGGCTGGATCGGAATCGCATAGTCTGCGGCAACGGCTCCGAAGAGGTTATCGGGATGCTGACCCGATGCTTCGTGGGCCCGGGCGACGAGGTATTGCTGCCCGAAAACCATTTCGTCATGTGTTCGATCTATGCCAAAGGACAAGGGGCGACGGTCGTTCTCGCGCCGGAGATCAACCACACGGTCGACGTCGATGCGCTGCTTGAGCGCGTCAGCGACAGAACAAAACTGGTTGCTGTCGCCAATCCCAATAACCCGACTGGCACCTACTTGCCAGCCAGCGAGATGCAGCGGCTGATCGATAATGTGCCCGCAGACGTTGTTGTCTTGCTGGACGGCGCCTACGCCCAGTATGTCACCGAGCCTGACTTCGACGCTGGCTTCAATTGGGCGGATGAACGCGACAACGTCGTGGTGACGCACACATTCTCGAAAATCTATGGCCTTGCAGGCCTGCGTATTGGCTGGGGGTACGGTCCCGCAGCGATCATTGAAGTCATCAATCGCCTGCGCACACCGTTCAACGCGAGTCTGCCGGCAATGGCTGCCGCGACGGCCGCAATCCAGGATCACAAACATATCGAACGTGTGCGGGAGCACAATCGCGATTGGCAGCAGCGATTTCGCGACGAACTCGGCGCGCTCGGAATACACGTGGTGCCCAGCGTGGCGAATTTCTACCTGATGCATTTCGAGAACATCCCCGGCAAATCGGCGAACGACGCCGCAAGCTGGCTCGAGGCGCAGGGCATCATTCCGCGACCGGCTGCAGACGACCGTTGCCTGCGCGTGACTGTCGGTAACAGTGAAGAGAACGAAGCCGTAGTCCGTTCGCTAACGGCCTACGTGCAGTCATGAGTTACACGCTCAGCGACTTCGCGGGTGAATTCGCTGCGCGCAAGAATGGCGTCTTCCTGAACGGTTCGGCGCGGCCCGGCAGCGGCTCGCAACCGATACCGAATGTGAACCCGTCCACTGGCGCAACACTCGGCGAAGTCGTCACAGGCAACAGGGCCGACGTAGCGGAGGCGGTCCAGGCCGCCCAACAGGCGTTCGAGGATGGTCGCTGGCGTTTGCTGCCGCCAGCACAAAAGAGCCGCATCCTGTTACGGCTGGCTGATCTCATCGAAGAGCATGGTGATGAACTCGCTGAACTCGAGATGCTCGAGGCCGGCAAGTTATACGGCGCTGCTCGCAACGCGGAAATCCCCTTCGCGGCCGAATGCTACCGTTATCATGCCGGGTGGTGTAGCAAGCTCGAAGGAAGCACCAAGCAAATGACGTTTGCCCCAGGTGGCGAGTTCCATGCCTATACGATGCGCGAGCCCATTGGCGTGGTCGGCCTGATCGTTCCCTACAATGGTGCCCTGGTACAAACATCCTGGAAATTGGCACCGGCGCTGGCAGCCGGATGCTGCGCGGTCGTCAAGCCGGATGAAAAGACGCCACTGTCGACGCTACGGCTGGCGGAACTGGCAATGGAAGCGGGCATTCCAGCCGGTGTTGTCGGTGTGGTCACAGGCATTGGCGCCGAAGTCGGTGCGGCCATCGTCGAGCATCCGCTCGTACGCAAAGTGTCATTCACAGGCTCTACCAAAGTGGGCCGCGAGATCGGCCGGGTTGCCCTGACCGACATGAAAAAGGTCACACTCGAACTCGGCGGTAAGTCACCGGTCATCGTATTGGCTGATGCCGACCTCGACGCTGCCATAAGGGGCGCAGCCGAAGCGATTTTCTCCAACGCCGGGCAGGTGTGTGTCGCGGGTTCGCGCCTGTATATCGAGGAAGCCATTTACGATGCGGTCGTTGCAGGCGTTATCGAGTATGCAAGAAACATCAGGGTCGGGCCGGCGTACGATTCCGGTACCGAAATGGGCCCGCTGATTTCTGCCGCGCATCGCGACAATGTGCTAGCCGCGGTTGCAGCCGGCCAGAAAGAAGGCGCGACACTCGCCTGCGGAGGCAAGCGCATCGATCAGGGCGGTGGCTTCTACATGGAGCCCACCGTGCTTACGGATGTGTCGCAATCCATGTCTGTCGTGCAGAACGAGATTTTCGGCCCGGTCGTTGTCGTGTCCAGGGGCAAGGACATGCAGGAATGCCTCGAACTCGGCAACGATTCGCACTACGGCCTTGCGGCCAGTTTCTGGACCCGTGACATAGGCAAGGCCCATCGCCTGGCAGCCCAGATAAAGGCTGGCCTCGTCTGGGTGAATTGCCACGGTATCCCCGACATGGCGATACCTTTCGGTGGGTTCAAACAATCCGGCTGGGGCAGGGAGAACGGCCTCGAGGGCTTGCACGCCTACACTGAACTGAAGTCTGTCATCTGCAGGCTATAAGCTGCGTCACACCGTGCGGAAGAACATGTCTGACAAGAACCTTTATGAAATAGTCATCGACGCATTACCGGCTGGCGCACGGCATCGCCGTGCGTGGATGTCATTGGTGCGCTGTTTCTCGAGCATCGAATCGATCCTGATGCGTTTTTTCGCGCAAAGGTACAACTCGAGCCTGCCTCGGTATGATGTCCTGACGGCACTGGCAATGCATCCGGACGGCTGGACCATGGGTGAGTTGTCCGAATTGCTCATGGTGTCCAAGGGGAATGTCACAGGGGTGATCCGGAGGCTCGAGGAAGACGAACTCGTCATCAAGAAAACGTCAAGTGTTGATCGGCGCGTCCAGTCCGTTCGCATTTCCGCGCAAGGCCGTCGGTTGTGGGACAAAATGCATGCCGACTACGACGCGATCATCTCGACCCTCATGAAGGGCCAGTCCGTGAGCGACCTGGATGTATTGGTACGCGTATTGGACCAGGCGAAGGACGCTGTTGACAGCAACGCCCCGAAAATCGACGCCGACTGATCGGCAGCAGGTAATGATCCGTGGCTGAGCGTTCATTCAGGAAGGAAGTCGAGAAACTGCGCATTGGCGATGGCAAGGAATTCGCCGGCGAAGGCATCCTCGCCGTTACCAAGGCGCTGTTGCAGTCGGGCGTCGCGTACGTCGGTGGCTACCAGGGCTCGCCGATATCTCACCTTATGGACGTGCTTGCGGATGCCAACGACATCCTCGAAGAGCTCGATGTACATTTCGAAACAAGCGCCAGCGAAGCCTCGGCCGCGGCGATGGCGGCAGCATCCGTGAATTACCCTTTGCGTGGCGCCGTCACCTGGAAGTCAACCGTCGGCACCAACGTTGCGAGTGATGCACTCGCAAATCTAGCCTCAGGCGGCGTCACGGGTGGCGTCGTCGTTATCGTCGGCGAGGATTATGGCGAGGGCTCCAGCATCATGCAGGAACGCACGCACGCCTTCGCGATGAAAAGCCAAATGTGGCTGCTCGACCCGCCGCCGAATGTACCAGATATTGTCACCGCGGTTGAGACCGCGTTCGAGCTGTCGGAAGCCAGCAATACGCCTGTGTTCCTCGAGCTCAGGATTCGATCCTGTCATGTACACGGACGTTTCACGGCCAAGGACAATCGGCGACCGTCGCCGACCCTCAGGGATGCGATGGAAAACCCCCGGCGGGATGTCGATCGCATCGTCCTGCCGCCCGCATCATTCCTGCACGAGCACGAGAAAATCAACCAGCGCTGGCCGGCAGCTGTGAAGTTTATTCGGGAGAAGAAACTGAATCGTTTCGTTTCCGGAAAGCGGAACGATATCGGCATCATCGTGCAGGGCGGTCTCTACAATACGATGTTGCGCACGATGGAACGGCTCGGTCTTGCGGACTCGTTCGGTGCGTCCGACTTGCCCATTTACGTCATGAATGTGGCTTACCCGGTTATCGACGACGAGGTCTCCGAATTCTGTACCGGCAAGACTGCGGTCCTCCTACTCGAGGAAGGGCAGCCCAACTACATCGAGCAGAACATGCACTCGGTACTGCAGCAACGCGAGTTGCAGACGCGACTGGTCGGTAAAGGCAGCCTGCCGCTGGCCGGTGAATATACCAGTGCCGTCATGCGAGAAGGTATCGTCGACTTTATGGCACGGTTCGCCGCCGACTGGACACCGCCCGGCGATCCGCGCGAACAAATCGCATCGATTGCCGATGGTTTGGCGAAATCAATTCCGGCGCGCCCACCCGGCTTGTGCACAGGCTGTCCCGAACGGCCTGTCTTCACGAGCCTCAAGCTCATGCAGCAGGAACTTGGCGACTTCCACGTTAGTGCCGACATTGGTTGTCACCTGTTTTCAATTCTGCCGCCATTTCACATCGGCAACACGACGATGGGCTATGGACTCGGCGCGGCAGGCGCTTCGGCCTTCAACACGGAGAGTGACAAACCTGCGATAAGCATCATGGGTGACGGCGGTTTCTGGCACAACGGTTTGACGAGCGGTATCGGCAATGCCGTCTTCAACAAGAGTGATGCGTTGACGGTCGTCATCGATAACAACTACTCGGCAGCGACGGGTGGACAGGATGTCTTGTCGAGCAAAGGTGACAGCGAAAACCGCAGCACCAAGCACCCGATCGAGAAGGCCGTTCGCGGTGTCGGTGTTGAATGGGTGAAAACAGTTCGTACCTATGATATCGCAGACATGCGAGCCGCGTTGAAAGAGGCGGTTTCGCAAAAGGGCACCGGCCCCAAAGTGCTCGTGGCGCAGTCCGAGTGCATGCTCAACCGGCAACGACGGGAGCAACCACAATTCGCCCGCGACGTGAGCGATGGCAAGCGTGTGATCCAGGAACGTTTCGGTGTCGATGAAGATACCTGCACCGGGGATCACGCCTGCGTACGCCTGAGTGGCTGTCCCTCGCTGACGATCAAACCGAACCCGGACCCATTGAAGACGCAACCCGTATCGTATGTCGACAATAGCTGCGTTGGCTGCGGGCACTGCGGTGAAGTCGCGCACGAGGCCGTGCTGTGTCCGTCGTTTTTCAAGGGCGAAGTCATTCACAATCCTGCAATCGTCGATCGCGTCCTCTGGAAGTTGCGTAGCGGGCTCATAAACTGGTTGCAGGGCCGCGTCGAGCGTCGGCGGTTGCGGATGGCATGATGCAGCGCGAATGGGACAGGCCGCTTTCCGTGGCAATGCTCGCGCTCGGTGGGCAGGGTGGCGGCGTATTGACGAAGTGGCTCGTCGATGTCGCCGAGGCCCAGGGTTTTCTCGCGCAGTCGACGTTCGTGGCTGGTGTGGCGCAGCGCACTGGCGCGACCGTGTATTGCGTGGAGGTTTTTCCGAAAGATAAGGTGCCTGACGGTCGTGATGTTGTATTCACGGCCTACCCGATTCCCGGCGACGTTGATCTCGTCGTCGCCGGTGAGGCTGCCGAGGCGGGCCGGGCTATTCAGAAAGGCTTCGTTACCCCCAACGCGACGACGCTGGTTGCGAGCAGTCATCGTGTTTACTCGATTGGCGAGAAGGTGGCGCTCGGCGATGGCATAGTTGACCAGGGACCGGTCAAGGCTGCGGCACGCGAAGCGGCCAGGAAATTCGTCTGCTTCGACATGGCAAAAGCGGCGGATGAGACGGGCAGTGTCATAAGCGCGGTGATGCTGGGCGCGATCGCGGCAAGCGCTGCGCTGCCGTTCGAGCGTGCGGCGTTCGAGGATGCCATTCGCCGTAGCGGCCGTGCTGTCGATGCCAACCTGCGCGGTTTCGCGGCAGGACATGATCTTGCACTGTCACCGCCGGTCGAAGACAACAATGAGCACGACGGCGAGCCAGTGGCACAGGGGCCGGTCGGCGAAGCCCTGCTCGAGCACGTCGCGCGCAAATTGCCGCAGCCGGTCCGGCATTACGCCGCACATGGTGTCCTGCGGGCGCTGGACTACCAGGACCGGGAATACGCTGGCAAGTACCTCGAGCATCTCGCCGCGATTGTCGAGGCGGATCGCGATAACAGCGGCGAGCAACGAGACTTCGCCGTATCGGCCGAGGTTGCGCGATTGCTGGCACTGCAAATGTGCTACGAAGACACATTGCGGGTAGCGGAACTCAAGACGGCGAAATCGCGCTTTGTGCGTATTCGGGAACACTTGAACGCATCCGCCGGACAGCTGGCCTATGTGACCGAGTATTTTCATCCACGTCTCGAGGAATTCTGCGACACCTTGCCCGCGTCACTAGGGAGGCGACTGGTCGAGTCGGCACGCGCCCGGCGCTGGCTGGCACCGTTGTTTCGCAAAGGCCGCCTGGTCTCGACCAACAAGTTCGGCGGGTTCTTGATGTTATCGATAATGGCTCGCTGTAAACGCTGGCGTCGGGGTACTTACCGCTATGCCATGCAGTCGATGATGATCGGAGACTGGCTCAATCGCGTGCGGGTTACACTCGGTGAAGACTACGACGCTGCCCTCGCGATCGCCGCATGCATCGAAATTGTGAGAGGCTATGGCGATACCTGGGAGCGCGGGCATACTCGTTACCAGGCAATCATTGCGGCGGCTGGTAGAGCGAAGGCCGGTACGCAGGCGACGATTACGCGGCAACTGCTCGCGGCGGCTCTGGCCGATGAAGATGGCACGCATTTCAATGAGCGGCTCAGTGAGCTGAGGAAGGCATGAAGAATGAGTGATGGCTTGATGCATAACGGTGAACATGCGCTGGTTACCGGTGGCGGCAGCGGCATTGGCGCTGCGATCGCTGCCGCGCTCGTGGCCAAAGGCGCAAGCGTCACAATCGCGGGGCGCAATGCGGAGCGTCTCGAAAAGAAAGCCGGAGAAATCGGCGCCGCCGCCGCGGAGATGGACGTTACAGATCCTGAAAGTGTCGCCATGGCATTCGGGCGCGCGGTGTCCCGGTCCGGCGAAATTTCGATCCTCGTGAACAATGCCGGCAGCGCCGACGCGTGTTCGTTTGCCAAGAGCGATGAGCAACACTGGCGGGCCATGCTGGGCGTTAACCTGGATGGTGTCTATTATTGTACGAAAGCGGCGCTCCCCGGAATGCTCGATGCCGGGCGCGGCCGCATCGTCAATATCGCAAGTACGGCCGCACTCCGGGGTTACGCTTATGTCAGTGCCTACTGCGCGGCGAAGCACGGTGTGCTCGGGCTGACTCGATCGCTGGCGCTCGAGTTGGCGAAAACAGGCGTGACCGTTAATGCGGTCTGTCCTGGCTATACGAACACAGACATCGTCGAGCAATCGATTTCGAAGATCGTCGATGCGACCGGGCGCAGTCGCGACGAAGCGTTGGCCGAACTCGTCAAATCCAATCCGCAGGGACGGCTGATCGAACCGGAAGAGGTCGCGAGCACGGTCCTGTGGTTGCTTGGTAAAAACTCCTCGTCCGTGACCGGGCAAGCAATTGCCATCGCGGGCGGCGAAGTGATGTGAGGAACTAATGGCAAGTTACACACCCGAAAATTTCCTGATTGACCTGCGCGACAATGGCGTTGCCGTTATCACGCTGAACCGCCCCGAGCGCAAAAATCCGCTCACATTCGAGTCGTATGCAGAATTGCGAGATACGTTCCGTGCGTTCGTCTATGACGATGACGTCAAAGCAGTTGTTGTTACGGGGGCGGGCGGCAATTTCTGCTCTGGCGGCGATGTACACGAGATCATTGGCCCACTGACCGAGATGGACATGAAAGGGCTTATGCGGTTTACGCGCATGACGGGCGATCTCGTCAAGGCGATTCGCGCTTGTCCACAGCCCGTGATCTCGGCTGTCGATGGTGTCTGTGCCGGCGCGGGTGCAATCATCGCGATGGTGAGCGACCTGCGCTATGCAACGGAGGCGGCGAAAACCGCGTTCCTGTTCAATCGTGTCGGCCTGGCGGGAGCGGACATGGGCGCGTGCGCTATTCTGCCACGCCTCATCGGCCAGGGCCGTGCATCGGAACTGTTATTCACGGGGCGCCCGATGCGCGCCGAAGAAGGTCATGCCTGGGGCTTTTACAACGCACTGTTCGACGCAGGCGAATTGCTCGACAGGGCTATCGCCGTCGCCGATCGCCTGGCCGCGGGGCCGAATTTCGCCAACAGCTTTACGAAGAACCAGCTCAATATGGAGTGGGACATGTCCCTCGAAACCGCGATCGAAGCCGAAGCACAGGCGCAAGCGATCTGCATGCAAACCCTCGACTTCAAACGGGCCTATGACGCGTTTGTCGCGAAACAGAAGCCGGAGTTCGAAGGTGACTGACAAGACATTTATCGACTGGCCATTTTTCGAGGATCATCATCGTGAGTTGCGTGAGCGCCTTGAGTCCTGGTGCGACGACTACACGTTTCGTCATGATGACGACACGGACGATATCTGCCAATCGCTGGTTCGCGACCTGGGCGCCGCGGGCTGGTTGCGCGTCTGTGTGCCGGCCGCTGGTGGTGGCCTGCACGAAAAACTCGATGTCCGCAGCATTGCGCTGAGCCGCGAAACGCTGGCCTATCACAGCGGCCTTGCGGATTTCGTGCTGGCGATTCAGGGGCTCGGCAGCGGGCCGATCTCGTTGTTCGGTACATCGAAGCAACGCCTAACCTACCTGCCAAAGGTCGCGGCGGGCGAGGCTATTTCCGCGTTTGCCTTGTCCGAAGCAGAGGCCGGGTCCGATGTCGCGGCACTGGCGACGACGGCCGAGCATGTTGGCGACCACTACGTAATAAACGGCGAGAAGACCTGGATATCGAACGGCGGCATCGCGGATTTCTATTGCGTTTTCGCTCGTACCGGCGAGGCGCCCGGCGCACGGGGTCTCAGCGCGTTTATCGTGGATGCCGATACGCCGGGATTCTCGGTTGCGAGTCGTATCGATACGATTGCGCCGCATCCGCTGGCGACGCTGCGTTTCGAGAACTGCAGGATTCCCGCGGCGAATCGTATCGGCGGGCCGGGCGAGGGCTTCAAGGTGGCTATGGCGACGCTTGATGTGTTTCGCACCAGCGTCGGTGCGGCCGCGCTCGGATTTGCGCGTCGCGCCCTCGACGAAGCCGCGCGCCACACGAGCACTCGCGAGTTATTCGGCGCGCCGCTCAGTGCCCTGCAAATGACACAAGCGACAATTGCCGAGATGGCGACTGATATCGATGCGAGTGCGCTGCTCGTGTATCGGTCGGCCTGGGCAAAGGACTGTTACCAGGATCGTGTCACGCGCGAAGCTGCGATGGCCAAACTGTATGCCACGGAGGCAGCGCAGCGCGTCATCGATCAGGCGGTCCAGCTATTCGGCGGCAAAGGCGTCGTTAGTGGCAACGTCACCGAAACGCTGTATCGAGAGATCCGGGCGTTGCGAATTTATGAAGGGGCCAGCGAGGTCCAGAAAGTGATCATCGCCCGCCAGACCTACGAGGGAGACGCGAGATGAAACACCTCAATCCCGAGGGTTGGCCGCAGCCGCGCGGTTATGCCAACGGCATCGAAGCCGAAGGGCGCATGGTCTTTGTGGCTGGCATGATCGGCTGGGATGCGGACGGCATTTTTGCCGACGGCTTCGTCGGCCAGTTCGAGCAAGTCCTCGTGAACACGGTTGCCGTGCTTGCCGAGGCCGGCGCAGGCCCGGCGGAAATTGTCCGCATGACATGGTTCGTCAAGGACCTGGATGCGTATCGCGACAACCTGGCCGGCGTTGGTGCAGCGTATCGCAGGATTATCGGCAAGAACTTCCCGACCACGGCCGTGATCGGCGTCAACGACCTCGTGGAACCCGAAGCGCTGCTGGAAATAGAGACCACGGCAGTCATCCCCGGGGCCTGACTAACGCTGCGCCACCCCTTGTTTTGCGCTTGTCCGGCGTGTGCCGGGGTGATAGTTTATATATAAAGTAACAGGTCCGAAGTAATGTGGCGACCAGCAGAGAGAATCAAGTATCGACCCGATCCCGGGCCCTGGCCCTCTGAGGCTGTGGGGCAGGCATCGAAGTTGTTCAGCCCGATTGCGGTCGGGCCTCTTTCGCTCGGCCAGCGAACCTGGGTCCCGGCCATGGTGCCGTGGCGCGCCACCGACGACGGTTTGGTCACCGACGATGTGCTCGACTGGTACGGGCGCTTTGCCGAAGGCAAGCCCGGTGCCATCGTCGTCGAAGCGACGGGTATTCGGGAAATTCCGAGCGGCCCGCTGCTGCGCATAGGCAACGATCGATTCATCCCCGGATTGAAGGAACTCGTCGACGTCGTGCGTCAAGCGAGCGGTGGCGAGACGCGGTTGCTCATCCAGTTGATCGACTTCCTGCGCATCAATCGGCGGCCGACGAAAGACAAGTACTTCACGCGCTACCTGCAGATCATGGAACCGGCACCGGGCCGCATTCGACCCCGGTCTGTCGGACGACGATATTCGCGAACGACTTGCGGCGCTCGAGGACGATGCGCTGTGCGATCTGTTGACGGCACGTGAGTACGAAGACTACGCGGTCGGCTACCGGGATCGCGTCAACGATCTCCATTTGCCGCATATTCGTGAGTTGCCTCAGGTACTTCCCGGGTTATTCGCCGACGCGGCAATACGTGCGAAGGAAGCGGGTTTCGACGGCGTCGAATTGCATTATGCGCACGCCTACACGATGGCGTCGTTCCTTTCAGCTCGCAACACGCGCAACGACGGTTACGGCGCCAGCCTCGAGGGGCGGGTTCGTCTGCCGATCGAGGTCCACAGCGCCGTACGCGATGCAGTAGGCGACAACTTCGCCGTTGGTTGCCGCTATCTCGCCGACGAAATCATCGAAGGTGGTTCGGCGGTCGACGACGCGGCCTATTTCGGCACTGAGCTCGCTCGCGCCGGCATGGACTTCCTGTCGTTGTCGCGCGGTGGCAAGTTCGAGGATGCGAAGCAACCAAAAGTTGGCGCCGCTGCTTACCCGTACACTGGGCAAAGCGGCTATGAGTGCATGCCGCAGTACATCTCGGACGCGACCGGACCCTTCGGGCGCAATCTCCCGGCAACGGCGACGGTGCGAAACGCGGTGCGCGCGGCAGGATTCGAGACGCCTGTTATTGCGGCGGGCGGTATTTACGATTTCCACCAGGCCGAGAGTATTTTGCGGAGCGGCGGTGCGGACATCATCGCCTCTGCACGGCAGACGCTTGCCGATCCCGACTGGTTCCTGAAAACCCGGTTGGGCTGCGGTGATGACATTCGTGTGTGTCTCTACACCAACTATTGCGAGGCGCTCGACACCAAGCACAAACAGGTCACCTGCGAGTTATGGGATCGTGAGGAACTCGACGAACCCGGAATCACGAAATCAGTCGATGGCCGTCGCCGACTTGTCGCACCCGCCTGGCACACGGAGGATTCGGATTGAGCGCGCTGGCCTCCGGCAACACGATTTACGAGGCGCTGCTGGAAACGACAGCACGTCATGCGGATCGACCGTTCTTGCGAGTGCCCGAGGCCAGTGCGCGTGCCTACGCGGCAGGCGCGATCGAATACTCCTATGGCGAAACGCTCGACGCCGCGGCCGCACTCGCGGGCGCGCTGGGAGCGGCCGGGGTTTCACGCGGTGACCGTCTAGCGATTGCCTATGACAGCCGTCTCGACGTGTATTTGTACTTGCTCGCCGTCAATGCGCTCGGCGCCAGCCTCGTGCCGCTGAACATGGGTGGCTCGGACAGCGAGATTGGATACGTCATCGAACACAGTGATAGCGGTCTCGTCACAGGCGCCGAAGAACACATCGAACGCCTGCAGCAGATTGTGAACCTCATCAATGGCGCCAACATCGTGAGTGCCGGGCACCTTGCCGACGTCGAGGCCGTAACATCGCCTTGCGGCCAGTTGCAGACCGAGGCAGCGATGCTGTACACCTCGGGCACGACGGGTCAGCCCAAGGGCTGCATGTTGTCCAACGACTATTTCCTGACCATGGGCCGAGAATACAACAGGCTCGGCGGGCTGTGCGCGATTGACGAGACCGACCGGCTCGCAACGCCTTTGCCACCCAATCACATGAACGCGCTCTCGACGTCATTTATGGCGATGTTAATGTGCGGCGGGTGCGTAATTCAGCTGGATCGCTTCCACCCACGAAGCTGGTGGCAGACTGTCAGGGATGAGCGCGCGACCGTAATACACTACCTGGGCGTGATGCCGGCGATACTTCTGACGCTACCTGAGTTAGAAGGCGACAATTTCGGCGATCAGGTCAAGTTTGGATTCGGTGCTGGATCTGATCCAAGGCACCAGGCCGTATTCGAAACAAGATTCGGTTTTCCGTTGATCGAGGCGTGGGCCATGACGGAGTCGGGGGGTGGCGGCATGATTGTTGCGAATCATGAACCACGGCACCTGGGCAAGCGGTGCATCGGTAAGCCTATTTCGACAATGGAACTGCGAATCGTTGATAAGGACGATGATGACGTTGCGACCGGGGAGGACGGTGAACTACTGGTCCGAAGCCTGTCGGATGACCCGCGCACGGGGTATTTCAGCGGCTATTATAAGGATGCAGCGGCGACTGAAGAGGGTTGGCGATGTGGATGGTGGCATACGGGCGATGTTGTAAAGACGGACAGTGATGGTCAATTGTATTTTGTCGATCGTCGAAAAAACGTCATTCGTAGGAGTGGCGAAAACATTGCGGCTGTCGAAGTTGAAGCCGCACTGCTGGCATGCGAAGTGGTAGACAATTGTGCGGTTACCGCAGTGCCCGATGAGATACGTGGCGACGAGGTATTCGCTTTCGTTGTCACTTCGCATGACACGGGCCATGCAGACGAGTTGGCCAATTCGATTTTCGACCACTGCAATGATTCGCTGACTTACTTCAAGACGCCTGGTTACATCGAATTCATCAAAGAGCTGCCACTGACGGCATCTCAGAAGATCAGTCGTGCCGAAGTCAAGCGATCGGCCCGGCTGGTTGTTGAGAACAACGGCGGCGTAGATTTACGTCCCCGAAAGAAAAGGCGAGCTGTTTGAGCACGGCAAGGAAAATACCGCGTCAAGGATACGAAGGCGTTGTGATCGCAGCGCCGGTTAGCGTTCCGTATGAGCGGTACTCGCCAGAGCCGGCACACTGGTGGCTGGCTCGCGCTTTGTCGAGCCTCGGTCGTGCGTCAGGTGTTACACCGCAGACCGTGGACGGCTTGTGTGTGTCATCGTTTACGCTATTCCCGGATACGGCCGTCGGGCTCACCCAGCATTTCGGGCTGACGCCACGCTGGCTCGATCACATTCCGACAGGCGGAGCATCCGGCGTTATCGCGCTACGACGCGCGGCACGCGCCGTCCAGAGCGGTGACGCAAACATTGTTGCCTGCATCGCGGGCGATACAAATCATGTCGATTCATTTCGGGCGATGCTGACGAGTTTCAGCCGATTCTCTCAGGATGCCTCATACCCGTATGGCTCTGGTGGCCCGAATGGCAGCTTTGCCTTGATGACGCAAGACTACATGCACCAATACAACGTTGCGCGAGCACAATTCGGCAAACTGTGTGTCGCACAACGACACAACGCGCTGCACTATCCTGACGCCCTGATGAAAACACCGCTCACGATTGAGCAGTACATGAGCGCGAGGAAAATATCGGACCCGATCGTACTGTTCGACTGCGTGATGCCGTGCGCGGGGGCCGAGGGTTTTCTTGTGATGCACGAAGACCAGGCGCGGGAGTTGAAAATCCCGTTCGCTCGAATTCTGTCGACCATCGAGCGGCACAATGCCTATCCGGACGATCCGGTGCAGATCCGTGGCGGGTGGGCGCTGGACAAGGACGAGTTCTGGGAAACAGCGGGTGTTGAACCGTCTGATGTTGATTTGCTGCAAACCTATGACGACTACCCTGTCGTTATCGCGATGCAGTTCGAGGACCTCGGTTTCTGTGAAAAAGGTGAAGCAGATGCCTTTATCCAGGGGCACACGTTCACTTTTGACGGGAGCTTTCCCCACAATACGTCAGGAGGTCAGCTATCCGTTGGGCAGGCCGGTGCAGCGGGCGGCTACCTGGGCCTTGTGGAGGCCGTGCGCCAGCTGACTGATGGCGCAGAACAGAATACTGTCCCGGATGCAAACATCGCTGCTGTGTCCGGTTTTGGCATGATCAATTTCGATCGTGGGCTGTGCTCAGCGGCCGCGATACTGGCGAGGCAGGGCTAATGGTCGAGCCACTCCGGAAGCCGCCGAAGAAGAACCCGCAAAAGCGCACTGTTGTGCCGACGTTGCCTCCGTTCGCACGAAGCAGGCGCGCGCTGGCATTCACTGCAGCGGCTGCCGAAGGCCGATTTGTGCTGCAGCGTTGCAGGGACTGCGATTCCGTGTGTTATCCGGCGCGGGAAATGTGTCCGAAATGCTGGTCCATGGCGTTACATTGGGAAGATATGCCGGATGGTGGTCAGCTGATCGCGGAAACAACGCTCCGTTCGAGTATCAATACGTACTTTCGAGAACGTATGCCCTGGCGGATCGGCACCGTTGCGCTCGATGGCGGACCAAGCGTGCTTGCGCACGTACACGGTGATGTAAGCGAGCGATCGCGCGTCCGTGTGATCGCGAGAACAGACAAATCAGGGCAGGGCGTGATGATCGCGCTACCTGAGAAGGAGACACCGAACATGACGGACGATCGACAATTGCGCGCGCTGACGTGCGACCCGAAGTTTCGACGTGTGCTGATTACCGATGGCCGGACCGAGCTTGGCCAGGCAACCGCGAATGCAATGGTAGATGCCGGCGCATCCATCATCTTTGTCGGCATCTCGGAGAACTGGCGGCCGTATCCGGGCAAGGAAGAACTGGAGGCCCTGCCTGGTGTGGAAATCATGCCGCTGGATATCACTGACACGATTTCGGTACAGGAACTTGCCGGAGAGATTGGCGGAAAAACGGACATTCTGATCAACACGGCGGAGTATGTGCGACCAGGCGCGTCAATGGAAAGAGACGGCGTTGTAACCGCTCGTGATGAGATGGAGATCAATTACTTTGGTCTGTTACGCCTGATTCAGGCATTTGGACCAGGGATGCGGTCTCGCGGTGCGGACGGCGACAACAGCGCTTGTGCCTGGGTGAACCTGCTGTCGGTCTATGCGTTGTCAAACTGGTCGGCCTATGGCACGACATCGGCGAGTCAGGCGGCCGCGTATTCCCTCAGTCAGTGCCTCCGATCGGAAATGGCGGGCAGCGGCGTGAAGGTTGTGAATATTCTGTTCGGCCCGCTCGATGAGTCGTGGCGACAGCCATTGCCACCGCCCAAGGTAACGCCAGATCGTCTGGCGAGAACAGTTGCCGAAACATTGCAAGAAGGCATCGAAACCGTTGCGCTGGGCCCGGTTGCGGAAGACATTGTCCGCCGATACCGGGAGGATCCAATGGTTCTTGAAAGAGAATTGTCACAAATTCAGTTGGGATAAGTTATGAGCGCAAGCAATAGTGTTCTAAACGACCTTGGCGCCGCGTTGTTGTCCGGGAACATAGAGACGGTCGATCTGACACACACGTTGGATCCGGATTTTCCGGTCATGATTCTGCCGCCCGAATTCGGGCAGTGTGCCCGCTTTCGTGTGGAAGAGGTGTCGCGCTACGATGATCGTGGTCCTGCCTGGTATTGGCGTAACTTCAGCTGCGGCGAGCATACGGGAACGCATTTCGATGCACCTGTACATTGGATTTCAGGTAAAGACCTGCCCGACGCTGCGGTAGACAGTATTCCGCCTGAAGCTTTTGTTGGTCCCGTCTGCGTAATCGATTGCTCCCCCGAGTCGGCAGTGGACGAAGATTTTCTCCTGACACCGGATTTCATTACAAAGTGGGAAGAGAAGTTCGGCGTAATTTCAGAACACAGCTGGGTATTGATGCGGACGGACTGGTCGAAACGCAGTGGGGCCGAGTATCTCAACATGCGCGAAGACGGGGCGCATACGCCCGGTCCGAACAGGGACGCGATGCGATTGTTGATCGAGGAACGCAACATTCGTGGCTTCGGTACTGAAACGGTCGGTACCGACGCCGGTCAGGCGACGCACTTGAGTCCACCCTATCCAGCCCACTACCTGCTGCACGGAGCCAACCGCTACGGGTTGCAGTGTCTGGCCAATCTGGATCGGTTGCCCGCAACAGGGGCGATCCTGGTTTGCCCACCGTTGAAGATCAAACATGGGTCGGGTAGTCCGCTGCGGGTACTTGCGCTCGTCGATCGGAGTCAGTCGTGAGCAACGTCGCACTGGTCACCGGTGGTAGCGCGGGCATTGGCAAAGGCATTTGTCAGCACCTTCTGGAACGCAACTACTCGGTGATCAATCTGTCTCGTCGCGAGTCGGACTACACTCATCCAAAGCTGAAAGATGTGGCCGTTGACCTGGCCGATGTCGATGCGACGAAGGCAGCAACGAATCGTCTCGCTGGCGAGTTCGAAATCACGAATGTCGTGCACAACGCTGGCGTCATAAGACCGGCGCTCATCGAGGACGTTGATTTGCGCGACGTTGGTTACCTGTCGCGCCTTCATGTTCACGCGGGAATTACGCTCGTTCAGGCCGCGCTGCCTGCAATGAAGGAGGCGAAGTTTGGCCGTGTTGTGATCATTGGTTCAAGGGCGATGCTTGGCCTGGAGCAAAGGACCGCTTATGCAGCGACCAAGGCCGCACAGATCGGGCTGGTTCGGACCTGGGCTCTCGAGCTTGGGCAGTTTGGCATTACCGTGAACGCGGTAGCTCCCGGACCGATCGTTACTGACATGTTTACTGAGGTGGTTCCTGAAGACAGCGACAAGGCGGAAAAAATAGCAGCATCCCTGCCAGTAAGACGACTGGGCCGACCTGATGATATTGCGCGGGCAACAATGTTTTTCCTGGAGCCGGAAAATGGCTTCGTAACCGGCCAAACACTATTCGCATGCGGCGGCGCGAGTTTAGGATCTCTTGCGTTGTGACATACCGACGGAGAATTAGATGAAAATCGTTTGTCTCGGTGGCGGGCCAGCCTCGCTGTACTTTTCGATTCTGATGAAAAAGGCGAATCCGGATCACGATATTACAGTTATCGAGCGTGGTAGCAGAGATTCGACCTGGGGATTCGGCGTGGTTTTTTCCGATGATACGTTGAGAGGCTTCATGGAAGCCGATGCGCCAACGTACAAACGAATAGTAGAAGAGTTCGCGTACTGGGGGGGTGTCAATACGACAATTCATGGAAAGACGATCAACTCACAAGGACATGGTTTTTGCGGAATGTCACGATTGAAGTTGTTGAATATTTTCCATGACCGTTGCGACGAACTGGGCGTGAAACTGAAGTTCAACACGGATATTCAACATGTAGACGACCTCGATCCTGATAATCACGATCTGGTAGTGGCTGGCGACGGAATCGCGTCGATCATTCGTGAACACTACTGTGTTGAATTTGGTACCAGCGTGGATATGCGTGCCAATAAGTTTTGCTGGCTTGCGACATCGAAGCCGCTCGATGATTTCAGCTTCATATTCAAGAAAAACGAGCACGGCTGGTGGTGGGCGCATGCTTACCGATATGAAGAAGGCATGACGACCTGGATTGTGGAATGTAGCGATGCGACTTGGCGATCTGCAGGAATGGAAAGCGTCACTGAAGAACAAACGAAGGCTTTTTGTGAAGACCTATTCAAGGATGATTTGGATGGGCATGCGCTGATTACCAATCGCTCCGTATGGCGCACGTTTCCTGTGATCCGCAATGAACGGCTGTTTCACAAGAATATCGTCCTCATGGGTGATGCAGTTCGCTCGGCGCACTTCAGCATCGGGTCGGGCACGAAGCTCGCGATGGAGGATGCGATAGCGCTCACTGAGTGCTTTGCAGAGGCAAGCGACGATGTTCGCGAGGCTCTGGAGCTATATCAGGACACACGAAAGATTGAGGCAGACAAACTGCAAAGAACAGCGGTTGTCAGCCTCAGTTGGTTTGAGCACATTGATCGTTATGCGGCGGTCCAGGAGGCTGAGCAGTTCACATACAATATGATGTGTCGGTCCAAACGCATTACCTATGAAAATCTTCGCCTTCGCGACCCCGAGTACGTCGCGTCTGTAGACCGGTGGTTTGCAAAACACACGCGAAAAGTAACCGGTTTGACGGACATCGACGTCGACAACCCCGCGGTACCGATATTTCAGCCATTCAAGATAGGTAGTCTGCGACTCGAGAATCGAATTCAGCTTTCGGCAATGTGCCAGTACTGTGCCACTGATGGTCTTCCGACCGACTGGCACCTCGTGCACTATGGGTCGCGCGCAGTTGGTGGTGCAGGACTGCTAAATACAGAAATGATCTGTATCGCACCCGGGGCGCGGATTACCCCGGGGTGCGCGGGTCTCTGGAGCGGTAAACAAACACGTGCCTGGTCGCGCATCGTCGAATTCGTGCATTCCAATAGTCGGGCGAAGATATGTGCACAAATAGGTCATGCCGGACGAAAAGGCGCAACGTGCGTGCCGTGGGACGGGGGAATGGATCAGCCCCTTCGAGACGACGGTGCCTGGGAAATCGTCGCACCGTCAGCAATACCGTACCTGTCGCACAGTGTTGTGCCGCGAGAGATAAACGCTGAGGACATGGCTGGGATCGTCAAAGATTTCGAACGAGCGACGGCGAATGCCGATACCGCGGGCTTCGATATGGTTGAAGTACATTTAGCACACGGCTATCTGTTGTCGGCCTTTATCAGTCCCTACACCAACAGGCGATCGGACGAATTTGGTGGCGACATTGAAAACCGTCTGCGATTCCCGCTCCGTGTTGTGGAAGCTGTCAGAGCGATATGGCCAGCCGATAAGCCGTTGTCAGTCCGCGTATCGGCAACCGACTGGGTTGACGGCGGACTCTCCGAAACGGACATGCTGGAAATGGCAAAGATGCTGAAAAGTGCCGGTGTCGACGTCATAAACGTTTCAACCGGGCAGGTTACAAAAGATGAAGACCCGATCTACGGCCGGATGTTCCAGGCACCTTTTGCGGACCAGATTCGCAACGAAGTAGGTATTCCTACGATTGTCGCCGGCAACATTACGACCGTCGATCAAGCAAACACGCTCGTCGCCGCAGGTCGTACTGATATTGTTGCCATGGGGCGACCGCTGATGAATGAGCCGCACCTCGTGCTGGCGGCGGCGGCCCATTATGGCCACCATGATCAATATTGGCCGCCACAATACGATTCCGGCAAGCCGCTCGCTGAGGCGCTCGCGCAAAACAACAATGAGGAAATAACAAGATTGCGTAGCGACGCCAGACCTCCGAACCCGAGCGAGGCGCTCGCGATAGCCGTTGCGCGCGGCGAGGTCCTTTTGGACCGCACCGGATAGAGAGGAGCAATCGAATGAGGTACACCGATAGCGAACTAGACAAGCTTGTTACCCCAACGAAGATCCATCGGCGCGTCTACACGGATCCCGATGTCTTCGATCTCGAGATGCAACGTATTTGGGGAAAGGCCTGGATATTCGTTGGCCACGAGAGCCAGATTCCGGAGCCCGGCGACTACACGACACAGGCTATTGGCAACGCACCGATCGTAATGGTGCGCGACAAGAATAACGACATTCATGTATTGCACAATCGATGCGGCCATAAGGGTGCCAAAGTAGTCGACAAACCGTGCGGAAAGGTCGGTGGCTTTCGATGTTGCTATCACGGTTGGACTTACCGATTGGACGGCAAACTTCTTGGCGTTCCCCATATGTCCGGATACGAGGGTACGGGTTTTGACAAAGAGGACCCGCAATACAGCATGCAAAAGCTGGCACGTTATGAAACCTACCGTGGTTTCGTATTTGCGTCCTTGGACGTTGATGCGCCGGATCTGAAGACCTGGCTAGGCGGCGCCGGAGACGTGCTCGATAATCTTTGTGATCGATCACCGGAAGGTGAGGTCGAAGTGGCCGGAGGGACTCTGAAGTATGAGCATGAGTGCAATTGGAAGATGTTCATCGAGAACCTGAACGACACGATGCACCCGATGATTGTGCACCGCTCTGTTGTCGATGCCGCGAACAGCTACATCAAGACATTGCCGGAAGGATCTCCGCATAGAGACGAAGCAGAGATCATCCCACCGTTCGGAGCATCCTATGAGAACTTCGAAGCCACAGGAATTACGGGGTTTCGCTACGGCCACCATTACGATGGGGGCAAAAGTAGCATTCATGCGAATTACAGCGTGGACCCCGACTATGAGTCGGCAATGTTGAAAGCCTATGGTGATGCGCGTACTCGAGAAATACTGACGTTCAATACCCACAACACACTCTATTATCCGTCGCTGACCATCAAGTCGGCTATACAGAACATTCGAATCGTGCGCCCGCTAGCCGTTAATCGCTGCATAGTAGAAACTTGGTCATTCCGCCTGAAAGGCGCGCCCGACTCAATGCTGCACCGCACGATTCTGTATTCTCGCCTGATTAACTCTAACGGTTCGATGGTTGGGCCGGACGATCTGACCGCTTATTTTCGAATGCAACAGGGCCTTGAGTCTCAGGCCAGCGATTGGGTGGAGATGCATCGCAACTATGGGTCTGACGAAGATCTTGGTGACCGCTGGACTAATACAGGAACCAGCGATCTGGATATGCGCAGTCAGTACGGCGCCTGGAGAGACTATATGCTCGGGGAGGCGAACTGACATGAACCAGCAAGTTGATCGTCTCGTCTGGCTTCGAAGAATCGAGGATTTTCTGTACGAAGAAGCGTCTTACCTCGATCGACCAAATCTGGATAAGTGGATTGAACTGTACACAGAGGATGGCACCTATTGGATGCCGGCGATTGAAGATCAGGAAGATGCGCTAAACCATATTTCGCTGTTCTATGATGACAGGGTGTTGATGGAGATTCGGCGACGTAACTTCGTTCACCCCCGAGCTGCGTCGAAAGACTACGTGGTCAGGTGCTCCCACATTATTTCGAATGTACGCGTTGCTGAAGAGAAAAATGCGCCTGGTGAAATTGCTGTGACGTCCAATTTTCAGTGTGTCGTCTACTACCACGACAAGCAAACGACCTACGCGGGAACGTACAGACACGAACTTGTTGAAGATGACGGTACTTTGAAAATACGTCACAAGCGCGTGAACCTTATCAACTGCGATGGCGTTCTGGGCTCGATTATAATCTACATCTGATCTCAGAACGCTGAGGCTAACGCGCATCTCAGTTTACATCTGGTTGATGAAGCCAAGGCCAGGGGCGTGACCGTCTCCCGTGATATTAGGCAGTGACAACGTTCCGTCGCAGCCACAGCACCGCGCCAACAGAGATCAAAATCGGCAAGCTGAGGGCGAAGTAATACGTTGAGCGTTCGAATCCGGCACCGATCAGGACTCCGGCGACGTACGGTCCGATGACGGCGCCCATACGACCAATACCGAGCGCCCATCCCGTGCCGGTATTGCGAATTCGAGCCGGGTACAAATCCGGGACAATCGCGTAGAGGCAAATAATTGCACCTGCCAGGAAGAACCCGATCAGGAAAGCGACCGGCAACATAGTCGCAAGTACAAAATCAAGAACTCCGAATACACTCATCGCACTGATGGCCAGGAGCATATAGAGCGCTCCGAGGCGGTGTATGGAAAACCGTCCCGATAAATACCCCAACACCAGACCGCCGACAACACCGCCAGCGGCAATGAGCACGCCACCGGAAATGCCTGCTTCGCGCGACAGCCCCGCATCCGTCAATATTTTTGGCGTCCAGTTGGTGACGAAGTAAAAGGCTGACATGAGGACGATGTAGGCCAGCCAGATCGCGAGGGTTCGTCCACGATACGAAGTGGAAAATATCTCTCGGAATGATCCTTGTTTTGTAGATGGCGGCTCGATCGTTGGCAGTTCACGAAGCTCCGGCTGACCCAGCCGTTTTGTGATCCGATTCAACCGTTGCAGTGCGCCAGCAGGCCGGCGGGCCAGAAGAAACTCCGCAGATTCGGGCAAACGCCAAAGCACCAACGGGATCATTGCTAAAGAAAGCACGCCACCTACGACGAAGACGGAGCGCCAGCCAAACTGGGCCAGAAGGTAAGCCGAAGCGACACCTGCGATGATAGCGCCAACCGGATAGCCAGATTGAAGCACGCTTATGGCGAGTTTTCGTCTTCGGTTGTTGCTGTACTCGGCCACCATCGTGGTCAGGCTGGAAAGCATACCGCCAACACCGAGGCCCGTCAGCGCTCGTGCGGCAATGAGTTGTCCAACATTCTGGCTGACTGCTGATGCGAGCATACCTATACCGATAGTGGTCAGGCAGACAAGGATGAGTGGACGTCGTCCAACGCGATCAGCAAGTGGCGAAAGAAATAATGCACCTATGACCATGCCTGCAAGGCCGGCACTGAAAATCACGCCCAACGCAGTGGCATCGACTGCCCAGTCCCTAGCGATCTCGGGCGCAGCGAAAGCGATCGCGAGGACGTCGAAGCCGTCGAGGAAGTTGATAACTAAGCAAATCGCGACCGCCGTCATTTGAAAGCGCGTCATGGGGCTATCGCGAATATGGGCAGAAATGGACAAATGACTGCTAATTGCAGGCCCGGCGGGCATGGCGAAAGTGGGGTATCCGTGTGCTCATAGCGTCACTCAAAGTTTTAGGTGGCAACGTAGCCGAAAAGCGCGGCGTCGGTATGTTGAATAGCCGAGAATCTCACCCGCGAACCTGTTCGTAATGAACTGGCGTCATGCAGACGAAGGGTCTGGCCGCTTCGTGGATTCGTTTGCTGGAGGAAAGAATACCTTTGTCGCTGGACTTTTCCCAACTGACTTGACCGCTCATGGCTGGCGCATGAGAATTCTGTCCCATTGGTTGATTGGGCTTGTAAGGAAATCAAATGCTTGTTGATCAAATTACAGTATTCTATGGGACAGCTGCGGCTTATAAGTAATTGAAACTATTACCAAAACTGGAATTGAAATGACTGGCTTCGAACCCAGCACTTCTTGCGGCAATCTCAACGGCTAGTGGCGGTGCATCTGCTGGGTGGGTAGGGAGTTCGATCCGAGAAACACAAAGCGTTCAGACAGACGCCGAAGGCGCCCCGAAAGGGTGACGAGCGTAGCGAGGAATCCACCGAGACCGGCGTAGCAGGTCGACAGACGCCGAAGGCGAGGCAGCAACGCTGCCGTTCCATCTCTCCGGGCGCGCCAAAAAAGACAAGGGGTCCCCTTGTGGGGCCCTTTTTCTTTTTCAGCTCCGGATAACATGGGCCTTCGGTCTGTCCTCGCTTCGCTCGTCGGAGCGAACTCCAGAGTTCGACTAATCGGCGCAGCCGATTTGGACGCACGAAGTGCGCCCCGAAGGGGTGAGGGCCGCAGGCCCCAATCAATCCTGTCGGGTATGCCAAACTTTCAAATACTTACGATTCTTCGGGTTCGCGCCCGGAGGATTCGTAAGCGCTAGTTCCGAGTTGCGCTGACTCTGCGAACGGACTTGGAGGCAAACAGCCAGGGGCGGACACTCATACGCTAACTGTTATCACGCAAAGATGGGAGTCGAGTAAACGAGGTAGGCCAAGTAGCATGCAACGGCCAGCAACAGCACACCACCTTCTGCTTTATTGATCACACCTGTGCGGCGGCCCCACCCATATGCCATTACAACGAGCACTCCGGTAAAGGCAAACATCACAGGCAGATCTCGGGTTACTAGTTCGGCATCCAACACAGCGGGCGCTATAAGGCCAGCGGTACCGACCACAGCCAAGGTATTAAACAAGTTTGAGCCGATCACATTACCCAGGGCCAGTTCGTGCTGCCCACGCTTGGCGGCTACAACAATCACAACCAGTTCGGGCAGGGAGGTTCCCAGCGCAAGTATAATCACGCCCACGACCAGTTCACTCACCCCTAGGTTGGTGACAATACCTCTCGCACTCCAAACCAGTACGGCAGAACATAGTGCGATAACGGCCAGACCAACAACCAGATAGTTAATGCTCTTGCCCAGGGGTATGGTGCGCTTCTCGAGTTTGTTCTGAAGGCTGGAGTCCTCTTGCTTGGGAGGCTCGCGCAAGGACGCCCGGATAAGATAAACCGCCAACACCACGAACAGAGCCAGCAGCGTCAATCCATCACTGCGCGACAGCTCGAAATCCATTACAAGAAAGGCCGTTATAGCCGTGGCCAAGATCAGTAACGGCAACTCCCGCTTTACCACATGATTCTGAACGATCACCGGACTGATGACAGCAGCCAAAGCCAATACGACGCCAATATTAATTATGTTGGAGCCATAAGCATTACCCAGAGATAGTCCGGAGTTGCCCATAACAGATGAAAACAGCGATACCAACAGTTCAGGTAATGAAGTTCCAAAACCCATCACCAAAACACCTATCAGCAGAGGCGACATACCCAGGTTAAACGATAAAGCAGATGCTCCATCTACAAAGCGACCTGCACCCCAAGCCAGAAAAATAGGTGCGAGCAGCACAGGTAATAGATATGCCTCAAAAGGAATAGCTTCCACTTAGCTCTCTCACTGTCGTACGCAAACCGCGTACAGCATTGACGGATATTTGTTATCGCTGCAGCAGGTCACCTTAAGGTTATAGAGCATATTACGCTCAGCAGAACTGTAGCGCCAGATATGCCTGTCAATGAATATGAAGAGTCATCGAACGTGACTACAGATGCTCAATTACAGTAATGCCCTGTCCCAGTCCGACACACATCGTAGCAACGCCCAACGTACCTTCGTTCTGTCGCATGACGTTCAGCAATGTACCGGTGACGCGTGCCCCGGAACAGCCTAACGGATGCCCGAGCGCAATGGAATTTGGGCGGAGCGGGATTCGCCGATCTCGGCGCTTTCCTAACGATTCCTGAGGGGATAGGCCAACTCTTCTCACTGAAAATGCACCGCGTTAGGGTCCATCTTGCCGCGATAATCGTCAAGATTAGGTTTTCTGGCATAGACGTTGCTGCGTTCGTACCGAGGAGGGCGCTTAGTTTTGACTTCGGAATTGCCCTCCGAAGGCAGGGGCCACGAGTTATTCCACTTTCATTAGTCGCGTCGCCGAAATTCTGTCCCAATGGCTTGTTGGGTTTGTAATCGAATCAATCTCTCCGGGCGCGCCAATTAAAACAATGGGTTACGATTCTTCGTAGCCCCTCTTTCTTTTGTATTCACGAAACCGGAAGAGCAAAACGGCAGCAGCTCGTTTCCTTTTGAAAGGATTCCTTTTAAAGGATCCGTTAATTTGTATCCTGAGCGTCCGGTAAGCACCAACTAGCAGCCGCTCAAATGCTATGATTTTACGAATTGGAAGCGGCTGCTACTGACCCATTCCGGACGGTCACGAAGAACAACAAATGGCGTTAGTCACAAGAATATTCGGCTGGGCTGAGATCGCATTGGCGGCCTTTGCCGCCTTCATTTGCGCGAAGGGTGTATTGGGTATCACCACTTCAGACGCGAACGATATGGCGCTCGAGTGGGCACCCTTAGTGATTGCGATTACTCTGCCAATATCATTGTCTCTAGGCTGGTCCGGCTGGCACCTGATCAAGCGTCAAGACTGGCATCACCATGCAGTGCCGTTCTTCGTGATTCTCACAGTCCTCAGCTTCTTGTTCGCAATGGACTATTAGCAGATGAGTGCTGATAGCTGAAAGTAAACGTTCTTCGGGGCGCTGTATGGCTGACGAACGCAGGTTCGATCCGAAAGCGCTGGCTGTGCACATCGTAATTGCATTGCTTGTTGGCGGTGCGATTGCCTATTTCACGGACGCCAAGTGGTTGGCCGCTTCTTTGTGGGTATCGGCTGCGATGTTCATTAATGGTTCAATTGCTACTGTTGAAGATGCTCGTCCCGGCGGATTCAACAACCCGGACGGGACTGATACGCCTGATTTTGCACGAGGAAGTGCGGCAACAAAGTTTGCCCTATCGTCATTTGCAATTTTCGTGGCGTTAGTTGTCGCCGGTTTTGTCGTACAGACGCATTTCTGACCGCTACCAATGACCGCTTTCGCTCTGGACACGGTTTTTCACATACCTTATCCCGGTCAGGGTGTGCCAAAATACATCCTCACCGACAACAGCCGTACCGGCTCAAAACAATCGGAGACCAACCCGTGAGCGATGACAATAAAAACGAAACTACAGTAACGCCTGCAAGTAAAGATGCAGAGAACGACCCTGCTCCTGAACAGAACGCGCCGGACTCAGCGCCCAGCGGCCCGAAATTCACGAAAGGGCCTGATGACCCTCTCGCCGGTGTCAAGAAAGGCGCTTCCGATGCGATGGCAAGCATGGACGGAAAAACCGTGTCTATGAAACTCTACATCGGTACGATCATTGGCGTCGTCGTATTGATGCTGTTGGCGCGCTGTGGCGGTTAGCAAATAGCAGCATAATTGTAACTGCCCGCCGGGTATTTCCTCGGTGGCGTCAGCCCAGAGGCCTTTGAAAGGACCTCATTCTGAGGGTCCGGTGTGTCATCAATACCGTGGGAAGTCCATGTGGCCGAAACCAGCCGCCTGGGTGCTAGAATCGTGAGCGACTGCTACTGATACGAAGCAGTCGTTCAGAAATATCTAATGGATGGTTCGAGGATTGTTTCGTCGCATGTTAATCCGAGCCGAAAAGGAAGGTGATCAAGATTCCGTGCGTGCGGTTAACACTTCCGCCTTCGACACGTCGTCCGAAGCCGATCTCGTCGACGCTTTACGACAACTTGCACAACCGGTTGTCTCACTGGTTGCCGAAGAGAATGGCGAGGTTGTTGCTCACATCATGTTTTCTCCGGTGTCTCTGTCGGGTCATCCTACTGTCAAAGTGATGGGCCTCGCCCCAATGGCGGTGCTGCCGGTACATCAGAGAAAAGGGATTGGCTCGGCACTCGTCCGCGCAGGTCTTGACCAATGCAAAAAGTTGGGATTCGATGCAGTTGTTGTGCTTGGGCACCCCGAATATTACCCTCGCTTTGGTTTCTCGCCGGCTCGTCAATTTGGCATCGATTCTGAGTACGACGTGCCGGAAGAAGTCTTCATGGCTCTTGAACTGCAACTGGAAGCCCTGAGCGGGAAAACTGGCAAAGTGAAATACGACCCCGCATTTGACAACGTGTAACTGTGCCATAGCGAATGACCGTTAGCGGCCGAAAGCGGTAGTCAACGGTCGCCGAGGCATTCTCAACTTGAGAAAAGAAGCCCCGGATACGCCGGGGCTTCTTAATCCAAAACTACCGCTGGGGCCCGGCGTATTTCAACGCCGAATGCCAGCATCTGGCAAATTGGACCTTCAGTCTACCGCGGTCTGGGTGGTTCCCGAGCCGCCGGCAATCGGCGACCAATGCGCCGCTCGAACTTTCCATTTGCCGTCTTCTTTAACCATTACCTGCGTTGCTCGCGTCCGATAATTGCTCACGGCAGCACTTCCCTCGGGCGCCATAGAGCCCTCGGAGTAATATTGGGCGACCGCGATTTTTCCAGGCACCAACGTAATAACGTGGATATGTTTCGCGTCGATATTGATCGACTCGTACTCAGTAGGCTCATCGTCGGCTGAAACTTGCTGCAGAAATCCGCCACTTGACCAAAATTCCAGTGATCCGTCGTCGGATACGGTGTCCTCCTGGTCCTTGAGATTCTCTTTGGCATACTCGTTCCCGTCTATGATTGCCTTCTTGACTGCCTCCTCGGTCGCCTCATCGGCGTGAGCATACGCACCTGCAAAGAGCAATATCCCTGATAGAACTAGTAGTACTTTCTTCATTCTTATTCTCCGTTTGTGTTGTAGAGTCTATTTTAAGCGGGTTTCTACTGGACTTGCGCCGTCACGCTGCTTGAAGGCGGCCACCGAGTATAGCCGCATTCAGCAATGGCCGCTTTTGGCCGATGGGTTAACCCCTGGCAACGTGGCTCAAACGAAAACACCAACGGACTATTACGACAGTACTTCCCGAAAGGTATGGACCTCTAAAACGTTCACCAGAACAGACTGAATGCAGTTGCAAGAAGACTTAACGAGCGACCAAGAGAAACGTTACACTTTAGAACACCGGCCGAATGCTTTGGCCAATGTGTTGCGTCGACCGATTGAAATCACAATCAGCAGCAGTCGTTCAACATTCTAGCACTTGAACTTCTGCAATCGGCCACAAGCGGTCCTTCACGGATGGTCGATAACCGCTAAGTAGGAAAAGCTAGCCAATATCGCCAATACAGGAACGAGTTGACCACGCCATGCTTTGGGCAGTTGCCGAACCAGCAAATAACGTGCCCATCCGAACGAAATCGAGGTCAAAAAATACGGAGGAACAAGGTAAAGAGCCGCCTCCCACGACATCGCGTCGGGCGGAAAAAATCGAATCAATAATTCGACGGCGAACCCGGCGCACATGGCGGCGAAGATGATCATCTATGATGCCGACAGCTTTCGAGACTATTGGCACGTGATGTCAATCGTCCGGCTTGGGTCATCAACAGCCTGCCAACAGTTTAACATCTGGGCAGGTGCATTCGCGTGCATAACAGCCGCTCGTTCATGCTCCTGGTGACCGACGGCAGTCGGCCAGGAGGAGTCATACAGTCGCCAATATGTAGAGCGAATCGTCATCTTCCATTTCTTTGTAAACGACGATATCCAACACGTTGAAAATCTCGCCAACGATGGATCGTATGGTGTCCTCAGTCTGGTATACAAACTTCAAACCATGATGTTCATCAACGCCGGTCCCGCGCCAAAACGAATGCAAGATTAGACCTGTGTCCAATAGAATCTGTCTTTGCCGGCGGAGGGATTTCTTCAGCTCCTCATCAGTAAGATGATGCAGGACTTTATTCGAGTAAACACAGTCGAAAACTCGCTCCGTATTAAGCTCCACAGCGTCTAGTTGAATCACGTCGGAATCCGGATAAGAGTCACGGTAACGATTCAAAAAGAACTGTGAGTTGTCGGAGCCGGTGGCCTTGAAGTGCGTCTTGAGTATATTCAGGTCAACGCCGGGACCCATGCCTAGTTCGAGGACCCTCGCTCCCAGCGGCGAGTGCAGCTTGAGCGCCTCAACCAGCTCCCGGCCATCATAGCCTTCGGCCATCGCTATGTACTGAAGGGCGGTCTTTTCGTCGTCGTAGAACGCCATACGGTGGCTAAGTCTCCTGTATTCGCAACGATCGCTTTGGGTCACCAGCCGACTTTTTACCTCAGATCACTCGACCGGCCGCTCTGCGACGTGGAGCAGTTCGTCGTTCAGCTTCCTGGCGGCCGCCGGCAGTCGGCCACAAGCCGACTTTCGATTGTTCGGGTGATCTACTCCGACTTCTTGCACGTACTGAATCCGAACAGCGCGTATGGCGGGCACCAGCCGATGATTCCAGTTGCCAATGGAATCAGTCCCACCCAACCCCAAGCTGACTGCGGCCCGATGAATACCAAACTGATGATGGCCAGTCCGAAAATGACGCGAACAACGCGTTCCATATTGTGAACATTCTGTTTCATGGTGTCTCCTAGGACTACGACGTCACGAGGCTTTCTAGCCCAATTCCTGCGAAGCGCTGCTTTGGGTCATCAACAGCCTGCCAGCAGTTTAACACCCGGCCGGCTGCTTCCGAGTGCTTAGGAGTCGTTCGTTGATGTTCCGGGCGACCGGCTCAGTTCGGCCAGAAGGAGACTATCCTCCCCGGCAACGACCACTAAAATGTCCGACGTGTGTTTCGAATTTCGACTAAAGTAAAGATAGGCAGTGGATTATCCATGCTTACTGGTCAACAAACGGAGAAACTGATGAAAACGAAAAACAAGAATCTGGCTTTATTCGGCCTAGGTCTGGTCCTCTCCCTGTCCTGCACGTCGTCGGTGGTTGCTGCGGATACGGCCGGCTTCACTAGCGGTACGAGCAAAGTCTTGGCGACGATACCACTGAAAAAAGGCCTGACGGCGACGCGCGTTCACCACCTGGTCGGTATTGTTACCGACGCGCAGGAAGGCATGTTTCATGGGGGGACCCAACAGTGTCTCTCGACCGTTATCAGTGACGCCGACGGCTCAGTCGTCGAGGGTCACGGTGCTTGCGACGGCATCGACCCCGATGGCGACGTGTGGTGGATTGCGATTGACATGGCACCCAATGCTCCGATCCGCTGGACAATTACGGCAGGCACGGGCAAGTACGAGGGGCTGGCCATGAGCGGTGTCAACAATGCGATCGCCGAGCATGCAGACGGCATTACGCTCGGAAGATTCGAAGGTAATTACGTCACCGATTGACGGCGTTTAACGGCGAGAGCAGGTCGCGGCTTCTGCAGCGGTCGAGTGCTGCCCCGGCCGCGGTCTGATCCGCCGGCCTGTTTCCGTTATCGTGGCCTCACCGATCCACATACGTCACAAGGAACCCGAACTCTTACTTTACAAATGGACCCGCTTAAAAGGGCGAGAAGTCGTTCAGTTTGGGCAGCGGATTGCCCGGATTGGTGCGCAGATAACGTTCAGACATGGGCGCAAGCACTCAAAACGCGAACGTCACCTCAACGGCTGGAATGGGTCAGTTGCAGAAATTATATCCTGAATGTGGCGAGTTTCTCCTTACGGCCAAAAGGAGTTATTCGCGTCGGGGACGATCCTGAGCGTAGCGAAGTTTTAGCTGGCACCGAGATCTTGTGCGGGCACGACAGCGACCAGCACTCGATCCATCTGCTTGTCCGGACCGACCATGTAGAACGTGCTCCCAACATCGACGAACATTGCCTTCTTGTAAAAGGCGATGGCCCGAGAATTTCGCTCCCAAACACTAAGCCAGATGTGACGACCCTTAAACTCGCGTGCAGTCTGATGCACCGCTTGCATGAGCCGTGACGCCAATCCAGCGCCATGTGCTCGTCGATCTACATAGAAGCGGTGCAGTTCAATTGGAGCGGCATGAGTGACACAGGGTGGTGGTGGATTCCGCCTTACCTGAGCATATGCAACGAGTTCCCCGTTCGATCTCGCGAGGATGGTGGCGACTAAAGGGTCGGCAAGTTCTGCGGCTTGCTGGCCTGGGCCGTATGTGGCAGCGAGGTGAGCCTGCATGTCATCAGGGCGGTTGTTTGCAGAGTACGTTTCTTCGAAGGTTCGCGCAGCGAAGGCTGCTAGCTCGGCTGCGTCGGCGACGCTACCTCGGCGCAGGATAACGGCAGCCATTTGAGTCGTAGAGTACATGCGTCGAACGCCACCTATCGAGATACTATTGGAAAGAAGTGTCGCATAGCGTACTCATATTTGGCTAACCGCGAAAATCCGGTTGGGGGCGTAAGCTCCCCCGTCAATGAGACAGTTCAGAAGTAGAGTTTCCGGCTTCTTCGACCTGCCGTCGGAACACGGCAGGTGGTATTTTTCCTAAGCTATCGTGCGGTCTTTCCTCGTTGTATTCAGTTATCCAGGCTCGAGTTATTTCCCTCACCTGGTGAAGTGACTCGAACACGTATGCATTCAGCACCTCATGCCGATAGGTTCGGTTGAAGCGTTCGATGTACGCATTCTGATTCGGTTTTCCCGGCTGGATGTAGTTGAGTTTGACGCCATTGTTTTGGCACCAGTCGGCAAAGACCTGCGATATGTACTCCGGCCCGTTGTCTACGCGTATCGCATCCGGCTTGCCGCGCCACTCGATCAGCCGGTCCAGTGTCCGTACGACCCGGCCGCCAGGAATCGAGGTATCGATGACGATGTCCAGCGCCTCACGTACGCCCTCATCAAGTATGTTCAGCGTGCGGAAGCGGCGGCCGTGATACAGCGTGTCGCTCATGAAGTCCAAAGACCATTCCGCATTGGCGCGTGCCTCAACTACCATCGGCTGCTGCGCACGCTGCGGCAGCCGACGTTTCGTACGTCGCGGCAGGTTGAGGTTCATGGCTTTGTACACTCGATGCACTCTCTTGTGATTCCAGGGGTGGCCCAGGAGACGCAGGCGGTCGTAAAGCTTCCAGAAGCCCCACCGTGGATATCTTTCAACTAACTCATTCAACGCGTCCATGACCTCTTGATCTCGTTGTTCCTGTGACGGCGGTGGCCGATACCAGCTCGATCGGGACATCCGTATTGCTGCACAGGCACGGGATCTACTCAACTTGTGTTCGGCCACCAGAAAGCTTGCTGCTTCGCGCTTCTCTAGCGGCCTCAGAGCTTTTTCTCAATAAGATCTTTCAATGCATAATTTTCGCGAGCTAACTCTGCGTACATTTTCTTGTACTGCGACAGTTCCGCGTCCGTCTCCTTCAGGCGTTTGAGGTCTGATGCCTGCATGCCTCCGTATTTCGCTTTCCAGTTGTAAAACGTGGCATCGCTGATCCCGTGATGACGACAAATGTCTTTCACCTTGCCGCCGGCATCTGCCTCTTTCAGGATCGACCCGATCTGTGTTTCTGTAAATCGGCCTCTTTTCATTGTCATCTCCTAGCAGTGATATCCTGCCAGAAAACTACAATCTCAGCTTGTGTCAGAAAGGGGGGAGCTTACGCGCCCACTGCGCGAGATCTGCAGCAGGCGGCACATCATCCTTACTGGGTATTGGCTGCGGCGTCGATCGATACAGGTGTATCTCACTTCGACTCCCTGGCAAAGAAAACCGCCGCATCGTTTAAAAATCCCTTTCCTGTTCAGCTTTTTGCGAGTCTGCGCTTGAGCTCCACTATCTCGTCATCGCGCTTCTTGCCTTACCTGGAAAGGCCTGGTCGCCCAGCAGCCGGTACTGGTCTCGCCAGCGCCGAAGCTGCCGTTCGCTGATCCCTAGATCCGCACAAACATCCCTATCCGTAACGCCATCTTCGCTCGACCGCTTCAGTGCATGACGCTTGTACTCTGGGCTGTATCGTCGATACTTCGAACGAATTGCAGGGGAAAACGCACATCATATTCAGGCCGCCGCGTTGGCCACCGAACTTCACCGCGAGGACCCGTTCAGTCGATTTACTGAGCCTGATCTTTAGGTCGCGAAGCAGACCACGGAAACGGAAACCGACTTTCGTCTTTTGTCAGGATTAATATAGGAGTGTCGCTGATCACCGCGGAAGACCAGCATGTCGCCCTCGTTAAGAACATGATGTTCACCGCCCGCTACTAACTCTACCTTGCCACGTTCACACGTCAGGTATTCACGAGTGCCAGTCTTATGCGGTATACCGACCATGCTGCTGCCCGGCTCCAGCTCAGTGCGGGTTATCTCGAGCCCGGGGATCGCCTCCGCTACCAATGGGCGAACGCAAGCACCCTGATGTTTGCGCTGGCGAACATTGGCGGCCGGAATGAAATTAAACTCACTGCGCGGCGGGCCAACCAATTCCTCGATAGAAACGTTAAATGCGCTGGCCGCTTTGCTGAGCACAGTCAGAGTTGGGTTCGCTGCGCCGGTTTCCAGGCTGGCCCACGTCGGGCGGGGGATTCCGGACATGTTCGCGAGTTGTTGTTGCGACAGGCTGCGTGATTCACGAAGGCGTCGGATATTCTCAGCGAGATTTCGTTTGATTTCAGACATGTTGGCAAAATAGCAATCTGCTACTGGAATAGCAATTTGGTTGGCAACACATCTGATTGCCAGCGATCATGCTGGTACACGAAAGGAGAACGCTATGACTATTCGAATGGAACACGCGAACCTGCACGTTCGGCACTTTGATGCTGCTGTCCGATTCCTCAAAACGGCTTTCCCGGATTTCGAGGTACGCAGTGAAAGCGCGAAAGATGGTTTGCGCTGGATGCATATCGGAACTAACGATACTTACATCGCCCTGAATGAGACAACTCAGTCCCGAGATGAAAATCAGGAACCCTACAACGGCAAACCGGGTGTTAACCATCTCGGCTACGAGGTTGATGATGTTGAAGCGCTACGGGATCGGCTGACAGCGGCCGGATTCAAGGACTCGACCTATCCCAATAGCCACCCGCATCGAAAACGCGTCTATTTCTACGACGCAGACGGTAATGATTGGGAGTTCGTGCAGTATTTGACTGACGATGTTGCGCTGCGTAATGACTACGAGCTTCCTGACCGGGACTAGTCCGTGGCTAGACGATAGAGGTCCGTTTCGGAGCTGCCATAAGTTTCGATCTGACTCTCCCGTTAGAGGCCGAGTTTTTCAAGTCCAAATCGAGCCAACATTGGGAATGTCCACTGTGGTTCTGATTAGCAGGTCCGATGACGCGCGCCCAACCACAGCTATGATGACGTCGATAGCCGAGTTCCGCGCTGAGTACAACTTTCGTCTATCCAACTCGTTTGCGTCTGCGAAAGTGGAGAATAACATCTCCCGATTTCATGGCGCCCACTATGTTTTCTGGCAATGTCCTGTACTCTGGCAGAATGAAGAACTGCAACTCATGCGGCAAGTGTTGTGAGACGGCGGGTAATGGTGGTTTGTCGGCTTCAGCGGAGGAAATCGACTGGTGGGAATCCCACCGACCGGATATTTCTCGCTACGTCCAGGGTAATAAGATCTGGGTGAATCCCGAAAGCGGTGAATATTTTGCTCGATGTCCCTGGCTGCAGAAGTCGCCGGACGGCAAGAAGTTCACCTGCGATATCTATGACGACCGTCCTGAAGACTGTCGGCACTATCCGGTCGACATCGCACAGATGGTTCGCGACGACTGTGAAATGCTTGAGCAGCGTGACCTTATTGACCTAAAACGCGCTCAGAAAAAGCTGGATGCCATAATGATCGACAGCCGGCCGCCAGCTGGCCGCTTGCCCTAGACACTTCCGGTTGCTAGTGCCCGCAGTAAGGGTGTCGCGCGCCGTGCGGTTTCCATTTCATCCGGTCGCTGCAACGTATGGCCAATATCGTTGGTGCGTTGGTTTCAGCAACTAGCGTTGTTTCGGCATCGCCGACTCTGGCATCGCTATTGGCTCTTCATCGGACTATGAGAAGTTGTGATTCGCATTTAGTTCGGCCAGACGCGTCACGGCTGCGCCGATCACCCAACCCATCTCCATGTCGTTTGGCACTATCAGATAGCGCCGGGACGGTGCTTCATCAGTCAGTTTCGATATCGACGTCTGACATTGTTCTCCCCCAATCCAAAAGGCATTCCTTGCATTGTGGGTTACAGAAGCTACTATCGTCTCGCAAAAGATCGCTTCAATCGCAGGAGTTATTTTGAATAATACGATTCGCCGAGAGTTATTCGGACCTGGCCCTACGAACGTTCCAGACAGTATCCTCGAGGCGCTGTCGAGCCCAACGATTGGTCATCTTGATCCCGCTTTTCTGCGCGTCATGGATGAAGTCGGCGAGCGTCTAAAATACTGTTTTCAAACAGAAAACACGCTGACGTTTGTGCTTTCCGCTCCAGGCTCTATAGGAATGGAAGCAAGTCTTGTCAACGTCGTTGAGCCTGGCGACAAAGTCGTCGTTTGCATTAATGGTGTTTTTGGCGGTCGAATGAAAGACATCTGCGAGCGTATTGGCGCTGAAGTTATTTCACTGGATTTCGAATGGGGTACTCCAGTTGATCCGGTAGCTTTGGCCGAAGTGCTAGACAATCACGAAGACGTTGCGGTCGTCGCGTTCGTGCATGCGGAGACGAGCACTGGCGTTCGCTCAGATGCCGCGGCAATTGCCGCGGTTGCCAAACAACAGGGCTGTCTGACGATCGCTGATTGTGTGACATCACTCGGTGGTGTAGAACTCAATGTCGACGGGTGGGGCCTCGATGTCGCGTACTCGGGTAGCCAGAAATGCTTGTCATGCGTGCCTGGCTTGTCGCCAATCACTTTTTCATCTGCAGCTATCGACAAAGTCAAACGACGCACATCCAAAGTGCAAAGTTGGTTCTGCGATATCAGTTTGCTCATGAGTTATTACGAAAGCGGCGAAAAAACTCGCGCGTATCACCACACGGCCCCAGTCAATTCGTTGTTTGCGATCAATGAAGCGCTGCGGCTGGTAGTTGAAGAAACGCTACCAACTCGCTGGGCTCGTCATGCAGCGGCGGCACAGCAGTTGTATGGGTCGCTGGAAGCAGCCGGACTGGAGATGATAGTCGACATCGATTGTCGCCTCGCGCCGCTGACATTGGTTCGCGTGCCGGATGGAGTGGATGATGCGTCGGTGCGTACCGGACTGTTGAGGGATCGCAATATTGAGCTTGGCGGCGGGCTTGGTAAATTCGCGGGCAAAGCTTGGCGAATTGGTTTGATGGGCGAGAACGCGACGAAGAAAAGAGCAACTTTCATTGCTGATGCCATTATTGATGCATTGCCTTGATAAAGTGCGCTGGCCGTTGTGGCACGGCGTTGCTTCGGCTTCGAATTCGACTTCGTCCCGATAGAGAACTTGACACAGGCTCACTATCCTCTGTCTGATGGCTAATCGTGACTCTCAAGTAACGGGCAGATCAACATGCACCCAACATCGAAACCGATTCGTATCATCAACGTTCCGCTGGATCTTGGTGCTTCGCGTCGTGGGACTGATGCCGGTCCCTCGGCTTTTCGCGTCGCCGGACTCGGCGGTGCGATGCGGAAAATCGGTTTCACGATATCGATAGAGTCAGATATACCTGTACCGGCGATGGAGACAAGGAAGTCGGAAAGTACCCGACTACGGTTCAAGAGCGAGATACTGGACGTATGTCGGCAGCTTGCGACGGAGACTCTCGACGCGCTGGATAAGGGTGAGCAACCGTTAGTAATCGGTGGCGATCATTCCATCGCGATGGGTACTGTTTCTGGGCTCGCTGCACATTTCAAGAAGAAAGAACAGAGCATCGGTTTGATCTGGTTCGATGCGCACGGCGACATGAATCTTCCGGAGACTTCACCCAGCGGCAATATTCATGGCATGCCGTTGGCGCACCTGCTCGGGTACGGCGATGAGGAATTATCGTCTATTTTGAATATGAGTCCCGCAGTGAATCCGAAAAATGTTGTTTTGTTGGGTATTCGCGATGTTGACCGGGTCGAGCGGAAATTCATCCGTGAGTCGGGCATTAAGGTTTTTACAATGCGCGATATCGACGAACTTGGAATGAGCGAGGTGTCGAAGCAAGCGCTTGAGTTCGTCAACGCGGGAACTGCGGGGTTTCATGTGAGCTTCGATCTAGACGGCTGTGACCCCGACGTCATCCCAGGTACTGGCACCCTCGTTCCCGGTGGCGTCAGCTACAGAGAGGCCCACTTGCTGCTGGAAGAGTGCGCAAGTAACGGGCGAATGACTTCAATGGAAGTCGTTGAGTTGAATCCGTTTCTTGACCACGGCAATGTTTCCGCTGAGCGGGCAGTTACTCTGATACAGAGCGCGTTTGGTCGAAATATTCTCTAAATGACATGACTGGCTTCAAGAGAACAAAGGGCTCTGTCGTCGAATCGCTTTAGGTTCAGACAGCGATTCCCGAGCGGCTGAACGGCAATTCTCGTATCCGTGTTCCGGTTGCGGCAAAAATCGCGTTGGTAATCGCCGGTGTTGCCGCCGCGAAGGGTGGTTCGCCGAGACCCGTCGGAGAATTGTCGCTCTGTATGAAATGGCATTCGATTTCCGGCGCCTGGTTAATACGCAACAGGCCATAGTCACTGAAATTGCTCTGCGCAGCCGCGCCATTCGCAAAGGTGATCTCGAGTTGGGCAGTGCTGAGAGCGTCAGTCACGGCGCCTTCGACCTGGTTCCTGGCGCCACTCAGATTGATGATCGGACCCACGTCCGCTGCGGAGTACACCTTTTCGACAGTGATACTTGGGCCAGCGGCGACAACTTCGGCCACGTGTGAAACAAAGCCACCGTGATCGAAGTGAAATCCCATGCCCATTCCACGATTCGCAGCCAGCGCGCGACGCCCCCAGCCGGCTTTTTCAGCGGCCAGCGCGAGCGTTGAACTGGTTCGCTTTAGATCCAGAGGCGGTTTGCCGTAGGATTTAGAGAGCAGGTCAAGGCGAAATTCCAGTTGATCGCGCTCTGCTGCCAATGCGACTTCGTCGAAGAAGCTTTGGTAAGCCCAGCAATACGCCGAGTGGCCCGGAGAGCGCCATGGCCCTGTGGGTACATTGGTCTCCACAAGCGACTGCCGCAAACGGAAGTTAGGGACCAGACCCGCCGGGTAGTGGTCGGGCGACAGACCGGCTCCGGACACCGTCTTGCCGTTGTTGCCGAAGGTCACGAAGTGGTGATCGAAGGCGGTCATCTTACCGTTCTTGTCAACGCCTGCCGTGAAATGATGCCATGCAGCAGGACGATAAAAGTCGTGTCGCATGTCATCTTCGCGCGACCACTGCAGTTGCACGGGCTGGCGTGTTTCGCGAGCGATCCACGCGGCTTCGACCATAAAGTCGTTTCTCAACCGGCGACCAAAGCCCCCGCCGATGCGGGTCAGATTCACGTGAATTCTGGCTTCCGGAATGCCCATGGTTTCGGAGATCAACTGCCTGCCTGCTTTCGGGTTTTGCGAAGGTGCCCAAAGCTCAAGGCGCCCCGATTCGTGATAAAGGGCAGTGCAGTTTTGCGGCTCCATGTTCGCGTGCGAAACGAACGGATAGTAATAACTCGCTTTCACTACTTTCCGGGCAGAATTGAGTGCACGTCCCACGTCACCATCCGATCGCAAGGCTTCTCCGGCGTCTTCTCTCAGGGCTTCCGCCTGACGATCGTAATCTGCCGTTGAGTCGGAGTGACTGGTATCCCAATCGATGCGCAGTTGTTTGCGAGCGGACTGCGCTTCCCACCAGGTCTCCGCAACAATGGCCACGCCGGGTAGAAGGCCCGTCAGGTCGTCGCTACCGCCCACCACGAATGCATGCGTCACGCCGGGCAACTTGCGAACTTGATCTACGTTCGCTTTGCGAACCTTGCCGCCAAAGGTCGAACACTTTTCGTAAATCGCGTACAGCATGCCTTCAAGGCGGATGTCGCAGCCAAACAAAGCTTGTCCTGTAATTATCTTCGGGTTATCGACGCCCGGAACGAACGTCCCCAGTAGACTGAATTCTGAGGGACGGCTTTTCAGTTTGAGGTCCGAAACGTCCGGAACCGGCAACGTAGCGGCGATATCCAGGAGGCTCTCATAGCGTCTGGATCTGCCGGAAGCTTTATGAATGACCGAACCTTTGTCGGCCGTGCACTCCGCCAGAGGCACGCCCCACTCGCTGGCGGCCGCAGCCGTCAACATATAACGTGCACCCGTTCCCGCTATGCGCAGGTCATCCCAGCCATCAGGCGTTCCGCGGCTACCGCCCACAACTTGTCGGCCATAACGATCGTCGAGGTCAGCCTGTTCGACGGTCACGTTTTTCCAGTCGACACCGAGGCACTCTGCCACCACCATCGGGAAAGCCGTCTTCACGCCTTGTCCGGCTTCCGGATTCTTGCTGACGATGGTGATCATTCCATCGGTTTCGATGCGAACGTAAAGATTGGGTTTCCAGACACCGTTCTCCACGCTTCCGGCCCGCAGCGAGCCTTTGCTTACTACGCCAACCATCAGTGCGCCGGAGGCCAGAATGGAGACTTTCAGGAAAGCCCGTCGATCCATGCGCACCTGTTTTTCAATCGTATTCATGCTGCGCCTCCTTGCTCAGCCGCATATTGCGCGGCGCGCTTGATGGCTTTTCGGATACGAGAGTAGGTGCCGCAACGACAAAGTACGCCGGCCATGGCGGCATCGATGTCCCGATCGCCGGGATTCGGGTTTTGCTTGAGCAAGGCGCTGGCGGTCAGTATTTGTCCGCCCTGGCAGTAGCCGCACTGCGCAACGTCCTCGTCATCCCAGGCTTTCTGAACCGGATGATTACCGGCGGGATCCAGGCCTTCAATTGTGGTTATCTCAGCGCCGGCCAAGCTGATCGCTGGCATGAGACAAGACTGCATGGGAATGCCATTAACTAGTACGGTGCAAGTGCCGCAGACGCCGATTCCGCAGCTGTACTTGGTGCCCGTCAAGTTCAACTTGTCTCTAAGGGCCCACAGCAGAGGCATATCGGACGGCGCGTCGAGCGTATGGGCCTGTCCATTAATCTTCAAGACTACCTGGCTCACGCTGACCCCCATAGTGCAACTAAACGCTGCCACCAAACTACGCCTGTGTCGAACGCGATTGAATAGCGGAATGCCGAAACTAAATTGCAGGTGCTTGCCGTTTCTCGGAATTCTTGAGGCAAAGCGTGCAATCGATTTTATAGCATATTTCGATCGAAATATTCGTTCGCTTAAATGGCGTAGATGCGCTCTAATACGAAAGTATTATGTCCTGTGTCCAACCCGGAGGAAATTATTCCAATGCCTAATCAAACGATAGCTTTGCTTGCCGTTCTGGCGGCAGTAATGTCACTGACGTTTTCAGCTAACCCTGCTTTTGCACAGGGCGCGCCGAAGTCGAACCAATTCTGGTGGCCTGAACAGGTGGACCTCAGTCCTCTTCGCGACCACGGTGCTGAGTCCAATCCGATGGGCGACGACTTCAACTACGCTGCGGCGTTCGGAAGTCTCGACCTCGATGCCCTGAAGAAAGACATAGCAGCATTAATGACGACGTCGCAGGACTGGTGGCCAGCAGACTATGGACACTATGGGCCATTTTTTATTCGCATGGCCTGGCACAGCGCGGGCACGTACCGCGTGGCTGACGGCCGCGGCGGCGCCGGCGGCGGCCAACAGCGATTCGAGCCGCTCAACAGCTGGCCTGACAACGCCAACCTGGACAAGGCGCGGCGCTTACTTTGGCCGATCAAACAGAAATACGGGCGGAGCATTTCATGGGCCGACCTGATGGTTCTGACGGGCAATGTCGCCATGGAATCGATGGGCTTCAAGACCTTTGGATTTGCTGGCGGGCGTGAGGATGACTGGGAGGCCGACCTGGTGTACTGGGGTCCTGAAAACGAATTTCTCGCCGATGAGCGCTACGAAGGCGACAGAAAACTGGCGAAGCCGCTGGCCGCTGTTCAGATGGGCCTGATCTACGTGAATCCGGAAGGACCGAACGGTAACCCGGATCCGCTATTGGCGGCCAAAGACATTCGAGAAACGTTCGGCCGCATGGCGATGAACGATGAAGAGACGGTCGCACTCATCGCCGGCGGACATACGTTCGGTAAGGCCCACGGCGCCGCCAAACCGGCGGATTGCGTGGGTGTTGAACCCGCAGCCGAAGGCATCGAGAAGCAAGGCATGGGTTGGGAAAACAAGTGTGGCAGTGGTAATGCGGGCGATACGATCACCAGCGGCCTGGAAGGCGCATGGTCCGCCACCCCGGTTGCCTGGTCCATGCAATACCTGAATAACCTGTTTGCCTTTGACTGGGTGCAGACGAGAAGCCCCGCCGGTGCTATCCAGTGGATTCCCGATACCGAGGGCGCGGCAAACATGGTGCCGGATGCTTTCGATCCGAAGAAACGGCATGCGCCGATAATGTTTACGACGGACCTGTCGTTGAAGTTTGATCCGAGCTACCGGGAAATTTCGGAGCGCTTCCGCAAGAACCCGGAGGAATTCGAACTGGCTTTCGCCAAAGCGTGGTTCAAGCTGACGCATCGAGACATGGGTCCGCGGGCCCGTTACATCGGCGCGGAAGTTCCAAGTGAGGAACTGCTTTGGCAGGATCCTGTTCCGGCCGTCGATCACGAACTGATTGACGCAGGTGACATCGCGGATCTGAAGGCGGAGATTCTCGGCTCGGGTTTGACGGTACCCGAACTGGTGCGGACGGCCTGGGCATCAGCCTCAACCTTCCGTGGCACCGACATGCGTGGTGGAGCAAACGGCGCGCGAATTCGACTGGCGCCTCAGCGCGATTGGGACGTCAACAATCCGGATGAACTATTGAAGGTACTGGATCGCCTTGAGCGCATCCAAAAAGACTTCAACGGCGCGCAATCTGGTGGAAAAAAGGCATCACTTGCCGACCTGATCGTCCTGGGCGGATCTGCAGCCATCGAGCAGGCGGCCAAAGCGGCCGGGCATGAGGTCCAGGTTCCCTTCATGCCGGGACGCACCGATGCCAGCCAGGCACAGACGGATGTGGAGTCGTTTGCCGCCCTGAAGCCAACCGCAGACGGGTTCCGCAATTACTTCGGTGAAGCAAACTACCGATCACCGGCTGAAATGCTGGTCGAAAAGGCGGATTTGCTGACCCTGACCGCTCCTGAGATGACCGCCCTGGTCGGAGGCATGCGGGCCATGGATGCAAACGCCGGAAGCGCTGAGTACGGCGTGTTCACCGACCGACCTGGTACCTTGAGCAACGATTTCTTCGTGAACCTGCTCAGCATGTCGACGAAGTGGACGAAATCACCGAAAGCCGCAGGCATTTACGAGGGTCGTGATCGTGTTTCGGGCAAATTGAAATGGAAGGCAACGCCTGTTGACCTCGTATTCGGGTCTCAGGCGGAGCTTCGTGCTATCGCCGAAGTTTATGCCGAGTCCGGTGGAGAAGAGAAATTCATCGGTGACTTCGTTGACGCATGGACCAAGGTGATGACTCTCGATCGCTTCGACTTGAAACAGTCTCACGGTGATAAGGTTTACGCGAGCCGCTGAAACGTGGCTCACCGAGTGCCAGGTGAACCCCTGACGTGAGTTCCGACAGCTTTTCGTGACTCATGAAAAAACGAGAACGGCGGCGTTTAATACGCCGCCGTTCTACCTTGCAGGCCGCTCACCTTCGTGACATAAGGACGCCTTGTGAGTCTTGATTCGTCGGTGCGAATCGCTCCGCGCCTGGCCACGAGAAGGTTCCTGATTTGTTGTCACAAATGCTTTAGCACGTTTTGTGCTGTCACGAGACTGACGCGCTGATTGGCTTCTTCAGTAATCCCTGCAATATGTGGCGTGATCAACACGTTGGGCACTCCGGCAAATGCTGCGCCGTTTTTGCTGTCCAGCGGTTCGGATTCGAATACATCCAGTGCCGCGCCGCCCAGTCGATCCTCGCGCAACGCTTCGACTAACGCGCTTTCGTCGACGACACCGCCTCGCGCGGTGTTGATGAGTATCGACCCCGCGCGCATGCTGCGGATGAACTCGACGCCGATCAGATGGCGCGTTTTTTCTGTCAATGGCACGTGGATACTGATGACATCACAATCCGCGGCGAGATCGGCCAATGTCGCGGCACGAACATCCGACCAGGCAGGATCATCAGCCGCCAGATACGGGTCAAAAGCAGATACAGACATACCGAGCGCCATGGCCCGCGCCGCGACTTTCCTCGCGATCGAACCGAATCCGACTAGCCCCAATCGTTTGCCGGACATCTCTCGACCCATTAGATCGGTGCGCGGCCACTCACCCGCTATCATGCGGTCACTCGCGCTCCAGGCGCCACGCAGAAGAACGAGTGCAGCGGTGATCGCGTACTCGGCGACGGCGATGTCGTTTGCCCCGGTCGCTGGGCAGACGACGACACTGCGAGCCTTACAGGCCTCGAGGTCAATGTTATCGAGCCCTACGCCCAGGCGACCGACGACCTTGAGATTGGGCGCGTGGTCGAGAAGTTCGCTATCAACTTGTGTCCGGTTACGTACGATGATGGCGCGCGCTCTGGTAAGCGTCTCCAGCAGTGCCGCGCGATCGTCGACGAGCATCGGGTCGTATTGCACATCGAGCTTGTCCAGCACCTCGAGCGCAATGTTCTTGTCCATGAATTCTGAAATAACGACGTCAGGCATTTTGCGACCCGAAATTGACGATGGCAGTGATCTTTTTGTGCAGTGCCGGTGAAATCAGCAGGCCGTCGCTAATCGCTTTCTGACGATATTCGAGCCGCGTCGTGCCTGGTAACCGGGCACCATCTGTGTGCTCGATTGCCGCAATAACGTTACCCATGCGTTCTGGAAACCGACCACCGGAAGTCATGACAGGATCGAATACGATGATCGTGTGTCCTATGCCGGGCGAATCCCCTTCAGCGTCAAAAAACGAGCTGGCTTCGTAACCGAAGTTGCTGCCAGTCAATGCTGCGGCGAGTAACTCGACCATGAGTACCAGTGCGGCGCCTTTGGCGTCGCCTATCGGTAGCATTGAACCCTGCATGGCCTCTGAGGGATCGTCGGTCGGTTTGCCGTCGGCATTTATCGCCCAGGAGTCGGGAATCTTTTCGCCGGCGTTTTTCGCCGCCAGAATCTTTCCCCTCGCAACCTTGGACAGTGCCAGGTCGATAACGAGCGGCTCGGCGTTCGCGCGCGGCGCAGCAAAAGCGATCGGGTTAGTACCCATCATAGGTTCCCGGCCGCCCCAGAAGTTAATAGCCTTCGGTGAATTCGTGAACACCAGTGCGACGAGACCCGCATTTGCGAGTCGCTCCGCGTGCGCGCCCGCCTGCCCGAGATGGTGTGAATCGTAAATACAAGCGGACGCGACACCCGTTACTCGGGCGATAGCCGGCAGCGTTTCCGAAGCAATATCCATCGCCGGATATGCAAAACCGGATTTTGCGTTTACTCGAATCAAGGCTGTGCCCGGGCGCGACAACGACGGTACGGCGAGTCCGTCAATTTTGCCGCTACGACTTTGGGCGGCGTAGCTGGGAATCCGTGACAGCCCGTGTCCTTTCTGCCCGTCCGCTTCGGCATTCACGAGCGCAGTCGCGGTTG